>DATBBA010000063.1:0-74215 GCA_036271235.1 Gaiellaceae bacterium
TCTTTCCGCTCACGGCCGCAACCGGCGTGACGCACGAGCGGATCTCCTTGCCGTCGAGCAGCACCGAGCAGGCGCCACACTGCGCAAGTCCGCAGCCGAACCGCGGGCCATGCAGGTGGAGCTCGTTGTGCAGGACGTAGAGAAGCGGTGTATCGAGGCTCGCGCTCACGCCGTGCGTCAGCCCGTTCACCTTGATCTTCAGATGGTTTGCCACTCAATTCCTCCCATGGAACGGAAATGGACTGTTCCCTCGAGGCGAGCTTCGCCTTCGCGGGTTGAGACACTGTTTCGACGACGAGCGAGGCGCCTGCCTGGGACGTCGCCTGTATCCGACTTTCAATATAGGGTCAGCGTCTACGGCTGGGCAATAGTCAGGCGTAAACGAGTAGTTGACCTCGGTCTACCCTCCCGGCAGTGTTTTCAGGCCGTCAGGCGTAAACGACGATCCGGAGCGCTCGGGCGCCCGACGAGGAGAGCACCCAGGTTCCCGCGGTGAGCGCGACCCGCTCCGTTCGCGTCCCGACGAACGCAGCTCCGGTGAGCGCGACGGCACGCCCGTGGAGCTTGCCGACCATGAGGCCGCTCCGCGCGGTCCTGTCCAGGACGGCGAGGTCGTAGCGTCCGGCCCTGATCGAGGTCACGGCTCGTCCGTGTGCTCTGAGGACAAGGGGCCCGGTCGTGCCGATGGTGGCCCTCAAGCCGCCGCGGTAGGCCAGAACGGCCGAGCCGACGACGTCGGTCGCGACCTGGCCGTGGCCGGTTGCGGTGGTCTGAGGCTGCTTGACGAGCGTGCTGCTCGATCCGGTCGCGGAGGTGCTGAACACCGCCCGCGTTCGTGCCGCCTCGTTCAGGTCGACAGCGAGGTAGGTGGAGCCCGGGAGCAGCGTCTCCGTGGCCTGGTCGTTCAATCCCTCGCCGCCGAAGTCGAAGAGGAGCTGGACCCCGGGCCCGGTCAGCTGGAAGCTGATTGCGCAGGCAGCCGAGTTCTCGGGCGCGCGGAGCACGATCTGGTAAGAGCCGGGCGGGATCACGGCCGGCGTGGCCGAAGGCTCGAGGATCGTGCCGCCGTCGACGCTGATGCCGACACTGCAGTCGTCCGCGTACTGGACGTAGATCGACGGGAGCGTCGCGGCGGCCGAAGGACCGGATGCGTCCACGGCACCAAGGGCCATGAGCGCGAGGACGACGAGCCGGATCCGCCGTGCGCTCATCTCAGGCGGTGACGATGAAGTAGCTCTTCTTGCCGAGGAACGTCGAGTAGAAGAACCACTGCCCGGCGGTGAGCGTCACCTTCACCGAGCGGCGCCCGACGAACGAGACGCCGGTCACGGTCTTCGAGGCCTTGCGAACCTCCTGGAGGACGAAGGCGCTCCTCGTGCTCCTGTCGTCGATCGTGACGGTGTAGCGCCCGGCCTTCAGCGTCGTGACGGCTTTCCTGTTGCGTGTGAGGGTGAGCGCTCGAGCGCCGCCCGGCTTGACGGTTCCGAGGAGAACGCCGCGAACGGCGGTCGCGCCCACGGCCGAGCCGACGACGTCCGCCGACTTCGAGCCCGCCGAGGAGCCGCTCGAAGAGGTGGTCGAGGTGACGGTCGGGACGACGGGTGTGCCGGATGCCGCGGTCGTGAAGGTCGTGCGGCTGAGCGCCGGTTGCTGACCGTCCTGGACGACGTAGGTCGAGCTCGGCGCGAAGGTCGCGCTGAGCTGAGAGGTCGTGTCGCCGCCGCCGGAGAGGTCGGTCGAGAGGTCCACGCCGGGCCCTGTGAGCCTGAACTTCGGGAACTCGCACGTGGGCGGTGGGTTGTCCGCAAACGGGAAGGGCGTCGAGACGAAGACCTGATAGCTCCCGGGCGGGATCGTCGTCACGGCTGCGCCGCTGTCGAGGGTCAGCGCGAAGGTGCAATCCGTGCGGTAGGTCACGTACACCGTCGGGTTGGCAGCCGTCGCCGAACCGACCTGCATCGACAGGGCGATCCCGGCGAACGCCAGAAGTGAGAGTCGAGCTGCCTGCATTTCCGCGACCTTCCGTTCGAATCGACCGGCCAGGACGTCCCGTCGAGGATAGCCGACCGCTCCATCGAGTCGAGCGCGGCGGCCGTCAGATTCGCGTGCGGCGTGTTCGGGCGGCGAACCGGATGCGGCCGGTGACGAAACCGGCCTGGTAGGACGCGTGCAGCAGGCCTCCCTTGCAGCGGCGGCGCGCCACGTGTGCGGCAGAGAGCAGAACATCTCGGGCCCCGACCGTCGCCTCGTCGCCGATCGAGCGTGCGTAGTAGCCGTTGCCGAGGCCGCCACGGAAGCTCCGGGTGAGGCGGCTCCGAAACCGGAGATGCTCAGCGGTACGCCGGTGCCACAGCCAGGCCTCCGGCAGGTAGACGATCTGACCTCCGGCCGCGCGCAGGCGGTCCTCCCATTCCGTCTCCTCCCCGTAGGCGGGAACGCTCTCGTCGAAGGCGCCCGCCTCGGCCAGTGCCCGCTTCCGGATGCCCATGTTGCCGCCGTTCACATGCGAGCCGATCACACCCTCGGGAGCGTCGAGCTCGAGCTCGGACTCGCCGCGTGTGGCTCCGGCGCAGTAGCGGCAGAGCCAGCCTCCCGTTCTCGCTTCCATCCGTACGCGAATCGGGCCGCCGAAGCAGAGCGCCTCCGGAAAGCGCTCCGCGCCGAGCACGAGCTCCCGGAGCCATTGCGGAGGCACCGAGACGTCGTCGTCGACGAAGCACACGAGCTCGGCTGCGGCCTCTCGCGCGCCGATGTTGCGGGCGGCGCTCACCCCGCGGTGCGCGGTCCTGATCAGGCGGATCCCGCCCGGAACGGTCGCGACCCGATCCGACCCGTCGTCGACGACGATGATCTCGTACCGGTCGCGGCCGAGATCCTGCGCGCTCAGGTCGCTGATCGCCTCGGCCAGCAACTCGGGACGGTTCCGTGTGGGGATCACGACGGAGGCTACGAGGGCGGGTGCGTCGGCCATGGCGCGTCCGAGGATAACGACGGCGCCGATCTCGTTTTTGGCACCCGGTCGCGGCCTGTGCGAGAATCGCGCCGTGCCTCGCAGTGTGCTCGTCGCGGTCGCGCTGGCGGTTTCGGCCACATCGGCCCTGACGGCTCGCGCCGGTTCCGACGAGCTCTCAGCATCGCCCCGCTGGTCGGGCTCCGCCTCGTGCACGATCGCCGTGACGGGCCCCGGGTACCAGCACTCCGAGACGCAGAAGTGGCAGGTGAAGGGCCCCGCAAGCGTCACCGGAGCCTTTCTGCTCGTGCCCTCGAAGTGGACGGACACGGGTAGCGGCTCCTCGACGGTGACCCAGGGCGACCAGACACGGACCGCTTCCTGGACGGTCAACGCGGCGGCCCCCGGGAAGTTCAAGTTCGTCGTACGGGCCTCCGATGGGAAGCTCCTGATCGGCCAGGGGAACGCCCAGCTCCGCGTTGCGAACGGCATCACCGGGCAGCAGCAGCTGACGATCGCGGGCGTCCCGCAGACGCCGGGCCCGGTGGGGCTCGAGGCATTCGAGACCCAGCTTCCGCTCGTCGTCGTGAAAGCGACGACCCGCACCGTCTCGGGCTCGACGAAGCCGACCCGCGTGGTCGGATCGTTCGGGCCGTTTCAGCCGGGCGCCGCGACGGCGACGAAGCGCTGCAACTGGAAGTTCGCGAAGACCGGCAACTGAGCCGCGAGCGGGGCTGGAGCCTCCGCCGACCGACCGAGCCACCTGACTCATCCCCGGGGCGACCCGCGTTACCGAATGAACCCGCCTGGGAAGACGGGAAGCAACGCAAGGGACGTTGCGCGGAGCTCTGTCCGCGCCCGTTCGCCAAGAGGAGGAGGGATCATGCGTACGAGAAGAACCCGCTTCACGCTTGCGGTAACAGTCGTGCTGGCGCTGGCGGCGACGTCGATCGCCTACGCGTCCAGCCGTCACCATCAGCGCCCCCGGAACAACCATGCGGAGGTGTTCACTGCCCATCTCGACGGCTACAGCGAGGTTCCGGCCGACAACTCGCCCGCCACGGGCGATCTGACGCTCACGGTCGGGAACGGCCAACTCACGTGGTCGCTGACCTATCAGGGCTTCGCAGCCAACAACCAGCCGGTCGTCGCCCACGTGCACGTCGGCCAGCCGGGCGTTTCAGGCGGCGTCTCGTTCTACTTCTGCGGCGGCCCCAAGCCCGCCTGCCCGTCGACCGACAGCGGCCCCGTCACGATCACCGGAACGACCGTGCCGGCGGACATCATGGGCCCGACCGCGCAGGAGTTCGCAGCGGGCGATCTGAACTCGATCATCAAGGCCATCGAGGCCGGGCTCACCTACGCGAACATGCACACCCCGACGCTCTCGGCCGGCGAGATCCGCGGCCAGCTCGTTCGCGGCCATCACGGGCCCGACGACGGTCCAGGCCACGGTCACTAGTCATACGCGTTTCGGAGGCCGGGGTGTCCAGCTGTCGCCTCGGCCTCCGATGACCTCGCGTGCGACCTGCGTTCTCCCTAGATCGCGCGCATCCTGTTGTTCCGCGGGTTGTGCTCCACCTCGGCCTTGCCGAGCGCCTCGAGGAGCGGCGGCATGTACATCCCGAACCGGCCACGGAGGCCCTTCTTCAGGCCGTACCAACCGCCGAGAGGGTTATCGGGCGAACGGCCCCACGCCTCGACCGTACCGTCCTTCGCCGGCTTCTGCTCGTCGGCGCTCCCGAGGTCGATCCAGTCGCCGTGTGCCGCGAGCATCGCCTGCAGGTCGTCGATCGCACGCGCGTCGTAGAGGAGGGTGGTCTTGCCGACGACGCACACGATGACCTTCGTGCCGTCGCGCTCGTCCACGTGCATCTCGTAGTCCGAGGTCAGCGGCGGGGTCTTCAGCTTCCAGGGGTCGTCCTTCGTGCCCGCTCCCATCAGGCGTCTCCGTCAAGGCGGTACGAGCCGACCTCTTCCAGCTGCAGCACCACCGGCGGCTCATCGCAGCGGTCACCGATGTTCTCCTGGAAGCGCTGGAATGCCGCGACGGCGGCGAGCGGGTTCTGCGTGCCGTCCTGCTGGGTCGCGAGGTGGACGAAGCTGACGCCGTCCTCCAGCTTGAACGTGCCGTACCGAAATCCGTCGGGCCGCACGCGCGCGAGCTCCTCGTAGACGTCGCGCACGAGCGCCTCGTTCGCCTCGACCTGGTCGGGCTTCACCCGGTAACGCACCATCACACGCCTCATTGCAGCCTCCTCGAAAACCGATCGGTGTCCAATGGGTTGCGACTATAGCGGCCCAGAGCGCGCCGTGGAAACCGATCGGTACCATCCGGCTGTGCCCGACACCGACGCGCGCATCGCGGCCCTGGCAGCCGACCTGTTTCACCGGCAAGGCATCACGTCGACCGGCGTCGACGCGCTGAGCAAGGCCGCAGGCATCTCGAAGCGGACGCTCTACGAGCGCTTCGGCAGCAAGGACGGGCTCGTCGTCGCGGCCTACGACAGCCTGGACCTGCCTGTGTTCCTGATGCTCACCGCCCCGGCCGAAGCCGCGTCCGACGATCCTCGCGAGCAGCTCGATGGGCTCTTCGCCCAGCTCGAGGCGATGGTGCAGCTACCGGAGTTCCGCGGCTGCCCGTTCGTGAATGCAGCCTCGGAGCTGACCGACGCCGACCACCCCGCCCACGCTGTCGTCCGACGCCACAAGGACAGGCTTCGGCGCTGGGTCCTGAAGCGCGCGCGCGCCGCGGGAGCCGAGTCCCCAGAGCAGCTCTCGCGGCAGCTGATGCTTCTCTTTGCCGGCGCTCAGTCGCAGGCGCTCGTCGAGCGATCGCCGAAGCCGGTCAGGGATGCACGGGTCATGGCGCGAACACTGGTGGCCGCGGCGATCCAGCAAGTGCGGCGGCCGACTGAGCGGGGTCGAACCTTGCGATGAGGCTGCTGGCGAGCAGAGCCTACGCTCCGTCGTCAGCGTCCCTCCGCGGGCTGGACGGCCCGCGAGGGGCCTATCGTTCCGATGTGACGAAACCCGCCCTCGTCAGTCGCTGGGGCGGCAACTGGAGCGGGCACTTTCCGGTCGGCCACGGGAGGCGAAGCGCTCCGCAACTAGGATGGGCGGATGCCCGGGCTCGGTACTCGGCCCAGCAGTCCGCCGGTGCGGCGGCGGAGGGTCGTCCAGATCTGTGGCGCGACGGACGGGGCGCAGTGGATGGTCGATCTGTCCGCCGGCCTGTGCGAGCGCGGCTACGACGTAACCGCGATCATCGCAGGCGCCGACGGCGACACCGCGCGACGCCTCGAGCAGGCAGGGGTGCCGTACGAGGTCAGCTCGCAGAACCTGACCAGCGAGAGCCGCATCGTCGAGATGGTCGCGCGGATTCCGCGTATCGGTGTTCGTCTGAGTCTGCTTGTGCACGCGGCAGCACTCCTGCGACGTGCTCTGAGTCTTGCGCTGGTGCTGCGACGCCTCGAGGCCGAGATCACGCACGCACAGATCTTCAACTCGATCATTCTCGGCCGGCTGGCCGCATACGTCGCCCGCGTCCCGGTGCGCATTTCGATGGTCCCCGGGCCCTGGCATCTGGAGGTACCGACCTTTCGCCGCATGGATATTCGCACCCAGTGGATGGACACCGTGCTCGTCGGTGGCTCACAACGCATTACCGATCTTTACCGCGAGGCTGGGGTTCCGCCCCGTCGCACCCGCACGATCCCGTATTGCGGCGATGCGGCAAAGTTCGACCCCGCGCTTGCCGACGGCCGTCGCTTCCGCAAGGCGCTCGGTCTCGATCCCGATGTGCCGCTGGTCGGCCAGGTCGCGCATTTCTACCCGATCGTCGCGGCACCGTACGCGCCCCCACTCGCCGCCGGACGCGGTCTCAAAGGCCACGAGGATCTTGTCGAAGCGGCTTCGATCGTTCTGCGCACCCGCCCGGACGTGCGCTTCGTGCTCGTCGGAGGCGGATGGGAAGCGGCCGGAGAGGTGCACAAGCAGCAGATCGAGGAGCGCTGCCGCGAGCTGGAGATCGACGGACAAGTGATCTTCACCGGTCGTCGCGACGACATCCCGGACGCACTCGCCGCATTCGATGTTTCCGTGCAATGCTCGCTCAACGAGAACTACGGCGGCACGATCGAGTCGCTGCTCATGCAACGACCGACCGTCGCTACCCGCGTCGGCGCAATGCCCGAGACCGTGCGTGAGGAAGAGACGGGCCTCCTCGTCGAACCCCGCGACCCACCCGCTCTCGCCGCCGCAATCATGCGCCTACTCGCCGATCCGACCCTGGCTGAGAAGCTCGGCCGTCGGGGCAGAGAGCTGATGCTCGAGCACTACACAACCGAAGCGATGACAGAGGCAGTCGCACAGCTCTACGAAGAGCTCCTGGGGAGACGACCGCCGAGCCCCGCCCGCATGAGGTTCTACAACGAGTCGTTGCTCAAGCGGCCGCCGGCCGGCAAGTGAGCGAGCTCGAACCGATCTTCGTGTTCGGCGGCGGCGGGCATGGCCGCTCGGTGAGCGAGGTCATCCGACGCCAGGGCCGGTACCGGATCGCATGCGTGCTCGATGACGACGAGCAGCGGAAGCCCTCACTCGCCGAAGCCCCGTGGGTAGGGGGCAAAACGGGACTCGAGAACCTGCGGGCCCGTGGGATCACCGCCGGGTTCGTCGCGATCGGGAACAATGCCGACCGCGAGGCCGTCACGGCACTGGTCCAAGCCGCCGGTCTCACCCTCGTGACGGCAATCGACCCTGCCGCCGTCGTGGCGCACGATGCGAGCCTCGGAGCCGGAACCGTACTCATGCCGTTCAGCCTGGCCGGAGCCGCCGTGCGCGTGGGTAACGGCGTGATCCTGAACACCAGCGGGACCGTCGACCACGACTGCACTGTGGGGGACTTCGTCCACATCGGAGTTGGCGCGCACCTCAGCGGCGGCTGCCGCGTCGACGCACGCAGCTTCATCGGCGGCGGAGCCGTACTCGGACGGCCCGTAACCATAGGGGAACGAGCGATCGTCGGCGCCGGCGCGGCCGTCATCCATGACGTCGCCGACGCTGTGGTCGTCGCCGGCGTCCCAGCCCGCGAGGTCTCCTCGTCCCCCTAGAGACCGGCCCTGTCGGCGCACAGCCGAAGCTGTTCTCCAGCTCAAATACGGAGACGCCGGCGCGTGTGAACACCATCCTCGACCGCTTTGTGCAAGAGCTGCAGCTCGACGACCAGGTCGAGCGAATCGTCCACAAGGGCCGGCCGTTCGACGAGATCGTCCAGGCCGAGCTCGAAGCAATCCACGGTCCGCTCGGAGACGAAGTTCGCCGCGACCGACGAACGACAACGGCCCCTCTCGGGCCGTCATCTTCAACTTTTGGGCGATTTCCGGCGCGATACCCGGAACAACCCCAATGGAGGCGGCGGGACTCGAACCCGCGTCCGCGGACGCACCGACCGAGCGTCTACAAGCTTAGGCTGCGATTGAAGTTTCGCCCGGGCAGCTGGTTCGCAACCCACCTACTGCCGGGCTAGTCATCCTTTGGTCTCGCGCCGCCGGCGATTGACTTTCCTTTGGCGCCAGCCCGTTTTCTGATGCCGGAGTCCCGAACCACGGGCCGAGTTCGGGGCGACACGCTGCGCTAGGTGTTTAGGCTAGGCAGCGAGTGCGAGGTTATTTTCCGCACTTGCGTTGTTTTTCCGGTTGTTTAGGGAGGCCGACCGGAGACCTCCGCTTGCAGCTCTGCCGGAGAACCGACCACGTCGAAACCATGGCGCCCCCGTATGTGTGTGTTGCCACATGGTAGCCGGATCAGGGATGCCGGACGCCGTCGCGGAGCATCGTCGCGGCTTTCACGATGCGTGCCTGCCTCGTCTCTGCACGCTTGGCGTCCTCGATCCAGCGGACGTACTCCTTGCGGTGCGTGAACGACAGCGACTCCAGGAACGCAAGCTCCGCCGGCTCGAGTGCTGCCGCCAGATCCGCCGGTATCTCGACCGTGCGCGGCTCGTCGTCGAGCACGACTTCGACTCGAACACGGTCTCCGGCGGCGACGCTGGCCGCCGCACGAACCTCGCGGTTCAGGCCGATGAAGACGCGGCCGCCCATCGCGACGACCGTCGTGCGGAACTCGTAGCCGTTGATCGTCACCCGCACGGCGGCGCGCACCTTGCCGAACGCGTCCTTCGGGTCGAACGGGAGGTCGAACCCCAGCGCCGGCGGGTGATCGCTGATCTCGGTCTCGAAAAGCACGGCGCCTACCCGGCGCGAGCGGCCAACTCGACCAGCTTCGCCGGTGCAACCTCGGCGAATGCATCCTCCGCGATCCCTGCGAGCTCGTTCCAGTCGAGCCCGCGGTCGAGGCGAACGCCGAGCCAGCCGCGGTGGCCAACATACGGCGGGACGAAGAACTTCTCGGGATCGGCCTCGACGAGCATCGACTGGACACCGTCCGGCGCCGCGCACCAGATCGCGAAGCGGCCGTCTCCATGGTGGTTCTGGAAGGCCATGAGAAACGCCTTCTTGCCACGAACGAAGAACGTCGGGGCGCCGTGGCTCAGGCGCTCCTCGACCTCCGGGAGCCCGAGGCAGATGCCGCGCAGCCGTTCGAGCACGCGTTCGCGCTCCTTCGGGCCCATCAGCGCCTCGACTTGAGGGCGCGCTCGATGTCGCGCTTCGCGTCGCGGTCGGCGACGGTGCGGCGCTTGTCGCGGACGTCCTTGCCCCGGGCGAGCGCGAGCTCGATCTTGACCCGCCCGTCCTTGAAGTACAGGCGGGTCGGAACGAGCGTGAGGCCCTTCTCGCGGATCTGGCCGTAGATCCTGTCGATCTCGCGGCGGTGCAGCAGTAGCTTGCGGACGCGCGTCGGGTCGTGGTTCGCGCGGTTGCCCTGGTCGTAGACGGCGATCTCGGCCCCGTGGAGCCACGCCTCGCCGTCCCGGACGTCGGCGTAGGCCTGCCCGAGCACGGCACGGCCGTCGCGGAGCGACTTCACCTCGGTGCCCGTGAGCACGAGCCCCGCCTCGACCCGCTCGAGCAGCTCGTACTCGTGGCGGGCCTTGCGGTTGTCTGCGATCAGCTTCTCGGCCATCGTCCCTCGATTGTAGGGACAGGCCTAGCGGCGACCCCGTCCTCGCCGGCCGCCGCCTTTCTTCTTCTGCTTCGACGGCGGCTTGCGGTCCTGCGGCTTTCGTGGCGGGCGTGAGCCCTGGCCGGCCGGGGCGAGGTCGACCTTGCCCTCGTGACGGGCGATCGATTCCACGCGGACGTCGATCAGGTCGCCGAGCCGATAGCGCTTGCCCGAACGGCGGCCGACAAGGGCTGTTCCGGTGTCGCTCAGCTCGAAGAACTCGCCCGGCAGCTTCCGGGCCGGGAGCATCCCTTCGAACACCTCGCCGAAGCGGATGAAGAGGCCAGAGCCGATCATCCCGATGATCTCTCCCTCCCACGGCTCCTCCCAGCCGCGCTCGAGGAGCGTGTCCTCGAGGAGCCACGCGAGGCAGATGTCGTCGGCGAGATACTCGAGCTTGCCGGCCTCGCGCTCGCGGGCCGAGGTCTCCTCCGCCAGGGTCGACAGGTCGCTCGGCACGACCTCGTCGCGGTCTCCGAGCTCCCGGAGGAGCGCACGGTGCACGACGAGGTCGGGATACCGCCGGATCGGCGAGGTGAAGTGGCAGTAGGCGACGCTCGCGAGGCCCGAGTGGCCGAGGTTCGACGGGTCGTAGCGGGCCTGCTTGAGCGAGCGCAGGATCAGCGTCGGAAAGGCCTCCCTCCCACGCCCCGACTGTGCCACGTACTCGGTGACACGCCGTGAGATCGCGCCCGCGAGGTCGGCGGCCTCCTGGGGCGAGAGCTGCTTCGGGACGGGCGGCGTCGGGATCTCGAGGTCGGCGAGCTGGCTCAGGAGCCGCAGGATCGACTGCGGATCGGGGCGCTCGTGGACGCGATAGAGCGCCTGGCGGCCACGTGACGACAGGAACTCGGCGACGTGCTCGTTCGCGCGGATCATCAGCTCCTCGACGAGCATGTGTGCGTGCGGCTCGCTCTCGCGCCAGGCGCGCTCGACGCGGCCGTCGGCGAACGAGAAGGCGATCTCGGGCGAGGTGATCTCGAGCGCACCCCTTGCGAACCGGGCTGCGCGGAGCGCGGTCGCGACCTCGGCGTTCAGGTCGAGCTGCTCGACGATCGCCGGCTCGGCATCGCGGCGTTCCGCCTGACCATAGGTGAGGCGCGCGTTCGAGTTGATCACCGAGCGGTAGAACGTCGGCTCGCCGTGCGGCGGCATCTCGACCGTGACGCAGAGGCGATCGACGTGCGGCCGGAGCGAGCAGGCGTCGTCGGACAGCTCGTGCGGCAGCATCGGAGCGACGAGACCGGGGACATACGTCGAGAGCGCCCGCTCGGCGGCGCCGAGATCGAGCGGCGAGCCGGCGGGGACGAAGAAGGAGACATCCGCGATGTGCACCCAGGCCCTGATCCCGTCCGGCTCGCGACGGAACGAGAGCGCGTCGTCGAAATCCTTGGCGGTCTCCGGGTCGATCGTGATCGTGGTCAGCTCGCGCAGGTCGACGCGGCCCTCAAGGCTCGGCTCCGGCTCGTCGTAGGGCTCGAATCTCTGGCTGGCGCCGTGTTCGACGAGCAGCGCCTCGAGCACGTTCTCGATCCGGTTGGCGGGCCCGAGCACGCGTTCGACTCGCGCGCGGCCCTTTCCGGCTCGCACGACCGCGAGATCGCCCTTGCGCAGGCTTCCCGCCGCGCCCTTCGGATCGAGGACGATGGGAACGCCCGGCGCGAAGTACGGCTCGCCGGAGAGGAGCTTGCCGCGACGGCCGACCTCGACCACGATCGCGTCGTCTGTTGTGAAGACCATCCTTGCGAGGCTACGGGTTCGGCCTGTGTCCGCGCGGCCCGCTCACAGCGGTCGGCGTCAGTGCTTGGCGCGAGGCTTCGGAAGCACCGTCAGGGCAAGCTTTCCGACGTTGTTTGCAAGCGTTGGATCGGTTGCGCCCACGACGGTCGCCTTCGCGGAAAGCTGTCGTGTCCCCGCCTTCGTCGCAAGGAGCGTGAGAACGATCCGTGCCGGTGAAGAGGGGGTGATGCTCGCGATGGTGCAGATGCGCGTCGTCCGCGAACACGTCAACCCCGTTCCGCTGTAGCGAACGAGCTTGACGTTTCCGGGGAGCGTGAACGCCACCTTCGTCCCGAGCGCGGGCTGCGGCCCCAGGTTGCGGACTACCGCCGTTACGCTGGCTGTCTTTCCCATCGCGACGCGGCTTGCCTTCGGAAGCGCGACGCTCACGTTGGCACTCGGCTGCGCCACTGTCAAAGCCAGGCTCGCGGTTTGGTCCCCAGGCGAGTTGATCACCTGCCCTGCCTGCGAGGTCACCGTGGTGTGCCAGCGAAGGTCGAACGCAAGTGCGAGCTGGCCCGACGCACTCGGCAGGAGTTGAAGCGTGACGTTGGTGCTGCTGCCCTTTGGGAGATCCGAGAGTGAGCAGGTGACAGTCGTCGTGCCCGCGCACGACCCGGACGAGGCCGTAGCCGAGGAGACGCTCGCAGCGACCCCCGAAAGATCGACCTCGATCGTCGGGGCCACCGCCGTCAGGCCTCCGTTGTACGAGATAGCCACGTTGACCGTGTCGGGAACTCCCGACACGAGAGACGGAGAGCTCGACGACGGTGTGACAGCCACTGCCGGGGGCGTCGACGAGCTCCACTTCACGCTGACCGTGTTGCTCGTCCCCGTCGTCGTGTAGTCGGGGGAGCCGTGGACGACCACCGCCGTGCCCTGGTAGAGCGTGACGTTTGCGCCCGCGAGCAGCGTGAGCGGTGGCGGGTCGAAGCAGATGCTTCCCTTGCCCGTGAAATCGGTCTTCGCGGCGACGGTTCCTCCGCTCATCAGCGCGTGGCTGATTGCGTTGAAGGTCAGCGTTCCGACCTGCAGGACGAGATCCGCCGCGACGGGCTGGTTGGAGACGCTGTCGGTCGTGACGATCGACACGCAGGTCTGGGTGCTTCCGGCCGACGGCTGACCGGTCGCCGTGAGCGCGACCGTGATCGGATTCGCCGCGGCGGCCTGCCCGACACCCAGGGCGCCTGCCGCGAGGACAGCTGCCGCGAGGACCAAGAACCGGCGGACAGTCAAGTCTTCACCTTCACCCGCCGCGTCGGGCATGCGGGGCGGGCTTTACGACAAGGGCAAGGCGTGCCGTGTTGTTGGCGGTGCTCGGATCGGTCTTGGCAGCGGCGATCACCGCAGCCGTGAGGTTGAGAACGCCGGACTTCGACGGGACGAAGACCAGGGAGAACGCGGACGACTTCGAGGAACGGATCGCGGCGATCCGACACGTCCGTCGAACGAGCACGCATACCACTCCGGTGCCGTGGAGCGCCGTCAATCGCGCGCGCGCCGGAATCTTGATGGTCACAGTCGCACCGGCTGCATCACCTGGCCCCGCGTTGCTCACGACCCCGGTGACCGTGACGGCCCTACCTGCGTACATCCTGGCCTTCGGCCTGCTCAAATGGATGGCGAGGTCGGATCTGACGGGAGCCGCAGCGACTTCCATGGACAGGGACCCGGTCGTCGAATACGTCGTCGTGCCTATCCGCCACGAAGCGGACGCATTGACCGAGACCGTTCCCGTCGCGGGGGGTGAAACTGCAATCGTCACGTTCGACTGGGCGCCGCCTTGGATCGTGCCGATCGAGCACGCTACGGTCGTCGTGCCCGAGCATGACCCTTCGTCTGACGTTGCGGAAGTCACGTTCGCCGCGGCACCGCTAAGCACGACCGAGAGGGTCACGAGCCCGGCCGGCTGGGAGCCCGTATTCTGCAGCTTGAACGCCAACGAGCCCGACTGGCCTACGACGAGCGACGCGGGGGTTGCGGACGAGGCGAGTGTGATCTCCTGTGGAGGCAACACTGTGAGCCCGTAGTTCACGGAGATCGCGTTGCCGGTCCCGGCGCCGACGACATCGCCCGTCGGAGTGTGGATGACGATCCCAGCGCTCTGAAAAGAGACGCCCGTCCTGATCGCCGTTGTTCCGAGCGGAGAGTCGAAGCAGGAGATTCCCTTGCCGGCGAAGTCGGTCTTCAGGAGGACAGGAGGGCTGTCCCTCATGGCTGGAGAGAGCACGAGCTCGATGTCTGCTGCCACCGGTTGTCCGGTGACGGAATCGGTAGTGCTCGCGGCGACGCATGCGTTCGTCGGGGTCGTCGACGTCGCCTGCGAAAGGACGACGACAATCGGATTCGCCGCAGCGGCAGGCCCCGCAGTGGCGCGGATCGCGACGGCTGAGCCGAGAAGTGCGATCCCCCCGAATCGCATGTGGCTAGACCTTCAGGAATCGTCGGACGGTCAGCCCGGAGCCGACCGCGCCGAGCGCCAGACCGATCCCCATGATCGCCAGCGCCGTGAACGGGAACGCGAGCGCGTGGACGTCGGGAGGCGTCGAGAGTGCGCTGTGGAGGATCGCCGGCACGGCGACCTCCTTGCCGATCAGGAGCAGGAGCACCGCGAGCGCCGCCCCGCCGAGGCCGCACAGGAGGCCCTCGATCATGAACGGGCCGCGGACGAACCAGTTCGTGGCGCCGACGAGCTTCATCACCTCGATCTCGCGGCGGCGCGAGAAGATCGAGAGTCGGATCGTGTTCGCGATCAGGAGCGAGGCGGAGGTGAGCAGGATCGCGACCGCAATCAGGAAGATCAGCTCGACCCAGTGGGCGAAACGGAGGATCCGGTTGGAGTCACGCGTGTCGTGCATGACCTTCTGGACTCCGGGAGCAAGCGGATGCAGGCTCGCGTAGAGCTTTCCGACGTCCTCGCCGCGCGTCGGGGTGACCTCGATCACGTCGGGGAACGGGTTCCAGGGAACCGCGTTCACGAGCTGCGGCTGTGTCTTGCGCATCTGCGCCAGCGCCACGCTCTTGGGGATGAACTTGAGCGAGCCGACGAGCGGATTCCCCTGGAGGCTGCGCGCGACGGCGTTCTCCTGCGCCTTCGTCGCCTGGCCGCCCTTGTCGGACGTCATCTTGAACTCGACCCGCATGCTGATCTCGTGCTTCACGTGGTTCGACCACGAGAGCGTGAGCGTTCCGAGCGCGATCAGCAGCCCGAGCAGGAACATCCCGATGAGGACGGTCATCATCGCGGCGAACGTGGTCGAGAGGTTCGCGCCCAGGCTGCGCCACGCCTCCGATACGAGCAGACGGAGCCTCATTCGCCCGTGTAGCCCCCGCGCCGCTCGTCGCGCGCGAGGCGCCCGCCTTCGAGCTGGATCACGCGCTTGCGCATCTTGTCGACCATCTCGCGATCGTGGGTGACCATCAGGATGGTCGTTCCCGACATGTTGATCCGGTAGAGGAGCTGCATGATCCCGACAGAGGTGTCCGGGTCGAGGTTGCCGGTCGGCTCGTCGCAGACGAGGAGCGGCGGGTGGTTCACGAAGGCGCGGGCGATCGACACGCGCTGCTGCTCGCCGCCCGAGAGCTCGTCCGGCAGCGAGTTCATCCGGTTCGAGAGGCCGACCATCGAGAGCACCTCCGGGACTTTCTTGCGGATCGCGCTCCTGCCCTCGCCCTGCACCTTGAGCGCGTAGGCGACGTTCTCGGCGGCGGTCCGGTTCGGGAGCAGCTTGAAGTCCTGGAAGACGCAGCCGATGTTGCGGCGGAGCATCGGCACCTTCGAGCGCTTGAGCCGCGTCAGGTCGCGGCCGCCGACGACGATCTTGCCCTTGCTCGCCTCGAGCTCCTTCAGGAGCAGCCGCACGAGCGTGGACTTGCCGGATCCGGACGCGCCGACGACGAAGACGAACTCGCCCTTGTCGATGTGGAACGTCACGTCGTCCAGGGCGACGACGTCGGGCTCGTAGACCTTCGTGACGTTGTCGAACACGATCATCGACCCGGCGCCCGGCGAGCTCTGCTCGGGTACCGGGGGCGGCTCGGCGAGTGCCGTGGCAGTCGGTGAGAGTATGCGGTCTCGATCGTCCACGTTATGAACCGGCACCTCACTCATCCCGAGGGCCAAGGGCGAAGAGTCGAGAAAGCATAACCGACACGGCTACCCGACTCGCCCGGCAGCCTTCGCGAGCAGGTAGGAGTGGATGAAGGGATCGAGGTTTCCGTCGAGGACGCCCTGCGTGTTTCCGGTCTCGTAGCCGGTTCGCGCATCCTTGACCTGCTGGTATGGATGGAGGACATAGGTTCTGATCCACTCGCCGCCGAAGCCGGTGTTGGCGGCACCTCCACGTTCCTTCGCCATCATCGCCTCGCGCTCCTCCTCGGCCTTCTCGACGAGGCGAGACTTCAGAACGCGCATCGCGGTCTGCTTGTTCGCCGACTGCGAGCGCTCGTTCTGGCACTGGACGACGATCCCGCTCGGCAGGTGCGTGATGCGGACGGCGCTGTCGGTCTTGTTCACGTGCTGGCCGCCGGCCCCCTGCGCCCGATAGGTGTCGATCTTGAGGTCGCCCTCGTCGATCTCGACATCGGTGTCGTCCGGAAGGAGCGGCGCAACGATCACCGTCGCGAACGACGTCTGCCGGCGATGTGCCGAGTCGAACGGCGAGAGCCGCACGAGGCGGTGCTTGCCGCGCTCGGCCTTCAGGATCCCGTAGGCGTTCTCGCCGCCGATCGTGAACGTCGAGCTCTTCAGCCCCGCTTCCTCACCTGGGCTCGTGTCGAGGAGCTCGACCTTGAAGCCCCGGCCGGCGGCCCAGCGCTCGTACATCCGCATCATCATCTCGGTCCAGTCCTGCGCGTCGGTGCCGCCCGTACCCGATTGCAGCGTCACGACGGCGTCGTCGGAGTCGTAGTCGCCGTTGAACTGCGCCGCCTCCTCGAGCCGCGCGAGCTCCTGCTGGAGCGGCCCGATCGACGCCGCGATCTCGTCGGCCATCGACGGCTCGAGCTCGTACAGCTCGCGGGCGTCCTCGTACTCGCGGGTGAGCCGCTCGTAGGCATCGAGCCGCTCCGACACGCGCGCGTGCTCAGTGCTGATCTTCTGCGCCTGCCCCTGGTCGTCCCAGAAGCCCGGCGCGCTCATGGCCGCCTCGAGCTCGGCCTGACGCGACTTCAGCTTGCCCGGGTCAAAGGTAATCACGGACCCAGAGAAGCTGGGTCCCGATCCCTTCGAGCTGCTCGGAAAGCGGTGCGTCTGTGTCGGCCATCGCCGGTCGATGGTACCGGTCGGCCCGTCGTGCGCGGGGACGTGGGTCCTACGCGCCGTGGCAGCGCTTGAACTTCTTGCCCGAGCCGCACCAGCACGGATCGTTGCGGCCGACGGTCTCCTGCTCGGATTTCACGACCGGCACGGGCGCGGGCGGCGGGGCCCCGTTTCCCTGCATCGCCATCCCGTTCGGGTTGCCGCCCGCTGCGGCCATGGCCTGGGCGCCCGAGACCGTCTCGTGCTGGTAGCTGAGCCCGCGACCGCCTCCGTTCGACGGCTGGCCCGCCGGAAGCGGGCCGCTGCCGTTGCCGTTCGCCCCGTCTTCCGCCTCGATCTGGGCGTGGAAGAGGAGCGCGACGACCTCCTCGTGGATCAGCCGGCTGAGCTCCTGGAACATCGTGTGCCCCTCGTTGCGGTACTCCACGAGCGGATCCTTCTGGGCGTGCCCACGCAGGTGGATGCCGTCGCGCAGGTAGTCCATGTTCTCGAGGTGCTCGCGCCAGCGGACGTCGACGACCTGGAGCACCATGAACCGCTCGAGGTCACGCATGAGCCCTTCGTGGATGCTCTCGATCTGGCGTTCGCGCTCGAGGTAGGCGTCGGTGGCGTCGTCGAGGAACTCGGAGACGATCGAGTTGCGGTCGAGGCCTTTCAGCTCCTCGGCCGCGACACCGGTGCCGTAGAGCGCCTCCATCGCGGCGACGAGCTCGCCGAGGTCCCAGTCGCCTTCGATCTCGGCCGTCGTGTAGGCCTCGACGACGTTCTCGATCACCTCGGGCAGCCAGATCTCCTTGATCTCCTCGGAGAGGTCCTGCCCTTCGAGCACGGCGCGGCGCTGCTCGTAGATCACCATGCGCTGGGCGTTCATCACGTCGTCGTACTTGAGGACGTTCTTGCGCTGGACGAAGTTCTGCTCCTCGACCTTCTTCTGCGCGTTCTCGATCTGGTTCGTGAGGATCTTCTGGTCCATGGGCTGGTCGTCCGGCACCTTGAACCTGTCCATGATGTTGTAGAGCCGGTCGCCCGCGAACAGCCGGACGAGGTCGTCCTGGCCCGAGAGGTAGAAGCGCGTCTCACCGGGGTCGCCCTGGCGGCCCGAGCGGCCGCGGAGCTGGTTGTCGATCCGGCGGGCCTCGTGACGCTCGGTGCCGAGGACGTAGAGGCCCCCGAGCGCCTTCACGTCGTCGTCGATCTTGATGTCGACGCCGCGGCCGGCCATGTTCGTCGCGATCGTCACGGCCCCGATCTGGCCGGCGTCCTTGATGATCTCGGCCTCGCTCGCGTGCTCCTTTGCGTTCAGCACCTTGTGGGGCACGCCCTGGCGCTTCAGGAGCTCGGAGAGGAGCTCCGAGGTCTCGACGGCGATCGTGCCGACGAGCACCGGCTGACCCGTCGCGTGGCGCTCCTTGATGTCGGCGGTGACCGCCATGAACTTGCCCTCGACCGTCTTGAAGATCAGGTCGTTCTCGTCCTTGCGCGCGACGTCGACGTTCGTCGGGATCGGAACGACCTCGAGGCCGTAGATCTCGACGAACTCCTTCTCCTCGGTCTTCGCGGTACCGGTCATCCCACCGAGCTTCTCGTAGAGCCGGAAGTAGTTCTGGAGCGTGATCGTGGCGAGAGTCAGGTTCTCGTCCTGGATCGCGACGCCCTCTTTCGCCTCGACGGCCTGGTGCAGGCCCTCGGACCAGCGGCGGCCTTCCATGATCCGGCCCGTGAACTCGTCGACGATCTTGACCTCGCCGTCCTCGATCACGTAGTCGGTGTCGCGCTTGAAGAGCGCCTCTGCTTTCAGCGCCTGCTGGAGATGGTTCACGAGCTGGACGTTCTCGGGCGCGTAGAGGTTCTCGATCTTGAGCGCGCGCTCGACCTTCTCGATCCCGGACTCGGTCGCCGAGACGGTCTTGTGCTTCTCCTCGTAGAGGTAGTCGTACTCGTGCTGGAGCTCGGCGTCCTCGACCTTCGAGCCCTTCGAGGCGACACCGCGAAGACCGCGGGCGATGCGCGCCATGTCGGCGTAGACCTTGGCGGCGCCGGTCGGCTCACCCGAGATGATCAGCGGCGTCCTCGCCTCGTCGATCAGGATCGAGTCGACCTCGTCCACGATCGCGTAGCGGTGACCGCGCTGGACGATGCCTTCGAGCGAGACGGACATGTTGTCGCGGAGGTAGTCGAAACCGAACTCGGAGTTCGTGCCGTAGGTGATGTCGGCCTCGTAGGCGGCCTTGCGCTTCGCGAAGTCCATCTGGAGCTCGGCCTCGATGTGGGCGACCGTCATCCCGAGCCGCTCGTAGACCCCGCGGTTCCACTCGGCGTCGCGCTTGGCGAGATAGTCGTTGACGGTGACGAGATGGACGCCCTGGCCGAGGGTGCGCCCGTCGGCGAGCTCGACCGTCGGCAGCGCGTTCAGGTAGAGCGCCAGGCTCGCGACGAAGGTCTTGCCCTCGCCGGTCTTCATCTCGGCCACATCGCCCTCGTGCAGCACGATCCCGCCCATCATCTGGACGTCGAACATGCGCTGGTCCGACTCGCGGAGGCGTGCCTCGCGTACGGCGGCGAACGCCTCGAAGAGGAGATTGTTCAGTTCCTCGCCGTTTGCGAGCCGCTCTCTGAACTCGACGGTCTTCTCGAGGAGTTGCCGGTCGGAGAGGACATGGAACTCGGGCTCGAGCGTGGCGACGTAGGCAGCCTGCTGCTGGATCCGCTTCATCCGGCGACCCTCGCCGAAGCGGAAGAACTTCTCGAAGCCGTCGCCCATCTCTGCCATGACTACAGGGTATCGGCTGGCCCCCCGGCGACATTGAGCCGGTTACGTGTCAGAGCGGGTCCACGTCGACCTCGAACGCATCCCCGGCGATCCGGTGCACGCGGACGACGTGCTCGTCGCGCTCGAGCGCCGGAATCGTGCCGAGGACGGGCTCGCCGTCGACGACGAGCGTTCGCTCGCCTGCATGGCTCGAAAGCTCGAGCTCCTGCCCTTCGACGCCCGGTAGCCGGACGACCTCGATTCGCCGCGCCGCAACCGCCCAGAGGTCCCGTTGGCGGCGAACGGCCTCGGCGCGGTAGGGGCGCGGGACGTCCCGCTCCACGGCGTTCGTGAGCGGTGAGAGGTCTCCCGATGCACCGCTGCGGACGACCTGCTCGGGCGAGACCGCGACGAGCTCCACGCGTTCCCCTTCGAGCTCCGGAGCCTGCGCGGTCGTGACGACGTCCCATTGACGCACGCGGTGGACGCCGTGGATGCCCGCGGCATCCCAGGGCGAGCGCGCCGCCTCCGGGCCCGGTGCGACTGGGTTCCCGCTCGGAGGGGAACCGGCGAGGTCGAGGCCACCCTCACGCGCGAGCTTCACGTGCAGGGGCTCACCCCGCCGAAAGATGCCCAACCGGGTCGGCCTCAGACGCTCTCGCGGTTCGTGAACCTAGACGCGGTGGTGCTCGGTTCGCCGCCGCCGTTCGAGCCGGCGCTTCTCGCGGTACCCGACGATCTGTCGCTCCATCGTCTCCGCGAGCTTGTCGATCGAGGCCCGAGGATCCGAGGTCGACTCGACGCCGCGAAGTGTCTGGCCCTTTGCGAACACCGTCGCCTCGGCCGTGAAGCGCCCGTGCTTGGTCTCCTCCGCCAGCTCGATCTCGACCTCCGTCTCCTCCGCAAGCTGCCTCTCGAGGCGGATGAACTTCGACTCGACGTACGAACGGATTTCGGGCGTGAGCTCATCGTTCCGTCCCTTGATCTGAAGCCGCAACGTGGCACCTCCTGCGTCGTAGGGTCGGTCTCAATCGAGGTTAGCGCACCGCTCGGGCGAGGGTCACCACGTGGATCTCGGACGCACCGGCTGCCCGCAGGGCCGTCGCCGCGGCGCCCACTGTCGCGCCCGTCGTATACACGTCGTCCACGAGTACGACCGTACCCCGAACCGCATCCCGGCAACCGAACGCGCCGCGGACGTTCGCCCTCCGTTCCTCGCGGGCGAGCCCTGTCTGGCGTGCGATCGCACGCCGCCGCGAGATGAGCCCCCGGCACTCGAGGCCCCAGGTCCCTCCGAGCTCGCGGGCAAGCCCTTCTGCAGGATGGTGGCCTCGCCGCAGAGAACGATCCCCGTCGGGCGGGATGTAGGTGATGAGGTCTGCCGCCGGCCGGGGCACGCGCCCGGCGACGAACTCGGCGGCGAGGGTCGCCAACGGGCGGCGACCGCCCTCCTTCCAGGCCCGGACGAGCGGCCTCACGGGGCCGCGGTAGAAGATCGCGGCGCGGGCCGAGGCAAACGCCAACCGGCGGCCGGCGCACTCGCGGCACCGCTCGACGGGCCAGGCGGTCGGGGCGCCACAGCGCGCGCAGAGCGGCGCCGAGATTGGCACGACGAGCCGGCAGCAGCCGTCGCAGAACGGCGGCCCAGGCTGGCCACAGGACACGCAGCGAGAGGGAAAGAGGAACTCGAGTAACCACGCCGCGAACGCTACGGGGGAAGTCGTAACACGCGTGTGCCAGCTTCGTACCAGGTGCGTTACAGCTGCAGGTCGGCGGCGCTTCCCTGCCGGGCCCGCAGCGAGGTGCGCAGGAGCATGAGCTGCGCCGGAAGCGCGACGATGCAGGCAAGCTCGCGAACCCGGAGCCACAACGAGGGGCGTCCCGGAGCCGGGGACGCCTCGAGACCGATTCGCGACCCCCGCAAGGCCGAGCGCACCAGTGTTCGAGCACGGAACGAATGCCAGCTCGACGTGACGACCACGACCTCGTCGGCATCGAGAGCGCGTGCGGCGGCCGCGATCCCGGCAGCGTTCCCCGCGGTCGATCCGGCCGCGGCGTCGCACACGAGCGGAACGTCCGGCCCGGCCCACGCGGCGTGCATCAGCTCCGCTTCGCCCGGGCCGCCGTGGCGGGCATAGCCCGAGAGGATGACGGCACGGGCGCCCGTGGCGATGCCTTCCGCGTGCCGGAGCCGCGTTACCGAGATCGGATCGAGCCCTTCGCTCCGGCCGTTCGAGTACCCGAGCACCGCGACGACCCGCACCGGCTCAGCCACCGGAAACGCGCCTCCAGAGTCGGCTGGCCGCGAACAGCGTCCCGATCACGGTCAGCACGAGCACGACGGCCTTCTTCCCGTGGAGCTTCGACTCGCCGCTTGCTCGATCGCGCATGTTGACGGGCACCTCGTCGACCCGAAGCCCGGCGCTGCTCAGGCGCAGGATCGCCTGCACCTCCGGGGCGCCGCTCGTATACGGCTCCGCGAGCACCGGCAACGCCGCTGCGTTCGCGGCGTACATCCCGCTCGTCGGATCGAGGAACGGGCGACGCAGCGTGGAGGCCATCGAGCGTCGCAGCAGGGCGGTACCGAAGCGGCGTGCTCCCGTCGAGGTGTAGCGATACGGCTCGAAGCCTTCGCCGCTGGCAAAGCGCGACCCGATCGCAACGTCACAGACTCCGGAGCGAACTCGCTCGAGCAGCCGGCGTAGCTCGGCAGGCGGGTGCTGGCCGTCGGCATCGATCCGGCCGCAGTACGCGTAGTCGTGCTCCCGCGCGTAGGCATAGCCGGCCGCGATCCCGGCGCGGAGCCCGCGGTTGACGCCGAAGGAGAGGACGAGCGCGCCGTGCTCGCGCGCGACCTCTGCTGTTCCGTCGGTCGATCCGTCGTCGACGACGAGGACGTCGACGTGGGGCAACTCCTCGTGGAGCTCAGTGAGCACGGCGGGCAGGTTCTGCTCTTCGTTCCATGCGGGGATGAAGACGATCGTGTCGCGCTGCGTATCGCTCACAGCGTGTAGACGTCCCGAACCGGGAGCCCTGCCGCCACGCGGTAGCGGTTGTCGGCTTCGAGGAGCTGCTCGGGATCGCCGATATCGAGCCATGCCTCGCTGAACCGGAAGCCGTAGACGGGCTCGCGCTCGCAGAGCCATGCAAGGAACGCGCCGGGCGGATCCGGCGCGTTGCCCTCGTCGAGGTAGACGTCGAGCAGCGCGAGGTGTTCCCGGGGGAAGAGGTACGTGGCGGTCGAGACGAGATCCGAGCGCGGCTGCTCCGGCTTCTCCTGCATCCCGACGACGCGGTCCGAGCGGTCGAGCTCGATCACGCCGTAGAGCGAGGCCAGGGAAGGATCGGCGAGCCGGTGGACGGCAAGTGCGCTGCCTCCCTTCTCGAACCAGAAGTCGACGTAGTCGGTGAGGGAGAACTCGAAGAGATTGTCTGCTGCGATCACGAGCAGGCCGTCGGAGCCGAGGCCGCCCTGCTCGACCGCGAAGCGGATGTCTCCGAGCGCGCCGAGGCGATCGTCGTTCGTCGCGGTGCCGTCGTTCCAGACGGTCACCCCCCGCTCCGCCCCCCACCGCTCGAACGCCTCGGCGTAGACCGCGTTCGTCACGACGTGGACGCCGTCGACGGTTCCGGACTCCTCGATCGAGTCGAGGATCCAGTCGGCCATCGGCCGCCCGCCGACAGGCAGCAACGGCTTCGCGGTCTGCTCGGTGAGCGGCCGCAGCCTCATCGCGTAGCCGGCGGCGAGCAGGAGCGCCTTCATGCCGCCACCACCGCGCCTGCGAGGGACTCGACGTATGGCGATCGATGAATGCCGTGCTCGGTGACGATCGCGGTGATCAGATCGGCCGGCGTGACGTCGAAGGCCGGATTGCGGGCGGGAAAGCGCGCGGTCACCTCGGCCGGGTCGCGCTCCTCGATCGGGATCTCGGCTCCGCCCGCGATCGCGTGATCGACGGTCGAGCTCGGGGCGACGATGTAGAACGGGATGCCGTGGTGGGCGGCGAGCACCGCAAGACCGTACGTGCCGATCTTGTTCGCCGTGTCGCCGTTCGCCGCGATCCTGTCGGCGCCGGTGAACACGACGTCCACCTCGCCGGCCGACATGCGCGAGGCGGCCGCAGAGTCGGCGATCACGGCATGCGGAATCCCGGAGGCTTCGAGCTCCCACGCCGTCAGCCGCGCGCCCTGAAGCAGAGGGCGCGTCTCGTCGACCCACACGTGGGCGAGCAGGTCGCGCTCCCACGCGGTGATCAGCGCGCCGACTGCGCTGCCGTACCCCCCGGTCGCGAGCCCGCCGGCGTTGCAGTGGGTCAGCGCGCGTGTCCCCGGCGAGAGCAGGTCGGCCGCGTGGGCCGACATCGCGCGACAGCGCTCGACCTCGTCGCGATGGATCGCGCGTGCGTGGCCGGCCGACGGATCCGCTTGCATCTCGTCGAGCGCCCACGCAAGGTTCACCGCCGTCGGACGCGAGGCTCGAAGCACTGCGTCGGCCGCAGCGAGATCCTCGCCGAGCGACGCGGCGAGTGCGATCCCGTACGCCGCAGCGATCCCGATCGCGGGCGCGCCCCGAACGACCATCGTCCGGATCGCCTCGGCCACCTCGGCGGAGCTCCCGCAGGAGACCTCGACCTCCTCGGCCGGAAGCCTTCGCTGGTCGAGGAACACGACTGCGTCGTCCTCGAGGCGGACGATTCGCTCAGGCTGGAGCAACGGTCACCGTGACGTGCGTCGGGTACGGCTTCGCGAGCGCGGTCAGCGGCACCGTGAGGAAGCGGTATGTGGCGTAGATGGCCATGCACTCGACCAGGCTGGACGACGGCCGCTCGTGCACGAGCCCGACGGCGAGCGTCTTCCCGTGCTGGACGACCGAGGTGACGGCGATCAGCGGATCCTCGCAGCCGAACTCCCCGAAGATCGCGACGAGCGTGTTCTTCGAGAAGTCGATCGTGCCGAGTCGCGCCTTCGCTGCAGGCGTGAGACGCTCGGCGAACCTCGAGCTCGCCGCCGTCTTGCCGAAGGCGACGTAGCCGGTCGCCGAGGTGAGCGGTGGCCCGGAGGCGAAGCCGTCGGAGACGGTCTTCCAGCGGATCGCCGCCCCGGCCGGGGCGGCGATCGTCACGCTGAGAGCGGCGGCGATTGCCGCCGAGCGGATCAGGTGCCTTCGTCCCACGAGGCCAGGTACTTCGCCTGCTCCTCGGTGAGCGTGTCGATCGAGACACCCATCGTCCCGAGCTTGAGCCGGGCGATCTCCTCGTCGATCTCACGCGGGACCGGGTAGACGCGCGGCTCGAGTGTCGCCGCGTGCTGGACCGCGAACTCGGTCGAGAGGGCCTGGTTCGCGAAGGACATGTCCATCACGATCGCGGGGTGCCCTTCGGCGGCCGAGATGTTCACGAGCCGCCCCTCGGCGAGCAGGTAGAGCCGCCGCCCGTCGGCGAGGGTGAACTCCTCGACGAACTGCCGCGCCTCGCGGGTCTCGGCTGCCATCGAGCGCAGCGCCGGGATGTTGATCTCGACGTTGAAGTGGCCGGTGTTGCAGAGGATCGAGCCGTCCTTCATCACCGCCATGTGCTGCTCGTCGATCACGTGCTTGTCGCCGGTCGCGGTGCAGAAGATGTCGCCGATCTTCGCGGCCTCCTCCATCGGCATCACCTCGAACCCGTCCATGAGCGCCTCGAGCGCAGGCATCGGGTCGACCTCGGTGATGATCACGTGGGCTCCAAGCCCCTTCGCGCGCATCGCGACGCCCCGGCCGACCCAGCCGTAGCCGGCGACGACGAAGCGCTTGCCGGCGAGCAGCACGTTCGTGGACCGGATGATCCCGTCGATCGTCGACTGCCCGGTGCCGTAGCGGTTGTCGAAGAAGTGCTTCGTGCGCGCGTCGTTGACCGCGATCACCGGGAAGGCGAGCGCGCCGTCGGCCTCCATCGCCTTGAGGCGGATCACCCCGGTGGTCGTCTCCTCCATCCCGGCGATGATGTCCCCGAGCTGCTCGCGCCGCGCCGTGTGGAGCACGCCGATCACATCGGCGCCGTCATCCATCGTGAGCTGCGGCTTGTGATCGACCGCCGCCTCGATGTGCTGGTAGTAGGTGTCGTTGTCCTCGCCCTTGATCGCGAAGACCGAGATGTCGAACTCCTCGACGAGCGCCGCGGCGGTGTCGTCCTGGGTCGAGAGCGGATTCGAGGCGCACAGCACGACGTCGGCGCCGCCGGCCTTCAGCGTGCGCATCAGGTTCGCCGTCTCGGTCGTGACGTGCAGGCACGCCGAGATGCGGTATCCGGCAAGCGGCTGCTCGGCGGCAAAGCGCTCCCGGATCGCGGCCAGCACCGGCATCTGCCGGTCGGCCCACATGATCCTGCGCACGCCCTCTGCCGAGAGCGACAGATCCTTCACGTCGTAGCGTCTTGTGGTCGCCATTGCGTCCTCCCCCTTCGTCGAGCCAGTTTAGTTGTGAGTTCTCAGGCGGCGAGCAGCCGCTCGTGTTTGCGCTGCTCCCAGTCGATCCAGGAGCCTGCGTCGTCCCCGGCGGCGAGCCAGGCGTCCACTTCGCGCCGCAGCTCGGGCTCCCTGCGGAGCCGTGCGGCGAAGACGATGTCGTCGATCCCGACTCCGCGGCCGGCGCGGAGGCTCGTCAGCGCCCTGAGACGGTTCAGCTGGCCCAGGCCGTAGAGGCGGTAGCCACCCGCGGAGCGCTCCGGAACGACAAGGCCCTGAGCCTCGAGGTAGCGAAGCATCCGGGCCGACCAGCCCGTGTGGGCTGCCGCCGCGCCAACGGTGAATCCGTTCATCGCGCAACCTTACCACATCACTGTCAATCATCGGCGTTCGGCGCAGCCGCTGATTGCTGTGCCATATATGGCAGGAGGCATTCGACGACGAGCGCGGCCCGTATCTCGTTCCCGCCGGGATCCTCGCCGAGATCGGCTACCTGATCGAGACCCGGCTTGGCGTCGCGGCCCTCGATGCCTTCATGTCCGATCTGGCCGAGCGCGCGTTCACTCTCGTCGACCCAGAGGACGATCTCCCGCATATGCGCGAGCTCATCCGGCGCTACGCGGACCTTCCGCTCGGGCTGGCAGACGCGAGCGTCGTCGCATGTGCGGAGCGCAACGGGGGTCGTGTGCTCACGCTCGACCTACGCCACTTCAGCGTCGTCGCACAGGAGCGAACGATTCAGATCCTGCCGGCCTGAGTCCGCTACGGCGCCGAGGTGCCTTCGCGGCCGTAGCTGTCTGCGAGCCGCACGACATCGTCGAGGTGCGGCGTCGAGACCTCGAGGATCGTCGTGTCCTCGACGGCGGTGATGCGATGAACGGTGCCGGGCATGTAGTGGAACGTCGCCCCCGGCCCGACGGTCTCCTCGGCGAGGTGCTCGTCGCCCACCGCGCCGAGCTCGATCCTCGCGAGCCCGGACTGGATCAACCACGACTCGTCCTTCGCCTCGTGGTACTGGAGCGAGAGCGAATGGCCCGCCTTCACGAAGAGGACCTTGCCGCAGTAGACGTCCGTGAGGGCCCAGATCAGCTCGTGGCCCCAGGGCTTCTCGACGCGCCGGCTCGCAAAGGCCCACGGGGCGAGGGAGCCGACGTCGGTCATGCGAGCCACTCGGGGTGCGCTGCAACGTGGTCGGTCGCGGTGCGCAGCTCCTTCGGCGTGTTCACCGTGAGCCACAGACCGGCGTGCCGATAGGCGTGGAGCCGGCCCTCGGCGGCGAGCTCCGGAAACGCCGTCGTCTCGTGGTCGCCGCGCTCGGGGAAGCGCGCAAGGCCTTCCTCGGAGAGAACATAGATGCCGCAGCTCACCCAGTAGGGGATCGCGCCCGCCTCGCTGAAGCCCGTGATCGCATCGCCCTCGCCGAGGTCGACGACCCCGAACGGGGAGCGCGGCTGGGCGACCGCGACCGTCCCGGCAGCACCCGATTCGCGATGGCGGGCGAGGAGCGCCGTGAAGTCGACCGCGACGAGCTCGTCGCCGTTCAGCGCGAAGATGTCGCCGGATTCGTTGCGCATGCGAGAGGCGAAGACGATCCCGCCGCCACGACCGAGCCGCTCGGGCTCCTCGGCGGCCACGATTTCCGGGCCGAGCCCGGCGAGCTCCTCCTCGAACGCTGCGCCCTGACCGTCGGCGCACGAGATGATCACGCGGTCGACCCCCGCCTTCGCGAGCCGGGCCACCTGGTAGGCGGCCATCGGCTTCCCGGCGATCGGGACGAGCGACTTCGGGCGCCCGCCGGCCGCGTCGCCGAGGCGCTCGGCCTTGCCGCCGCAGAGCATGATCGCCTCCATCTAGGGGCCCTCGTGCCCGTTCGAGGGCCGGCCTATCCCCTCGTAGACGAACCCGGCAGCACGGACGGCCGCGGGATCGAGCAGGTTGCGGCCGTCCACGATCAGGGGGTTCGCCATCAGGGCATGTGTCTCGGCGCTCGCGAGGCCGGCCAGCTCGGGCCACTCGGTCACGATCACCGCCGCGTCGACGTCCCGGACGGCGTCAGCCACCGTCGGGACGATCTCGATACCCGCCGGGAGCACCCGTCCGTCGGCGACCGGGTCCCAACCCCGAACCTCGGCGCTCTCGGCGAGCAGCCGCCCGGCGAGGACGATCGACGGTGCCTCCCGCATGTCGTCGGTTCCCGGCTTGAACGCGAGCCCGAGCAGCGCCACCTTCTTCCCGCGGAGCGACCCGAGATGCTTCTCGAGCTTGCCGATCACGCGGCGCTTCTGCAGGTCGTTGACCTCGATCACCGCTCCGAGGAGCTGGAAGTGATAGCCAGAGTTCGATGCAAGTTGCTTCAGAGCCAAAGAGTCCTTGGGAAAACACGAACCACCGAAGCCGATTCCCGCCTTCAGGAAATGCGGGCCGATCCGCCGGTCGTGGCCGATTCCCTCGGCGACCTTGACCACGTCGGCGCCGGTCGCATCGCAGACGTTCGCGATCTCGTTGATGAAGGAGATCCGCGTCATCAACGCCGCGTTTGCGGCAAGCTTGATCATCTCGGCCGAGTTGACGTCGCAGCGCACCATCGGCGCGTCGAGCGAGGCGTAGAGCTCGGCGACCGCATCGCCGTCTGCCTCCTCGAAGCAGCCGATCGCGATCCGGTCCGGATGCAGGAAGTCGCGCACCGCGTTGCCCTCGGCGAGGAACTCGGGATTCGAGACGTAACCGAGGTCGAGGCCGCGTTCGGCAAGGCCGTGGCGGATCTTCTCCCCCGTCCCGACGGGCACCGTCGACTTCATCACCAGGATCGCGCGGCCGGAAAGCTCGGGAAGCTGATCGACGACGCTCCAGACCCGCGAGAGGTCGGCGTCGCCGGACTGCGTCGGGGGCGTGTCGACGCAGACGAAGAGGAACGGGCAGTCCGCGAGCGCCCCCGCGTCGAGCGTGAACGTCAGCCGGTCGCGGTTGCGCTCGAGCAGCTCGGGAACGTCGAGCTCGTGGAACGGCACCTCACCGAGCTGGAGCGCCTCGATCTTCTCCGGGACGACGTCGCGGATCACGACCTCGTGTCCGAGCTCGGCGAAGCAGACCCCCGTCACGAGGCCGACCCAGCCGGCGCCGAAGATGCCCACCCGAGCCATGGCCCGGGACTCTACTTTGCGTGCTTCCCGTCGGGAAGGGGCTTCAGGCCCGCGGCGATGGCGATCATCGTCTCGTTCGAGAGCGAGTCGAGAAGCGTGTTCACGACCCAGTAGCTCTTGTCGTGGACGCGCAGCACGATCATGTGGAGGTTCGAGCCGGAGTAGTACAGCTGGAACTCGCGGCCCTTGATGTTGTGCTGGAAGCTCTTGTCGGCGAGCACCGGAGGATTCGGCATGTTCGTCTCCTCGATCCCCCAGTACTCGTCGGCCCCCGTCTTGAAGACGAGCCGGATCGCCTTCTCGTGGTTCTTCTTGTCGATCCAGTAGAGCCGCTTGGCCTTGTCGCCGTACTGGTCGTCCGGGTAGGACGAGCTCTCGAGCACCGTCGGCACCTCCAGGGTGAACGGCACCTTGTCCTTGTACGGCGCGATCAGACCGAGGCCGGTCGTCCCGTCGGAGCGGACGTTCGGCGCGACGTGGACCGGCGCCGGTGGCGGCGGTGGCTGGGTGACGAGCTGGTTGTGGAACGTGCTCCCGACCACCACGACGGCCATCGCACCCGGATCGAGCGCGCGAAGCTTCGGGCTCTTCGGGAGCGGGCCGACGTTCGCCGGGACGAAGAGCTTCGCAAGCGCGTTCGCTGCGTCGAGGGCGCCCTTCTGGCGCTTGTCGTAGTAGATCGCCGTATGGAAGTAGTTCTGCGTCGGCGCGTTCGGATCGACGTTCCCGGGCGGCAGGACGGTGACGTAGCCCTTCTGGCGGAGGAGGTACGAGCCGTTCGCGGCGGACCCGCCGACCCCGTTGCCGTTCAGCACGAGCACCGAGGTCTTCGAGGGTACGGGCGGGGCGTTCTTGACCTTCAGCTTCTTCCCGAGTGCGGCTGCGTTCGCGGCTTTCGACACCGTGACGTTCGGATGCGTGAACTCCTGCACCGCCGCCGCAATGTTCTGGGGGGCCGTGCTCGTCTGGCTGTCGCCCGTGACTCCCGCGATCTTGTCCTGGAAGAAGTGGCCGCCCGGAAGGCTCAGCAGGAAGAGCCCCCAGCCGAGGACGGAGCTGTCGCTGAGCGCGCCCGGCGGCGCCCCGATCTCGACGTTCTGCTTGAGGATCTTCACGAACGAGAGGATCTGCGAGGGGCCGAGGCTCTTCGTCATCTGCTCCTTGAAGGCGCGGACGAACTGCTGCTGGCGGGCGATGCGGTGGTAGTCGTCGTCGGTGTGGCGGTAGCGGACGAAGGCAAGGGCGTTCGTGCCGCTCAGAAGCTGGTAGCCCGGCTGGATGTTGATGTTCGAGTAGTCCTCGGAGGCGCTGCCGTCGTTCACGTGGAAGTAGCGCCGGTCGATGTCGAGCCAGATCCCGCCGATCTTGTCGACGAGCTGCTGGAAGCCGCGGAAGTTCACCGTGACGAGGAAGTTGATCGGAAGGTTCGTCATGTGCTGCACGGTGTCGACGGTTCCCTTCGGCCCGCACGTCGCGTATGCCGAGTTGATCTTGTCCGTCCGGAGTGGCGTCGAGGTGCCCGGGCAGTAGATCGGCACGCCGAGATCCCGGGGGATCGAGAGCATCGAGATCGACTTCGTCGACGGATCCGCCCGGATCAGCATCACGGTGTCCGAGCGGGACTGGGAAGAGAACTCCGCGCCTGCGCGCTGGTCGTAGCCGAGCACGAGTGCGATCGCGGCATGGCCCGGAAGCGTGACGTGGAGCTGCTTCTCGGCGATCTTCACCGGCAGCGAGTGCGCCTGCAGCCCGGAAACCGTGTCGTGGAAGTACAGGTACGCGGCCCCGGCCCCGGCGATCCCGACTGCCAGGATCACGAGCAACACGAAGAGCAGGATCCGGCCGATGAGCCCGAGCCCGGTCCGGCCGGCGACCGGCGCCCGATACTTGACGACGGAGCTGACCGCCGCGGGCGGGAAGACGGCGTGGCCGTTCTGTCCGTTGAGCTCGGCTCCGCGGCCGACACCTCTCTTGAGCGTGGTCTTCATGTCGCCGCTCTCAATGTCACCGCTCTCATCTCAAAGAAACCGGCGCCCGAAGGCGCCAACACACCCAGGATAACCGAGGGGGCGGCCGCCAAGCCCTGAGACCTGGTCTAGCCCGTGCCGCGCAGGGCGAGCGTCTTCGCGATGCGGCTCTCGAGCGCGGGAAGCTCGTCCTCGACGTTTGCCGGCGCGACGATGTTCACGAAGAACTGGATCCGTCCGTTCGAGAGGAACAGGTAGTCGCTCAGCACCTTGACGGTCTTGCCGCCGGATTTGAGGCTCAGGCTCAACCGGAAGAGCCCGACGCGGTCGCCGACGGCCGGGACCGGCTGCTTCGTCATCAGGCCGACCGTCGCCGACCGTCCGATCGAGTTCACGAGGTCGTAGCGGAGGCAGCCGCCGAGGGCCGGGGTGATGACGCGCGAGATCAGCTTGGAGACCTGCGCCTTGCTCTTGAAGACCTCGACGTCCGTGTCGATGTCCACGCCCTGGGTATCGAGCGCAAACCCGGATTCCGCATGGCCGGTGATCGTGAGGTCGTTGTAGTGCGGCTGGTTCGACGGGCAGACCGGGATCTTCACCGAGTTCGGCTTCTCCGGGCCGCCCGTCCAGGCCGCCCCGAGATCGCTGAGGCGGAGGACTGCCGCTGCTGCATGAGCCTGGTCGGCCTTGGTGATCCTCGTCTTCGGATCGTTCACGTCGGCGGCCGCGATCGCCGTGACGGCGAGTCCCGCGACCACCGCTGCGAGCAGGGCGCGCCGACCGCTCACGATCCGCCCGCGCGCCGCAGCAGGATCTTCGCAAGCCCGAGCTCGAACCGGCCGAGCTGGTAGCGAGCTCCGACGGGTGCGATCACGGTGAACTCGTACTCCACGCGTCCCTCTCCGAAGAAGACGTAGTCGGAGAGCAACTTACCCTGGCCCTTGGGCGTCCGCACGCTTAGCTCTGCGCGGTAGACGGCACTCACCGCACCGGTCTTCGGGAACGCCACGCGCGCGACCGATACGTCGAGCACGTTCGCGGTCTTTCCGAGCTGGTAGCCGATGCAACGGCCGAGCTGCGGGGAGATCGTCCGCGCGAAGTCCTTCATCACGGCGTCGTCCGACGACAGCACCTCGACGTCCTGGTCGAGCTCGACGCCCGCCTCCTTGAAGGTGAAGAGCGCGTCGGCATGTCCCGTGACGGTGAGATCGGACTCCTTCGGCGAGAAGCCCGGGCAGTCAGGCGCCGTCAACGCGCTCGCCTTGATCGGGCCGCCGGCCCAACCTGCACCCAGGTCTACGCGCTTCAGGAGCGCCGCCTGCGCCTTTGCCTGATCGGCGTTCGTGAACCGTACGGTGGGGGCGTCTCCGAGCGCCGTCGCCGTGAATAGAAGCCCGAAGAACGCCGCGGCTACGAAAGATTTGGCCGCAACCACTTCTCCACTTGTACCACGGATACTCCCTTACGAGCAGCGTAATCCGAGAGCTGGTCGGCGTCGATGCGGCCCACCGCGAAGTACTTCGCACCGGGGTGCGCGAGGTAGATCCCGCTCACCGCGGAGCCCGGAACCATCGCGTAGCTCTCGGTCAGCTCGAGGCCGATCTCGCGCGCTCCGAGCAGGTCGAAGAGCTTGCCCTTCTCGCTGTGATCGGGACAGGCGGGGTACCCGAATGCGGGCCTGATCCCGCGGAAGCGCTCGGCGCGCATGTCCGCGTCGGAGAGCTCCTCCCCGGGCGCATACCACTGGCGCCTTGCCCGCTGGTGGAGCCATTCGGCGAAGGCCTCAGCGAGACGATCGGCGAGCGCCTTGACGATGATCGAGTTGTAGTCGTCGTTTGCCGCCTCGTGGATCGCGGACAGCTCGTCGGCCCCGTTGATCCCCACCGCGAAGGCTCCGATCGAGTCGCTTCCGGGTGCCACGTAGTCGGCGAGACACCGGTTCGGGCGCCCGTCGCCGTTTCGGGCCTGCTGGCGCAGGAAGCAGAAGCGGGTGCCGTCCAGCACCACGTCGTCTCCCTCGGCGTGTGCCGGCCAGAAGCCGTAGACACCGCGCGCCGTGAGCGACCCTTCGCGAACGATCTGCTCGAGCTGGACGAGCGCGTCGTCGTAGAGCTCCTGCGCCGCCGGGTTCTCGAGGATCGCAGGGAACTTGCCCTTCAGGTCCCAGGCGTAGAAGAAGAACTGCCAGTCGATGAACGGCACGAGCTCGGAGAGCGAGGGCTCCACGACCTCGACACCCGTGAACGGCGGCGCCGGCAGGTTCTCGAAGCTCACCGCGTCGCGATGCTCACGCGCCTCGAGCAGCGGCAGCAGCGGGCGCTTCACCTTCTGCGCGTACTGCTCGCGCAGACGCTCCTGGAGCTCGCGGTTCTCGTCGTCGAACGCACCGCGTCGTCCGGGGTCGAGCAGGCCGGAGACGACGTCGACGACCCGGCTCGCATCGAGCACGTGCACCGTCTCGTGTGCGTAGGCCGGCGCGATCTTGACCGCCGTGTGCTGGCGAGAGGTCGTGGCGCCGCCGATCAGCAGCGGCACGGAGATGTTCCGGCGCTCCATCTCGGCCGCGACGTCGACCATCTGCTCGAGCGACGGGGTGATCAGGCCGGAGAGCCCGACGACGTCGGCGCCCACCTCGACCGCGGTGTCGAGGATTCGCTCGGCCGGGACCATCACGCCGAGGTCGATCACCTCGTAGTTGTTGCAGCCGAGCACGACGCCGACGATGTTCTTGCCGATGTCGTGCACATCGCCCTTCACGGTGGCGAGCACGATCTTCCCCTGTGCGCTCCCGCCCGCCTTCTCGTCCTCCATGTACGGCTCGAGATAGGCGACCGCGCGCTTCATCGCCCGCGCCGACTTCACGACCTGCGGCAGGAACATGCGGCCGGACCCGAAGAGATCGCCGACGATCCTCATCCCGTCCATCAGCGGCCCCTCGATCACCTCGAGCGGGCGTTCACGAGCGGCGCGGGCCTCCTCGGTGTCCACCTCGATGAAGTCGACGATCCCGTGGACGAGCGCGTGGGCAAGCCGATCCTCGACCGGGGCGTCGCGCCAGGCGAGGTCGCGCTCGCGCTTGACCCCCTCCCCGCCGACCCTCCCCGCGATCTCGACCATGCGGTCGGTGGCGTCGGGGCGGCGGGCAAAGATCACGTCCTCGATCCGCTCGAGCAGCTCCGGCTCGACGTCCTCGTACACCGCAAGCTGCCCCGCGTTCACGATCCCCATGTCGAGCCCCGCCTGGATCGCGTGGTACAGGAACACGGCGTGCATCGCCTCGCGTATGGCATCGTTGCCGCGGAACGAGAAGCTCAGGTTCGAGATGCCGCCGCTCGTGCGCGAGCCGGGGCAGCGCTCCTTGATCCGCGGCAGCGACTCGAGGAAGTCGCGGGCGTAGGGATCGTGCTCCTCGATTCCGGTCGCGACGGCGAGCACGTTCGGGTCGAAGATCAGGTCCTCGGGCGGGAAGCCGGCCTCCTGCGTCAGCAGGTCGTAGGCACGGCCGCAGATCGCGACACGCCGCGCGACATCGGTTGCCTGGCCGTCTTCGTCGAACGCCATCACGACGACGCTCGCGCCGTAGTCACGGATGCGGCGCGCCTGCTCGAGGAACGACTCCTCGCCCTCCTTCAGGCTGATCGAGTTCACGATCCCCTTGCCCTGGATCGACTGGAGCCCCGCCTCGAGCACGCTCCAGCGGGAGCTGTCGACCATCACCGGCAGCCGGGCGGCCTCGGGCTCGGTCGCGATCACGTTCAGGAACGTGCGCATTGCCTCGGCGCTCTCGAGCAGGTCGGCGTCCATGTTCACGTCGAGCGCATTCGCGCCGCCGCGCACCTGCTCGAGCGCCACCTCGACCGCCCCCGAGAAGTCGCCCGACTCGACGAGGGTGCGGAAGCGCGAGGAGCCGGTGACGTTCGTGCGCTCGCCGATGAGGACGAACCCGGTGTCGGGACCGATCTCGAACGGCTCCAGGCCGCTCCAGCGGGTGCGGCGCGGCACGACGGGCGGGACACGCGGAGCGAGGCCGCTCATCGCGGCGGCGATCGCGGCGGTGTGACCGGGGCCCGACCCGCAGCAGCTTCCGGCGATGTTCAGGAGACCCGCCTCCGCGAACTCGCGGAGCAGCCTGCTCGTCACCTCGGCGGTCTCGTCGTAGCCGCCGAACGCATTCGGGAGGCCGGCATTCGGATGAGCGCTCACGAGGCACGGCGCCGCATGCGCGAGGTCGCCGACGTACGAGCGCATCTCGTGGGCGCCGAGCGAGCAGTTGATCCCGACGACGAGCGGGTCGGCGTGCTCGACCGAGGCCCAGAACGCCTCGATCGTCTGCCCGGAGAGCGTGCGGCCCGAGCGGTCGACGATCGTCGCGGAGATCCAGAGCGGCAGGTCCGGCACGTTCTCGCGCGCAGCGACGATCGCCGCCTTGGCGTTGAGCGTGTCGAAGATGGTCTCGAGCAGGAGAAGGTCGACGCCGCCCTCGGCGAGCGCGAGCATCTGCTCGGCGTAGCAGTCCTTGACCTGATCGAACGTGTGCGTCCGGAACTCCGGATTATCGACCTTCGGGCTCAGCGAAAGCGCGACGTTCAGCGGGCCGATCGAGCCGGCGACGAATCGGTCGCCGGCGGCCTCGCGCGCGATGCGGGCGCCGGCGACGTTCATCTCGTACACGTAGGGCTCGAGGCCGTAGTCGGCCTGGCCGATCGAGGTGGCGGTGAAGGTATTCGTCGTCGTGATGTCGGCCCCCGCCGCGAGGTAGCTCTCGTGGGCCCACTTCACGAAGTCGGGGCGCGTGAGGTTGAGGAGGTCCGGGTCGCGCGTGACGTCCCGGGGATGGTCGGCGAAACGCGTGCCGCGGTAGTCGTCCGGGCCGAGGTCGGAGCCGTGGATGAGCGTTCCCCACGCGCCGTCGAGCACGAGGATCCGTTCCTTCGCCAGTCGCCTGATCTCATGTGCTGCGTCGCGCCTCGCCATCTCACCTTCCAGTGCCGAAGAGGACGCCGAGCCCGGGAATCGCTAGATCAGGCTGCGTGCGGCTCTTTAGGCGTTTGTTGAACCGGTCGCCAAGCTGCCTTCAAAGCTCTCCGGTCTTTCCCTGCACGCATAAATCTAGCGGCGGGCGCTCCTCACCCGCCGGCCGTGGCACACTGCGGGCAATGAGGCGGCTCGTCGGACTGTGCCTTTGCTCGCTCGCGATCACCGTCTCGGCCGCCTCGGCGACCGCGACGGCGGCCGCTCCCTCGGGTGCGTTCTTCTTCCTCACCTGCACGGTGAGCCACAGTGCGCCCGACGATCCGATCGTCTACCCAGGCCTCCCGGCCCATTCTCACGACCACGAGTTCATCGGCAACACCTCGACGAACGCGTACTCGACCCCGGCGAAGCTCATGGGCCGCGCGACGACATGCAGCAACAAGAAGGACTTCTCGTCGTACTGGGCTCCGACGCTCTACGTGGCCGGCAATCCCGTCGCACCGCTCGACGTGACGATCTACTACAGGCGGCTGACCACCGAGGCGGTCAAGCCCTTTCCCCGGGGCCTCGAGGTCGTGGCCGGCAACTCGCACGCGCTGACCCGGCAGAGCCCCGCGGTGACGCAGTGGTACTGCGGTGTCCTCAAGAGCTCGTTCTACGGGCCGCTCTCGCGGGATTCGAGCACGAGCCGCGAGGCCGCCCCGACGCTCTCGGCCGCCGGGCTCCCCGATTGCAAAGCGCCCACGAACCTCGAGCTCCAGGTGAACTTTCCGAACTGCTCGAACGGCAGGGCGACGAGCTCGGATCACAAGAGCCAGATGGCCTACTCCCGGAACGGCCGCTGCCCGGCCTCGCATCCGATTCCGACGCCTGCGATCTCGATCATCCTTCGCTACCCGGCGGTGAGCGGCTCGAACGTCTTCCTCGCGTCGGGCGGGATCTACTCGGGCCACGCCGACTTCATGGATGCCTGGGACGCGCCCGCCTTCTCGCGCCTGGTCGGCGACTGCCTCGACCGCTACGTTGCCTGCGGCGTTGCGGGCGCGCCGGCCAAGGACGTCTCCTAGCCTCACGCCGTCGCGACGCCTCCGGGCGGGCTCGATGCCTTGTAAATGCGGAGTAAATGTGCCGTTCTGCCCAGGGCACGGTTGGGAATGACCTTCTGGTACCCAACCAGTGAGGTGAGAGATTTCATGACCATCCATCACAGAGGGCGGCGCACGAGGGCCGTCCCGATCGTGTCTCTGATCGCGGTGCTCGCGTGCGCGATCTTCGTCACAGCAGGCGCCACGGCAGGTAGCGCCGCGACCCCTCAGTCCAACTCGGCACCGAGCGTGTCGGGCCGGCCGATTCAGGGGCACACCTTGAGGGCCAACAACGGCAACTGGGCGAACTCGCCTACGAGCTTTGCCTACCAGTGGCAGCAGTGCGACTCGACCGGCGCCGGCTGCAGCGCGATCTCCGGTGCGACCTCGAGGACATACACGGCCGCCTCGGGTGACGTCGACAAGACGCTCCGGGTGGCGGTGACCGCGTCCAACTCGGACGGCTCGGCGTCTGCGGCTTCGCAGCCGACGCAGGTGGTTTCCTCGAACAGGGCGCCCGTGAACACGGCGAACCCGACGATCAGCGGTACGCCGAAGGCCGGCGAGCAGCTCACCGCGAACCCGGGCACCTGGACGGGCGGCGTCAGCTCGTTCTCCTACCAGTGGCAGCGCTGTGACGCGAACGGCGGGAGCTGCTCCGCAGTCGCCGACGCCACGGCCAAGGCATACGGCGTCCGGAGCGTCGACTCCGGCAACACGCTTCGCGTCGTCGTCACGGCGACGAACCTGTCCGGTTCAACCAACGCGAGCTCGGGCCAGACGAGCGTCGTCGGCGGCATCACGCCGATCACGGTCAGGCACAACCACGCACCGACGATCGCGTTCGTCTCGTTGCGGCGTCTCGGAAATCGCCTCTATGCGCGTTTCCGTGTCTGTGACGACTCGTCGAAGAACGTCACCGTGATCGAGCACGACGTCCTGGCCGGACGGCTCGGATACACGAGGCGTTTCTCCGTGGCACCGGTTCCGTGCGGCACCCACGCGCGCAGCTGGATGCTGATCCCCCGCTTCCGCCTCGGCGGCCGCTTCACGGCGTCGCTCCGCGCGGTCGACAAGTCCGGCGCCTCCAGCCGGACCGTGTTCCGCACGCTGAGGTTCCGCGCCGTCTAACGGACGACGCGCGGTGAGCGCCCGGCCGGCGACGGCCGGGCGTTCGACCAGCTATCGCCTCGCCGTGGCTACTGCGCGTAGCAATCCGATCGCGAGCGCAGAGCGAGCTCTCAGCGACCCGCCACCGTCAGCTGGTTCTCGGCGTGCTTGATCCGCTGCTCGATCTGCCAGCGGTCCGCGGTCGAGCCGCCCTGCTCGATCGCGTCGAGGTCGGCCCGAGCGGCATCGAGCTGGGCCTGCGCGCGTTCGGCGTCGATCTTCGAGGCTTCGACGGCGTCGTCGACGAGGGCGATCGCCCGGTCGTGGAGCACCTGGAAGAAACCGGGACCGGTCGCGAACTCGAGGATCGGCTGGTCACCGCCGGGATGCACCCGCGTGGTGCCGGCCTTCAGGGTCGCGATCAGGGGCGCGTGCCGGGCGAGCACGCCGATCTCTCCGATCTGCCCGGGCACGATGATCATCTCGGCCTGCCCCTCGTAGGCGGCGCCGTCCGGCGTCACCAGCGAGAGATCGAACTTCTTTCCGCTTCCCGGCACGGCTAGCTCACGCGGCCGCGAGCTGCTTGCCGCGCTCGACGGCCGCTTCGATCGCCCCGACCATGTAGAAGGCCTGCTCCGGCAGGTCGTCGTGCTTGCCCTCGATGATCTCCTGGAAGCCGCGGATCGTGTCCTCGACCTTCACGTACTCGCCGGGCGTGCCGGTGAAGACCTCTGCCACGTGGAACGGCTGCGAGAGGTAGCGCTGGACCTTGCGTGCCCTCGAGACGGTCAGGCGGTCCTCGTCGGACAGCTCCTCGATCCCGAGGATCGCGATGATGTCCTGGAGGTCCTTGTAGCGCTGGAGGATCTCCTGCACGCGGGTCGCCGTGTCGTAGTGCTCGTCGGAGACGATCCCGCGGCCGAGGGCGCGTGAGGTCGAGTCGAGCGGGTCGACGGCCGGGTAGATCCCCTGCTCGACGAGTGCACGCGAGAGCACGGTCGTCGAGTCGAGATGGGCGAACGTGTTCGCCGGTGCGGGGTCGGTGAGGTCGTCGGCGGGGACGTAGATCGCCTGCACCGAGGTGACCGAGCCCTTGCTCGTCGAGGTGATCCGCTCCTGGAGCTGGCCCATCTCCGTGGCCAGCGTCGGCTGGTAACCGACCGCGCTCGGCATCCGGCCGAGGAGCGCCGAGACCTCGGAGCCCGCCTGGACGAACCGGAAGATGTTGTCGATGAAGAGCAGCACGTCCTGCCCCTGGTCGCGGAAGTACTCGGCCATCGTCAGACCCGAGAGACCGACCCGCAGGCGTGCCCCGGGCGGCTCGTTCATCTGGCCGTAGCAGAGCGCGACCTTGTCGAGCACGCCCGACTCCTCCATCTCGAGCAGGAGGTCATTGCCCTCGCGCGTGCGCTCGCCGACGCCCGAGAACACCGAGACGCCGCCGTGCTGCTGCGCGATGTTGTGGATCAGCTCCTGGATGAGCACCGTCTTCCCGACGCCGGCGCCGCCGAAGAGGCCGATCTTGCCGCCGCGGACGTACGGGGCGATCAGGTCGACGACCTTGATCCCGGTCTCGAAGATCTCCACCTTCGAGGAGAGCTCGTCGAACGCCGGCGGGTCGCGGTGGATCGGCCAGCGCTCCGAACCGGCGGGCGGGCTGTCCTTGCCGTCGACCGGGTCGCCGAGGACGTTCCAGACGCGGCCGAGCGTGACGTCGCCCACGGGAACCGAGATCGGCGCTCCGGTATCGACCACGGCGATCCCGCGGGCCAGGCCGTCGGTCGTGTCCATCGCGACGGCGCGAACGCGATCGTCTCCGAGATGCTGCTGGACCTCGGCGATCAACTCGGTCCCGTCGGGGCGGGTGATGCGGAGCGCGGAGTAGATCGGCGGAAGCTTGCTGGTGAAGACGGCGTCGACGACGACGCCCTTGATCTCGATCAGGCTGCCGACGTTGTCGGCGCCCCCGTTTGTCGTGCTGCCTTTGTCGGCCATTGGTCTCCTGGAAGCTTAAGATGGGTCTCTGGGAGCGAACGTCGGTCGCGCCGGCGGCACAGATATCGCCCTCGAACCCTGAAGCCTGCGGCCGCCCGCCGCGGCCAGTTTATAGGAGCGCGCGCGACGCGAACGAAGGAGGCGACGGGGCATTCGCGACGACGTACAGCGTCGGCTCGCTGAGCACGTGATCCCGGGCGAATGCATGCTGGGCAGCGGCGCCCGAGAACTCGAGCGAGCCGCTGCTCGGGCTCGGAGGCTGCCCGAGCCGCGAGACGCCGAGGAACACGGCCGCAGAGACCGCCAGTGCGAGCGCCCCGCCCCGGAGCGTCGCCCGGGCCGTGCGCTTCGCCCACGGCGGCGCCGGCACGACGATCGCCCTCGCCGGCTCGACGGGCGGCGCGGCGCGCAGCAGCATCGTGAAGGCACCGATCTCGGCGCTCGAGGAGCGGCAGCTCTCGCAGCGGCGCAGATGGCGGGCAAGCGCAGCCGCCTCGATGCGACTCAGCTCGCCGTCGAGATCGAGCGAAACCCACTGGGCGGCCCGCTCGCAGGCCGATGTCCTGCGCCACCGCGTCATGCCACTAGGTGAGACGCTGCATCAAGAAGTGAGTTAGGGATTTCCGCCGAAATCACCCGCGACGGCCGGCCAGGGGATCGGCGGGGGCGTCCTAGCCGGTCGCGGTACCGGCAAGCGGCCGGCGAAGCTCTTCCTCGGTCATCGGCCAGCGTTCGACGGGGAAGTGGCACGCCGCATCGTGGCCACGGCCGAAGGGACGAAGCAACGGGGTCTCGACATCGCAGATGCCGTGCTGGAAGCGCGGGCAGCGTGGATGGAACACGCAGGCATTGGGCGGATTCACCGGGGAGGGAACGTCGCCCGTGAGCACGATCCGCTGGCGGGCGGACTCCTCACGCGCCGCCATGTGCCTGGGCACCGCCGAGAGCAGCGCGGCCGTGTAGGGATGCCGCGGGTGCTGGAAGAGCGCCTCGGAGTCGCTGAGCTCGACGACATGGCCGAGGTACATCACCGCGATCCGGTCCGCGATCTGCCGGATCACGGACAGATCGTGTGAGATGAAGACGTAGGTGAGGTCGAAATCCTTCTGCAGGTCCTTCAGCAGGTTCAGGATCTGGGCCTGCACCGAGACGTCGAGCGCCGAGACGGGCTCGTCGCAGACGATCAGCTTCGGCTGGAGGGCGATCGCCCTGGCGACCCCGATCCGCTGCCGCTGGCCGCCCGAGAACTCGTGCGGGTAGCGGTTGACGTGCTCCGGGCTCAGCCCGACCCGAGCCAGGAGCTCCTGTACGCGGCGCCGCACGTCCTTCTCGGTCTTGTGGATCGTGAACGGCTCGCCGATGATCTGCCCCACGCTCTTGCGCGGGTTCAGGGACGAATACGGATCCTGGAAGATGATCTGCATCTCGCGCCGGAGCGGACGCAGCTGTGCCTGCGAGAGATTCGCGATCTCCCGGCCGTCGAAGATGATCGAACCGGCGGTCGGGTCGAGAAGCCGCACCATCAGGCGCGCGGTCGTCGACTTGCCGCAGCCGGACTCGCCGACGATCCCGAGGGTCTCGCCCCGGTTGACCGTCAGGGACACGTCCTCGACAGCGTGGACGATTCCCTTGCCGGCGGCGAACACGCCCTGCTTGACCGCGAAGTGCTTCGTCAGGTGCCGGACCTGGACGAGTGCATCGGCGTGATCCGTGTCGGGCTCGTGCGCGGTCGCGGTCATATGCTGGCGCCGATCTCGACTGCGACCTTCTTCTGCCACACGTCGCGCTTCTGGTCGGCACCGAGGAAGCAGGCATCGCGATGGCCGTTCGGGATCGCCTCGAGCGGCGGTACGCGCGTCGTGCACGGCTCGAAGCGGTAGGGGCAGCGCGGGTTGAACGGACAGCCGCTCGGCGGATTCAGCATCGAGGGCGGCGAGCCTTCGATCGGGAGCAGCACGTCGAGCTTCTTGTCGATCGACGGCATCGACTCGAGCAGGCCCCAGGTGTACGGATGCTGGGCGCCGCGGAAGATCTCGTCGGCGGTGCCGTACTCCATCGCCCGTCCGCCGTACATCACCATCACGTGCGAGGCCGTCTCGGAGACGACCCCGAGGTCGTGCGTGATCAGGATCACGCCGACGTCGAAGTCGCGCTTGACCTGGTCGATCAGCTCGAGGATCTGCGCCTGCACCGTCACGTCGAGCGCCGTCGTCGGCTCGTCGGCGATCAGCACCGCAGGGTTGTGGACGAGCGCCATCGCGATCATCGCGCGCTGGCGCATCCCGCCCGAGAACTGGTGCGGATAGTCCTTCGCCCGGATCCCCGCGTTCGGAATCCCGACCGCGTCGAGCAGCTCGACCGAGCGCGACCAGGCGACCTTCTTCGACACCTTCTGGTGTGCCAGCACGGCCTCCGCGATCTGGTCGCCGACGCGGTACATCGGATGGAGGCACGCGAACGGGTCCTGGAAGATCATCGAGACGTCCCGGCCGCGGATCTGCCGGAGCTCGGAGGGGTTCAGCTTCAGCAGGTCCCTTCCCTCGAACAGGATCTCGCCCGACACGTCCGCGTAGGCGCGGTTCAGGAGCCCCATGATCGCGAGGCTCGTCACGCTCTTGCCGGATCCGGACTCACCGACGACTCCGAGCGTCTCGCCGCGGCGCACGCTGAACGAGAGGTCGGACACCGCCTGGACGACGCCGTCGCGCGTGCGGAAGCGAACCGTGAGGTTCTTGACTTCGAGAAGATTCGTGCCGCCCGAACCGGGTGTATATGACGCGCCGCCCGAGACGGGCACCTTCGCTGCCACTACGTGAACCTGACCCGTGGATCGAGGAACGCGTAGAGGATGTCGACGACGAGGTTTGCGAGGGCGACCGCGGTGGCGGTGCAGATGACGACTCCGAGCACGCTCGGGAGATCCTGCCCGATCGCGCTCGAGTAGGCGAGCCAACCCAGCCCCTGGATGTTGAACACGGACTCCGTGATGATCGCGCCGCCGACGAGGAGCGCCATGTCGAGCCCGAAGATCGTCACGATCGGGGTGAGGCTTGCCCGTAGCCCGTGCTTCAGGATCACCGTGCGCTCGGAGAGCCCCTTGGCGCGCGCGGTCCGGATGTAGTCCTCGCCGAGCGTCTCGAGCAGGTTGTTGCGCGTGAGCCGCGCGTAGATCGCCATGTAGAGCAGCGCAAGGACGCACCACGGCAGGATCAGGTGCCCCGCCCAGGCGCCGATCCCCGCCGAGAGCGGCACGTAGCCGGAGCCGTCGGTTATGTGGTTGATCCCTGGAATCCACAGGTGTTTGACCCAGAAGACATACAGCGCGATCAGGCCGAGCCAGAACACGGGCGCCGAGATGCCGAACAGCGCGAAGCCCATCGCCGCACGGTCGACCTTCGTTCTTCGCTTGACGGCCGAGAGCACGCCGATCGAGACCCCGAGCACGAGCCAGATGATCGCGGCGCCGGCGATCAGGAACAGCGTCCGCGGTGCGCGCGTGAGGATCTCGCTGCGAATCGAGACGTAGTTGCCGTACGAGTAGCCGAGGCCCGGCCAGCCGTACTCGTCGCCGGTGAAGAAGTTCTTCACGAAGTAGTAGTACTCGACGTAGAACGGCTTGTTGAGGTGCAGGCGCTGCTCGGCGAGCGCGATGTTGGCCGCGGTCGGGAACTTGCCGACGAACCGGAGCGCCGGGTTGCCGTTCGGAAGCTTGAAGAAGACGAGGAACGTGATGAAGACGACCACGTTCACGACGAGGACAGCCCAGAGGGCGCGCCGGATGATGTAGAAGACGAGATCGGTGGAGAGGCCGATGCCGCCGCCGGAGCCCGTGACGGCCCTGGCCGGCAGGAGCGCGACGACGATCACGCCGACCCAGCTGAGGCCGAGGCCCCAGAGCCAGCCGTAGGACCGGCCCTTGCGCGATCCGAGGTACCAGCCGACGAGCACCGGGAAGACCCAGAAGACGAAGAACGCCATGAGCCAGACGTAGAAGCTCATGCCGGACCTGCCTCACCGGCGCGGCGGAGGCCGACGGGACGACGGAAGCTACGAAGGATGTTGAGGGTCATCGCCTTCTCCTGAAATGGGTCCCCGGGGCGCCTCGACGGCGCCCCGGGGGTCGTTCCTGAAACGGTCGTTCTTCGCGTTTACCCGTTGAGCGCGATCTGGGAGTACGCGGGGGTCGTGCTGAACTGGTCGAACTGGTAGTGCTTGACATTGTTGCTGGTGATGCGCGTCACGGTCGACCACATCCACGGAACCCACGGGACGACCTTCGTCGTCAGGTACTTGTCGAGGTTCTCGTAGCAGGTGGTGCGGGCCGGGTCGATCAGCTTCGAGCACGTGTCGAGCTGCTTGTTGACGCTGAGGATGCCCATGCCGGTCTTCGGGTTGTAGGCGTTGCAGTCACCCGTCACCTTGAGCGCCGAGCACTGCGACTTCGTGATCCCGACCAGCGAGTAGTTCGTGTTACCGGTCGCGATGATGTTGCGACCGTCGAAGAGCGGCGAGAAGAACGTCAGGGCGTCGGCGTAGTCCTTGCCCCAACCCGGGCGCTCGGAGATCGGAACGTTCTTCGCGACCGTCTGGACCGTCGGGTATGCCCCGTTGATCGTGCGGACGGTGAAGGTGATCCCGATCTTCGCTGCGTCCTGCTGCATCGTCGCGACCATGCCAGGATCGACCTGGCGTGCGTCGGAGATGAGGAGCACGCCCTTGCAGGCCTTCGCGACGCACATCCCGCTCGAGTTGGAGTACTCCGAGCCCTTCATCGCGAGCCGCGCCTTGACGACGCTGCCGTGGTCACCGATCGACTTGTACGGGGCGTAGTCGGAGAGCGCGCCGCCGAAGATCGAGTCGGGGACGATGTGGTTTGCGATCTGGCCGACTGCCGGACCGCCCCACGTCTGACGGAGAGCTGCCTTGTCGATGATGAAGTTCATCGCCCGGCGGACGTGAACATCGTCGAACGGCGGCTGCGTCATGTTCATCGTGAGGTACCAGGTGCGGTCGCCCGAGTTCTGGAAGAAATGCGACTTCAGGCTCGGGGTGGTCGCGTACTTCTTGAGCACGTTGTTCGGGATGCTCGAGGTGGCCATGTCGAACTGCCCGGCCTGGATCTTGTTGTAGATGTCCACGTCGCTCGAGTCGATCAGGAACCTGACCTCGTCGACGTAGTTCTTCCGGGTCGTGTCGGTGCTCTGCTTGTAGTTCGGGTTGCGGACCAGATCCATGATCGTCTGGCCGTCATAGCCGGAGGCCGGCTTGAGCGCCTTGCAGCCGCTCTTGATGTCGACCTGGTCGATCCCCTTGTACATGTAGCCGGCGGTCGAGATCAGGTCGTTGCCGTACTTGCCGGCGACACCGGCGAAGCACTTGGTGACCTCTGCAGGCTGCGGACCCGTGGCGGGCATGCCCATCCGCTTCAGGAAGTCGCCGGTCGGCGCCGTGAGGTGGAAGATGATCGTCGAGGCATTCGGAGTCGAGATGCCCGAGATCTTCTTGCTCGCACAGCCGGCCTTCGTGTTACACGCATTCGCGTAGGCCGTCCAACCCTTGATCACGGTGTAGTAGAACGAGTACTGGCCGCCGTCCTTCGGGTTCGCGAGGCGCTCCATCGCGTTCACGAAGTCCGCCGAGGTGACCTGGCGGCTGACGGGCGGGCTGAACATCACGCCCTGCTTGATGTGGAAGGTGTAGGTCTTGCCGCCGTTCGTCGGCTTCGGCACCGAGGTCGCGATGTCGGCGACCGGCGTGTTGCCGGGCCCGCCCGCAGTGTGGTTGTAGCCGATCAGCGTCCGGACGAGCAGGTTGTCGGCAATGCCGAACCAGTCGCCGAGGTATTCACCGGTCGGATCGCCGTTGTCGGTGAAGTTGAATGCCTGTTCCCAGCCGACGTTGAGAGTTCCGCCAGACTTCAGCGTGCTCTGCTTCGCCGGGTGAGCTGACGCTCCGATCGCCGACGCGACGGCAAAGACCGCCACGACGCCGACGACCCACGTCAGCTTACGAAATGGGTTCTTCACGATGGGTGTCTCCCTCCTTCTCCCGTGCCCCCATGGCACGGGAATCGCAGTGACCACGTAGTAAGACGATTCAGCGCGGTCACCGTTAGTTACTCAGCGGTCGGCCCGGACGTCGAGCGCGTCACGGAGGCCGTCGCCGAGAAGATTGAACGCAAGGGTCGTAATCACGAGGAACAGGCCCGGGAACAGCATGAGCCACCAGGCGGTGTCGTAGAAGCGCTGCGCGTCGTTGAGCAGGCCGCCCCACGACGCAGTCGACGGTGGAACACCGAGGCCGAGATAGGAGAGCGCGGCCTCGAAGAGGATGCTCTGCGGGATGAGCAGCGTCGTGTAGACGATCATCGGCCCGGCGAGGTTCGGAAGGATCTCCCTCACGATGATGCGGCGGTTGCTGGCGCCGAGCGAACGGCTCGCCTCGACGAACTCCTTCTCGCGGAGCGACAGCGTGAAACCGCGCACCAGTCGTGCGATGTAGGGCCAGGTGAAGAGCACGATGATCACGATCACGAGCTCTTCCCCGGGCTGGATGTGGATCGGCCCGAGGATGCAGCCCTCCTTGCTCGAGCTGCAGGCGGCGACGATCCCGATCGAGATCAGGAGCGAGGGGATCGAGAGCATGACGTCGCCGAAGCGGGAGAGCAGCGTGTCGAGTCCACCGCGGTAGAAGCCGGCGATGAGGCCGACGATCAGCCCGATCAGCACTGCAAAGAGCGACGCGAGCACGCCAACCGTCAGCGACGTCCGCGCGCCGTACATCGTCCGGACGAACACATCGTGGCCCTCGCCGTCGGCACCGAACCAGAACTGCGCGTTCGGCCCCTTCGGGAGCCCGAACTCGTCGAGCATGATCGCGTTGTAGCCGTGGCCCGGGGCGTGGCCCGTGAGCGCCTCCGCGATCGGCCCGCCAAAGAACGCGAGAAAGATCAGGATCCCGATCACGACCGCCGCGCCGAGTGCGGCCTTGTCTTCGCGGAAGCGTTCCCAGAAAAGACGAGCACCGCTTTTTGCCGCCGTGGCAGCTGTGCCTGCGGCGCCGGGTGCCAGCACTTCGGTGGCGGCTGTCATCGTTTCTCGTTCCGCGGTGGGGCCGTCCGGGGCACGGCTCGCAAGTATAAGACGTTACGAACCTGTTGCGGTTAGCTCGTGCGTAAAAACTACCGCGCCAGGTGCGGAGTTGTTCGCGAGCCCGGCGGCAGACCCTGCATCACCGGCAGAGCATTACTGGGTGAGCGCGTCTGCTCCCGCGACGACCTCGAGGATTTCCTGCGTGATCTCCGCCTGGCGCGCGCGGTTCATCGCCAGCGTGAGCGCGTCGATCAGCTCGCCCGCGGCCTTCGAAGCATTCCGCATCGCGGTCGCCTGGGCACCGAAGAACGAGGCCGCCGACTCGAGCAGTGCCCGGTAGAGCTGCGTCTCGACGTAGACCGGCAGCAGCCGCTCGAGGATGTTCCGGGGCTCGGGCTCGAAGAAGAAGTCGTAGGGATGCTCCGGGGTCTCCTGGCCGGGAAGGGCCGGCGCGGCCTCCGGCTCGGCCTCCTCGCCGCCTGCCTCTGCGAGCAGGGCCTCGAGCGGAACGGGGAGCAGATCGGCAACCGTGACCCGCTGGATCAGCGGCGAGACGAAGGCGTTGTAGACGAGGACGACGCGGTCGACCTCCTGGGAGACGTAGGCCTCGGCGATCGCGTGCGCGATCGTCTGCGCGTCCGTGTAGGCCGGCTTGTCGCTGAACCCGGTCCAGGCTCCCGCGATCTCGAGGCGCCGGAAGCGGATCGTCGACTGGGCCTTCCTGCCCACCGGGAAGAACTTGACCTGCTGCCCCTCGGCCTGCGCCTCGCGCATCAGCGCGAACGAGCGCCGGAGCACCGCCGCGTTGAACGCGCCGGCAAGGCCGCGGTCGCCGGCGACCGGGATGATCCCGACCACCTTGATCTCGTCCCGGCGCTCGAGCAGCGGCAGGCGGACCGCACCGGCGGCCTGCGAGGTGCCGGCCATGAGCTCGGTCATCCGGTCCGCGTACGGACGCATCGCCTCGACCCGGAGCTGGGCACGGCGAAGGCGCGACGAGGCGACGAGCTCGATCGCCCGGGTGAGCTTCTTCGTGTTCGAGACCGAGCGGACGCGCCGCTTCAGATCCTGGGTCGACGCCAACTGCCCTGTCCTTTCTCTTCGATGCTTCGCATCAGGCAGCCGACTCGACGTTGAAGATCCCCTTGAACTTCTCGATCTCGGCGCTGAGGGCCGCCGAGGTTTCGTCGGACAGATCCGCCGATTCGCGGATCGTCTTCAGCACGGTGCCGTCGGTGCGCAGCTGCTGGCGGAGCTCCTCCTGGAAGCGGGAGACCTGGTCGGTCGGGATGTCGTCGAGGAACCCGTTGATCCCGGCGTACAGGGCGGCGACCTGCTCCTCGACCGGCCACGGCGCGTACTGCGGCTGGTTGAGCGTGGCGACCATCTTCGCGCCGCGGTTCAGCGCCTGCTGGGTCGCGGCGTCGAGCTCGGAGCCGAACTGGGCGAAGGCCTCGAGCTCGCGGTACTGGGCGAGGTCGAGCCGCAGGCGGCCGGCGACCTTCTTCATCGCCTTCGTCTGCGCCGAGGAGCCGACGCGCGAGACCGAGATCCCGACGTTGACGGCCGGGCGGACGCCTGAGAAGAAGAGGTCGGACTGCAGGAAGATCTGGCCGTCGGTGATCGAGATCACGTTCGTCGGGATGTAGGCCGAGACGTCGCCGGCCTGGGTCTCGATGATCGGCAGTGCCGTGAGCGAGCCGCCGCCGAGCGAGTCGTTCAGCTTGCAGGCGCGCTCGAGGAGCCGCGAGTGCAGGTAGAAGACGTCGCCGGGGAAGGCCTCGCGCCCCGGCGGGCGGCGAAGGAGCAGCGAGAGCTGGCGGTAGGCGTCGGCCTGCTTCGTCAGGTCGTCGTAGATCACGAGCGCGTGCTCGCCCTTGTAGAGGAAGTACTCGCCCATCGCGGCGCCGGCGAACGGGGCCATCCACTTGATCGGCGCGGCCTCGCTGGCCGGTGCGGTCACGATCGTCGTGTAGGCCATCGCGCCTGCCTCGCGGAGGCGCTCGTACACCTGCGCGACGGTCGAGGCCTTCTGGCCGACGGCGACGTAGATGCACTTCACGTTCTGGTCGTGCTGGTTCAGGATCGTGTCGACGGCGATCGCGGTCTTGCCGGTGGAGCGGTCGCCGATGATCAGCTCGCGCTGGCCGCGCCCGACGTTCGTCATCGAGTCGATCGCCTTGATCCCGGTCTGGAGCGGCTCCTTCACCGGCTGGCGCTCGATCACGCCCGGCGCCTTCCACTCGAGCGGGCGCGTCTCGGTCGACTGGATCGGGCCCTGGCCGTCGAGCGGGTTCCCGAGCGGGTCGACGACGCGGCCGAGGAGGCCCTCGCCGACGGGCACGGAGGCGACCTTGCCGGTGCGGCGCACCGGGTCGCCCTCGCTGATCTTGTCCCACTCGCCGAAGAGCGCGACGCCGACGTTGTCCTCCTCGAGGTTGAACGCGAGGCCGACGACGCCGTGGTCGAGCTCGAGCATCTCGAGCGCGACGCAGTTCTCGAGCCCGTGCACGCGGGCGATGCCGTCTCCGAGCTGGAGCACGGCCCCGACCTCGGCGAGATTCGTTTCGACGTCGAACTCCTCGATCCGCTTACGCAGGATCGACGTGATCTCTTCGGGCCTCAGCTTCATTCGGCGCTAGCTCCTTGTGGTTGCGAGTTCTTGACGTAGTCGGTCGAGACGGCCGCGGACGCTCGCGTCGAGACGCATCGAGCCGGCCTGGAGGACGATGCCGCCGATCAGGTCGGGATCGACGCTGCGCGCCGCCTGGACCTTGCGGCCTGACTTCTTCTCGATGTCGGAGACGATGCTCTTGAAGGCTGCATCGCTGAGCTCCTGCGCGGTCGTGAGCTCGACGTCGAGCACCTGCTCCTCGGCGGCGACGAGCGCCTCGAACTCGGTGGCGATCGCGGCGATCTCCCCCGCTCTGCCCTTCTCGACGAGCAGGCGGACGAAGTTCCGGATCAGCTCGTCGGCCTTGCCGAGGATCTGTTCGAGCACCTCACCCTTCACCCGCGAGTCGATCTCCGGGTTGACGAGCACCTCGGAGAGCTCCGGCACCGCGACGATCGCGGCGGCCAGATCCTCGAGCTGCTCGCGGACGACCGGGAGCCTGCTCTTTTCCTGCGCGGCCTCGAAGAGCGCGCCGGCATAGATGCGCTGCGCGGTGGCTATGAGCGGCTCGCCTCCAGTTGCGAGAAGTCGATCTCGGCGAGCGCCTCGTCGATCAGGCGCTGCTGGTCGGCGTCGGTGAGGGTCTTGCGGGTGATCTTCTCCGCGGCCTCGACCGAGAGCGCGCCGACGGCCTGCTTGAGCTCGTTCAACGCCTGCACCTTCGCCTGCTCGATCTGGCGCTCGGTCTCCTCGATCCGGCGCTGACGATCGGCTTCGGTCTCCTCACGCATCCGCTCCTGCTGGGCATCGGCGAGCCTCCGGGCCTCGGCGAGAATGCCCTCTGCGTCGCCGCGGGCCTTGGCGACGAGCGCCTTGTGCTCCTCGAGCAGGGCGCGTGCCTCGTCGCGAACGTGATCTGCCTCCTCGACCGACTGCCTGATGCGCTCGCGGCGCTCCGCCACAAGCTTCTGGATCGGACCGAACGCATAGCGCTTCAGCACGAAGAACGTGATGGCGAACGAGATCAGGGTCCAGATCATCAGACCCGGAATGACCTTGATCAGGGGACTGGTTGCGACGAGCATGGGCTTAGACCGCCATCCGGCCTAGACGAGGACGAAGCCGAGCAGGCTGCCGAGGAAGCCGTAGAACACGACGGCCTCGGTGAGGGCGAATCCGAGCCACATCAGGCCCTGTAGCTCGCCACGGAGCTCGGGCTGGCGGGCGACGGACTGGATCATCGAGCCGAAGATCATCCCGATGCCGGCGCCCGCGCCTGCTGCGCCGAGGCCGATGCCGAGTGCGAGTGCGATCGCCTTTCCGGCATGCACTACCGGGGCGTCTGAGACCGAGGCGGCCAAAAGACTGAGCATCATTGCGTGGTTTCTCCTTGTACGAGGGTCGAGTGTGGAAGTCGGTGGTGGTCCGGCTGGGTCAGTGCTCCGGCTCGATCGCCGTGCCGATGTAGATGGCCGAGAGCGCGGCGAAGATGAACGCCTGGATCGTCACGACGATCACGACCTCGAAGACGTAGAACACGAACGCCGCCGGGAGGCCGAGGAACCGCCAGGGCGGCGTGTGGATGATGAACACGAGCCCGATCATCGTGAGGATCAGGATGTGGCCGGCGAGCATGTTCGCGTAGAGACGGACGGAGAGGCTGATCAGGCGCATGAACTGCGAGATCACCTCGATCGGGATGATGAGGGGCAGCAGCCCCTTCGGCACATCCGGAACCCACGACCGCAGGTATCTCCAGAGCCCGTTGTAACGGATGCCCTCGATGTGCTGGAAGACCCAGGTCATCCCGGCGAGGGCGAGGGTGACGGAGATCGTGGAGGTGGCGGCGTAGATCCCCCAGACCGGGAATCCGTGGTAGGTCTGGCCCGTAAGCGGCAGCGGGATGAAGCTGATCAGGTTGATGACGAAGATGAAGATCATGATCGTCGCGACGTAGGGGAACCACATCGGCATCGCCTTCGTCGGGAGCCCGGTCTCTGCGACCTGTGTCTCGGCGATGTCGTAGATCAGCTCGCCGAGCGTCTGGCGCGTTCCGGCGATGATCGAGAGCCGCCAGCGCATGAGCCCGACACCGAGGATGATCGAGATCAGCGAGCCGAGCAACAGATAGACGACCGCACGGGTGATCGAGAGGTCGAGGGGGCCGAGATGGATCGGAACCCAGTCCTTCAGCTGGAACTCGTCGACGACGTCGAACTTCTTGTCCTCCGCGGAGGCCGAGGCGGGCGCAAGCAGCGCGAACGCGACCAGCGTCCCGACGAGCCCCCGAAACTTCATGTGCCTGCCACTCACGTTCGTGCCTCTCCTCCGTAGTACACAACCAGCGACGTCCCGAACTCGACCGTGAACGCGAGGGCGTAGACGGCGACTGCGGCCACTCCCACCTGCTGGTTCGAGACGGTCACGGCGAGGATTACCACCATCGCCGTGATCGACCGGACCATCCTGCCCAGGGCTACCGCGCCAGAACTCGCGAGATTACCCATCCCGAGCGGCATGCGCTGGAGAACCAGTCCGAAGGCCTGACCGGCGATCCAGAGCACCGCCGCGATCGCCCAGCCGGCGACGGGCCAGCCCGCCACGAGGAACACCGGCAGCGCCCCGGCGACGATGATCGAGCCGACGATCGCGGGGCCGTGCGTGCGCGGAACGGAATGCGGGACGAGAACGGTCGGCATCAGGGGAACCTGCGGGTCACGCGAAGTACTCGTGGTAGCGGAGGTAGACGCCCGAGACCCCGGCCGGGATACCGATGACGGCGCCGACGATCAGGCCGATCTTGGCAGAGCCCGCGACCCAGCCGACGAGCGCGCCGATCGCGATGCAGACCGCGGTGATGCCGGCAAGGACGGCGCCGGCCTCGATCGGCGGAAATGCACGGGGCGGCGACGGCTCCATCCGGCGGCAGCATACCGGAGCGCTGCCGGAAGGGGTGTTAGTTCGTGACAGCGCTATCCGGCGCCGTTGAGCGGGTTAGGGCGACTTTGTTTCAGTCGTTGCTAGGCGCTCTTCCGGTTCTCGGCGCGTGTTGCCTCTTCGCGGCGACGGATGAACGGGTTCGCCGGCTTCACGATCTCGAGCAGGTAGACGACGTAGATCGAGGCACCGAGGGCGAGCAGGCCGATCGCGGTGTCGATCGCGACCCCCGGGAGATTCCAGTGGCCGCCGGGATGCGGATGGACGAACTTCGTCGCGAGCGCGGCAAGCGCGAGCGTGGCGCACCAGGCGTAGAGGTAGACGACCGCGCGTCGCTGTGAGAAGCCGATGTTCTCGAACCGGTGGTGGAGGTGCGTGCGGTCGGCGACATAGATCGGGCGGCCGTGCTTGATCCTCTTCGCGACGACGAAGGAGGTGTCGAGCAGCGGGACGGCGAGGACGAGCAGCGGCAGGACGAGGGCGGCGAGGGCAGCCGTTTTCGACAGGCCCTGCACCGAGACGGCGGCGAGGGTGAAGCCCAGCAGGAGCGCCCCCGAGTCGCCCATGAAGATCCGCGCTGGATAGAAGTTGTGGCGGAGGAAGCCGATACAGCCACCGAGGACGGCCGCGGCGAGGATCGCGGCATTGATGTCGTCGCGGGCCAGGTCGATCACGCAGAACGAGAAGGCGGAGATCGCGCAGACACCGGCGGCGAGACCGTCGAGGCCGTCGAGGAAGTTCACCATGTTCATCACGGCGACGATCCCGACGATCGTCAGCGCGATCCCGACCTCCTTCGGAAGCGTCTGGACGCCGAGCACCGGGAACGTGAAGCGGTGCACCCAGACCCCGAAGGAGACCACGATCGCCGCGGCGAGGATCTGGCCGGCGAGCTTCTCCCACGGCCTGAGCCCTCGGAAGTCGTCGATCGCGCCGACCGTCGTCGCGACCGCGGCGCCCAGCAGCAGCCCGCGCATCTGGCCGTCGAGGTTCAGGAATGCGAGCGCCGGTACGAAGATCCCGAGGAAGAGCGCGAGCCCTCCCAGTCGCGGGACCCCCGTGGGTGTCTGGCGCCGGCCGTTCTCGGGGCGGTCGACGACGCCGAGCAGCCGTGCCATGCCGCCGACCGCCGGAGTGAGCAGCACGACGATCGCAAGCGCGATCAGCGCGCCCCAGAGGACTTCGAGGTGGCTCGTGAGCTCGCTCCAGACCACCGCTAGAGCGCCCCCGACGGACGTTGCTCCTGGCAGCGGCGCAGCGTGCGGGGCGGGTTGGCGGAGTAGCAGCTCATCTCTTCGGTCTCGATCGCGATTCCGACCCCTCCAAGTGTCGCACGCCGGCCTCGCCTAGCCATTTCCGCCCGGGGAGCTTCGAACCTTCCAGCACGTCCTCGTGGAAATGGCTATTTCGTGCCGTAGAGGCGGTCTCCCGCGTCGCCGAGCCCGGGGACGATGTAGCCCTTCTCGTTCAGGTGGGAGTCGATCGAGGCCACGAAGACGTTGATGTCGGGGTGCCCGTTCTGGATGTGCTCGATGCCTTCGGGCGCGGCGATGAGCGCCACGAGCGAGATGTTCGTGGCGCCGGCGCGCTTCAGGATCTCGACGGCATGGGCGGTGGAGTTGCCGGTCGCGAGCATCGGGTCGAGCAGCAGCACGTCGCGCTCGGCGATATCGGCCGGGAGCTTCACGTAGTACTCGACCGGCTCGAGGGTCTCCTCGTTGCGGTAGAGCCCGATAAACCCGACGCGAGCGACTGGGATCAGCGAGAGCACGCCGTCGAGCATCCCCATCCCGGCACGCAGGATCGGACACGCCGCGACCTTCTTCCCCGGGATCCGCTGTGCGCGCGTCCACTCGAGCGGCGTCTCCACCTCGACGTCCTCGAGCCCCATCTCCTTCGTCGCCTCGTAGGTCAGGAGGAGAGTCAGCTCGTTCACGAGCCGGCGGAACATCTCGGTGTCGGTGTTGACGTCCCGCAGCAGCCCGAGCTTGTGCCGCACGAGCGGGTGGGTCACCTCATGAACGGCCATGCACCCCCGACTATGGCTTTCGGGACATGTCCGGTGCCGGATTACGGGACGAAAGTGCGACAAACCGCCCACAGGACATGGCTGCTTCGGTCACGTGACGTAGGTCGTGTAGCCGCGGAAGCCCGGATAGAGAGGACGCCGGTCGCAGAGGGCCGACGACCTCGCCGCGAGCGCGGCGACATCGGCGTCGTCGGAGAGCGCGCCGACGATGATCGAGCCGATCTCGTCGAAGTCGCCCTCGTCGAATCCCCGCATCGTCGCCGCGGGGGTGCCGATACGGACGCCCGAGGCCACCATCGGCGGGCGCTCGTCGAAGGGAACGGTGTTCCTGTTCACCGTGAGCCGGCATTCGTCGAGTCGGACCTGCGCGGCAAGCCCCGTCCATTCGGTGTCGCGCAGGTCGAGCTGGACGAGGTGCGTGTCGGTGCCGCCGGTGAGCACGTCGAGCCCGCCGTCGATCAGCCCTGCGGCGAGCACGTCGGCGTTCGCCCGCACGCGCCCCTGGTATTCCCGGAACGCCTCGGTGGCCGCGATCCGGAAGCAGGTGGCCTTGGCCGCGATCGTGTGCATCAGCGGGCCGCCCTGCATGCCGGGGAAGAGCGCCCTGTCGACCGCCTGCGCGTGCTCCTCCGTGCAGAGGACGAACCCGGCTCGCGGCCCGGCGAGTGTCTTGTGCGTCGTCGAGGTGACGAAATGCGAATGCGGCACGGGGTTCGGATGGAGCCCCGCCGCGACGAGGCCCGCGAAGTGGGCCATGTCGGTCATCAGCATCGCCCCCACCTCGTCCGCGATCTCCCGGAACCGGTCGGCCTCGACAGTCCGAGGGTACGCCGACCCGCCGCAGACGATCAGCTTGGGGCGGACCTCCTTCGCCTTCGCGAGCACCTCGTCGTAGTCGACGGTCATCGTCTCGCGCGAGACGCCGTAGTGGTGGAACTCGTAGAGCTTCCCGGAGAAGTTCACCTTCAGGCCGTGGGTGAGATGGCCTCCGTGATCGAGCGAGAGCCCGAGGACCCTGTCGCCCGGCGAGAGGACCGCGAAGTACACGGCCATGTTGGCCTGCGCCCCGGCATGCGGCTGGACATTCGCGTGCTCCGCGCCGAACAGGGACTTCGCGCGGTCGCGCGCAAGCTCCTCGATCTCGTCCACGACCTCGCAGCCGCCGTAGTAGCGCTTCCCGGGATAGCCCTCGGCGTACTTGTTCGTCGGCGTCGAGCCGATCGCCTCGAGCACCGACGGCCAGGTGAAGTTCTCGGACGCGATCAGCTCGATCTGGCCGCGCTGGCGCTCGAGCTCCTGAGTCAGCGTCTCCGCAATCTCGGGGTCGACTTCGGCCAGCCCCGCGGCACGAAGTTGCTCGAATGTCTCCTGCGCGATCGCCATTCCGCTCCCTTCTTCGAGGCCTCGAGCCATCGTAGTCGGCCCGGCGGGATCAGGCGACACGTGCGGCCGCCAGGGCGTCCTCGACCCGCTCGAGTGCCTCCTCGACCGGGCCGGCACCCTCGCGAAGGACTCGCGGCTCGCCATCCGTGAAGTCGATCACCGTCGAGGCGCGGCCCGAGAGAGGCCCCGCGTCGAGCACGGCGGCACAGCCGACGCGGATGTCCCCGGGGACGGCGTCGAGGGTTGCGGCCGGCGGTTCGCCGGGGTTGTTCGCGCTCGTGGCGGCGATCGCGCCGACCGCGTCGAGCACGTACTGAACCTCGCGGGGAAGCTCGGCAACGCGAACGCCGATCGTCTCCGGGCTCGCGCCGTTCAGCCAGGCATAGCGGCGAGCCGGGTTCGCCAGCACGAGCGTGTACGGGCCCGGAAGGAGCGCCCGGACGATCACGCTCGAGCGCCCGCGGAACTCGGGCACGCACTCGAGGAGCATGTCGACGCTCGACGCCATCATCGCGGTCGGCTGTGCACCGCCCCTGCCCTTGAGCTCGTACAGGTGCCGCACCGGCCCCTCACGGAACGCCGAGGCGCAGAGCCCGTAGACCCCGTCCGCGGGCAGGATCACCGCGTTGCCGGACCGGATCGCTCCGACCGCGGCCGCTACGCCTTCGGCATCCATCGCGCCTCGACCACCCTCTCCCTTCCGGCGAGATCCCTTGTGATGCTAGCCCCGGCATATCCGAGGCCGGCGAGCAACGCGCAGGCCTCGGCCGCATGCTCGGCGTGGCACTCGAGGACGAGCGAGCCGCCCGCTGTGAGGAGCTCGCGGGCCGCGCGCGCAAGACGTTCGGTCTGGCCGTCCGCGACGAGCGCCAGCCGCGGCTCCCAGTCGCGAACCTCCGGCTCGAGCGAAGCGACCTCCGCCGCATGCACGTACGGCGGATTCGAGACGACGAGCTCGAAGGGCCCTGCGATCCCTGCCAGCAGGTCGGTCTCGACGAACTCGACCTTCAGCTCCAGGCGCGCTGCATTCTCCTGCGCGAGTGCCAGCGCGTCCGGTGACACGTCGGTGGCCGTGACGCGCGCGTCCGGGCGTTCGTCGGCGATCGCGAGCGCAATCGCACCCGTGCCGGTTCCGACGTCGACGACGCGCGGCGCCGCGATCTCCGCAATCGCGGCCAGGGCACGCTCGGCGACGATCTCCGTCTCGGGCCTCGGCACGAGAGCGCGGGAATCGGTGCGGAGCGTCAGCCGCCTGAAGCCCCAGTCTCCGAGCACGTAGGCAAGGGGCTCCCGCCGGCCGCGTCGCTCGACGAGGGGACGGGCGGCCGCCCGCTCGGTCTCGTTGAGCGGTCGGTCGAAGCTCGTGTACAGCTCGAGCCGTGAGAGCCCGAGCGCCCGCGACAGGATCAGCTCTGCGTCGAGCCGAGGCGAGTCGATTCCTTTACGCGAGAGGTACTCGGTCGTTTTGGTGAGCACCTCGCCGAGGTTCAAACAGCTCCGTTCAAACGGCTCCGTTCAACGGGCCCGGCTCGACGGCCCGCTGACCGTTCCGTTCAACCGTCTCCGCCCTCGAGCGCCCGGCGCTGGGCATCCGCCGTGAGGGCCTCGGTGAACTCGTCGAGATCGCCGGTGAGGACGTCCTGAAGCCGGCCGCTGACCCCGACGCGGTGATCGGTGACTCTGTCCTGGGGGAAGTTGTAGGTGCGGATCTTCTCCGCGCGCTCGCCCGAGCCGACCTGCGCCTTTCGCACCGCGGCCTGCTCGGCCTGCTGGCGCTCGCGCTCCGCCTCGTAGATCCGGGCACGGAGCACGCGCATCGCCTTCGCCCGGTTCTGGAGCTGCGAGCGCTCGTCCTGCATCGCGACCACGATTCCCGTCGGCTTGTGCGTGATCCGCACGGCGGAGTCGGTCGTGTTCACCGACTGTCCACCCGGGCCCGAGGAGCGATAGACGTCGATCTCGAGATCCTTCTCGTCGATCTCGACATCGAGATCCTCGGCCTCCGGCATCACGGCAACCGTGGCGGTGGAGGTGTGGATCCGGCCCTGCGACTCGGTGTCCGGCACCCGCTGAACGCGGTGGGTGCCGCCCTCGTACTTGTAGACCGAGTAGGCGCCGCGCCCCTTGATCGCGTACACGCCCTCCTTGATCCCGCCGCTGTCGCTCGGGCTGACCTCGAGCTGCTCCCAGCGGAATCGCCGACGCTCGGCGTAGCGCTCGAGCATCTTCGCGAGGTCGGAGGCCCAGAGCGCCGCCTCGTCGCCGCCGACGCCCTGCCGGATCTCGACGATCACGTCCTTGTCGTCCGCGGGGTCGGGCTCGACAAGCGAGAGCTTCAGCTGTTCGTCGAGGCGCGCGACCTCTGCCTCGTAGTCGGGGACCATCTCCGAAAGCTCGGGATCGCTCCGGGCGGCGTCGAGGTCCGCGAGGGCCTGGCGCCATTCCTGCGCGAGACGGTACGGCCCTTCGAGCTTCTTCAGCCGGCGCCCGACCTCCTCCGCTTCGCGGTGGTCGTTGTAGACCGCAGGATCCGACATCCGGTCCTGCGCCTCCTGATGGGAGCGCTCGAGCTCCTCGATGAGCGATTCGAAGTTGGACATGGCCCGCGGAGCAGGTTAGCCCGCGGGCCAGGTCTGCCCTTATTCTTCGGCTGCTGCGCTGATCTCGTCGCCCTCGGCCTGCGCCTCGTCGCCCTCGTCTTCCTCGAGCACGAGGTCGGGCAGGTCGAGCGTGATGTCGATTGCGGCGAGCGCTCTCGAGATCGGACACATGATCTTCGCGCGCTGGGCGATCTCGTAGATCTGCTCGTCGGTGAGCCCGGGGACGGTCACCCGGGCAGTCAGCGCCGATCCGGTGACGCCCAGCCCGACCTCGAACGAGATCTCGCACGAGACCTGCATCTCCTCGGGCTCCCAGCCCGAGCCGACGAGGCCCGACGTGAACTGCATCGCGAAACACGAGGCGTGCGCGGCGGCCAGGAGCTCCTCCGGGCTCGTCATTCCCTGCTCCTCGTCGACCCGGGACATCCAGGTCACGTCGAGCTCAGGAAGAGCGCCGCTCGTCGTCTTGAGGATCTTTCCCTCGCCGTCGACGAACCCGCCGATCCACTCGACGTCAGCTCTGCGTACGGTCGGCATCTATGCCATCACCTCCACTCGTCTATCTGCCGGCGTGAGCCGGCCCTCATGGTCCAAAACTTCCCGGAGCGCGTGGATCGACACCTCGAGCTGGTCGAGCGACGGCTCGCGTGTGGTCAGCCGCTGGAGCCACATGCCCGGAGCGAGCACCGTCATCACAAAGCGGTTGTGCGCGTGCTTCCCCGCGAACCGGATCAGCTCGTAGGCGAGCCCCGCGATCGGCAGCAGGAGCGCGGCGCGGGTGACGATGATCCAGTACCAGGGGAGCCGTCCGAAGGGCGCATAGACGAAGGCGCTCAGCACGATCACCCAGAAGAGGAACGACGTGCCGCACCGCGGATGGATGAGCGAGTAGCGCTGCGCCGTCTCGGGCGTCAGCTCCTCGCCGGCCTCGTAGGCGTTGATCGCCTTGTGCTCGGCAGCGTGATATTCGAACACGCGCTTGAGCGGCGGGTAGAGGCTGAGGAGAGCGAGATAGCCGACGAAGATCGTGATCCGGATCGCGGCCTCGGCCAGGACGAAGAGCGCGCCGTTCGAGATCGGCAGCAGATCCGCGAGCAGTCCGGGGCCGATCTTGAAGACGCCGACGGCGAATCCGATCGCGACCACGAACGACCCCACCATCGCCCAGCGCCCGATCTCGGCGACCTCCTCCTCGAACTCGCTCTCGCCGGCCTCCTCCTCGGCCGCGGCCGCGTAGTTGGCGGAGATCGAGAGCGCCCGAAACCCGATCGAGAGGGACTCGCCGAGCGCGACGACGCCGCGGATGAGCGGGAGCCGGAGGATCCAGTGGCGCGCCATCGCAGAGTCGATCGGGCAGCCGACCTCGGCGATCTGGCCGTTCGGCTTGCGGATCGCGACCGACCAGTTGCGGGGACCGCGCATCATGACGCCCTCGAGGACGGCCTGGCCGCCGATTGCCTGGGCCATCGCTAGGACGAGCTCGAAGTGGACCGGCCGGCCTTCTCCAGCCGACGCTGGAAGCGCTCGACACGGCCGCCGGTGTCGACGAGCTTCTGCTTCCCCGTATAGAACGGGTGGCACTGCGAGCAGATCTCGACGTTCAGCTCGGAGGAGGTGGAACGGGTCACGAACGAGTTCCCGCAGGAGCAGTGAACACGCGCGAACACGTAGTCCGGATGGATCTCACTCTTCATCGTCAGGCCAGGATACCAGAGGCGGTCTGAGCCGAGACGTTGCCACCGCTGACAAGAGCGACGGGACGTTCCGCGTCGATCTTCCCGGCCAGGATCGCGGCGGTCGCAACGGCGCCGGCCGGCTCGCAGGCGAGCTTGGCCCGTTCGTAGAGGAAGCGGAAGCCTGCCTTGATCTCCTCCTCGCTGACGAGCACGCGCTCGAGGTCGCGGCACGACTCGATCGCAAGGCGGCCGGCGAACGGCGCGTTGAGACCGTCGGCGATCGAGACGGGCGTCACCGGGACGGGCGCGTTCGCGGCGATCCCCTCGTGGAGGGCGCGGCTCGTCTCGGGCTCGACGGCGATCACGCGCATCGGACCTTCGCCGAGAGCCGCGACGATCCCGCCGATGAGCCCGCCGCCTCCGACGGGCACGACAACGGCATCCGCGTCCGGGGCGTCCTCTTCGATCTCGAGGCCCACGGTTCCGGCCCCCGCGAGCACGACGGGGTCGTCGAAGGGATGGACGAGCGTGCGGCCCGTCTGCTCGAGCAGCTCGTCCAGGCGCTCGAATGCGCCCGCGGGGTCGGAGGCCTCGAGGTCGACCTCGGCGCCGTAGCCGCGGGTCGCTGCGATCTTCAACTCGGATGCGCCCTGCCACATGACGACGAGCGCGCTCACGCCGTACTCGCGGGCGGCGAAGGCCGCCGCCTGCGCGTGGTTGCCGGCGGAGATCGCGATGATGCCGCGGCTCTTCTCCGCGGCCCCCAGGCTCGCGAGCTTGTTGATCGCCCCCCGAGGCTTGAACGAGCCGGTGCGCTGGAAGAGCTCGCACTTGAGGCGGGCGCCGAGCGTCCGTGATGCGAGCATCGGCGTCCGCGTCAGGTGGAGCTCGACGACGGGCCGGGCGCGGATGACGTCGTCACGGCTAACCACGCTGCCGCACCGCCTCGAACAGGATGATCGCAGCGGCGGTTGCGGCATTCAGGCTGTCGGCGCTCCCGCCTGCGAGCGGGATCGACACGTGGCGGCCGGAGGCGGCGACCCAGTCTGCGCCGAGGCCGCTGTGCTCGGCGCCGATCACGATCGCGCTCGGGGTGGTCAGGTCGGCATCGGTGTAGCGGGTCGGCGCGTCGACGACGGCCGCGACGAGGTCGACGCCGAGGCCGCGGATCTCCTCGAGGCTCGCATCGACGACGGGGAGCGTGAAGACGGCTCCGGTCGAGGCGCGGATTGCGTTCGGATTCCAGGCATCGCTGCGGGCGTCGGCGATCACGAGTGCGTCGGCACCGGCCGCCTCGGCGGTGCGCGCCATCGCCCCGATGTTCCCCGGCTTCTCGATCCCGACGGCGACGAGATAGAGCGTCCCGTTCGCCGGAAGCTCGCGCCGAGGCGCCTCGACGACCGCGATCACGCCTTCCGGCTCGGCGCGGTAGGCCATCTTCGCGAGCACGCGCTCGCTGACGGTCTCGCCCTCGTCCCACTCGAGCAGCGCCGGCGCGTAGTAGGTCTCGACGATCCGAAGCCCCGCCTCGCGGGCCCTTCCCACTTCCCGCGGCCCTTCGGCCAGAAAGAGCCCGCTGCGCCGCCGCTCGCTGCTCCGCCGCAAGCGGAGCACGTCCTTGATGCGAGCGTTGTCCACAGACGTGATCACAGCGGCGAATCTACCCGTGCCCGCGGCCGGGATCCTCAGGTGAGCGTGTACTCGGGCCCCGAGCCGCCCTCGGGCGGGGTGAGGCGGCCGCCCTTCGCCGAGATCGCGCCGCACTGGACGCAGTTCGACGGCGTCACGCGGACGGTCACGCTCGCTCCCGTGCCAGGCTCGACCTCGTAGACGCCCGCCGGGCACATTCGCTCCCAGAGCCGCCCGAGGACCGCCGGAACCTCGGTCTGCACGCGGATGTGATCCGGCTGGTCGTCGCGCGTGCGGTTGCCGGAGAGGAAGACCGACGAGAGCTTGTCGAAGGTCAGCTCGCCGTCGGGCGCCGGATACGACGCGGCCCGGTCGGTCGTGTAGACGGGCTGCTCCGAATCGCGCTCCGTCGCGCTGTCGCCGAGTGGCCGCCGGCCCCCGGTCAGCGTCTCGACGCCGGCGAGCGCCGACCCGCGCCAGAAGCCCCCGGCGAAGCCCTGCCGCATGTTCCGCACCCGCCGCAGATCGCGCCAGACAAACGACGAGCGCAGCGCTTCGTCATACCCGGCCGGCTCGTCCGCTCCGAGAGAGGCCCAGGCTGCCTCCGCCGCCAGGCGCCCCGACTCGATCGCGTAGTGCACTCCCTTGAGCGCCGGCACGTTGACGAGGCCGGCGCCGTCGCCGGCGATCAGCAGCCCGGGCGCCGAGAAGCGCCGGGGCAGCGCGACGAACCCACCCTCGGGGATCGTCTTCGCCCCCCACCCCACGCGCTCGCCGCCTTCCAGCAGCGGACGGATCCGCGGATGCGTCTTCAGCTCCTGCAGCAGGTCGTGCACCGACAGCTCGGCGTCGCGGTAGTCGAGCCCGACCACCATCCCGATCGTGAGCATGTCCTCGCCCATCGGGTAGATGAACGACCCGCCGAACTCGCGGTAGCGCGCGCCCGAACGCAGCGGCCAACCCATCGTGTGAATCACCTTGCGAAGCGGCCGCGGGACCTTCCAGACCTCCTTGACACCGAGCGCCCACGTCTGCGGGCTTCCCCCGCCGAGCTCGAACCGCTCGAGCGCCGCCGTCGTGAGATGCCCTGCCGATCCCTCCGCGAGGATCGTCGTCTTCGCCCGGATCTCGGAGCCCGGCTCGAAACGCCCGAGCTCCCCGCCGTCCCGGCCTCGCCCCTTGTCGCCGGTGCGAACGCCCACGACCTTCCCGTCCGACAGGAGCAGCTGCTGTGCCGCGGTCTCGGGCAGCACGGCCACTCCGGCCTCCTCGGCGGCCTCCGACAGAAACCGGCCGAGGCGCGAGAGCGACACGATCAGGTTCCCGTGATTCCGCATCGTCGGCGGCGGCACCGGGAACGGCAGCGCCCGCGACGACGTGAGCAGGAGGACGGACTCGCCGGGAACCTCACCGTAGGAAGGCACCTGCTCCGGTGTGCGCAGCCCCTCGAGGAGCGAGTACAGGGGCTTCGGATCGATGACGGCGCCGGAGAGGAGATGCGACCCGGGAGCCTTGCCCTTTTCGAGAACCGCGATCGGGACCTCGCCGAGCGCCGAGGCCTTCTCTGGCTCCGCCGCGGCGAGTTGCCCGAGCCGGATCGCCGCCGCGAGCCCTGCAGGCCCGGCTCCGACGACGAGCATCCCGACCTCGATCGCCTCGACCTCGGACGGCTCCGCGATCGCCTCGGACTCGTTCCAGGGCGGCGGGAAGTCGGACGGCTTCACGAGCTCTTGCGTTGCCGGACGAGCTCCGCCAGCCGCGGCACGATCTCGTTCAGGTCGCCGACGACGCCGAGATCGGCATAGTCGAAGATCGGTGCGTTCGGATCCTTGTTGATCGCGACGATCGTCCCGGACGACTGCATCCCCACCTTGTGCTGGATCGCGCCCGAGATCCCGACCGCGACATACAGCTTCGGCGCGACCGTCTTGCCCGTCTGGCCGACCTGGGCCGAGTACGGGTACCAGCCGGCGTCCACGACCGCCCGCGTCGCCGCCACCGCTCCCCCGAGCGCGTCGGCGAGCTCCTCGACGAGCGCGAATCCTTCGGCCTTGCCGAGCCCTCGGCCACCGGCGACGACGACGTCTGCGTCCTCGATCGAGGGGCCGCTCGCCTCGTCGACCGCCGGCTCGACGAGCTCGGCGAGAAGCGAGTGCGGCTCCAGCTCGACCCTCACGTCCACGCGCTCCGCCGTTCCGCCCGTCTCGACGGGATCGAACGCACCCGCCCGGAAGAGGGCGAGCCGCACCGGCGAGATCCAGCCGGCGTCCACGAGCACCGAATCGGCGAGCGCCGGCCGTCTCCCGACAAGGGCTCCGCCGTCCTCGACGAGGTCGGCGAGATCCCAGTTGAGGCCGGCACCGAGGCGCACCGCGAGCGCGGCGGCGATGTCCGAGGCGAGCACCGACTGGGCGAACAGCACCGTGTCGAAGCCCTCGTCGCGAACGAGCGAGGCGAGCACGTCGACGCGCGGTTGGGGCAGCGGAGCGGCAAGCCTCTCGTCGTCGGCCACGAACACCCGGGATGCTCCGAACCGGCCGGCGCCCTCGACAAGCCCGCCAACGCCGGCTCCCGCGACGACTCCGGCCACCTCGCCACCGAGCGCTGCCGCCCTGGCCAGCAGCCCGAGCGCGGGTTTCGCGATCGCATCGCCGTGGTGCTCGAGAAAGACGAGGGTCTTCACAGGAGCCGCCTCTCGACGAGAAAGCCGACGATCTCCTCCGGCGCGCGCACAGCGTCTTCCACGACCCGTCGCTCGCCGCGCGAGGGCGGCGGCGACACCGCAAGGACACTCGTGCAGGCGACGACGGCGCCGCCGACATCCGCCGCGGAGAGCGACACCTGCGGCTTCGACTTCGCGCCCATGATTCCCTTCAGCGACGGGTACCGCGGCTCGTTGATCGAATCGGAGACACCGACGACCGCCGGTAGCGGCGCACGGATCCGCTCGTACCCGAACTCGGTCTGCCGCCTGCCGACGACGGCCCCGGACTCGACCGTGAGCTCCGCGACCTGCGAGATCGCGGGCCGCCCCATCAGCTCCGCGACGGCGGCCCAGAGACACGCGCCGTCGCCGTCGGCCGACTGTTGGCCGAAGAGGACGATGTCGGCGCTCTCGCGTGCGATCGCTCCCGCAAGCGCGTGCGCCGTCGTGATCAGATCCGCCCCTTCGAAGCCGTCGTCGCTGACGAGCACCGAGCGGTCGGCGCCCATCGCGAGCGTCTTTCGGAGCGCGTCGCCGGCGCTCGAGGGCCCGAGCGAGACCACCACGACCTCCCCTTCGCCCGCGGCGTCACGCAACCGGAGCCCCTCCTCGACGGGATGGAGGTCGAAGTCCGAGAGCGCGAGCTCGCCGCTGCGCTCGAGCCGTCCGGACGACGGGTCGATCCTCCGCCCGGAGACGGCGTCCGGAACGGCCTTCACACAGGCGACGATCTTCATCGGAGGCGCACTCTACGCAGCCGGGCTCTCAGGCGGGAACGGTCGCGCGCAGGAAGTCCACGATCTCGCTCGTTGCCGCACCGGGCGTGAACACCGCCGCGACACCCGCCGCCCGCAGCTCTTCGATGTCGTCGCCGGGGATCGTTCCCCCGACGACGACGAGGACGTCTTCGGCCCCGCGTTCTCGCAGCCCCTCGACGACGCGGGGCACGAGCGTCATGTGCGCACCCGAGAGGATCGAGATCCCGACCGCGTCGGCGTCCTCCTGGATCACCGTCTCCACGATCTGCTCGGGAAGCTGGTGCAGGCCCGTGTAGATGACCTCCATCCCGGCGTCGCGCAGCGCCCGCGCGATGATCTTCGCACCCCGATCGTGACCGTCGAGGCCGACCTTTGCGATCACCACCCGCAGGATGCGCCCGTCGGCCATGCGACAAGTCTAGGAGTCCCGCTCGCCTCCGGGCCTCCAGAGCGGCTCGGCGCCGCCCGCGTTGGCCGCGCGCGCGAGCACGAAGAGCAGGTCCGAGAGCCGGTTCAGGTACACGGCCGCAAGCGGGTTCAGGGGCCGTTCTCCCGAGGCCGCCTGAACCTCCCGCTCGGCTCGGCGGCAGACTGCCCGCACCACGTGCAGGCGCCCGGCCCCCTCGGTGCCGCCCGGGAGCACGAAGCTCCGAAGCTCGCCGAGCGGCGCGTTTGCCTCGTCGCAGTCGGCCTCGAGCCGGTCGATCGCCGCCTGGTCGATCCGGAGGCGCGAGTCTCCCTCCACGAACGGCACCGAGAGATCGGCCCCGAGGTCGAAGAGCTCGTTCTGGATCCGCTCGAGCCGTGGATCGCGGGCTTCGACCTGAGCCCAACCGAGGAGAGAGTTCAGCTCGTCCACCTCGCCGTAGGCCCGGACGAGCGGATCGAGCTTCGAGACACGCGAGCCGTCACCGAGCGAGGTCTCCCCCGCGTCCCCGCCGCGCGTGTAGATCCGGGTCAGCCGGACGGGCTCGTCGCGCTTCCGCACCACGCACTCGACTATAGGCACGAACTGCGCGGTCGGAGGATCGCGGGACGGCTCGCGGAGCCGGCGAGACTGGCCATTTCCCCGTCGGCTGCTACTTGAGTACCGGCTCGAGCTTGTAGCCGACGCCGAAGCGCGTATGGATGAACGAGTGCGTCGGCGAGATCCGGTCGATCTTCTGGCGCAGCCGGCGCACGAAGACGTCGACGGTGCGGTCGCGGTGGGTCTCGCGGCGCCCCCAGACCTTCTGGAGGAGCTCGTCGCGGGTGATCACGCGCCCCCGGTCGAGCGCCAGCGTGTACAGCAGCTTGAACTCCGTCGGGGTGAGCCCTGCGCTCACCCCGGCAACGTAGGCCTGAACCTCACGCGGGTCGATCCGGAGCTCCTCGATCACGACCGCCTCGCCGCGGCGGTCTTCCGCGGGTCGCACGCCGCGCCGGGCGGCTGCAACGACCCGGGCCACGAGCTCACGCATCGAGAACGGCTTCACGAGGTAGTCGTCGGCGCCGATCTCGAGCGCATGGACGCGGTCGTGCTCGGTTCCGCGGGCCGAGACGACGACGATCGGAGTACCGATCCCCTCGGAGCGCGCTGTCTCGATCAGCTTCCACCCGTCGAGCTCCGGGAGCATGAGATCGAGGACGCAGACATCCGGGTTCTCGAAGCGCAGGCGTGCCAGCCCGAGCTCACCGCGTCCGACCACGATCGGGTCGAGCCCGGCGGCGGCCAGGTGACGTGCCATTCCGTCCGCGATGACATTGTCATCCTCGACGATCAGGATCTTTCCCATCTGCCCCTACCATAGTTCCATGCCCGGTTCGGACGAGGTTTCGAAGTGGTGACGATCTGGTGAAAGCCCCGTTCCGAAAAAAGAGTGCGGCGCCGGAGCCCGAACCGGGCGAGACCGTGACTCCCACCGCACCGCGCGACGGCGCCCGGCCGCCGACCGAAGACTCGTTCGACGCGCTCCGCACGGGGTTCACCGCCTCGGTGTCCCACGAGCTCCGCACACCGCTCGCACGGATCCTCGCCCTGCTCGACTCCGCAGACCTTCCGGGCGCCGACGTCGATGCGCTCCTCGACCAGGCCCGGGCCGAGGTTCACAACGCCGGCGAGCTGATCGACGACATCCTCTTTCTCTCGGAGCTCGAAAGCGGCACGGAGGTGGTCTCGCTCGGGCCGACGAATGCGCTGCCCGTGCTCGAGCAGGTCGTCGAGGAGCTCGAGCCGCGGGGAGTCCGCGCCGGTCTCGCGCTGAAGGCCGAGGGCGACCCGAGCATCGCCGTCCCGCTCCGCCCGCGGATGCTGCGGATCGTCGCCGAGAACCTCACCGAGAACGCGATTCGCTACGCGGGCCACGGCGCCACGTTCACCCTTTCGATCCGCCGTGAGCCCGATGCACTCGTCCTGCTCGGCGCCGACGACGGGATCGGCGTCGTGGGCGCCGACCTCCCGCGCCTCTTCGAGCGATTCTGGCGCGCCGACGCCGCGCGCGGCACGCGCGGCACGGGCCTCGGGCTCGCGATCGTGAAGCACGTCGTCGTCTCCGCCGGCGGCACGGTCGAGGCGACCGGAACCCGCGGCGAGGGCCTTCAGGTGCGCTGTGCCTTTCCTGCGCCTATTCGCTGAGCACGCGAGGAGCGTGTGAGGACGAGTACACGTCCTTCCGGTCGATCTTCCCGTCACGGAGCGGGAAGACGTCGACGCCGTCCCACTCGATCCGTGAGCCGCCGGGCGTGTCGCGGTCGCCGTCCACTCGCTGACTGAAGACGCTGTCGTCGGTATGGAAGGCACAGAGCGCGTCGAGATCCTGGCTGTTCCAGGTCGCGTCATGGGCCTCGATCGGCGCCCGCGTGGCGTCGCTCACGGAGGTATTGAACACGGAAGGGCGCCCGTCGGCGCCCTTCCGTTCTGTCACCCCCGGACGGGGAGCCTCTTCGGTTCAGATCACAGACAGCCGCTCGAGGGGCACTGGATGAGCTTCAGTGCCTTCTCGGAGGCGGCGAGGATCTTCACCGGGAACGTCGGCACGAAGATCAGCTTCGGCCCGAACTTCTTGTCACCGACCGTGAGAACCCAGAAGATGAGCTTCCGGATCTCGTTCGCCTTCGGAGACGAGGCCGGGACGATGATGTAGGTGTAGGTCGAGATCGGGTAGGCGAGCTTGCCCGCGGACTTCGGCGGATCGACGATGTGCATCTCGACGCCGTTCGTCGTGGAGCCCGGAGTCGGGAAGGCCGCCGCTGCCGCCGCGATCCCGCGGAGCCCCGGCGTTGCAAAGGCGCCGGCGTTGTTCTTGATCGCCGCCACCTTCAGGTGGAGCGGAATCGTGTAGGCCGCGCTGAGGTAGCCGATCGCGCCGGGCGTGCTCGAGATGACGCTCGCGATTCCGGCGTTGCCGCTTGCGCTCGTCCCGATGCCACCCGGCCAGTTGGCGGAGGTGTTGACGCCCACTGAGTTGGCAAACGTCTTGCTGATCTTCGCGAGGTAGTCGGTGAACGCGTAGGTGTCACCCGATCCGTCCGAGCGATGGACGGGAGTGATCGCCAGGTTCGGCATCGTGAGCTTCGGGTTCAGCTTCGTGATCGCCGGGTCGTTCCAGTTCGTGATCGTCCCGAGGAAGATCCCGGCAATCGTCGGGCCGTCGAGACGGATCTGGTTCGGAACGCCGGTGACGTTGTACGAGAGCGTGGTCGCAGACAGCGCCCACGGGATCTCGACGCAGGCGCCGCACGCCGACGCCTGGCTCGTGTTGAGCGGAGCGTCGGAAGCTCCGAAGTCGTAGGTACGTGCCGTGATGTTCGCGATGCCGGTGCCCGATCCGACCGACGCGTACGAGAGCGAATAGCCGAACGCCGACCCCACCGCAGGAATGAACTGCTGCACGAGCGGGTTCACGAGGCTCGAGCCCGAGCCCGAGATCGGAACATCGGACTGCTTGTTCTGCTTGGCCGACGCGGCACCCGCCGACAGTAGGCCAACCACTGCCGCGAGACCGAGAAGGGCGAATGCCTTCCTCTTCATCAAAGACCTCTCCTTGTCCTGGGAAATGACCTTGCTGGCGTGCATCTGCCCGCCGCTTCCAGCCTGCACGTACGACCCTGGCCCGGGTGCTGCGACTCTGTGACGAACGGGTGACGAACTGGTAACCGCACCGACTGGATGGCTTACTTGACGGCCCCGAGCTTGCGCCGCGAGCGGTCGAGGAAGTACCTCGAGGTGAGGCTCGAGACGAGCACCAGCACGATCAGCGTGAACGCCGCGCCCCAGGCGACCGCCTGGCCGCCCGCCTGGTCGTAGTCGCTGAAGATCGTGAACGGGATCGAGCTGACCGCCTGTGAGGGATCCCACGTGATCGTCTGCGTCGTCGCCGCGCACACGAAGAGCAAGGGGGCCGTCTCGCCAGCCGCACGCGCGATCGCGAGCGTGGTGCCGGTCATGATCCCCCCGATCGCGGTCGGGAGGACGATGCTCAGCACGGTCCGCCACTTCGAGACACCGAGGGCGTAGCTCGCTTCCCGAAGGCTGTTCGGGACGAGCGAGAGCACCTCCATCGTCGTCCTCGAGACGAGCGGGAGCATCACGATCGAAAGCGCAAACCCGCCCGCCCATGCGCTCGGACGGCCGCCGAAGGTGAGGATGGGGACCTTCGAGGTCACGAGCAGCCCGTAGACGAAGATGCCGATCACGATCGACGGGAAGCCGTTCAGGATGTCGAGGTAGAGCTTGATCTGGTCGCCGAGGCGCTTCGGCGCGAACTCGCTGACCCACAGCGCGGTGAGCACGCCGAGCGGGACCGAGATCAGCGAGGCGATCGCGACGAGCATCAACGTCCCGACGATCGCGGGCGCGATCCCACCGCTCAGGCGCCCGAATTCGTCGAACTTGGGCCCCTCGGTGAAGAAGTGGAAGCTCAGGGCCGGCAGCGCACGGATGAACACCGAGACGACGACGACGCCGAGGACGCCGATCGCGAGCGCCGCCGCGCCCACCGCCGCGCCCTCCGCCACCCGGCTCATGAGCAGGCGCCGGCGCCCGAGGCCGGTCGCCTTCAGCGACGGGGGCTCGAGCTGCGTGCCCGGCTCGCTCATCCGAGCTTCTCCCGGTCGAAGCGGTGCACGATCCGCTGCGCGACGAAGTTCGTGGTGAACGTGATCACGAGCAGGATCAGGCCGAGGTAGATCAGCGAGGCGCGGTTCAGCACCGAGATGTTGCTCGAGTACTGGTTCGCGATCTGGCTCGCGAGCGACGTCCCCGGCTGGAACAGCGAGAGCCTGATCGGGAAGCCGCCGCCGATCACCTGGGTGACTGCGATCGCCTCGCCGAGCGCACGCCCGAGCCCGAGGATCGTCCCCGCGACGACGCCGCCGCGCACCGAAGGCAGGACGACCCCGCGCACCATCTCCCACCGTGTCGCTCCGAGGCCGATCGCGGCCTCCTCGAGCTCGCTCGGAACGCTGATGAAGAGCTCCCGGCAGATCGAGGAGATGATGGGCGTCGCCATGATGGCGAGCACGATCATCGCCGTGAACATGCTCTGCGCCGTCGGCGGCGGATTCCCGAACAAGGGGATGAAGCCGAATACGTCGTGCAGCCAGGGAACGATCGTCTCGTGCAGGAACGGCCCGAGCACGAGGATCCCCCAGAGCCCGATGACGACGCTCGGGACGGCGGCGAGCATGTCGATCAGCGAGCCGATCGGCCCGCGGACGCTCGGCGGCGCGAGCTCGCTCAGGAAGAGGCCGATCGCGATCGAGAGGGGTGCAGCGATCAGGACGGCACCGAACGAGGTGATGAGCGTCCCGATCAGATACTCGCGGGCGCCGTAGAGCTCCGGGAGCGCCGGCGTCGGGAGCCGCCAGGTCGCCTCCCACACGAACCCGATGCCCCACTTGCTGATCGCAGGCCAGGCCTGCTTGACGAGCTGCCACGCGATCCCGACGACGAGGAGCGTCGAGAGGAAGGCGGCGAGAGCCGTGAGGATGTTGAGCCCGCGATCGCCGATCCGGTCGACGAGGCCGCGCGTCTGGCGGATGCCGCCCGGGGCCGCCGGGGCGGGCACGGGAGTAGGTGCGGTCGCAGCTTCCACGAGCCGTAGGTTTCCAGTGCCCCGGCACGAGCGCGAGGGCCTGTCACCACTCCGACACGAAACGTTCACATCACGTCCACCCTGCGGCCCGCGGCGGGTCGCGACACTCGATGAGTGAACGTGGTGGAGCCGCCCCACTCAGATGCCCATGCGCTGAGGCCGCCTGAAGCCGGCCCGATGAGCGCTCCGCTCGCGGTGAGCTCGCCGCCGACGTTCGAGCCGACCTCCAAGGCCACGGTCTTCGACGTCCACGACCTGTCGGTTCACTACGGAAAGACGCTCGCGGTCGGCGGCGTCTCGCTCGAGATCTACCAGAACGCGATCACGGCGCTGATCGGGCCGTCGGGCTGCGGCAAGTCGACGTTCCTGCGCTGCCTGAACCGGATGAACGACCTCGTCCCGAGCGCGCGGATCGACGGAAAGCTGATGTTCCACGGCACCGATCTCTACGGCAGCGGCGTCGACCCGATCGAGGTCCGCCGCAGGATCGGGATGGTCTTCCAGCGTCCGAATCCGTTCCCGAAGTCGATCTACGACAACATCGCGTTCGGCCTGCGCATCCTCGGGATGAAGGACAACCTGGACGACCGGGTCGAGGAGGCGCTCCGCGGCGCCGCGATCTGGGACGAGGTGAAGAACCGGCTCAAGCGCTCGGCGCTGGGGCTCTCGGGCGGCCAGCAGCAGCGCCTCTGCATCGCGCGGGCAATCGCCGTCAAGCCCGACGTGATCCTGCTCGACGAGCCGGCCTCGGCGCTCGACCCGATCTCGACCCAGGCGATCGAAGATCTCATGCACGAGCTGAAGAAGGAGTACACGCTCGTGATCGTGACCCACAACATGCAGCAGGCGGCACGCGTCGCCGAGATGACTGCGTTCTTCAGCCTCCAGGTGGAAGAGGACGGGAGCCGCCACGGGATCCTCGTCGAATACGACTCGACGGAGAAGATCTTCAAGCAGCCGTCCGACGAACGCACGGAGGGATACGTCACCGGCCGGTTCGGATGAGGCAGCCCTTCCACGAGCAGCTCTCACAGCTGGAAGCGGCGCTTCAGGAAGAGGGCGATCTCGTCCTCCGTGCGCTTCGTTCGGCCCTCAACGCGCTCGCCCGCGGCGACGACGAGCTCGCCGACGAGGTGATCGGCTTCGACGACGAGGTCGACCGCCGCTACCTCGCGATCGAGACCGGCGTCCAGTCGCTCCTTGCGCTCCAGACGCCCGTCGCCTCCGACCTGAGGCTCGTGCTCGCGGTGCTGCGGGTGAACCTCCACCTCGAGCGGATGGCCGACTACTGCGTCACGGTCGCGAAGCTGACGAAGTTGATGGGCGGTCTCGACGTCAGCGACGACCGGCTCCTCGGCTCGCTCGAGGACATGGGCCAGCGCGCCGAGCAGATGATCCGCGTCGCGATGGACGCGTTCGCCGACCGCGACGCCGACAAGGCCCGGTCGCTGAACGATCTCGACGACCTGATCGACCGTGCGAACCGGCACGCGGTCGACGACGTGCTTTCCCTGGGTGACTCAAGCGAGGAGCGAGAGTATGGTTTGCGCATGCTCGTCATCTCCCGCTGCGTCGAACGGATCGGCGACCATGCGGTCGATATCGGCGAGCAGGTCGCGTACCTCGTCACGGGCGAGTTGCGCGAGCTCACCGACGCCTCGCACCCGGTTTCCGACATTTGAGTCAGGCCGAGTCTTCAGAACAGGCAGCGGGCTCGAAACAGGCTGAGGTGCAGGATGCGGGGCGCCGCACCCGCCTCGCGAACGAGCGGACCTACCTGGCCTGGTGGAGGACGGGCCTCACCTCGCTCGCCGTCGCGATCGGTGTCGGCAAGATCGTGCCCGGGATCTCGAACAACGTCACCGAGTGGCCCTACCAGGTGGTCGGCGCGGCCTACGGCTTCCTGGGAATCGGCTTCATGATCGTCGCCCACATGCGCGTGCGGGCCGTGGAGCGTGCGGTGGACGCAGGCACCTTCGCGCGGCTCGACCAGCGGCTCGGAACCGGGCTCCTAGCGGTCGGCATCGTGATCGGCGCTGCAACGGTAGCGCTCGTGATCTTCGGCCGTTCCTAGCCTGTTCTAGCCCGTTCTAGCCTGTTCTAGCCATTTCGGTCTCGGCCGAAATGGCCCGGGCCGAATGGCTAGGC
>DATBBA010000064.1:0-30334 GCA_036271235.1 Gaiellaceae bacterium
CGTCGGGGCCCCCGGGGCCGAGCAGCTCGACTTTCTCGGTGTGCCTGACGGCGGATCCCGGTGAGCGGGCGCCGGCGAACGCCCAGACCAGCCAGATGACAAGGCCCACGGCGAGGACGGCGGGCACGATCGCCACCAGTCCCGCCCCGAGCGTGAACAACAGGCCGGTACCGACGACGAGGACGACGAGTGGGACGATGAGGAAGATCATTGCCCTAGATTTCCCGCCCCGTTGTCGGGTAAAACCTCCCGCTTTCGCCATCGAGAGCGTTGCGGCGCCCGTTGGTATGCCTCCTCGATCGATGTCGACGAGCCTCCTCGGCGGTGATCGCCACGCAGTTTTCAGGCCAGGCCTCCTGGGGATCGGGAGGATCAGGATGCCGGCGCAACTGCTCATGGAAGTCCTCGTCTCGATCGCCGTGGTCTTCGGGCTGCGACGGAAGGCACGCGGCCGCCGAACCGACGTGGTTCGTGCGCCGTGTGCGGCGAGGCGGTGCGTCTTTGCGATCTGGATGTGGGCGCTTCGGATCGAGATCTGCGCGAAGGCGCTCGCCTACGGAAACGTGCGCCTGGCCTGGGGCGCGATCTCCGGAATCGAGGTCGAGAAGCTGAGCTGGTGATGCTCGGGCGCAGGGTTTCGCTGCCGCCCCTCCTGGCCAGAACGATTCACGATGACCCCGGTACCATACGAGACCGAACGGGCCGAGGCAGCGCCACGACATGAGGCGGCGGCCCTGCCGGAACGAGCCTCACCGGATCCCGGCCCGGGGAGACTGAGCTTCCGCGACTGGCGCGGCGCCTTCGTCCATGCCGCCAAGGGGATGCTCGACGACAACATGCTGATGTTCGCCTCGGCGCTCGCCTACAGCACGTTCTTCGCAGTCCCCTCCGTGCTCCTCGTCGTCGTCGGAGTCTTCTCGCTCGTCGCGGGCCCGACGACGATCACGACCGTGATCGACCATGTCGGGCGCATCGTTCCCCACCAGGCGACGCAACTCCTCGACTCGAGCCTGCAGCGGCTCGGGCGCCATCCGGCGCAGGGCATCGCGATGACTGCGGTCGGAGCCGTGCTCGCGCTCTGGACGACCACCAGCGCGATGACGAGCTACATGACCGCCCTCAATCTCGCCTACGGCCGTAAGGACAAGCGGGGCTTCGTCAGGAAGCGCCTGGTGGCGATCTCGATGGCCGCCTGCATCGGCCTCGCGTTCCTGCTCGTCGCGTTGCTGCTCGTCTTCGGCGGGCCGCTCGAAGGCTGGGTCGGACGTGCGATCGGGATGCAGTCGCTCGTCTCGTGGTTGTGGTGGTCTGTGCAGTGGCCGATCCTGATCGTCGCGCTCCTCACTGCCTTCGCGACGATGCTGTGGCTCGGCCCGGACGGCGAGCTCCGCAGCTGGCGCTTCATGTCACCCGGGAGCGTCGTCGCGGTCGGGATGTGGCTCGTGGTCTCGGGCGTTTTCGCGTACTACACGAGTCACTTCGGCTCCTACAACAAGACGTGGGGCTCGCTCTCCGCGGTGATCGTGATGCTCACCTGGCTCTGGTTGACGAGCCTGGCGCTGCTCTACGGTGCCGAGCTGAACGCGGCGATCGAGCGCCGCCGGGGCACGCCGTACGCCGGCCGTCAGCCCGCGCCGGAGTGAGCATCGGCGGTGCGGCCGAGGCGCTTGCTCTCGAGCATCCGTGCGTCGGCGAGCTGTTCGGCGGCGGCGAGGTCGTCGTAGACCGTCGAGGTCCCGATTGCCAGTCCGAGCTCGGGCCAGTCCGTCGCCCGCGCGTTCTCGACGGCCGCATCGATTCGCCGTGCGATTGCCGCGGCAGCCTCCTCGTCGGCGTCGCAGAGAAGGATCGAGAACTCGTCGCCACCGGTTCGCGACGCGAGATCGCCGGGCCGGATGCTCCCGGCGAGGATCGCCGCGACACGGCAGAGCATCCGGTCGCCGGTGCCGTGCCCTCGCGTCTCGTTGATGTGCTTGAGGCCGCGGCAGTCGACCTTGACGATGCTGGCGGGCCTACCCGGGCAAGGTGAGGCCGAGGCAAGGCCCTCCGACCAGGCGAGGCGGTTTGCGAGGCCGGTCAGTGGGTCGCGGCGCGCGTCAGCCTCCGCGCGCTCGAGCTCGGCGCGCATCCTGTCGCGGAGGAGCGCCGTCGCGAGGAGCGGCTCGCCCGCCTCCACGAGCTTGCGTCCAAGTGACTGGCAGAGAAGCGTGAAGCCGCGCGCGGTCCCGGCCTTCGTGTGGAGGAGCAGCAGGAATCCGGACACCGACCCTTCCAGCTCGAGCAGGTAGTAGGCGAGAACGCCGTCACCGGTACCGAACGGGGCCGGAAGCTCCGCCAGGGAAGCCTGCTGGACACAGACCGGGAACACCGCCCGCTCCCCGATCGCAGCAAGCGTGTCCGCGACCTCGTCCGCCTCGAGCGGCGCTCCGTCGCGATAGTCGGCGACCGCGATGCTTCCCCGGTCGCGTATGTAGGCGAGCCCCAGGTCGCACGAGAGCGAGCTCGTCGCGCACTCGACGAGCCGCTGGAGCGCCTCGTCGAGGCTCTGGGGAAGGCTGCTCAGGAGATCCTGGACGGCCTGCAGCACCTCGAGCTCATCGGCGAGCCGCTTGGCAGGCGCGACCTCGAGCAGGCTCTCGCCGGCATGACGAGCGAGATCGAGCAGGTCGGCGTCGGTGAGGGCGTCGAGCTCGGCACCAGGCGACCCGAAGAGCACGAAGACGTCGCTCGTGACCGGCACCGCTGCGACCGACAGACCGTAGTAGGGCCCGAGCACGTGCCAGGGCTCGCGCTGGGAGCGCCGCACGACGGCTCCCGCCTCGAGCATCTCGGCGACGAGGGGCTCCTCGTCGACTCCGATCTCGACGATGCCCGCCCACCCCGTTCCGCGGCCGGCTCCCCCGAGGTGCGCGAACCGCCGCTCGCCGACACGCCGGAAGACAAAGAGATCGGCGGCGCCCGCAGCCTCGGCGATCTCGGACGCCGACGCCGATGCCCACGGCTCCGGACCTGGCTGGCGCGGCGATTCCATCCCCTCCCGTATCGGACGCACACCCCTCAACCTTTACGCCCGTTACGCGCTACGCCCGACCGAAGCGCTGCGGAGACCCCGCGAAGCGGGCAAGCTCCCGCCTGTGAACGCGCGCATCTTCCGGATCAGGACGGCAGGATGAGCTCGTGGGCGCTCGCGGTGATCGCCGCGATCGTGATCGCGTACACGGCTCTCTCCCGGTGGCTCGATACGACGCCCGTCACCGGCCCGATCTTCTTCCTCACGGCGGGCATCGCCCTGGGCTCGAAGGGGCTCGGCTGGGTCACCCTCACACCCCAGAGCGAGCAGATCAGGCTTCTCGCCGAGGTGACCCTCACCCTCGTGCTCTTCGCCGACGCCTCGCGGATCGATCTGGCTGCGCTGCGCCGCGAGTATGCGGTACCCGCACGGCTCCTCGGAATCGGGCTTCCGCTGACGATCCTTGCGGGCTGGGCCGTGGCCGACGGCCTCTTCGACTCCTTCGGTGCCGCGGAGCTCGTGCTGCTCGCGGTCATCCTCGCCCCGACCGACGCCGCCCTCGGCCAGGCGGTCGTGACCGACGAACGGCTCCCCTCGCGGATCAGGCAGGGGCTGAATGTCGAATCCGGCCTGAACGACGGCATCTGCGTTCCCCTGCTCCTGATCGCCCTCGCCGCCGCCGAGGCGGAGAACGGGTCCTCGACCACGCACGCGGCGCTCCGGCTCCTCGTCGAGGCGATCGGCTACGGCACCCTGTTCGGGGCCGTCGCCGGCGCCGTCGGTGCGTTCGCCATCCTCGTCGGGCACGGCCGTGGCCTGATGGGCCCCGGAGGCCGCCAGATCCTCGCCGGCGCCACCGCCGCACTCGCCTACGGGCTCGCGGCTCCGCCCGGCGGCAGCGGGTTCATCGCCGCGTTCGTCGCGGGCTGCGTATTCGGCGCGATCCTGCACCACGACGAGAACCGGGGCGAGGCCGTCGCAACCCGGCTTGTCGACGAGCTCGGCGAGGCGACGAGCGCCGGGGTGTTCATCGTCTTCGGCGCTGCGATCGTCGGCCCCGTCTTCGCCGGGCTCACCTGGAGGGAGGTCGCCTACGGGATCCTCAGCCTGACCGTCGTACGGATGCTCCCGGTGTGGATCTCCCTGCTCGGCACCGGGGCGAGAGGGCCCACGATCGCGTTCGTCGGCTGGTTCGGGCCGCGCGGGCTCGCCTCGATCGTCTTCACCGTGATCGTGCTCGAGGACGGCAACCTCCCCCACGCGACGACGCTCACCGCGACCGTCGTCTTCACGATCGTGCTCTCGATCTATGCGCACGGCGTGAGCGCGCAACCACTGACGAGCCGGTATGCGGCGTGGTACCGATCCCACCCGGGCGACCGGCGCCCGCAGATGGAGAGCGTGCCCGTCACCCCGCACCGCTGGAGACGCCAGCTGAGGCGCTCCGAGCCGGTGGATGTTGCAGCAGGGTGAACAAAATCGGGCCTCCGCTCGACCGCAATCGGAATCACCAATGTGATCCTGTCTCGACGGGCTGAGGCAGCCCTGTCACGGCGCGATGCTGACGCCGTGCTCGGGCAACCAGGCAGAAACGGGACGGGAATGCCCCGCCGGGACACGTGAGCGACGTGGCCGAGACGCCCGAGCAGCCATCGAGCCAGGCGGGCGAAGGCGGTAAAGCGCGGAAGTTCAAGTTCCCGACCGCGTTCACCGTCCTGTTCGCGGTCCTGCTGCTCGTCTGGATCGCGTCGTTCTTCGTCCCGGCCGGGACATACAAGACTGACGCCAAAACCGGCGCCCCGGTGCCGGGCACCTACCACAAGCTTCCGTCGTGCGACGCGCCCGCAACGACTGCCCCGGCGATCGACGCGGACTCCCCAACCGAGAGCGGCGTCGCCCCGACCGATGCCGAATCGGCTCCCGGGGCCACGATCACCGCGGGCGAGGCGGGCCAGCCGTGCGTCGACACCTCGTTCATGTTCCGCTTCAAGCAACTCTGGGATGCTCCGCCGAACGGGCTCTACGGCGTCGAGAGCGCCAATGGGTTCGTCGGACCGTGGGAGGAGGGCTTCCTCTACGGATCGGCGGCGATCTTCTTCTTCGTGCTCGCGGTCGGCGCGTTCATCACCGTGACGATGAAGACCGAGGCGATCCAGACCGGGATCGGGCGCCTCGCCTTGCGGTTCCGGTCGAGCGGCTCGGTGCTGATCGCGATCCTGATGGCCGTGTTCGCTCTCGGCGGCACCTCCTACGGGATGTGGGAGGAGACGCTCGGCTTCTTCGTGCTGCTCGTGCCGCTCGCGCTCGCGCTCGGCTACGACCGGATGACGGCGGCCGCGATCATCTTCCTCGGGGCCGGGAGCGGCGTGATCGCCTCCACCGTCAATCCGTTCTCGACCGGCGTCGCCTCGGACGCGGCGGGTATCTCGATCGGCGACGGAATCGGCCTGCGGATCGCGATGTGGTTCGTCCTCGTCTCGCTCGCGATCGCGTATGTCATCTGGTACACGCGGCGGATCCAGGCGCATCCCGAGCGCTCCGTCGTGGGGATCTCATCCTCGGACGCCGCCGACGCCCAGACGCTGATCACGGACGTGCCCGCGCTCACCGGCCGTCAGAAGATCATCCTGGTCCTCTTCGCCGGCACCTTCCTGGTGATGATCTACGGCTTCATTCCCTGGAACGACCTCTGGAACGAGGGCTTCGGCAACAACTTCCCGCTGCCGACCTTCGCGGACTTCTACTTCCCCGAGGCGGCGACGCTGTTCCTCGTCATGGCCGTCGTGATCGGCCTGATCGCGAAGCTCGGCGAGGAGGGCACGGTCACGACGATCGTCGCCGGCGCTGCCGACTTCCTCGGCGCAGGGCTGATCATCGTCGTCGCGCGCGGGATCACGGTCGTGATGAAGAACGCCTATATGACCGACACGGTGCTGCACTGGATGGAGAACGCGGTCTCGGGCAAGTCGCAGGGAACATTCGGGCTCATCGCCTTCGTGGTGAACCTGCCGATCGCGTTCCTCGTCCCGTCCTCCTCGGGGCACGCCGCGCTCGTGATGCCGATCCTCGCGCCGCTCGCCGACTTCGCGGGCGTGTCGCGGGCGGTCGCCGTCACCGCGTTCCAGTCGGCCTCGGGCCTCGTGAACCTGGTCACGCCGACCTCGGCCGTGATCATGGGCGGGCTCGCGCTCTCGAAGGTCGGTTACAACCAGTACATCAAGTTCGTCTGGCCGTTCGCCCTGGCCGTCCTCGTGATCTGCGGCGCCTTCATCGGCATCGCGGCGGCGGTCGGATGAGATCATCGAGAAAGGAGACTGAATGAGCACAGCCACCGAAACGGTGCTGGGAACGCACTCCGAGGTGGGCAAGCTCCGCACGGTCATGGTGCACCGGCCGGACCTGGCACACGAGCGGCTGTCGCCAACGAACTGCCACGAGCTCCTCTTCGACGACGTGATCTGGGTGCGCCGCGCGCACCAGGAGCACGACGCGTTCGTCGACCTCATGCGCGGCCGCGGCGTCGAGGTGGTGCTCGTCCACGATCTGCTCACCGAGACGCTCGAGCACAAGCCGGCCCGGGAGTGGCTCCTGGCTCATCGGGTGAGGCCCGAGGACGTCACCGTGATGTTCGCCGAGCCGATCAAGGATTGGCTCTCCGAGCTGCCTGCGGACGAGCTCGCGACCCGGCTCACGGGCGGCGTGACCCTCCTCGAGCTGCCCGACGAGATGCGCTCCACGATCGGCAAGGCACTCCACCCCACCGACTTCATCCTGCCGCCTCTCCCGAACCAGCTCTTCACCCGCGACACGAGCGCGTGGCTCTACGGCGGCGTCTCGCTGAACCCGATGTTCTGGCCGGCGAGGCAGCTCGAGACGCTGAACATCGAGGCGATCTACCGCTTCCATCCCCGCTTCCGCGACGCGGACTTCGAGATCTGGTTCGGGGGCGCCGACCACGACTGGGGCCAGGCGCGGATGGAAGGCGGCGACATGATGCCGGTCGGCGACGGCGTCGTCCTCGTCGGGATGGGGGAGCGCTCGACCGCCCGCGCGGTGAGCATCCTCGCGAAGAACATGTTCGCGAAGGGCGCGGCACGGCTCGTGATCGGCGCTCAGATGCCGCGGGACCGCGCCGCGATGCACCTCGACACCGTCTTCACCTTCTGCGACCGCGATGTCGCGACGCTGTACGAGCCGGTCGTGAACCAGATCCGGCCGATCATGTTCACCCCGGGCGGCGACACCGGCGTCCAGGCCGAGGTCTCCGAGCGCTCGTTCCTCGACGAGCTCCGCGACTCGCTCGGGATCGAGAACCTGAAGCTCGTCACGACGGGCGGCGACGAGTTCGAGGCGGAACGCAACCAGTGGGACGACGGCAACAACGTCGTCGCGATCGAGCCCGGCGCGGTCGTCTGCTACGAGCGCAACGAGGCGACGAACGCAAAGCTCGCGAAGGCCGGGATCGAGGTGCTGGCGATCGCGGGGCAAGAGCTCGGCAAGGGCCGTGGGGGCGGTCACTGCATGACCTGTCCGATCGTCAGAGACGCATGAGAAGGGGGCGCGAGTAAATGAGCACCATGATCGACCTCAGGGGACGGCACCTGATGAAGCTCGACGACTTCTCGCCTGAGGAGATCGTCTACCTGCTCGATCTCGCCGCCGAGCTGAAGGCGGCGAAGCAGGAAGGGCGTGAGGAGCAGAAGCTCGTCGGCAAGGAGATCGCCCTGATCTTCGAGAAGGACTCGACACGGACACGCTGCGCCTTCGAGGTCGCCGCGTACGACCAGGGCGCGCACGTGACGTTCATCGGCCCCTCCGGCTCGCACATGGGCCACAAGGAGACGGCCAAGGACACCGCACGCGTGCTCGGACGGTTCTATGACGCGATCGAGTACCGGGGCTTCGCGCAGACCGAGGCGGAGGAGCTCGCCAAGTGGGCCGGCGTGCCCGTCTACAACGGCCTCACCGACGAGTGGCACCCCACGCAGATCCTTGCGGACTTCCTGACGTTCCGGGAGCACCTCGGCAAGCCGCTCGACGACGTCGTCTTCTGCTACCTCGGCGACGCCCGCTTCAACATGGCCGACTCCTACCTGATCGGCGGGGCAAAGCTCGGTATGGATGTCCGGGTCGCCAGCCCGAAGTCGCTCTGGCCGCGCGACGAAGTCGTGGCGGAGGCCAACCGGATCGCCGCCGAGACGGGCGCGACGATCCTGATCACCGACGACGTCGCCGAGGCTGTCAAGGGCGCCGACGCGCTGCTCACCGACGTCTGGGTCTCGATGGGCGAGGCCGACTCGGTCTGGAAGGAGCGGATCGAGCTGCTCACGCCCTACCAGGTGAACGCCGAGAAGATGGCGCTCACGGGCAACCCCGACGTGAAGTTCATGCACTGCCTGCCCGCGTTCCACAACACGGACACCGAGGTCGGCAAGGAGATCTTCGAGAAGTTCGGGTTGGATTGCCTCGAGGTGACCGAGGAGGTCTTCGAGTCGCCGGCGTCGCTCGTCTTCGACGAGGCCGAGAACCGGATGCACACGATCAAGGCGGTCATGGTCGCCACGCTGGGCAGCTAGTGCGGGTGGTCGTAGCTCTCGGCGGCAACGCGCTCCTCAAGCGCGGTGAGCCGCTGTCTGCCGAGAACCAGCGGGCCAACGCGCAGACCGCCTGCGCCGCGCTTGCCCCGGTGGCGCTCGAGCACGAGCTCGTGATCTCGCACGGGAACGGGCCGCAGGTCGGGCTGCTCGCCCTGCAGGGCTCGGCGTACACGGCGGTCGAGACCTACCCGCTCGACATGCTCGGCGCGCAGACCGAGGGGATGATCGGCTACCTGATCGAGCAGGAGCTCGGCAACCTGCTGCCCCAGGAACGGCCGCTCGCGACGTTGCTGACGATGATCGAGGTCGACGGCGACGATCCTGCCTTCGCCGACCCGACGAAGCCGATCGGGCCGATCTACGACAAGGCCGGGGCCGACCGCCTGGCCGGCGAGAAGGGCTGGACGTTCAAGCCGGACGGCGAGAGCTTCCGGCGCGTCGTCCCCTCGCCGAGGCCGAAGCGGATCTTCGAGCTCCGGCCGGTGAAGGCGCTGCTCGCGGATGGAGCGGTCGTGATCTGTGCCGGCGGCGGCGGCATCCCGACGCGGTACACCGACGAGCCCGCACCCGCCGGGCGCCGGCTTGTCGGGGTCGAGGCCGTGATCGACAAGGACCTTGCGAGCGCACTGCTCGCGATCGACCTCGAGGCCGACGTGCTCGCGATCGTGACCGACGTCGACGCGACCTACGCCGGGTGGGGCACGCCCGAGCAGCGGCCGATCCGGCGGGCCGACCCCGCGACGCTGCGTCGCGAAGGATTTGCGGAAGGCTCCATGGGGCCGAAGGTGCTCGCCGCGTGCGAGTTCGTCGAGCAGACGGGCAAACGTGCGGTGATCGGCTCGATGCGAGACACTCCGGCCTTGCTTGCCGGAACAGCAGGAACGACCGTCACGAACGACGCATCCGGCCTCGAGCTCGGCTGAGACCCCCAAGACGTCAGAAGGAGAACCGACGATGGCAACTACCGAGAAAGCCCCGCAGACCGAGCAAGCGGCTGTCGCGTGGTATTCGCTTCAGCCCGACGAGGTCGCGAGCAGAATCGGGGTCGACGTCACCACGGGCCTCACCGCAGCCGAGGCGGCCTCGCGCCTCGCATCGGTCGGGCCGAACAAGTTTGCCGTGGCCGCAGTCGAGCCGCGGTGGCGCGCCTTCGTCCGCCAGTACCGCGATCCGATGCAGATCGTGCTCCTCGTCGCCGGCGTCGGCAGCATCTACCCGCTCCACGAGCTCGGTACGGGGCTCGTCCTCCTCTTCCTGACGTTGTTCAACGCCGTCCTGGGACTGCGGCAGGAAGGCAAGGCCGCCGAGGCAGTCGCCGCACTCCAGAAGATGATGATCATCAAGGCCCGCGTCCGCCGCGGCGGCGAGCTCCTCCAGATCCCCGCCGAGCAGCTCGTCCCCGGCGACATCGTCTCGATCGAGGCCGGTGACGTCGTTCCCGCCGACGGCCGGCTGCTCGCGGCCGCGACGCTCGAGATCGCCGAGTCGGCGCTGACCGGAGAGAGCCTGCCCGTCTCGAAGGGAGTCGCGGCGGTCGAGTCGGAGGACACACCGCTCGGCGACCGCACCGACATGGTCTTCATGAACACGAACGCGACCCGCGGCACCGGGACGTTCATCGTCACCTCCACGGGGATGGCGACCGAGGTCGGCCACATCTCGCACATGCTCGCGAGCGCCGAGGAGCAGGACACGCCGCTCACGAAGCAGCTCCAGAAGCTGACGAGCCAGATCCTCATCATCTCGGGCGTCTCCGTCGCGATCTCGATCGTGCTCAACCTGTCCCGCGGGCAGAGCTTCGACACGGTCTTCACCGCCGCGATCGCCTTCGCGATCTCCGCGATCCCGACCGGCCTCCCCGCCGTCGTCACGACCATCCTCTCGTACGGCACCCAGCAACTCGCGAAGGCGAATGCGATCATGAAGCGGCTCCGCTCGACCGAGACACTCGGCTCGACGTCGGCGATCAACTCCGACAAGACCGGGACGCTGACGCTGAACCAGATGACGGCCGTCGAGCTCACGATCCCCGGCCGCCGCTACACCATCTCGGGTGGCGGCTACGGGATCGACGGCAAGATCATGCACGCCTACGGCCTGGACGAGGTACCCCTCGACCAGTTCCTGCTTCCGATGGCGCTCTGCGCCGACGCTGTCGCCAAGGACGGCGAGCTCGTGGGGGACCCGACCGAGGGCGCGCTCGTGGTGCTCGCCGCGAAGGGAGGGATCGACCCGGTCACGACGCGCGAGGCCTACCCACGCGTCTGCGAGCTCCCCTTCGACGCGGAGTACAAGATGATGGCGACCTTCCACCGGATGAACGACGAATCCGGCAAGGAGATCATCCGCTGCCTCGTCAAGGGCGCGCCCGACCAGTTGCTCGCGCGCGCGGCCTTCAGGCCGAAGCCGGAGGATCTCTCGCCGGTGGCGGTGGACGACGAGTTCAAGAAGACGTACATGGACGAGAACGAGCGCCTCGCGAGTCAAGGTCTCCGGGTGATGGCGACCGGTCGCAAGGACTTCGATCCGAAGACCTTCGATCCGGCTGCCGACCTCTTGCCACTGCTCGACGGGATGACGGTGCTCGCACTCGTGGGGATCGTCGACCCGCCGCGGCCGACCGCGAAGGCGGCGATCGCGATCGCCCACGAGGCCGGGATCCAGGTGCGGATGATCACCGGCGACCACGCGGTGACGGCCGCCGCGATCGCCAGCGAACTGGGGATCCCGGGCCGCGCGATCAGCGGCGCGGAGTTCCACGCGATGACCGACGACGAGCTCGACGCGCAGATCCCCGAGATCGGCGTGATCGCACGCGTCGCACCCGAGGACAAGGTCCGGCTTGTCGAGACGCTGAAGCGGAAGGGCCACATCGTCGCGATGACCGGGGACGGTGTGAACGACGCCCCGGCCCTGAAGAACGCCGACATCGGGATCGCGATGGGGATCACGGGCACCGAGGTCTCGAAGGAGGCCGCGACGATGATCCTGACCGACGACAACTTCGCGACGATCGTGAAGGCGGTCGAGCTCGGCCGCGGCCTCTACGACAACCTGACGAGGTACATCCGCTTCCAGATGGGTGTGCTCGTCGGCTTCATCGTCACGTTCCTCGGCGCGAGCATCTTCAACATCGTGGGTGGAGTCCCGTTCGTGCCGCTCCAGACGCTGTACGTCAACTTCACGACGCAGGTGCTGCAGTCGATCGGGCTCGGGTACGGGAAGCCGAGCGACGGCCTGATGAAGCGCAAGCCGCGCGCCTCCGACGAGCAGATCCTGCCGCGGCCGCTCCTGATCTGGGTCGCGATCGCCGGTCTGGTACTCGGCGGGGCGACCCTCGGGCTGATCGCCTGGGCCGATCACCACTACAACTCGAGCGAGCTCGCCCGCACGATGGGCCTCACCTCGTTCTCGTTCGCGAACATCTTCTTCGGGTTCTGCACCCGCGACGAGGACCATTCGGTGTTCTCGCTCGGCGTGCTCGAGGACCGGATGTACCTGCTCTGCAGCGCCGGCTCGCTCGCCGCGATCTTCGTCGGCACCCAGGTCGACGTCTTCCACCGGATCCTCGGCACGGTCGACCTCGACCTGCATCAGTGGCTGATCTGCATCGTCGTGGCGCTCGCGATCGTTCCGGTGTCCGAAGGTAGGCGGCTGCTCCTCGCACGCCGCCCACCCTCGCGCGAGGACGAGACGGGGGCCCTCGCAACCGAGACCGCCTCGTAGCCGGCGGCACGTGAACCCGGCCTGGCCCCGCGGCGGAACCGAGCCGTCGGACGCCCGAGTCGAGCTCCTCGTCGGGTTCGCCCGTGTCGGGCACGACGCCGGCTATCCGACCGCCGATCTCGAGGAGCGCGTCTCGGCGCTGGCGGTCGCGCTCGGCTTCGAGGACGCCCAGGTCTCCGCTACCCCGACCATCCTCGACGTCTCTCTCGGAGCGGTCCCGAACCAACGTGGCTACGCGTTTCGCGTCCGCCCGACGGCGGTGGACCTGGACGCGATCGCACGCCTCGACGAGCTAAGCGGCCCGATCCAGCAATTCCCGCTCGTCTTCATCGTGCCCGGGATCCTCATGCTGGTTCCCGGGAGCGCGGGCTTCAACAGCGTGTTCCAACTGCTCGTGGGCCAGACGGTCAACGGGATCGAGGCCGGGTTCAACACCTTCGTCACGGCGATGGCGATCGCCTACGGCCTGATGGTCTCGGCGGTCGTCCTACCACGCCGCTTCACGCAGTTCATCCCACATCCCGCGCTCTCGGGAGCCGGCGAATGACAGCCTCGGCGGCGACCGGCTCGTCAGGACGGCTGGCGCGCCTGCTCCCGATCGTTTCCTGGCTACCTGCCTACGACCGCAGCTGGCTGCGCGGCGACATCGCAGCCGGGGTGGCCGTGACCGCGCTCATCGTCCCGAAGAACCTCGGCTACGCGGGGATCGCGGGCGTCCCGCTCGAGAACGGCCTCTACGCCGCCGCGGCCGGGGCGCTCGTGTACGCGCTCTTCTGTACCTCGCGACACATCTCGACGGGCCCGTCGTCGTCGCTCGCCGCCGTGGCCGGCGGCGCCGTGCTCGCGACCGGGGTCGGGGGGAAGGACGCAGCCGGCCTCGTCGCCGCGATCACCCTCGTCACCGGCGCGCTCTTCCTGATCCTCGCTGTCTTCAAGATGGGCTGGATCGCGCAGTTCCTCTCGAAGGCGGTCGTGACCGGGTTCCTCGCCGGCGCCGCGATCGACGTCACGATCGGCGAGCTCTCGAAGCTGACCGGCACCGACTCGAGCGGCGACAGCGCCTGGCGAGAGCTCTGGACGTGGTTCCAGGGGCTCGACGCGATCCACTGGCCGACCGTCGTCGTCGGCGTGGTCTCGCTCGCGGTGATTTTCGGCCTGCGGTTCACGCTTCCCGCCGTCCCGGGCGCGCTCGTGCTCGTCGCGGGCGGCCTCGTCGCCTCCGGGCTCTTCGATCTCGGCGGCCACGGAGTCGCCCTCGTCGGGCACGTGCCGCGTGGGCTTCCCTCGCCGGAGCTCCCGCACTGGGAGCTCGTCCGGACGCACCTCTCGACGATCGGGATCGCCTCGTTCGCGCTCCTCCTGATCGGCTTCTCGCAGACCGCAGGCGACGCGCGGGCCTTCGCGACGCGGCATCGCTACCGGATCGACGTCAACCAGGAGTCGGTCGCAGAGGGCATGGCGAACGTGACGGCGGGGGCGTTCCAGGGAATGCCCGTCTCGACGAGCCTCTCCGCGAGCTCGCTCAACGAGTCCGCAGGAGCCCGCACCCCGCTCGCCTCGCTCGTCACCGGAGGGCTCGTGCTCGCCACGCTGGTCGTCCTCGCGCCGCTTTTCTCGCACCTCCCGAAGGCGGTTCTCGCCGCGGTGATCATCGACGCGGTGCTCTTCGGGATGATCGACGTCGCAGAGCTACGGCGCCTCCGCCTCGTCTCGAGGGTCGACTTCTGGATCTCGGTGGCCGCGATCGTCGGCGTGCTCTCGGCCGGCGTCCTCACCGGAGTCGCTGTCGGGGTCGCGCTCTCGCTCGGCTGGCTCGTCTATGTCGCGACCACCCCCGGCATGCCCGAGCTCGGTCGCGAGCCGGGCACGGACGTCTACCGTGAGCTCGACGAGTATCCCGACGGCGAGACCGTTCCCGGGCTCGTCGTCGTGCGGCTCGACAGCGGCCTCTTCTTCGCGACCGCCGAGGCGCTCGATGCCCGCATCCGCGAGGTGATCGCCGAGACCGACCCGCCGGTTCGGAGCATCGTCCTCAACCTCGAAGGCGTCGACTTCGTCGACTCTCAGGGCGCCGCCAAGCTGACCGAACTGCATGAGGTCGCCGCGCGGGACGGCGTCGTGCTGCGCCTCGCGCGCGTGAAGCCCCAGGTGCTGGACGTGCTCGAGCTCGACGGCGTCGCCGACACGTTCGGCCCCGACAAGATCCATCTGACGCTCCACCAGGCGGTCGCAACCCAGCTCGCAGTTCCAGAGGGAGCGCACGCGTGACGGCGTACTCCACCTTCACCATCCGGAAAGGAACCATGACCAACACCGACGACAAGCACTCAGAACGCATGGACGGCAGAACATGACAATCGTCCCCCGCTGGGAGTGGCGCACCTTCGGCGAGAGCTTCGGCGAAGCAGAGGAGCGCTTCGAAGCGGCGGAGCCGGGGCTCGTCGAAGAGAGCGACGAGACCTACGTGCTCTCGACCAAAAGCGCGGCCTCCGTGAAGCTCCGCGGCGGCCAGGTCGACGTGAAGCACCTGGAGGCCGTGAACGAGGACGGCCTCGAGCAGTGGCTGCCCGTGTTGAAAGGCGAGTTCCCGCTCGCGGCCGCCGATGCCGCGGCGATGCTCCGCGAGCTCGGGATGCCGCCAGTGGAGCTCGAGCGCGATGCCTACGCGCAGGAACAGCTCGTCGGCGAGCTCCTCTCCGGCCACCCGGAGCTCCGCGCGGTCGCCGTACACAAGCGGCGCGCGCACTTCACGATCGGCGGGGCGATGGCCGAGCTCTCCGACCTGGCAGCCGACGGGCACACGATCCGCACGATCGCAATCGAGCTTCCGGATCCCACCGTGGTCATCGCCGCGGTGCGGGAGCTCGGCCTCGCCGGGCGGCCGAACACCTGCATGGCACGTGGGCTCGCGACGCTGGTCGGGTTCTCGTGAGCCGGTTCGCGGTGATCGACGTGGGCACGAACTCGGTGAAGTTCCATGTCGGCGAGCGTGCCCCGGATGGCTCCTGGAGCACGGTTGCCGACCGTGCCGAGGTCACACGCCTCGGCGAAGGGCTCCACGAGGGCGGCCGGCTCGGCGCCGAGCCGATCGCGCGGACCGTCGAGGCGATCGCCGGGATGGTGACCGAGGCGCACGACGACGGTGTCGAGGAGATCGCGGCGGTCGGGACGGCCGGGATGCGGATCGCCTCGAACACCGGCGAGCTCGTCGACGCCGTGCGTGAGCGTTGCGGGATCGAGATCGAGGTGATTCCCGGCGAGGAGGAGGCGAGGCTCGCCTACCTCGCGGCCACCTCGGGCCTCGGCGTCTCCGGCGGTTCCCTGGTGGTCTTCGACACCGGTGGTGGAAGCTCGCAGTTCACGTTCGGCGCCCCCGGCCGGATCGAGGAGCAGTTCAGCGTCAACGTCGGTGCGGCGCGCTACACCGACCAGCTCGGCCTCGACGGCGCCGTGGCACCGGAGGTCGTCGCGACCGCGCGCCGGGAGATCGGCGCGGATCTCTCGCGTCTCGACGGTCGGCCGCCGGCGGAGCTGGTCGTCGGGATGGGCGGCGGGATCACGAACATGGCGGCGGTCAAGAACGGCCTCGTGCGCTACGACCCGGAGGTGATCCAGGGCACCGAGCTCGATGCGACGGAGGTCGAGCGTCAGATCGAGCTCTACCGCACCCGCTCGGCGGACGAGCGCCGGGAGCTCGCAGGGCTCCAGCCCAAGCGGGCCGAGGTCATCCTCGCCGGTGCATGCATCGTGCGGACGGTGCTCGAGAAGCTCGGTCGCGACTCGCTCGTCGTGAGCGACCGCGGCCTGCGGCACGGTCTGCTCGTGGAGCGGTTCGGAGGCTGAGGCGGATCACAACGTGTCGGGCTCGGGCTCGAGCGACGCGACTGCGGCCACCGGCCCTGCGCCGTGCTGGGGTCCCCCGCCCCGGACCGTGACGTGGCTGAAGTGCCCCGGAGCCTTCCCCCGGTGGAAGAGCGACGTGCTCCGGCCCTCCTTCACGAGCCGGCGCCGGATCTCGTCCACGACTGCATCGAGGCCTCCCCCCTCCGCCGCCACCAGCTCCGCCTCGGGGCTCGCGGCGGTTCCGTCGACGACGAGCAGCGGCACCCGCCCTGGATTCGCGTCGAACGACGGATCGTCGACGACGACGAGCGAGGGCTCGGCGCCATGGGTCGCCTTCGAGACCGCGTCCGGCAGCTCGCCGATCTCGCTCCGCACGTACCCCTCGAATCCGACCCGCGCGATCCGCTGCTCGAGCGCGCGGCGCCCCGCGTTGTCGAGGGCGGGCCCGCCTGCCGCCCGCACGACCACGAGCTCGCTCCGGCCGCCATCCGGCCGCGCCACCATCGCCGCGGCACGCACGGCAGCGTCCGACGGGCCCGCCGAGCCCGTGAACACGAGGACGTTCTCGCCGAGGCGCGGCTCGCCGGCGATGCGTGAGGGCATCCAGCGGATCACCCTCTCGGTGAGCACGGCCGACAGCACGATGCTGACGACGATGAGCAGGAGCACGGAGTTCACGACCGAGGTCCCGAACAGCCCGATCTCGAAGCCGATCAGCGTCACGGCGAGCGTCGCGGCGGCCTGGGGAACGGTGAGCACGAACATCGCGCCGCGCTCGGCCCGGCTGAAGCCGAGCACCGAGCCGGCGACCCAGCAGGCGACGAGCTTTCCGCCGATCGCCGCGGCGCAGATGTACGCGGCGAGCTGCAGCGCCTCACCCGTGAACATCACCGACGGGTCGAGCAGCAACCCGATCGAGACGAGGAAGATCGGCACGAACACCGCCGCCCCGAAGAACTCGACGCGCTCCATCGACGGCCCCTCGTTCGGAACGAGCCGGTTGAGTGCGAGCCCCGCGAAGAACGCACCGACAAGCCCCTCGATCCCGAAGAGCTGCGCGACCAGGGCCATCAGGAGGAGCGCGACGATCACGATCAGGTAGCGGGCGACCGGATCGCCGCCCCACCAGCGAAACGCCTGGTCGACGAGGCGCGGGAGCACGAGCAGCCCGCCGAGGACGAGAACTGCGAATCCGATCCCGATCTTCAGGAGCGTGGTCGCCGGAGAGCCGGAGTCTCCCTGTGAGCCCGCGACGACAGCCAGCACGACCAGCGCCAGCGTGTCGGTGAGCACGGTCGCCCCCACGGCCGACGCGACCGCCGGATTGTCCGAGAGGCCCGCGTCGCGCAGGGTCGGATACACGATCAAGGTGTGCGAGGCGACGAGAGCGCCGAGCAGGAAGGACGCCGGGAGCGACCAGCCGAGGGCCGTGCCGACCAGGAGGCCGGCGGTGCCGGGAATCGCGAAGGCGAGGAGGCCGAGCAGCACCGCCGCCCGCCGGTACTCCCCGAGGACGTGGAGGTCGAGCTCGAGCCCGGCGACGAACATCAGGTAGAGGAGCCCGAGCTGCCCGAGAGCCGGCACGGTCTGGTTGCCGGCGTCGATCAGGTCGAGGCCGTGCGCGCCGATCACGTACCCGCCGAGCACGAGCCCGATCAGGCCGGGCATGCCGAAGCGCTTGAGCACGATCGGCCCGAACAGGATCACCGCGAACAGGACGAGGAACTCGAGAATCGGCCCGTGCAGGACGCTCTCCGTCGCGAGCAACCGGGTCATGGCTGCGTCCGGATCAGCGGCACGTTGCCGGGATCGCCGAGCCAGCGTGACTGAAGCTGGTCGATCGTCCCGTCGGCCTGAAGCCCTCGGATCGCCGAGTCGACGATCTCCAGGTTCGGCGAGTGGTCGGGGAGCGCCGCGGCGAGGCCGTGGTTGACGGCGACCTGCCCGAGCACCCGGTAGCTCCCCGGCTCGAGCCGGGCGAGCCCCATTGCTACGGGAAGGTCGAGCATCAGCACGTCGGCCCGGCTCTCACGCAGCACCTTCAGCGCGGCGGTCCGGTCCTCGGTGACGACCGGCGGCCCGCTCGGCCGGATCACGTCCTGCACGACGGCGGTAAGGGTCGAGGTCGTCGACACGACCCAGCGCAGGCCCTGCAGCGTCTGCAGATCGCTCGCCTCGACACCGACACGCGCGAGAACGCCCGAGGGCGCGGTCAGGTACGGCGTCGTGAAGTCGAGGTGCTTTTCGCGCTCGCCCGTGGGCGTGAGCTGTGAGATCGCGATGTCGGCCCCGTCGAGGTGGCCCGAGACGATCGACGCGAACGGCACCTGCACGACCCGCACGCGCTCGAGCCCGAGGCGCTGGGCGAGCACCAGGGCCAGCTTCGCCTCGAATCCCGAGGTCGGAGGATTCCCCTGCCAGAACCCGGGGGCTGGTAGGAACGCGGTCGCCACGGTCAGGACCCCGGGATGCACGGGGACGAACGGTGTCCCGGCGGGATCGTTCTCGTTCGCGCACCCCGAGGCAACGAACGTGGCACAGGCCAGTGAGACCGCGAGAGAGACGCAGCGGCGCGTGACGGCGCGAGTGGCGAAGGCCCGCACCGGGTCAGCCGAGAACCATGCCTTCGCCGGCCTCCGAGAGCTCGAGGTCCGGAAGACGCGTCATTCGGAAGCCCGCGAAGAGACCGAGCAGAGCGGCGATGAGCGGTACGAAGAGGGCGATCTGGAGCGCTTTCGGCCTCGCCTTCGTGTTGATCGCGAGGATCTCGGCCTTCACGTCGGCGGGCTGCCCCTTCAGCAACGAATCGAGGTGCGTGTTCGTCATCACCTCGGCGTTCTTCTCGAGCCCCTTCGATACCTGCTGCTTCTCGGCGGGGACGAGCACCTTGCTCTCGTTCGTGTAGTGGGTGAAGAGAAGGGAGAGCGACGCGAGCATGATCGCGCCGGAGAAGGCGAGGCCGAAGGAGAGCCCGAATGAACCGCCGGCCGAGTTCACTCCCGCCGCCTCGCTCACCCGCTCTTCCTCGATCGGCGCGAGCGTGAAGTTGTTCAACTGCGAGACGAGCAGGCCGAGGCCGGCACCGGCGATCAGGAGCGGGACCACCATGGCCCACCCGGAGTGGGCCCTCGGGACGATCGGGATCAGCACAGCGACTCCGATCAGGAGCAACAGGAAGCCGGCGCGGATGATCTTGCTCGGGCTTCGCTTTCCCGCCTTCTTGCCTGCGAGCAGCGCCACGGCGAACATGCTGAGGGAGAGCGGAGCGATGGACAGCCCGGACTCGAGCGCGTTGTACTCGAGCACCATCTGCAGGTAGATCGGGAGGGCGATCATCAGACCGCCGAGCGCGATCTGCTGGAGTGTCTGGCCGGAGATCCCGAGGCGGAAGTACTTCGAATAGAAGAGGCTCGCGTCGATCAGCGAGGGCTTACCCTCACGCTTGCGCTTCCGCAGCCACCAGGCCAGAGAACCGAGGGCGACAACGCCGACGGCGATCAGGGCTCCGACCGCCTCGCCGCCCTCCTGCCACACGAGGATCCCGAGCACGACCCCGCCCATGCCGAGAGCCGACAGGATCGCCCCGACGGCGTCGATGTGCCGGTCGCCCGTGTACGGCACGTCCTTCACACGTCTCGTTCCGACGAGCACGATCGCGATGATCACGACCTCGCCGGCGAATCCGACGCGCCAGGAGAGGTACGTCGTGACGAGACCTCCGATGAGCGGCCCGACTGCGGCCGCAATCGCCGCGGAGGCACCCACAAGCGCGTAGGCACGCCGCTGCATCGGCCCCTGGAAGTTGCCGTGAATCAGCGACTGCATCGCGGGAAGAAGCAGCGAGGCGCCCAGACCGCCGATCACGGCCCAGAAGACGATGATCGGTCCGAGGCTCTGGGAGAACACCATCGAGAGCGCACCGGCCGCGTAGCCGAGCAGCCCGATCACGTAGGCGCGCTTGCGGCCGAAGAGGTCGCCGATCTTGCTGCCGATGAGGATGAACGCAGCCGAGACGAGTGCCTCCAGTGCAATCGCCGACTGCACCCCGCTCGCGGTCGTGTCGAGATCCTTCACGACTGCCGAGATCGACACGTTCATCAGCGACGTGTCCACCACGAGCACGAACATCGCCATCGCGAGCAGGATCGCGAGCTTCTCGTCGCCGCCGGACTCCTCGGGCACGTCGACCGTGGCGACCTGCTCGCTCACGCGGGCACTTCTGCCTCTGACTCGAGCTTCCCTCGGATGTCGATGAGTCCCATCGCGGCCCCGGACACTATCGCGACCGCTCCGGCGATCCGCTCTCCAAGCCAAGCAGTTGGGCGAATCACCTGGGTGATTCTGATCGCGCGCCCGGGCGACTCAACTCGAGCCGCTCAGCACCTCGACGAGCTCTGCAACCACCCGGACGGACTCTCGATCGACGTCGCGGATCTCGATCGGCGCGAATCCGTCCGACGTCGAGTCGGGCACGAGCCGAACGAGCTCCGGCCCCGCGCGCTCGTACAGCTTCACCGTGTAGCTCCCACCGGTCTCGGGGTCGGAGAGCTCGCGGCTCTCGACGAGCACGACACGCCGGCTGCTTGCGCGGCCTAGCCACGGCCGGCCGCGCACTCGTCGATTACGGATACGCCGGGACGGTACCTACGACGGAACTACGAGAAGCCTCAACGAGAAGGCGAGGTCTCCCGCCACCTCAGGCGAGCGCCTTCGCCTTCAGCTGCTCGAACTCGGGCTGGGTGATCGTGCCCGCGTCGAGCAGTGCCTTGGCGTCTGCGATCTGCTGGGTGGAATCTCCGGAGCTCGCGACCGACCGGACATAGCTGTCCATCTGCGCCTGCTGCTGTTGGATACCCCGAGCGCTGCGCTCGCCCATGCCTTTTCCCTCGGCGATCAGGTACACGAAGATCCCGAGGAACGGGAGCACGATCACGAACAGGCACCAGCCGGCCTTGCCCCAGCCTCCGATGTCGTGGCGGCGGAAGATGTCGCTGATCACGCCGAACAGCATCCAGAAGAACAGGATCCAGATGAAGAACACGAGCATCGACCACATGACCTGCCCGAACGTGTATGCGACTGGCATTGCGCCTCCCCGGAATCGAATTGGTATGCGCCGCCGGCGCGAGAACGGAAGGTACGAGTCGTGACGCGGCGTCGCGCCGGCGAGGCGCTCAATCACCAAGGTGAACGCGAACAGCGCAGGCCGCGTGCTCAGGGCCTGTAGAGCAATACGTGACTGGTTGGGGTGGTTGATCCGTGGATGCCAGGCGCCGCACCCTATGGGCCCTCAGCCCGCGGACGGCGTCTCGACCGTCGTCGCGCTGAGGAGCGTGAGTCCGAGCTCGGAGACCCGTTGCAGGAGCGACTGCAGCTCCGACTGGTCGCGGACCGTCCCGGCGATCACGGTCTTGCCTGCGTCACGGGTGAGCGTCATGCCGCTGAAGGCCTGACCCGTGCGATCGCTCAACTCCCCGTCGACTACGAGCTGATACTGGCGCTCCGGCACGCCGGAAGCATGTGCCGACGCCCCGGGTCGCATGCCCCGAAGCGGGCGATTCACCTAGGTGATTCCGCTTTCGCCAGGAGCCCGAGGACTCCCGCCCGCGCCACGGCCTCGGCGCGCAGGTTCACGGCGAGCTTGCGATAGATCGAGCGGGTGTGCGATCGGACGGTATTCGGCGAGAGGAACATCCGCGAGGCGATCTCGGGTACCGAGAGATCCGACTCGAGCAGTCGGAGCACGGCCAGCTCCGCCTCGCTCAGCGCGTCCACGAGCTCGCCGCCGCCCGCCGAGCGCTTCGCCGTCGCGAGCTCGGCCTCGACGGCCGCAGCGAGCTCGCCCACACGCCCCGTGTCCGGGAACTCCGAGAGCGCGCTGCGTGCAGTGCTCATCGCAGCACCTGCCGTCTCGAGCCGGCCCCGGAGGACTCGCACCCGCGCGAGCTCGACGAGCACCCACGCATGATGGATCGAAGGCAGCTCGTCGTGAAAGAACCGCTCCGCGTAGGTGAGCTCCCGCTCGGCGAGAGCAAGAGCGCCCTCTGCGGCGAGGACGCACCCGAGCGCTGCCGATGCATGGGCGCCGAGCCAGCTCCGGCTGGAGCCGATTCCGCCCACGATCGCTTTCGCCTTCTCGGCGTGGGTCCGTGCGGTCTCGAGCTGGCCTCGATCGAGAGCAGTGAGCGCAAGCGTCGAGCGCACCATCGCGTGACCCGGCGGACGCCGCTCGACGTCGGGGTGGTCGAGCGCCTCTAGAGCGGCAGCGTGGGCCTCGTCGCCCGCGCCCGCGTACCAGAGCGCACGGGCGTAGGCGCAGAGCGAGCTGACGAGCGCGTCGTCCGACCCGGCGCGGGCGATCGAGACCGCCGAGCGCCCGTCCCAGACCGCCTGGGCGACCCCGTCCTCCAGGGCAAGCGCCCGGACCATCTTCGTGGTCGACTGGACCAGCGCATCGCAGCGTTCCGGCTCCCGGAGCTGGATCTCGTCGATGATGCGGAGGAATCGACGGCGCTCGAGCGCGGCCCCGCCGACGATCGTCGCGGCGGTCGCAGCTCCCACCGACAGCACGGGATGCCCGGAGAGCTGCTTGTCCGAGAGCCTCTTGACCCAGTGGAGAAGCGTCCGGGAGCTCCCGGACCTGATCAGGGCGAGCTTGTACTCGTCCAGGATGTCCGCGACGAGGTCGAAGTCCTCCGCGGTGGCGGCGTGGGTCAGCGCTTCGACCGTGATGTGGCGTGAGCGCAGCCATTCGGCCGCCCGCCGGTGGATCTCCCCTGCAGCATCGGGCTCGGTCAAGCCCAGGTGGAAGCCGGCGAACTCGCCGAACAGCGGATGCATCCGGAACCAGCCGCCCTGTTCGAGGCGGGTCGTGAAGAGGTTCCGGCGCTCGAGCTCCTCGAGCAACGAGGTCGAGTCGGAACGTTCCAGCACGGAGTCGCACATCTCGCCGGTGCAGCGGCCGAGGACCGACACGCGTACGAGGAACTCCCGGAGCTCGTCATCGAGAGCATCGAGTACCTCCTGGGTGAGGTAGTCGGCGACAAATCGGTGGTCGGCCCTGAACTCGTTCACGGCGAGCCTCGGATCCTGGACGCCGCGGAGCCAGAGCCCTGCGAGGACGAGAGCCGCGGGCCACCCTTCCGTTCGTTCGTGCAGCAGCCGGACGTCACGATCCTCGAGGAGGATGCCGGCTCGATCCACGATCAGCTGTGCGGTCTCGGACTCCGTGAACGCGAGCTCCCTCGCGCGGAGCTCCGAGAGCTCTCCACGGGCGCGCAGCTGCGCCAGGTGAACCCCGGGGTCGGCGCGGGTGAGCACGATCATGCGCGCAGACCCGGGAAGATGGCGGACGGCATAGTTGATCGAGGCGATCGACTCGCGCGAGGTCACCGCCTCGAGATCGTCGAGGACGAGGATCAGCTCCTTGCCGAAGGCTGCGATGCCGTTCATCAGCTCGTCCACCGGCGCCTCGTAGTGGCCCTTCGTCACGCCGAGCCAACGCAGCGACGCATTGCCGAGGCCGGCTCGGACGCGGTCGACCGCCGTCGCGACATACCTCCAGAGCTGCACCGGGTCGTTGTCGCGGGCATCCAGCGTGACCCACGCGAGCGCCGATCCCCGGTGGGCGCACCACGCCCGCACCATCGTCGTCTTCCCGTATCCCGCCGGCGCGGCGACGAGCGTCAGGGCCGTGCCTTCGCCCTCGTCGAGCGCGTCGAGGAGGTGCGTCCGGGCGAGCAGGCCCGGACGAAGCCGCGGCGGAGCGAGCTTGGCCTCGACGAGGACGGCGCTGGCGTCGGCCTCGATCATCGATGCCGTCCGGGGGGCCTGCACGCTCATCCCGCCCCACACCCTATGCCGAAAAACGATCCCCTGCCAGCCTTTTTTGGCAACAACGGTTGTCCGGGTGCCGATCCGGGCTCAAGTCGGCTCGTCGGCGACGCTCGGAGTGCTGAGCGCTGCCGAGGGCACCGGAGTCCTCGGCCGTCGGAAGACAGCGTCGAGCCCGACCGAGACGAGCACGATCGCGATGATCGCGACGAATGCCCAGGGGTCGTTGCGGACGGTGTCGACGGCGAAGAAGGCGAGCACGATCGCGATCACGCCGATCGCCGCGATCACGATCGCGGCGCTACTGCCTGTATCCGCCCGGCGCCTCCAGCCGGCGAGGCCGATGAGCAGGAAGACGGTGAGCGACACGGCGCTGCCGACCGAGGCGATCGCGGAGAGGTCGACGAGGTTCGCGACGACGAGAACGAGGCCCGTCGTGATCACGAGGCCGCCGTTTCGGCCCAGGCGCGAGTGGGTGCCGAACCAACTCGGGAAGAATCCCTCACCGGCCAGCATCCCCGTCAGGTTCCCGGAGGCGTAGAGCGTGGCGTTCGTCGCGCCCGCCGTCGAGAGCAGCGCGACGACGGCCATCAGCGTGAACCCGGCATCCCCGAGTGTCGGACGGGCGGCCTCGGCGATCGCCGTCTCGCCGTAGCCGATGACCGCTGTCACCGTGAGCGTGCCGAAGACGCCGATCGCGATCAACACATAGGTCACCGCGGCGATTCCGATCGAGAGATAGGTCGCCCTCGGGATGTCGCGCTCCGGGTTCCGGAGATCCCCGCCGGTGAACGTGATCACGTTGAAGCCGAGGTAGGCGAAGAACGTGAGCGCGACACTCGCGACGATCTTCGACCACGACGGGTAGTAGGCCGTCGAGAGCAGGCTCGTGTCGATGTTCGGGAGCGTCGCGCAGAGGAAGACGGCGAAGGCGCCGAGCACGATGAAGACGATCGCCGCCTGCGCCGCGGCAACGACCTTCGTCCCGACGAGGTTGAGCACGAGCATCACGACGAGGACGAGCGTCGTGAAGACGTGGTTCCAGCCGGAGCCCGCGTGCTCGCCGACGAACAGCGCGGTCGCATAGCCGCCGAACGACACCGCCACCATCGCCGTCACGATCACGATCGCGGCGATGTAGCCGAGCCACGAGGCGACGCCGACGAGCCGCCCCGGCCCGAACCCCTTGACGAGGTAGGTGATCAGGCCGCCCGACGACGGATAGGTCATCCCGAGCCGGGCGCAGACGTAGCCGAGCAGCAGCGCGACGACGCCACCGATCAGGAACGAGACCCAGACCGCGTTGCCTGCCACCCCGCCGGCCTCGCCGAGCAGCGCGAAGATTCCGGCCCCGATCATCGAGCCGATCCCGAGCACGGTTGCGCCGCGAAGGGTCAGCGTGCGAGGCCGCTGTGGTTCGGCTTCGGTCGCCGCGACGCTCAGCTCATCCCTCCCGGAGCTCATCCATCCACCGTCTCACGCGCGAGGGCTCCATGCCACCGGCCTGAACGGAATCACCCATGTGATTCGCCGTGCCCTCGCCCCGAGGCGCCGCTGCCTTTGCGATCTTCGGGACGGGTCGCCCGGGAGACGGCGAACGGAGAGATCCGGGGCCAGCTCTAGCGCCCCGGCCACGAGAGACGAAGGGAGAGACGATGTTTCGACGCAGGAGACCGCTGCTTGGGGCGGCGATGATCGGCGGCGCGGCCTACGCCGGCCACAGGGCAGGCCAGAACGCAGCCTATGCCGAGCAGCAGGAGGCCGACCAGAATGCGCAGATCCAGGCGCTCCAGGCCCAGCAGATGCAGCAGGCCCAGGCGATGGCGCCGCCGCCCGCGGCCCCTGCCGCCGCGCCTGTCGACGACATGGTGTCGAAGATCAAGCAGCTCCAGGAGCTGAAGGATCAGGGGATCCTCACCGATGCGGAGTTCCAGGCTGCGAAAACCAAGGTCATCTCCGGCTGACGGCCGGAGAAAGGGGGAATCGAATGACACTCGGACCGGTACAGATCCTCGTCGTCGGCTTCGACGACCCTCAGTTCTCCGGCAAGGTGCTCGACGAGCTCGAGCGCCTCAAGGAGAACGACGTGATCCGCCTCATCGACCTGCTCGTCGTGCGCAAGGACGAGAACGGCGAGCTCGAGCGCTTCCACACGAGCGACCTGAGCGCGGGCGAGTTGGAAGAGTTCGGCGCAACCCTGGGCGCCCTGATCGGTCTCGGCGTGGGCGGCGACGAGGAAACGATGACCGCGGGCGCCGTGCTCGGGGCCGATGCGGTGCCCGGCGCGCTCGCAAGCGACGAGCGCGGGCAGTGGTACGTCGACGACGCGATCCCGAACGGCACCGCGGCCGCGGTCGCGCTGATCGAGCACCGTTGGGCAATCGGGCTCCGCGAGTCGATCCGCGACGCAAACGGATTCCACCTGGCCGATGCCTGGATCCACCCGCAGGATCTGATCGCAGTGGGCCTGCTCGCCGCCGAGGAGGCGGACGCGCAGGAACCGGCGTAGGGTCGGCGCCCGTGGTTCAAGGGTTTGACCTTCGAGCCCTCTGGACGGGTCGGAGATCACCCGGCAGCCGCCGGGTGATCTCCGTGAGAGCCTTCCTGGCTCTGAGCTGACCGCAACCCGGAGCGCGCGCAGGCCCGTATGCGGCACGACTAGTCGATCGCGAACCTGTCAAGAGGAATCGCGAGATTTCCGAGGCGGTTTCGCGCCTAGGCGGTGGCTAAGCCCGTTCGGCCTCACGTGTCGTCCGGGTGGCTTTGACACGCAGCCGATAGCCACTCCACCTACGTATTGACAGGCTGACCGGCGGCGGCGCGGAGACGCGAGCTTTGGCCAGGAATCAGACGTCTTGCGTGGGATCGGGCGAAGACGGCTGTAGCGTGGATGGGTACTGCGAGCAAGCAGTCGAAGTTTCGCACCATCACGCGGCGCGCCCGGACGGCGTGGCCCAACGCGATCGAAAGAGGTGGGAATGTCGAACGTGACGTCGGAGCTCGAGACCCTTCTCCTGGAGGGCTCGCTGACGGATGAGGGGCTCCTGAAGGCAACGGAGTCCGCACCGGACTTCCGGATCCTCCCGGATGCCACGGTGCTCAAGATCGGCGGGCAGACGATCATGGACCGCGGACGCGCCGCTGTTTATCCAGTGGTCGAAGAGCTGGTCGCCGTCAAGGCGGACCACCAGCTGCTGATCGGGACCGGAGCCGGAACGCGGGCCCGGCATCTCTACTCCATCGCCGCCGGTGTCGGGCTGCCAACGGGCGTGCTCACCGGGGTGGGCTCGGCCGTGGCGGGCCAGAACGCGGAGATGCTCGGCCAGCTGATGGCCAAGCACGGCGTGCCCGTCGTGGGCGGCGCCGGGCTCTCGGCGATGCCGCTCGTTCTCGACCAGGTGCACGCGGTGATCTTCAGCGGCATGCCGCCGTACGGCATGTGGATGCGCCTCTCGGAGCAGGGGCTGATCCCGCCGTATCGGACAGATGCCGGCTGTTACATGGTGGCCGAGAACTTCGGGTGCAAGGCGATGATCTACGTCAAGGACGAGAACGGGCTCTACAGCGCGAATCCGAAGACGAACCCCGACGCCGAGTTCATCCCGAGGATCACGATCGACGAGCTGAAGACCCGCGGCCTGCAGGACTCGATCATCGAGTTCCCCGTCTTCGACCTGATGAGGTCGGCCCGGCACGTCCGGTCCGTGCAGGTCATAAACGGGCTCGTTCCCGGGAACATCACCCGCGCCCTGGCCGGCGAGCACGTCGGCACGATCATCACCGCAGACTGAGGAGACCGACATGACCACAGCCACCACCGAGGCGAAGCACGTCGAGTCGCTACTCGCCCGCCAGACCCTCCTCGACACCGACCTGACCGCACCGGCAACCGGTCGCGAGCCGATCCGCCTGCTGCCCTGGCTCTCTGTCGTGAAGGTCGGCGGACGCTCGATCATGGACCGGGGCGCCGACGCGATCCTGCCCCTGGTCGACGAGCTGCGGCGGCTCCTGCCCGAGCACAAGCTGCTCATCCTCACGGGCGCCGGCATCCGCGCGCGCCACATCTTCAGCGTCGGGCTCGACCTGGGCCTGCCGGTCGGCAACCTGCAGGGTCTCGCCGCCACCGAGTCCGGACAGAACGGGAGCATCCTCGCGAACCTGCTCGCGAATGACGGAGTCTCCTACGTCGACCACGGCGTGGTCGGCGGCCAGCTCGCCATCCATCTCGTGGCCGCGCAGGCCGTCGTCAGCGCTGCATACCCGCCCTATAACGCACACGAGTTCCCGCCGGCCGCCGGGCGACTCCCGATGCATCGCGGAGACACCGGGGCGCTCCTCATCGCCGACGCTCTCGGCGCCCGCCGACTCGTCATCGTCGAGGATGTCGACGGCGTCTACACCGCCGACCCGAATGCGGATTCGAACCGAGGCTCGGCCGAGCTGATCCCCGACACGACTGCCGGTGCGCTCCTCGACGGCCCCGCGACGCTGCCGGTCGACCGCACGTTCCTGGAGGCGCTCGAGACCGCACGGCACATCGACGCCGTCCAGGTCGTCAACGGCCTCGTCCCGGGCAACCTCACCCGGGCGCTCCGCGACGAGCACGTCGGCACGATCATCCGCTCGAGCTGAGCTCCAGATGCGACGGGGCGGCGCCGAGACGGCGCCGCCCCGTCCCCTCCCCGAGGGCGCCGTGCCGATGTCCGAAGTGCGGCTCCAGCGTTGACAGAACACGCCGACGAAGGGGCCTCCCGCTCCGGTTCGTCGCAGCCGCCGGGCCTCTGGCAGTGCTTCCGACGGTCGGCGTCGTCATCTCTGCACTCGCAGCGCCGAGCGCGGACACGTGCTCGTGGCGTGAGCTCGGCATGACCGGCGCAGTCGTGCTGACGATCCCGGCAAGCGCTCCGAGGCAAGGTGCGCTCGCAACCGGGGTCGGTCTAGAGGCGGTACAGCAAGTCGGCGACGCCGTGCGCGTCCTCAGTCGGCGAGTCCCTTCGCGCGGAGCTCGTCGAGTGCGGCGTCGGTCTTCTCCGCGGGAACGCCCAGCTCCTGAAGGACGCGGTCGCTCTTCGTGAACTGGATCTGGTCGTACTGGACGACCTGAACACGGTTGCCGCTGGGATCGCGAAAGTCGAGCCGGTGCCCCGGCAGGACGGGAACGCCGGCCTCCTCCAGCGCGCGTCGCGCTGCCTCCTTGTCGTCGACGACGAGCCCGAAGTGCGGCTCCTCTTCACGCGAGCCCTCCTCGAACAACGCGAGGAACTGATCGCCCAGCTCGAGAAACGCGGCGCCCTCCTCGCTCCGATCGACCGCAGAGGGCTGGAAGAGAGCCGTGTAGAAGGCGACAGCCTCCTCCAGGTCGTCGACCTGGAGCGCGACGTGGTTGATGCCGACGAGGCGCGGCCTCATGCGCCCGATCCTATCGGCTCGACCTTCTCGGCTTACGAACATACGTTCGTGTAGCATCGCATGTCGTGCAGCTCGCTCGACCGCACTGTCGAGCTCGTCGAAGTCGTCGGCCCTCGCGGGCGCGCTGAATGACGGCGGCAACGATCCTCCATGCCGACGCCGATTCGTTCTTCGCCTCGGTCGAGCAACGTGACGATCCGAGCCTGCTCGGAAGGCCTGTGATCGTCGGCGGCGGAGTCGTGCTCGCGGCGAGCTACGAGGCGAAGGCCTTCGGCGTCCGCACCGCGATGGGCGGCCGGCAGGCGCTCCGGCTCTGCCCGGGCGCAATCGTCGTCCGGCCGCGGATGACGGCCTACACCGAGGCGAGCAAGGGGCTCTACGCCGTCTTCGAGGACGCCTGCCCGATCGTCGAAGGACTCTCGATCGACGAGGCGTTCCTCGACGTGCGCGGGATGGAGAAGATCGCCGGCAGCCCGCGCGAGATCGCCGTGCGGCTGCGGGCAGCAGCCCGTGAGAGGGTCGGACTGCCGGTCACCGTCGGGATCGCCCGGACGAAGTTCGTCGCGAAGGTCGCGAGTGCCGTCGCGAAGCCGGACGGTCTGCTCGAGGTGCCGCCGGGAGAGGAGCTCGCGTTCCTGCACCCGCTGCCCGTACGACGGATCTGGGGCGTTGGCGAGAAGACTGCGGTGCGGCTGAACGACCGCGGGATCAGGACGGTCGGCGAGCTCGCGCGCGTCCCGGAAGACGCGCTCGGAGCGATGCTCGGCCGGGGCGCCGGGGCGCACCTGCACGCACTCGCGAACGGCCGCGATCCGCGGCGGGTCGCGACCCGTCCGCGGCGACGCTCGATCGGCTCACAACACGCACGGGGGCGCGCCCGCGCGTCGCCCGAGGAGATCGACGCCGACCTCGTCGC
>DATBBA010000065.1:0-215036 GCA_036271235.1 Gaiellaceae bacterium
CTCGGCGCGTGGCGCGGCAGCTCGCGAATGCGGATCTCGTAACCGATCCGCGGCGCGCCGGAGCGCGCGCGCATCTCCGCGCAATGGGCCTCTCCGAGCGCGACTGGGGCAAGCCGCTCGTCGGGATCGCGACGACGTGGACGGGCACGCTGCCGTGCAACCTCGGGCAGCGCGAGCTCGCGCGGCACGTGGCGGCCGGCATCGCCGAGGCGGGAGGCACGCCCGTCGAGTTCAACACGATCGCGATCTCCGACAACCTGACGCAGGGAATGCCGGGCATGCGCGCGTCGCTCGTGAGCCGCGAGGTGATCGCCGACTCGATCGAGCTCGTCGGCCGCAGCCAGCCCTTCGACGGCCTGATCTGCCTCGCGGCCTGCGACAAGACCGTCCCCGGGACGCTGATGGCACTCGCCCGGCTCGACATCCCCGGCTTCCTCTTCTACTCGGGCGCCTCTGAGGCCGGCCGGCACCGGGGCCAGCCTGTGACGATCAAGGATGTCTGGGAGGGTGTCGGTGCGTTCGAGGCCGGCACGATCTCCCGCGAAGAGCTCGACGAGCTCGAGCGGCATGCGTGCCCGGGGCCCGGCTCCTGCGCCGGGCAGTTCACCGCGAACACGATGGCGGTCGCCGCCGACTTTCTCGGCCTCGCGCCCGCAGGTGCCGGCGGGCTCCTCGCGGTCGACCCCGCGAAGCCCGCCTCCGCCCAGGCGGCGGGCCGGCTCCTGCTCGACGTCGTCGCGAGGCAGGCAACGCCGTCGTCGTTCCTCACGCCGAGCTCCTTCACGAACGCGATCGTCGGCGTCGCCGGGACCGGAGGATCGACGAATGCCGTCCTGCACCTGCTCGCGATCGCCGCCGAGGCAGGCGTCGCGCTCGAGCTGGACGACTTCGACCGGCTCTCCCGGTCGACGCCCCGCGTCACGCGGCTCTCACCCGGCGGACCACACGTCGCAGCCGACCTGCAGCGGGTGGGCGGGACGCCCGCGGTGATCCGGCGCCTGCTCGAGCACCTCGATGCGAACGCCTCGACCGTCGACGGCCGTACGATCGCCGAGGTCGCAGCCGGTGCGCCCGATCCGGACGGCGACGTCGTCGCAGGCCCGGCAACCGCGTTCCAGGACGGAGGCTCCCTGCGCGTCCTGCGGGGGAACCTCGCGCCCGCCGGCGCCGTGGTGAAGCTCGCAGGATACGAGCCGCCTGTCCATTCGGGACCGGCCCGTGTGTTCGACTCGGAGGACGCGTGCCGGACCGCCGTCGAGCAGGGAGTCGTGCAGCCCGGTGACGTCGTCGTCGTGCGGGGCGAGGGCCCGGCGGGTGCGCCCGGAATGCCGGAGCTCCTCTCGATCACCTCCGCGATCACGGGCCGCGGGCTCGGGCAGAGTGTCGCGCTCGTCACCGACGGGCGCTTCAGCGGGGCCACCCGCGGACTGATGATCGGTCACGTCACCCCGGAGGCCGCCCACGACGGTCCGATCGGGCTCCTTCGCGACGGCGATCGCGTGACGATCGACACCGACGCACGCGTGCTCCGGGTCGAGCTCACCGACGACGAGCTGCGAGCGCGGGCGTCGATGCGCGTTCCGCCCGTGCCGCGGATCACGCGCGGCGTCCTCGGGAAGTACGCACGGAGCGTCGGCCCGGCCTCCGAAGGCGCGGTGACCCGGTGAGCGCTGCAGCGACGGGAGGACGCCTTGCCGGCAAGGACGTGCTCGTCACCGGCGCCGCGAGAGGGATCGGGCGCGCACTCGCTCTCGGGGTCGCGGCCGAGGGCGCGAGAGTCCACGTCGCCGACATCGAGCCGCCCGACGCGATCCTCGACAGCGTTCCCCAGGATCGCCGCGGCCTCGCACTCACCTACGACATCTCGAGCACCGTCCGCGTTCGCGAGCTGTTCGGCCGGCTCGAGCGTCTCGACGTGCTGGTCAACTGCGCCGGCGTCACCGGCTGGATCGACCTGGACGCTCCGTCCGAGGAGATCTGGGATCGCGTGCTCGACACGAACCTCAAGGGAACGTTCTTCTGCACGACCTCGGCGGTCCCGCTCCTGCGAGCCGGCGGTGGCGGCTCGATCGTCAACATCTCGAGCGTGCTCGCGATCAGGGGCATCACCGGGCTCGCGGCGTACGCGGCGAGCAAGGGTGGAATCAACTCGCTCACGGTCCACCTCGCAGGCGAGCTGGCGCCGGCGGGGATCCGCGTCAACGCCGTCGCGCCGGGCGCGACGAACGTCGAGCGCAACCTTCGAGACGACCCCGACTACGCCGAGTCGTGGGCGCCGAACATCCCGCTCGGGCGGATCGCCGAGCCCGAGGAGCTCGTCGGTCCGACCGTCTTCCTGGCCTCGGACGAGGCCGCCCAGGTCACCGGCCAGGTGATCTATGTCGACGGCGGCTGGACGGCGACGAGCCCGTACCCGCGTTCGTATGTGGAGAGCGCAACTCGCTAGCGGAGAGCCCGTAGTGCCTTTGCGAGCGACTGCCGTGTCGAGAGTACGCCCGCAAAGAGATCTCCCCGGGCAGCGACCCGGTCGAGCACGGCGCCCGTCGTGAACGAGTGCGGGTCGAGCTTCTCGTTCACCTCGTCCCACGCAAGCGGAGTCGACACGGGAGCACCTGGATGCGGACGGACAGAGTAGACGGAGGCGATCGTCTTTCCCATCCCGTTCTGGTTCGCGTCGATCAGGACACCCTTCCGCTTCGCCTTCGACCACGCAGTCGTCGCGAGTTTCGGGTAGCCCGTCGCGATCACGCCGGCGACGTGCTCGGCGAACCCTCGGGTGTCGTCGTAGGTCGAGCGCCGGTCGAGCGGCACGAGCACGTGGAACCCCTTGCCGCCCGAGGTCTTCGCGAACGAGGCGAGCCCGAGCCCGTCGAGCAGCTCTCTCAGGATCAGCGCCACCTCGACGGTCTGCGACCACGGCACCTCGGGGGTCGGGTCGAGATCGAACAGGACGAAGTCGGGCCGGTCGGGCTTGTCGATCCGCGAGTACCACGGGTTCATGTCGATGCAGCCCATGTTCACCATCCAAAGCAGGGAGAGCTCGTCGTCGACGAGCGGGAGCTCGATCTCGCGCTCACCCCCGCCCCGCGGCGTGACGACGGTGCGGAAACGCTTGATCCACTCCGGCATGTGCGAGGGCGCATCCTTCTGGAAGAACGCCTTCCCGAACGCCCCGTCGGGATACCGCCGCATCGTGAACGGCCGGCCGCGGAGATGAGGGACGATCGCCGGGGCGACCGTGCGGTAGTAGTCGACGAGGTCGCCCTTCGTGATCCCCTCCTCGGGCCAGAAGAGCTTGTCGAGGTTCGACAGCCTGAGCTCGCGTTTCCCGTCGCGGATGACCTCGGCGACCGGCCGCTCGCGCCGCACCTCGGCCGCGGTCTTGTCCTCACGCAGCCCCTTGTAGGAGGGCTGGCGGACCTGGCCGGCGTGCGACCACTCGCTGAACTCGACTTCGGCGACGAGCTTCGGCTCGACCCAGATGACATCTCCACGTTTGGCGCCCTTGACCTTCGGAGCGACCTGGAACGGCGGCTCGGGCCGCTCGAGCGGCCGGAGAAGGGCGAGCACGCGACGCATCTCTCGCTCGGTGAAGCCCGTTCCGACATTCCCGACGTAGCGGAGCCCTCCGCCTTCGTTGACCGCGAGCACGAGCGAGCCGAAGCCTGCGCTCCGCGTCCCCTGGCCGCGGGTGTAGCCGGCGACGACGAACTCCTGCCGCCCGTGGCGCTTGACCTTCAGCCAGTCTCGCGTGCGTCGGCCCTCGGCGTAGCGCGAGTCGAGCCGTTTTGCGACCACACCCTCGAGCCCGCGCGCCGACACCACGTCCCAGAGAGCCGGGCCGTCGGTGAACCCCTCCGAGAGCAGCACGGTCTCGGACGGATCGATGACCTCGGAGAGCAGCTCCCGGCGCTGCTCGAGCGGCAGGCTGACGGCCGGCTTCCCACCCGCCTCGAGGAGGTCGAACGCGTAGAAGACGAGCCTCCCGGAACCCTGTTGGAGCGCCGAGAAGCTCGGCCGGCCCTGCGCGTCGATCGCGACGACCTCGCCGTCGACGACCGCGTCCCCGTGCACGGCCCGACCGACGGCCTGCGCCACGTCCGAGAATCGCTTGGTCAGGTCGTTTCCCTGGCGGGAGCGGAGGGTGCAGCGGCCGTCGCGCACGTAGGCGAGGGCGCGGTAGCCGTCGAACTTCAGCTCGAAGAGCCAGCCCTTCCCCTTCGGGAGCTCCGTCGCGAGGGTGGCGAGCATCGGCTTGTATTCCGCGTCCTCGGCGGAGGCCTCGACGGCGGGATAGTCGGCGTCGCGGCTCCTGATCAGGAGCCAGTTCTGCTCCTTGCCGTCGAGGTGGGCGGGCACGAGCGTCCACACACCGTCGAACCGCTCGCCGTGGAGGCGCACCTTGAGGCCGCCGTCGGGTTTGTCCTCGAGGAGCTCGTAGGTGCCGCGGTCCCAGATCTCGACGCTGCCGGCGCCGTAGGAGCCTTTAGGGATCTCACCCTCGAAGCTGCCGTAGTCGAGGGGGTGATCCTCGACGTGAACTGCGAGTGCCTTCTGGCCCACCTCGAGCGGGACGCCCTTCGGGACCGCCCACGAGGCGAGGACGCCGTCGCGCTCGAGCCGGAAGTCGTAGTGGAGCGACCGGGCCTGATGGCGCTGTACGACAAAAACCGGCTGCGGCCCGCGAGAGGAGCCCCCGAACGGCTCGGGCGTGGCCTTGCGGCGCTTTGCCTTGTAGACGTCGAGCTTTGCCACCGTTCAGCGATCCTCCGTTTACATCCTGTCAATACATGGTTGAAAACCCTGTGGATGCTGTGGAGAAAGTTGCTCCGAGCAGCGCCCTCAGTTGAACACGCCCATCGCCCTGAACTTCGCCCGGCGAGCGCGGCGGAGCTCGGCCGGCGGCGTCCCGTCGAGCTCGCCGAGCGCCGAGACGAGCGCCTGGCGGAGACTCGAGGCGGCCGCGGCAGGATCATGCTGGGCACCGCCGCGGGGCTCGCTCACGATCCCGTCGACGACGCCGAGCTCGTAGCAGTGGAACGCGTCCGGCTTGAACGCTGCGGCGGCCTTCTTCTTCTCCTCGCGGTCACGCCAGAGGATCATCGCGCAGCCCTCCGGTGTGATCACGGAGTAGATCGCGTTCTCCTGCATGAGCACCCGGTCGGAGACCGCGAGCGCAAGCGCTCCGCCGGATCCGCCCTCGCCGATGACGCAGGCGACGGTCGGCACCGTGAGCGCCAGCATCTTCGCCTGCGAGCGGGCGATCGCACCTCCCTGGCCATGCTGCTCGGCGGCGACGCCCGGATAGGCGCCCGGCGTGTCGATCAGGCTGACGACGGGGAAGCCGAACCGCTCGGCGAGCTCCATCACCCGGGTCGCCTTCGCGTATCCCTCCGGGCTCGGCATCCCGTACTGGCGGGCGATCCGCTCCTTCAGGTCGCGGCCCTTCTGATGCCCGACGAGGGCGATCGTACGACCGTCGAGCTTGCCGAGACCGGCGACGATCGCGCCGTCGTCCATCCGGCCGCGGTCGCCGTGGAGCTCGACCCAGTCCTCGAGGATCCGCTCGACGTAGTCGAGGGTGTAGGGCCGGTCGGGGTGCCGAGCGAGCTCGACGAACTCCCAGATCTCGTCTTCCGAGGCGTCGACACGCGAGATCGAGTCGAGCTGCTCCTTGAGCCGCCGCTCCTCACTCTCGACGCTCGTGCGGTGGAGCAGAGGCAGGCTCCTCAGCCTGCCAAGCCGCTCCCGCAGCGTGCGCTCGGCCTCACCGGCCAAAGAGACGGAGAAGGCGCGCCAGGTACGGGCGCTGCCCTGATCGGGGGACGATGGCGTCGATCTGGCCGAACCGGAGATGCTGCTCGGAGCGGCCGAAGTCCTCGGAGAGCTTCTCCTTCACGAGCTCCTGGACGACCCGGGGGCCGGTGAAGGCGAGCAGGGCGCCCGGCTCGGCCACGATCACGTCGCCGAGCGTCGCGAAGCTTGCCATCGCGCCGCCGGTCGTCGGGTCGGCGAGCAGGCAGAAGAACGGCAGGCCGGCCTCATGGAGCTCGTCGATCGCCGCGATCGTCTTCGGCAGCTGCATGAGCGAGAGGATCCCCTCCTGCATCCGTGCGCCGCCCGAGCTTGTGACGAGAAGGAGCGGGAGCCCCGCCGCGATGGCTGCGTCCGCCGCGCGAACGAACTTCTCGCCGACCGCGCTCCCCATCGACCCGCCCATGAAGAAGAAGTCCATCACCGCGAGCTCGACGGGCAGCCCCTCGATCGTCGCGGCGCCGACCACCATCGCATCGCTGAGCCCGGTGTTGAGCTCAGCCTCGGCGATCCGTTCGGTGTAGGGCCGGAGGTCGTAGAACTGGAGCGGGTCTCCCGAATGGACTTCTCCGGCGTCCTCGGCGAACGACCCCGGGTCGGCCAGCCACGCGATCCGCGCCCGTGCAGGCATGCGAAAGTGGTGGCCGCAGTGGCCACAGACATGAAGCGCGGCCTCGAGCTCGTCGTCGCGGTAGTGCGACCCGCAGCCCGGGCAGGTGTTCGGGTGCTTCTTCTCGGCCGGCGCGCTCTCCACCTGCTCGACCTTCACGTCGATCCTGGTCTCGGTCATCGGGGCGACTTGATGTTAGACCGGTTGCGGTGGCTGCCGGTTGCAGCCGCCGGAGTCAAAGCCCGGAGAGCAACAACGCGACCGGTCGGGCTGGTCGATTCGCGGCTGCCGGAGGGTTGGTTGTCCCTGCGCAGGCCCTCACGCAGGCCTGAGCTCGTCGAGCGTGTCCGGCAGCTCGGTGAGGTCGGGCAGCACGCGCGCCGGGCTCGTGGCGGGGTGCTCGTCGAGCCGGTTGATCCAGATGCTCGGGATCCGCAGGGTGTTCGCGGGGACCACGTCGTGGTAGATGCTCGCCGCCACGTGGACGTGGCGGTTGCGGTCGACGAGCGTGCGGGCCTGGAACTCGAGGAAGTGCATGACCGCCGGCTTGTAGGAGTGGATCTCGGAGGCAACCACGGTCTCGTCGAACGGCATGCCGATCAGCTCCTTCGAGGCGGCGATCAGGTCGGGGTCGGAGTTCGAGAGGATCGCGAGCCTCCACCCCCGCTCGCGGGCCTCGACGAGCGCGTCGTGCACCTCGGGGAACGGCTCCCAGGTCGGCAGCGAGTCGGCCAGGCCGCCCTCTTCACCTTCGGGCGCTCCGAGCTGCCGCATCGCCTCGGTCATCACCTCGCGATAGGTGAGCGTCCCGCTGCGCTCGAGCTCCGGCTCGATCGCGTGGTAGCGCCCGAGCAGGTTCGCGATCTCGTCCTCGTCGTCGCCGAACAGCCGCTCGAGCTCCGCGCGGATCCCGCCGTTCCAGTCGATCAGCGTTCCGTAGCAGTCGAATGTCGCCCAGCGGTCCTTGCTCATGACGGCTCCCAGCGGCGGAGGATGATCGACGCGTTGTGCCCGCCGAAGCCGAAGGAGTTGGAGAGCGCGGTCGTGAGCTCCGGCACCTCGCGGGCGACGTTCGGGATGTAGTCGAGGTCGCAGGCGGGGTCGGGCTCTTCCATGTTGATCGTCGGCGGCACGATCCGGTCGCGGAGCGCCAGCGTCGTGAAGATCGCCTCGATCGCGCCGGCAGCGCCGAAGCAGTGCCCGGTTGCGCCCTTGGTCGAGGAGATCGGCGTCCGGCGCGCGTGCTCCTCGCCGAGGGCGACCTTGATCACCTTCGTCTCCGCGGCGTCGCCGATCGGGGTCGAGGTCGCATGCGCGTTGATGTAGCCGATCTCGGCCGCCTCGATTCCGGCGTCGAGCAGCGCCGCCTGCATCGCCCGGGCGGGGCTCCGGCCGGTGGGATCGGGCTCGGTCATGTGCAGCGCGTCGGCCGACATCCCGTAGCCGAGAACCTCGGCGTAGATCTTCGCGCCGCGCGCCTTCGCACGCTCGAGCTCCTCCAGCACGACGATACCGCCCGCCTCTCCCATCACGAGCCCGTCCCGGTTGCCGTCGAAGGGCCGGGACGCACGCCTGGGGTCGTCGTTGCGGCGAGACAGCGCCCGCATCGCATCGAAGCCGGCGATCGCGACCTCCGTCACCGGCGCCTCGCTTCCACCGGCGAGCATCACGTCGGCCCGGCCGAGCCTGATCGCGTCGAGTGCATCGCCGATTGCCATGTTCGCCGCCGCGCAGGCCGTGCACTGGCTCATCAGCGGGCCCTTCGTGCCGAGCTCGATCGAGACCCAGCCCGCTCCCATGTTGGGGATGATCGAGGGGATCGAGAACGGGCTGACCCGGTCGGGGCCACGGTCGCGCAGGACGTCGTGGCAGTTCTGGAACGAGCCGAGCCCGCCGATTCCCGTCGCGACCGAAGCGCCGATCCGCTCCTGGTCGGCCGAGATGTCGAGCCCGGAGTCCTGCTCGGCCTGGCGCGCAGCCGCCAGGATCGTCTGGGCGAAGCGGTCCATCCGGCGCGCCGACTTGTGGTCGACCCAGTTCGTCGGATCGAAGTCCTTCAGCTCGCACGCAAAGTGCACGGGATAGTCCGTGTGGTCGAACAGGGTGATCTCGGCGGCGCCCGACTCGCCCGCGAGCAGCTTCTTCCAGCTCGTCTCGGCGTCGAGCCCGAGCGAGGACACGAGCCCGAGCCCGGTGATGACCACGCGCCTATGACCGTTTCCGTGAGCCAACTACATCCCCAGTCCGCCGTCGACGAGCAGAACCTCACCCGTGATGAATGCCGCCTCGTCCGAGCAGAGAAACCGTACCGCGCCGGCCACGTCCTCCGGATCTCCGAGCCGCCCGAGCGGCGTGTTCGCGAGCATCAGGGCTTTGCCCTCCTCGGGGATCACCTCGGTCAGCCGCGTCTTCACGTAGCCGGGGGCGACCACGTTCGCGCGGACGCCCCGGGAGCCGAGCTCCCGGGCGAGGGACTTCGTGAAGCCGATGATCCCCGCCTTGGCGGCGCCGTAGTTCGTCTGGCCGAAGTTGCCGTGGAGCCCCACGATCGAGCTGACGTTCACGATCGAGCCTGCACGCTTCTTCATCATCGGCCTCGTCACCGCCCGGCAGGTGTAGAAGACGGAGCTGAGATTCGTCTCGATCACGTCGCGCCAGTCGTCGTCAGACATTCGCGCGAGAAGCCCGTCGCGGGTGAGGCCCGCGTTGTTCACGAGGATGTCCAGCTCACCCGCTTCCTCGACGAGCCGGGCCGCACCGGCCGGCGACGAGACGTCTGCCTGGACCGCTCGGCCACCGATCTCGGCCGCGACCGCCGCAGCCTCCTCGGCGCCGGAGTTGTAGCCGACGACGACCTGCGCCCCGGCCCGCGCGAGCTCGGCCGCGATCGCGTGACCGATTCCGCGGGAGCCGCCGGTGACGAGAGCCGTCTTCCCCTCGAGGGAGCAGAACTCAGCCAAGCTCGTGGGCTGCCGCGTCGAGCGACTTCAGGTCGTTGACCGAGATCGCCTTCACGGAGCTGTCGATCCTCTTCAGTAAACCGCTCAGCACGTTGCCCGGCCCCACCTCCACGAACGTCGTCACGCCGCCGCCGATCATCTCGCGGGCCGCCTGGGTGAACTTGACCGGAGCCGTCAGCTGCTCGACGAGAAGCGAGCGGAACCGCGTCGCGTCCTCGAGCTTCGCCGTGACGGTGGAGACGAAGTGTGCGGTCGGGACCTTGAAGTCGATCTTGTCGATCGCGGGCCGCAACCGGTCTGCGGCGAGCTCGACGAGCGGTGAGTGAAACGCGCCGGAGACCTTGAGCCTCACGGCACGGCGGGCGCCCTCGCGCTGTGCCTCGGTACAGCACTCGTCGACCGCGTCGGTCTCCCCGGAGATCACGAGCTGCCCGGGGCAGTTGTAGTTCGCCGGCCACACGTTGTGGATCTTCTTGCAGAGCGCCTCCACGGCCTCGTCGGCGAGACCGAGGATCGCTGCCATCGAGCCGGGCCGCGCATCGGCCGCAGCCGCCGTGGCCAGGCCGCGCTCGCGAACGAGCCGCAGCGTCTGGCTGACGTCGATCGCGCCGGCGGAGCCGAGAGCGGAGTACTCGCCGACGGAATGGCCCACCACGTAGTCGGGCCTGATCCCCCTCGCGCGCAGCGCCGCGTCGATCGCGAGACTCGTCGCGACGAGGGCCGGCTGCTGGATCGCGGTCGGTGTCAGCTCCTCCGAGGTGCCGGTGAAGCAAAGCTTCCGCAGATCGAGACCGGAGGCTGCGCTGCCCTGGTCGTAGACCGCCATCGCCTCGGGCGAGGCCTCCGCGATCTCGCGTCCCATGCCGAGCTCGAACGAGCCCTGGCCCGGGAACATGAAAGCCAGCTTGCTCATTCTGTTGCTCCATTCGTCGGTTGTGTCCAGCGCAAGAGCGCCGAGCCCCAGGTGAGGCCGGCACCCATTCCTGTCATGAGGACCAGGCTCCCGGGCCGCAGACGACCGTCCCTCGCTGCATCCGCCAGCGCGAGGGGGATCGAGCCCGACGAGGTATTTCCGTATCGGTCCACGTTGATCACGACTTTTTCCTCCGGGAAGCCTAGTTTGCGGACAGCGTGGTCGATGATTCGGACGTTCGCCTGATGCGGAACGTATACGTCAACATCATCGACCGTGAGCTCGCAGCGCTCGAGCAGTGTTTCTGCCGAGCTGACAAGCACACGGGTGGCGAACTTGAAGACTTCACGGCCGTTCATCTGCAGGAATTCCCGGTCGCCGTTCTCGGGAATCCTCGAGCCGCTGCCCGGGTAGTGGAGCTCCCGGCCACCCGAGCCGTCGGCCCCGAGCTCGAATCCGAGAAAGCCGCCCTCGTCGACGTGCTCGAGCACCACCGCGCCGGCCCCGTCGCCGAAGAGCACGAGGGTCGAGCGATCGGTCCAGTCGAGCGTCCGCGAGAGGATGTCCCCTCCGACGACGAGCGCCCGGTTCGCGAGCCCCGCGGCGATCGAGGCGTGCGCCTGCGCGATCGCATACATGAAGCCCGTGCAGCCCGCGGAGAGGTCGTAGGCAGCGGCATCGACGGTTCCGATCGCATCGGCGACGAGCGCCGCCGTGGCCGGGAACATCATGTCCGGCGTGATCGTGGCGACGATCAGGAGGTCGATGTCGCGAGGCTTCAGCGCCGCCTCTGCGAGTGCCGCACGAGCGGCGGGAATGGCGAGATCCGACATCGCCTCGCTCTCGGCGGCGATGCGTCGCTCCCGGATCCCCGTGCGGGCCGCGATCCACTCGTCCGAGGTGTCCACGATCTCGGCGAGATCGTCGTTCGTCACGATGCGCGACGGTACGTGGCAGCCGAGCCCGGTGATCGACACCGGCCGCCCCGAGGTGCGGCCGATCACGGTTGCCCGCTTTCCTTCGGTGCCACCGCAAATGCGAGCGTGCCGCGAACCGCGAGCTCGCCGTCGACCGTGGCCCGCACCTTGCCCTTGCCGATCGGCCCGCGTACGACCTCGACCTCGCAGAGGAGCTCGAGCGTCTCGCCCGGCGTCACGATCCGCTTGAAGCGAACGTCGTCGATCCCGGCGAAGAGGACGAGCCGCCCCTCGTTCTTGGGAAGCGAGAGGACGGCGATCGCGCCGCACTGAGCCAGAGCCTCGACCATCTTGACGCCGGGCATGATCGGGTTGCCGGGGAAATGCCCGGCGCAGTCGGCTTCGGTGACCGTTCGCCGCGCGAGCACGCGCTCGCCGGGCGTGAGCTCGACGACCTCGTCGACGAGCAGGAAGGGATCGCGGTGCGGGATGATCGCCTCGATCTCCGCCTTGCCGAGCTGCGCCATCAGTCGAGCCCCCTCGAGCCTATGCTCGTCATGCCGAGAGCCGGGAGCGCATCGTGGCGCGGCCGCGGTGGGCGTAACACTTCGCCGTGCCGACGGGCAGGCCGGTTGCCTCGGAGATCTCACCGAAGCCAAGATCGAAGGCATCCTTCAACGCAACGACCGTCGCCTGCGCCGGAGGCAGCTCGGCGAGACAGCGGCCGAGCTCCCGGCGGGTCTCCGAGGCGGTCAGCGCCGCAACCGGGTCGCCGTCGCGGGCGGGACGCTCGTCCGCCGAGAGAGGCTCGGTGCGACGCACCGCCCGCGCCTGCGCGAAGTCCTTGCAGGTGTTGACGACGAGCCGGTGCAGCCACGTCGAGAACTGAGCTTCGCCCCGGAACTGCCTGATCCGCACGACGAGCTTCGCGAGCGAGTCCTGCGCAGCGTCGCGCGCGTCTTCGGGATCCCGCAGGAGGTGCAGCGCGATCTTCTGCACCCTCGGCGCGTAGCGCTCGCAGAGCGCCGCGAGCGCGGCCGCGTCGCCGGCCTTCGCGCGGGTCACGAGGATCGCGTCCGAGAGACGGTCATAGGGAAGAGTCGTGCCGGCGAACAGTTCACCACGGGTCGTTCGACGGCCCTGCGAAGAGGGGGGTTGCACGGCGGGCACACTGTAGACGGCATGAGGCTCCTGCCCGAGATGGTCGTGCCGCGGCTGCGCGGAGGCTTCGGTCGGCCCTACCTGTACGCCGTCGAGACACCGTCGACCCAGACGATGGCTTCCGCCGACGCGCCACACGGCACGGTCGCACTCGCCGAGCATCAGACCGCAGGCCGCGGGCGGCTCGGGCGTGTGTGGATCGACGAGGCGGGCACAGGGCTCTCCTTCTCGGTCGTCCTGCGCCCTCGGCTCCCCGTCGCGCGCTGGCCGGAGCTGACGCTCGTCGCAGCAGACGCGGTGGCCGGGGCGATCGGGCCCACGGCCGCGATCAAGCATCCGAACGACGTGCTGATCGACGGGAAGAAGGTGGCGGGCATCCTCGCCGAGGCCTCGGGGCACGTGGTGCTCGGGATCGGCGTGAACGTCGGCGAGGCCCCATGGCCGGGCGCCGGGGCCGTCGACCGCGATCGGCTCGAGCTGCTCGTCGAGATCCTCGAGCGCCTCGAGCGCGGCTACGCGGACTGGGCCGAGACTCCGGCCGCAAGCGCCTGACAACGCTTGTGTTGCAAGCCACAAGCGTTGCCTCCGCGTCGCGCGCAGGACAAGGCGATGTCAGGCTTGGCGCACCCCGGCCTCGGGGCTATGCGGCGCCCTGAATCGGGCCTACACTGAGTTCTCGATGGGGCGTTCTCGATGAGGCCGAAGCTCGCGTGCGTCTTCGGCGTCGCGGCAATCCTCGCGATCGCGGTGCCGGGGGCCGGGTCGGTGCCGGCCGCATCGACGCCGCGGGTGCTCGCGATCCATTTCGTCCAGGACGTGAACCCGGTGACGCAGAGCTGGCTCAACCATCAGCTCGACAGGGCCCACTCGGACCACTACGCCGCCGCGGTGATCGTTCTGGACACACCGGGTGGGCTCGAGGAGTCCGAGCGCAAGATCGTCCAGAAGGAGCTGCAGGTGAGCGCCGAGGGAACGCCCGTGATCGTCTACGTCTCCCCGAACGGCGCCCGCGCGGCCTCGGCGGGCGTATGGATCTCGGAGGCGGCCGACGTGCTCGCGATGGCGCCCGAGACGAACATCGGCTCCTCGACGCCGATCGACGGCTCCGGCTCGAACATCGGTAGTGACCTGCGGCGGAAGATCATCAACGACGCGGCCGCCTCGCTGAGGGGGCTCGCGACGACCCACAAGCGGAACGCCGCATGGGCGGACAAAGCCGTTCGGGTCGCGTCGAACCTGACGGCCGCCGAGGCGTTGAAGCTGCACGTGATCGACACGACCGCTCCGACGCTGCCGGCGCTCCTCGACAAGATCGACGGCGAGACGACCGTCCCGGCCGGCCTGACGCTGCACACCGCGAACGCCGAGATCGTCGACGACAACCCGGGGTTCGTCACGCGGTTCCTGTCGACGATCCTCGACCCGAACCTCCTCTCGCTGCTCTTCCTGGCCGGGATCGCGGGCATCGCGTTCGAGATCTTCCACCCCGGCATCGTGCTCCCGGGCGCCCTCGGCGCGGTCTCGATGCTGCTGGCGCTCTTCGGCCTCGCGATCCTCCCGATCTCGTGGACGTCAGCCGGGCTCGTCGTGCTCGGGATCCTGCTGCTCGTGGTGGACACCCAGGTCCCGACACACGGAGCGCTGACCGTGGCGGGGCTCGTCTCGCTCGGCTTCGGCCTCGCCACGCTCGTGAACGACTCGTCGGGCACCTACACGACCTCGACCGTTCTCGTGGTGACGCTCACGCTCGTTCTCGGCGGGCTCTTTGCCTGGGTGACCTCGAAGGTGCTCGCGATCCGTCGCCGCAAACCGGCCGTCGCACCCGACGAGATCGTCGGGATGCAGGGGATCGCGCGGCCCGGCGGTCTCGTCTACGTCCACGGCGAGCTCTGGAGGGCGCGGGCCGCCGAGCCGCTCCGGGCGGGGCAGCCGGTTCACGTGGATGCCCAGGACGGGCTCGTGCTACGGGTGCATCCGGTTTGAACGGCTGTAGGATCGTGCTGTGAACATCGCGATCATCGTCGTGATCGCAATCGCGGTCCTGATCTTCATCGTGCTGTTGGTCGCGATCAAGGTTGCCCGCGAGTACGAGCGCGCGATCATCTTCCGGCTCGGGCGGCTCCTGCCGGAACCGAAGGGCCCGGGTCTGTTCATCCTGATCCCGGGCGTCGACAAGATGGTCCGCGTCGACCTGCGGACGATCACGCTGAACATCCCACCGCAGGAGGTGATCACGAAGGACAACGTCCCTGTCCGCGTGAACGCGGTGGCGTACTTCAGGATCGTCGACCCGAAGGCCGCGATCGTCCAGATCGAGAACTACATGGTCGCGACGTCCCAGAGCGCCCAGCTGACGCTGCGGTCGGTTCTCGGCCAGCATTCCCTCGACGAGCTGCTCGCCGAGCGCGACAAGATCAACGGGATCCTGCAGGGGATCATCGACGAGCAGACCGCACCGTGGGGGATCAAGGTCTCGATCGTGGAGGTGAAGGACGTCGAGATCCCTCAGAGCATGCAGCGCGCGATGGCCCGCCAGGCGGAGGCCGAGCGCGAACGGCGTGCGAAGGTGATCGCGGCCGAGGGCGAGTTCCAGGCCTCGGAGCGGCTGAAGGACGCGGCGAACGTGATCGAGCTCCACCCGATCGCGCTCCAGCTGCGCTACCTCCAGACCCTGATCGAGATCAGCTCGTCGCCGGCGACGACGATCGTCTTCCCGGCACCGCTCGACATCATCTCGCTGTTCCTCCCGAAGGGCTCGATTCCCCCGGGAAGCGTCAACGCGCCGCCGCCCGCGGAACCGCCCGCGCCGCCGGCAGAGTAACGCGGCCTCTCGTACGCCTTGCACCCGAAACCGGTGCCTAGCGGGCTTCCCGGAAGCGCCGGGCGGCCTCGATCGCGTCGGCGAGGTTGAGGCCCTTGTCCTTGCCCTGCTTGATCAGCATCACGGTCTCGATCGCGTCCATGTCGTAGATCCTCTGCTTCTTGCCTTTGGTCGGGATCTGCGCCTTGTTCGTCCAGTAGTCGAGCTGCATCTTCGAGATGCCCGCGAGCCGGCAGACCTGACCGAGGTACAGCTCGACCCTGTCGAAGCGCGCGGCGACGTCGACGGCCTCGAGGGCGACCTCCTCACGCTCCCGCTGTCCCATCTGGCGTTCCCTCCATGTCTCCCCCGACTGCCACTTATAACGTGCAGCCGGCGGGAAGGGAAGTAGGCCCGTGCTATTCGGTCGAGGGCTCGTCGTCTTCGGGGACGACGTTCTCGTCGCTCGGCTCTTCGGCGGGGTCGAGCACGTCGTCGTCGAGCTCGAACTCGTCGGCCTCGACCTCACCGGGAACCGTGTCCGCCGCGTCGTCTGCCGCCTGCTCGATCGGATCGTCGTCGCCGTCGACCACGGGGGCGAGCGTCGAGACGATGTCCGTGTCGCCGCGGAGCCGCATCACGATCACGCCCTGCGTCGAACGGCCGAGCCGTTTGACGTCCTCGACCGGCATCTTGATCACGGTGCCGCCCGTGGAGATCATCATCACCTGGTAGCCGTCGCGAACGACGCGGGCTCCGGCGAGGTAGCCGCGGGCCTCGGTGAGCTTGATCGTCTGAACGCCCATGCCACCGCGGCCCTTGCGCGGGTAGTCGGAGACGCGCGTGCGCTTCCCGAATCCGTTCTCCGTGACGACGAGCAGATCGGAGTCGTCCTTCGCGATCTCGGCGGCGATCACGACGTCGTCGTCGCGGAGCGTCATCCCGCGGACGCCCTCGGTGGCGCGGCCCATCGCGCGCGCGTCGGCCTCGGAGAAGCGGATCGCCTGGCCCTTGCGTGAGACGAGCAGGATGTCGTCGCCGGTCGAGCAATGCCTGACCGCGACGAGCTCGTCGCCCTCCCGCATCTTGATCGCGATGATCCCGTCGGCCTTGAGCGGCGTGTTGTACTCCTCGAGCCTCGTCTTCTTCACGACGCCGTTCTTCGTGGCGCAGAGCAGGTACTCGGCCTCCGTGAAGTTGCGGGTCTGGATCACCGCGCGCACCTGCTCGCCCTGCCTGAACGGCAGCAGGTTGACGAGCGCGCGGCCCTTCGACTGGCGCGACCCGAGCGGTAGCTCGTGCACCTTGAGCCGGTAGACCTTGCCGACCGAGGTGAAGAAGAGCAGGTAGTCGTGGGTCGAGGCCACGAACAGGTGCTCGATGTAGTCCTCGTCCTTGAGATCCATGCCCATCACGCCGATGCCGCCCCGGCGCTGCTCGCGGTAGGCGGTGGGCGAAAGCCGCTTGATGTAGCCGGACCGCGTGATCGCGATCGCCATCTTCTCGTCGGCGATCATGTCCTCGAGCTCGAGCTCCTCCTCGGCGGCCACGATCTCTGTGCGGCGCTCGTCGTTTCGCCCGTAGGTCTCCTTGATCTCGAGCAGCTCCTGCCGGATCAACGCGTCGATGTTGGCCTCGGAGCCGAGCAGCGCCCGCAGCTCGCCGATCCGCTCCATCAGGTCCGCGTATTCCTCTTCGACCTCCTTGCGCGCAAGGCCGGTGAGCCGGGCGAGACGAAGCTCGAGGATCGCGTTCGCCTGGAGCTCCGAGAGCTCGAACTGCGTCATCAGCCCGGAACGCGCCGCCTCGGTATCGCGAGCCGCCCGGATCAGCGAGATCACCGCGTCGAGGTTGTCGAGCGCGATCAGGTAGCCGCGCAGGATGTGGGCGCGACGCTCGGCCTGCCGCAGCTCGAACTGGGAGCGACGGGTGACGATCTCGCGCTGGAACGAGAGGTAGTGCGTGACCTGCTCGAGCAGTGAGAGCGTCCGCGGGACGCCGTCCACGAGCGCGACCGCGTTGTAGCCGAAGGTGGTCTGCAGCGTCGTGTGCTTGAAGAGCTTGTTGAGTGCCACCTGCGGGACCGCATCCCGCTTGAGCTCGATCTGGATCCGCATTCCCTCGCGGTCGCTGTGGTCGGCAACGTCCGAGACCTCGGTGAGGACCTTCTCGTGGACGAGGTCGGCGATCTTCTTGATCACGCCGCTGTCTCCGCCCTTCTTCACCCCGTACGGGAGCTCGGTGACGATGATCGCGCTCTTGCCGCCCCGCAGCTCCTCGATATGGGCGCGGGCGCGCATCACGACCCGGCCACGGCCCGTGCGGTAGGCATCGCGGATCCCGGACCGGCCGACGATGATCGCGCCCGTCGGGAAGTCGGGCCCCTTGACGTGGCGCATCAGCGTCTCGACGTTCGCGGCGGGGTCGTCGATCAGCGCGACCACGGCATCGACGGTCTCGCCCAGGTGATGCGGCGGCATGTTCGTCGCCATCCCGACCGCGATCCCGGACGAGCCGTTCACGAGCAGGTTCGGGAAGCGGGCCGGCAGGACGAGCGGCTCCTGCTTCGACTCGTCGTAGTTCGGCCCGAAGTCGACCGTGTCGGAGTCGAGCTCGGAGAGCATCTCCTCGGCGAGCTTCGCGAGGCGAGCTTCGGTGTACCTCATGGCCGCCGGCGGGTCGTCGTCGATCGAGCCGAAGTTGCCCTGCCCGTCGACGACGGGATAGCGCAGCGAGAACGGCTGCGCGAGCCGTACGAGGGTGTCGTAGATCGCGAGGTCGCCGTGGGGGTGATGGTTGCCCATCACGTACCCGACGATGTTCGCCGACTTCACGTACGGCCGGCCCGGACGGTTGCCGTTCGCCCACATCGAGTAGAGCACGCGGCGGTGCACCGGCTTCAGCCCGTCGCGGACGTCCGGGAGGGCGCGCGCGACGATGACCGACATCGCATAGTCGAGGAAGCTCGTGCGCATCTCCTGCTCGAGCTCGCGCGACTCGATGCGGCCGCCGCCGAGACTGCCGGTCTCGGTCTCAGACATCCACCGCACCTCTTCCGGCCAGAACCGCGCTCCTAGACATCGAGGAACTTCACGTCCTTCGCGTTCTCCTCGATGAAGAGGCGCCTCGGCTCGACCTGGTCGCCCATGAGCGTCGAGAACACGCGGTCGGCGGCCGGAACGTCCTCGACATCGACGCGGATCAGGAGCCGGCGGGACGGGTCCATCGTCGTATCCCAGAGCTGCTCGGCGTTCATCTCGCCGAGGCCCTTGAACCGCGAGAGCTGGATCCCGTGCTTCGCAGCGTCGAGCACCTTCGTCCTGAGCGCGTCGAAGGTCTCCGCGACCTCGGTCTCCTTGCCAACGGTGACCGTGAAGGGCGGCAGCCCGACGAGCTCCGAGAGCCGCCCGTAGGCCCTGCGGACGTGGCCGTAGATCGGCGAGCCGAGCAGCTCGACCGGCACGTCGATCGTCCGCGCGGTGCTCGTCTCGGTCTCGACGATGCGGATCTGGAAAGCGCCATCACCGGTGCCGTCGAGGGCGAGCACGTAGCCGTTGGGTGCGATCGCGGCGATCGCGGCACCCACCTCGCCCGGGGACTCGATCGGATGCTCGACGAGGCGGTGCTTGACCATCAGCTCCGCCGCCGGCACCCCGAAGTCACCGCGGAGGCGGGCCGAGTAGCCGTCGTACTGGGCAAACTCCTTCGAGAACCGCTGCCAGCGCGTCTCGGTCCACTTGACCTCGTTGCCGTCGCGGTCGAGCACCTTCACCTGGGGGATCCGCTCGCGCGCGAGGAGATCCTCGAGCTGTGCGTCCTTCTCGAAGTAGAACTCCTGGTTGCCGAGCTTGACCTTGTAGAGGGGCGCCGCGGCGATGTAGACGTGGCCGTTCTCGATCAGCTCCGGCATCTGGCGGTACAGGAACGTCAGGATCAGCGTCCGGATGTGCGAGCCGTCGACGTCGGCGTCGGTCATCACGATCACGCGGTGGTAGCGAAGCTTCTCGATGTCGAACTCGTCGCCGATCCCGACGCCGGTCGCGGTGATGATCGCCTGGATCTCCGTGTTCGAGAGCACCTTGTTGATGCGGTTCTTCTCGCTGTTGATGATCTTCCCGCGAAGTGGCAGGATCGCCTGGAAGCTGCGGTCGCGGCCCTGCTTGGCCGAGCCGCCGGCCGAGTCGCCCTCGACGATGAAGAGCTCGCAGCGCTCGGGATCCGAAAGCTGGCAGTCGGCGAGCTTGCCCGGCAGCCCGCCCCCCGAGAGAGCGCTCTTGCGCGTGACGTCGCGGGCCTTCCGCGCCGCGACGCGGGCACGCGAGGCCGCGATCGCCTTGTTCACGATCTGGCGCGCGTCGGTCGGGTTCTCCTCGAGATACTGCGCGAGCTTCGCGTTGACGGTCGTCTGGACGAGCCCGGCGATCCCCGGATTGCCGAGCTTCGACTTCGTCTGGCCTTCGAACTGCGGGTTTGTGAGCTTGACGGAGATCACCGCAGCGAGGCCCTCGCGGACGTCCTCGCCTTCGAGGTCGTCGTCCTTCTTCAGCATGTTGTGATCGGTCGCATAGCGCTTCAGCGTCGTCGTGAGCGCCGAGCGGAATCCCTGTGTATGGGTGCCGCCCTCGATCGTGTGGATGTTGTTGGCGAACGAGAACACCGAGTCCTGGTAGGAGGTGTTCCACTGCATCGCAACCTCGACGTAGCCGGCCTCGGTCTCGTTCTCGAAGTAGGCGATGTGCCTGTGGATCGCGTCCTTGGACTCGTTGATGTACTCGACGAAGTCCTTGATCCCGCCGTCGTACTGGAACTCGACGCTCGTACCCCCGACCCGTTCGTCGGTGAGCCCGATCCGGAGCCCCTTCGTCAGAAACGCCGTCTCGCGCAGCCGCTGGACGAGCGTCGAGGCCGAGAACTCCGTCTCCTCGAAGATCTCCGAGTCGGGAAGGAACCTGATCGTCGTGCCGGTCGAGTCGGAGTGGCCGATCAGCTCCATCTCGCCCTGCGGCACACCGCGCGCGAACTGCTGGCGGTAGACGTTGCCTTCGCGCTCGACCGTGGCTTCGAGCCATTCCGAGAGCGCGTTCACAACGGAGACGCCGACGCCGTGCAGCCCGCCGGAGACCTTGTAGCCGTCGCCGCCGAACTTGCCGCCGGCGTGAAGCTTCGTCAAGACCACGGTGAGGCCCGGCAGCCCGGTGCCCTCGACGTCGTCGACCGGGATGCCGCGGCCGTGGTCGATGACCGTGATCGAGTTGTCTGGATGGATCGTGACGTCGATCCAGTCGTTGTGGCCGGCCATCGACTCGTCGACGGCGTTGTCGACGACCTCGTAGACGAGGTGATGGAGGCCCCGGAGGCCGGTCGAGCCGATGTACATACCGGGCCTGAGCCGGACCGGCTCGAGGCCCTCGAGGACCTGGATGTCCTTTGCGGAGTAGGAGGCGTCTGAGGCTGTGGCCGACATGTGTCCTTTCAAAGGGTAAACGCCTGCAAAACAGGGGTTTTGCTGGCTACTTCAAGTGTATCAAAGCGGCCGGTCTGAGGGGCCCCTTGCGAGGCTCAAACTCGCCGCTCTTTCGACACTTTCGCGGAGCTTTTCGTCCTCGATCCCGGCCGCGAGCGCGGACGCTTCACGAACCTGCTCCGGGGACGGCTCGCTGACCGGAATCGGAGCCGCCGGCTCGTCGCCGCCGGCAAGCGGACCGGGACTGAATCGTACCTTCTCGACCCCGAGCCGAGCCGCGATCTCCGCTTCCTTCTGCGTGAGCTCGAACGCCCAGACCGAATCCGCGGTGTTCACGTGCAGCGTCCCGTCGCGGGCGACGCGGGAGGGCCACGCGTTCCGCGCGATCGACGCACCGACCGCGTCGGGCCAGCGCTCGATCAGCTCTCCGAGACCGCCCTGCGGACCGAACCGGGTGAGCTCCGAGCGAACCGCGTCAGACAGCCGATCCAGGGGTCACCTCCACGATCTGGCTCGGTTCCGAGGGGAGCTGGGCGGCATGCGTCGTCGTGATCACGGTCTGGCCGAGCCCCGAGACGGCCTCGGCAAGGACGAGACGGCGTCGCGAGTCGAGCTCCGAGAGGACGTCGTCGAGGAGGAGCAGGGGCGGCGGCGAGAGGAGCTCGGCTTCGGCCAGGAGCAGCGACAGGACACCGAGGCGCTGCTCGCCCTGGGAGCCGAAGCCGCGAAGCTCCCGGCCGGCGGTGATCGAGAGGTCGTCGAGATGCGGACCGGCACCCGTCGTTCCTCGCTGAACGTCGGCGTCGAGGCGGGCCTCGAGGGCCGCGACGCTCGGAGGCTCCCCCTGGTAGACGAGGGTGCCGCCGGGAAGACCGAACTCCTCGAGCCGCGAGCGAAACCCCGGCTCGAGCCGTGCTGCGGTCTCACGGCGAGCCTCGACGAGGAGGGCTCCGAGCGAGGCGACTCGCGCCGTCCACGGCTCGAGGGCGGGGCGCGGCGACAGCCCGAGCTGCACGCGGCGAAGCGATGCGTTCCGCTGAGCGAGCGCAGCGGCGTACTCCTGCGGAAGGCCGCCCTGGGCGGGAAACACGCGGGCGAGCACACGGTCGAGATAGGCGCGCCGAACGGCGGGGCCGCCCTTCACCACCGCGAGTCGGTCGGGCGTGAAGACGAGCGTCGGGAACTCGCGCCGCAGCGACTCCGCGGACGCGAGCCGCGAGCCGTCCAGCTCGGCGGTCTTGCCGGCCCCGTCGGCGAGCTTCACCCTGATCCGATGCGAGACCCCGCCGCGGGAGAGCTCGAGCCCTGCGAGTGCCGCTGCCTGGCCGGAGCGGATCATCCGGCTGTCGGTGCGCGTGCGGGGCGAGAACCCCTGGGTGGCGAGATGGATCGCCTCGAGCAGGTTCGTCTTGCCCGCGCCGTTGTCGCCCACGACGAGCACGATCCCGGGCGAGAGCACGAGCTCGAGCGACGCGTAGGAGCGGAAGTCCCTGAGCGTGACGTCGCGGACGACCAGCGCGCCGCGGCGATCAGCCTGCGAGCCGGATCGGCATGATCAGGTACGTGTAGTCCGGGCTCTCGCCCTGGAGCACGGCCGGCCGGAGCGGGCTGATCAGCTTCACCCGGACGGTCGAGGAGTCGATCGAGTCGAGCCCGTCGCGCAGGAACTCCGCGTTGAAGCCGATCTCGAGCGCGTCCGCGGCATACGGCGCCGGCAGGCTCTCGCGGGCCTCTCCGACATCCTGCGTCCGCGCCGACACGGTCAGCTCGCCGTCGGCAAACCGCAGCCGCAGCGGCGAGTTGCGCTGCGCCAGCAGCCCGACACGCCGCACGACGTCGAGGAGCTCCTCGCGTGGAAGCTCGAGCTCGTGCTCGAACTGCTCGGGCAGGAGCTGCCGGTAGTTCGGGAACTGCCCGTCGATGCGGCGGGAGGTCAGCCACACGTCGTCAGTGCCGAACACGACGTGGTTCTCCTGCAGCGCGAGCTCGATCGTGTCGGCGGCGCCGGCGATCCGCTGCAGCTCCTGAAGCGCACGAGCCGGGATGATCGCCTCGAGCTCCGGGAGCGGACCGGGAGCGGCGGTCTCCTTGACCGCGAGGCGGTAGGAGTCGGTGGCGGCCATGACGAGCTTCTCCCCCTCGAAGCTCACGAAGACGCCCGTCAGCACCGGGCGGCTCTCGTCCCGCGAGGCGGACCGCGACACGCGGCCGATCGTCGAGAGCAGCGCCTCGCTGTCCACCTGCTGCAGTGCCGCGCCGTCGAGATCAGGGAGGTTCGGGAAGTCCTCGGCCGAGTAGGTGTGGATGCGGTAGCTCGCAGAGCCGCTCGTGATCAGGAGCACCGACTCGTCCGCGAGGTGCTCGAGGGTCGCCTCGGCATCGGGAAGCGAACGGGCGATGTCGAGGAGGAGCCGGCCCGGGACGACCACGGTTCCGGTGCCCGCGACATCCGCCGCCACGGTTGCGCGGAGCGAGAGCTCCATGTCGGTGCCGGCGAGCTCGAGGGAGCCGTCGACCGCGCGGAGCTGCATTCCGCCGAGCACGAGCACCGAGGCCCGCGCCGAGAGTGCGCGCGCCACGACGGAGACCCGTTCGGCGAACAGATCGCGTGGAACGGAGACTTTCAACACTTCGAGGGTCACTGTTTCTGAGTCAATCATGAATTTGAAAAACAGTAGTAGTCATAGGCCTGTGGGTCGGGGGGAAAAGTGGCGCAGACCGTGCTGCCCGCGGCATTCTCGCTGTGGGACCGGACGGTGGAGAGTGGGGACGTATGCACAGGACCCATCGCTCAGCGGGCCTGTTTCACACGGGCTGTGAGTTCCTGGACGAGGTTGTACACAGACCTGTCCTCCTTGATCAGACGGGCGATTTTCGAGGTTGCGTGGATCACGGTCGTATGGTCGCGGCCGCCGAAGTGCTTGCCGATCTTCGGGAGCGAGGAGTCGGTGAGCTCGCGGGAGAGGTACATCGCGACCTGGCGTGGATAGACGATGCTCTGGGATCGCCGTTCGCTCGTGAGCTCGGCCAGCGTGACGCCGAAGCGGTCGCAGACGAGCTCCTGGATCCGCTCGATCGACACGACGGCCGGCTCGCCCTGGGGGAAGACGTCGCGAAGCACGTCCTGCGCGAGCTCGACGTCCATGAAACGGCCCGTGAGGGAGGCGAACGCGACGACCCGCGTGAGCGCGCCTTCGAGCTCCCTGATGTTCGTCGTGACGCGGCTCGCGATGTGCGTGAGCACCTCCTCGTCGCCGATCTCGATCCGGTCGTACTTCACCTTGCGGCGGAGGATCGCGATGCGCGTCTCGAGGTCGGGCGGCTGGATGTCTGTGATCAGACCCCACTCGAACCTCGAGCGGAGCCTGTCCTCGAGCGTCTGGATGTCGCGCGGCGGCCGATCGGAGCTCATCACGATCTGACGGCCGGCCTCGTGCAGCGAGTTGAAGGTGTGGAAGAACTCCTCCTGGATCCGCTCCTTGTGCTCGAAGAACTGGACGTCGTCGATCAGGAGCACGTCGTAGGCGCGGTAGCGCTGCTTGAAGCCCTCGATTCGTTTGTCCCGCAGCGAGTTGATGAAGTCGTTCATGAACGTCTCCGAGGTGACATAGCGGACGCCGAGGGACGAGGAGTGCAGGCCGATGTAGTTCGCGACCGCGTGCAGCAGATGCGTCTTCCCGAGCCCCGTGTGGCCGTAGATGAAGAGCGGGTTGTACGCCTGCGCCGGCGCTTCGGCGATCGCGAGCGCGGCGGCGTGGGCGAAGCGATTCGAGGAGCCGATCACGAACGAGTCGAAGGTGTACTTCGGGTTGATCGGTGCTCCATCGGCCGCCGGCCTCACCGGCGTCCTGATCTCGGGAACCGGCGCGACGGCCTCGACGACGAGCTCGAGGCGGCGCTCGGACCCCGCAGCATCGGTGACCCCGGCGCGGATCAGGTCGGCGAAGCGGCCCTCGATCCACTCCCGGGTGAGGTCGTTCGGAACGGCGAGCACGAAGGTCTCGTCGTCCAGCCGGACCGCGGCGACCTCACCGAACCAGTTCCGGAACGTCTTCTCGTTGAGGGTGCCCCGCAAACGGGCCGACACGTCGCTCCAGAGGCTTTCAGCAGTCAGCTCGTTCGGGTTCACCACGCGTCCAGTTCGCTCCTTCGGTCGGGCAGGGCGGCGGCGAGGATAGCACCGTCCCGGGGCAGGGTTCAATGAGGATTTCCCCGGCTGTTCTCGGGCTAAAACACGCCGATTTGCAGGGAGTTTCCTCTCTCCACACGGCTATCCACAGGTGTGGAAAGGCCAACAGCCCGCTTACGTTCGGCCGCACTTTCCACGACTTTCGAGTCCGCAGGTCCTGTGGACAACCGGGACCTGCGGCGCGCCGACTATACTGGCTCATCGGCTAGGCCACGGGGCTCGCCCCGGATGGCCTGTTCTCGTCCGACCACAGGACATTTTCACATGAAGCGCACCTACCAGCCAAACGTCCGCAAGCGGAAGCGGAAGCACGGGTTCCGGGCCCGGATGAAGACCCGCGCCGGCCGCGCGATCCTGAAGGCGCGCCGCGCGAAGGGTCGCAAGCGGCTGTCGGCCTAGATGGCGTGCAGCGCAAGAATCGTCTCTCGCGCTCCCGCGACTTCGACGCCGTCTACCGGCACGGCCGGTCGGTCTCGACGCGATTCCTGACGCTCTACTGGTTCTCGCGCAGCGAGGAAGCATCGCTCGCCCCGGATGGCGGCACCGTTGAGCCGCGTCTTGGTCTCGCCGTCCCGAAGGCGGCCGGCTCGAGCGTCGTTCGCAACCGGATGAAGCGTCAACTGCGCGAGATCTGGGGTGCGCGACTCGGCGGCGGCAGCGTCTCGGCCGAGAACGACTACGTCCTCGTCGTGCGTCCCGGTCTCCCCGAGGCCGCCGAGACACGGGGCTTCGAATGGCTCGGCGAGCGAGTCGACGAGGTACTCGGAAAGGCTCGCGCTTGACGCCCATCCGGCTCCGAAGCACACCTGCATCGGCCGGAGTCGGTCTCGTCCACCTGTACCGGTGGACGTTCGGCCTGCTCGTCCCGGCCGGGACGTGTAAGTACCATCCGAGCTGCTCGGCCTACGCGATCGAGGCGCTCCACAAGTACGGCCTCGTGAAGGGCTCGGGCAAGGCTGCGTGGCGGCTATTGCGCTGTAATCCGTGGTCGCACGGCGGGGTCGACCACCCGTGATCGGCGCCGCTCTCCTCGTCTTCAGCATCCTCCAGCCGCTCGAGAACGCGGTCCGGTGGGTGCTCGACCAGTTCCACTACCACCTCGGCGTCAGCTGGGCCTGGGCGATCGTCGGCACGACGATCTGCGTGCGGATCCTGCTCGTGCCGCTCACGGTGAAGCAGATCCATTCGATGCAGGCGCTCCAGAAGCACGCGCCCGAGATGAAGGAGATCCAGCGCAAGTACAAGGGCGATCGCGCCAAGCAGAACGAGGCGATGATGGCGTTCTACAAGGAGAACAAGATCAACCCGGCGGCCTCGTGCCTGCCGCTTCTCGCCCAGGCGCCGGTGTTCATCTCGCTCTACCTCGTCCTGAAGAACTTCTCGAAGCACGTGCCGGAGGGCTCCGATCTCTCCTGGCTCCACTTCGTCCCGGACATCACGGCGAAGGCCGATTCTCACTGGTCGGGCTTCGTGCTGCTCTTCGTCTACGCCGCGAGCCAGATCTCGTCGACCTACTTCATGTCGCAGGCGATGGACAAGACGCAGCGGCGGATCATGATGCTGCTCCCGCTCGTCTTCATCACCGTGATCGCCCACTTCAAGGTGGGGCTCCTCATCTACTGGGTGACGACGAACCTCTGGACGGTCGGGCAGGGTCTCGTAACCCGGCGGCTCGTCCCGAAGACGCCGCCCACGACTCCGCCGCCGGCGGGCCCCAAGCGCTCCTCGCGGACCCCGTCGCCGGCTCCGGAGAACGGCGGCTCGGGGAATGGGACGAAGATCGAGACCCCGAAGCCTGCCCCGCCGAAGGGGCCGACCCAGCCGCGGCGGGTGAAGCGCAACAAGGGCACCGGCAGGAAGTGAGCCCCGAGCGGACGGTCGAGGCATCCGGGGAGACCGTCTCGGAGGCGAAGTGGAGGGCGCTGCGCGAGCTCGAGCTCGCCGTCCCCGGGCTCGACAAGGCGAACGTCCGCTTCCAGGTGCTCTCGGAGGGCGAGCGAGGCCTCCTCGGCGTCGGCTACACGCCGGCCCGTGTCCTCGCCGCGGTCGACTCCTCGCTCGACGGCGCCCCCGCAGCCGAGACCCCGCCGATCGACGAGAGCGAGGCCGCCGCCTCGCTCCGCGACCTGCTCGCACACATCACCGCAGCGATCGGCGTTCGTTGCCGGATCGAGGTCGACGAGTCCGGCGGCGTGCTCGCCGGGACGTGCTACGGCGACGATATCGGGCTCCTGATCGGCCGGCACGGCCAGACGATCGACGCCGTCCAGGTTCTCGCCGCCGCGATCGCCGGCGGCTCGGGCGAAGACCGCCTCGAGGTCGTGATCGACGCAGCGGGCTACCGCGACCGGCGGCGGCGCACGCTCGAGGCAGTTGCGCTGCGAAGCGCGGAGGAGGCGGTCCGCACGGGTTCGCGCGTCGAGCTCGAGCCGATGAGCTCGGCCGAGCGCAAGCTCGTCCACACGGCCCTCGCCGACCGCGAAGACGTCACGACGTCGAGCGACGGCGACGAGCCGAACCGGTTCGTGGTCGTCGAGCCGACGCCCTAGACCCGGTGGACGAGGCCGAAGCATGGCTTCGGGCAGTCGTCGAGACGCCCGGCCTGACGGCGCTCGATCTGGACGCGGCCCGGCCGATGCTCCTCGACGACGCGCTTCGTGCCCTCCCGTTCCTCGAGGAATATGCCGGCCCGATCGTGGACGTCGGGTCGGGGAACGGCTCACCCGGAATCCCGCTCGCGCTGGCGCTTCCCGAACGCGAGGTCGTCCTGCTCGAGGCGGAGGGCCGGAAATGCGACTTCCTGGAGCAATGGGCCCCGCCGAACGCCAGGGTGCTGCGGGGCCGTGCCGAGGAGCAGGAGCTCGACTGGGCCGGGATCGCGCTTGCGAAGGCGCTTGCGGCGCCCCCGGTGGCGGCGGAGTGGTGCCTGCCCCTCGTCCGGCCGGCCGGCGCAGCTGTGCTGTGGGTCGGCGAGTCGGCCGACCTCGAGCACCTCGCCCGCGTCGCGGGCCGCCTTGCGGCCGAACTGGTCGACTCGCCCGCCGGCCTCGCGGTGCTGCGCAAGCTAGGCCCCACCCCCGCCGGCTTCCCGCGCCGCACCGGGGTCGCCCGCAAGCGCCCTCTGTCCTAGGCCGCCACTAACGTGACAGGCTTGACGGAGCTCCAGCAAGCATGACCGGGCGGGTCTATGCATTCGCGAACCAGAAGGGCGGGGTCGGCAAGACGACGACCACCGTCAACCTCGCCGCGTGCCTCGCGGAGGCCGGTGAGCGTGCGCTCGTCGTCGATCTGGACCCGCAGGCGAACGCGACCTCGGGGCTCGGGATGAAGGCGAACGGCACGTCCAGCTACGACCTGCTCGACGGGGCCTCCGTCGGCGAGCTCGCGAAGCAGACGCCGTTTCCGAACCTCTTCCTGATCCCGTCGAAGCCGGAGCTCGCCGGAGCCGCGGTGGAGCTCTCGCGCCGCTCCGACGGCGAGGGTTTCCTCGCGAGCTCGCTCGCGACCGCGCAGGGGTTCAACTTCGTCCTGCTCGACTGCCCCCCGTCGCTCGGGCCGCTCACCGTGAACGCGCTGGCCGCCGCCGACCGAGTGATCGTCCCGGTGCAGGCCGAGTACTACGCCCTCGAAGGCCTCGCCCAGCTGATGCGCTCGATCAATCTGATCAAGGTCCGCCTCAACGCCCGCCTCGCGATCGGCGGTGTCCTGATCACGATGACCGACGCGCGGACGAACCTCGCCGCCGACGTCGAGCGCGAGGTCAGGCGGCACTTCGGGAACCTCGTGTTCGAGACGGTCGTCCCACGCTCCGTGCGCGTCGCGGAGGCGCCGAGCCATGGACTGCCGATCACCCACTACGACCGGCGTTCCCGTGGCGCCGAGGCTTACTGGAAGGTGGCGATGGAGCTTGTCGAACGCAGCTAGCCCCCGCCGCGGGCTCGGCCGCGGCTTCGAAGTGCTGATCGGCGGTGCCTCGACGATCGAGCTCGCCCACATTCCGATCGAGCAGGTCCACGCGAACCCACGACAGCCGCGGCGGCGCTTCGACCACGCCGCGACGGAGGGGCTCGCCGAGTCGATCCGTCACCAGGGAGTCGTCCAGCCGGTGGTGCTTCGCCCCCGGCTCGAGGGCGGGTACGAGCTGATCGCCGGCGAGCGCCGCTGGCGCGCGGCGCGCGAGGCGGGCCTTCCCACCGTTCCAGCCCTCATTCGCGAGGCCGACGACCGCGATACGCTGCTCCTCGGGCTTGTCGAGAACGTCGCCCGCGAGAACCTCTCACCGGTGGACGAGGCCCGCGGCTACGCGGTACTGATGGACGAGTTCGAGCTCTCCCTCGGCGACGTCTGCGAGCGGGTCGGACGCTCGAAGCCGGCGATCTCCAACAAGCTCCGCCTGCTCGAGCTCTCCGACGACGTGCTCGCGATGGTCGAGCGCGGCGAGCTGTCGGAGGGCCACGCCCGCGCCGTCCTCGCCGTCCCCGACCAGGCCGAGCGCCGCCGGTTCGCACGGAAGATCGTGGCGCAGGGGATGTCCGTTCGCGCTGCAGAGCGCGCCGCACGCTGGTCGGGCGCAAAGACGAAGCCGAGGACGAAGACCCCCGTCGATCCCGCGCTCGCCCGGCGCGTGAAGGAGGGACTCGCGCGGCTCACGGGCCTCGAGGTGCGCGTCGCGCCGGGCAGGGTCGAGCTCGCGTGGGACGACGAGCACGACCTCGAGCAGCTCGCCGAGACGCTCGAGCAGCTCGGGCGCTGAGCAAACCGCGCTCGAGCAGAGGCCGTATACCATGGCGATGCCCTATTCCGCGGCCAGGGGGCATTGCCGTATGTCTCGACGCGCATCATTCGCACTCACCGCCCTCGCGCTTCTCGCCCTTGTCGCCGTGCCGGCGACGCTCGGAGCGTCGACGCGCGTGGCCGACTACCCGTTCTTCTACGTGCAGTTCCACACGGGCCCGGTCGTGATGACGGCGCCCGACGGCTCGCAGATCGGAACGACGAGCGCCGCGCCGACGGTGATCGCGCCCGGCACCTACAACCTCGCGTTCACGAACCCGTCGTACGTGAACGACGTCCAGTGGGATCTCACGGGCCCCGGCGTGCACCTCTCGACGAACATGTCCTACGGCGAGGAGCCGTCGGAGGAATGGGTCGAGGTCTTCCAGCCGAACTCGACCTACACCTACCGCGACGACCTGAACCCGCCGGCGGTGTGGACGTTCGTCACGAACAATGCGGCGGCGGTCGGCAGCGCGAACTCCGGCACGGCACCCGGCACCTCGACGACCCCGATCTCGAGCGGAAAGACCGGCAAGGCCTCGTCGACCGATGTCGTCGGCTCCGCGAACGCGACTCCGCGGGGGACGCTCGTCGCTACGGTCGGCGCCACCGGGAAGCTCACTCTGACCTCGAGCGGGAAGCCGGTCAAGAGCCTCAAGGCGGGCGAGTACACGTTCAAGCTCACGGACAAGTCGAAGAAGGCCGGGTTCAACCTCCAGGCGGTCAAGCAAACGGGAAAGACGCTGACGACGACGACCTATGTGGGCAAGAAGTCGGTGAAGGTCAACCTGAAGCCCGGCCAGTGGATCTTCTACCCCACGTTCGTCGGCAAGAAGTCGTACTTCATCGTCGTCTCCTGATGGCCGCCGGGCCGGACGTCGGCGGGCCTCTGCTCTCGAGGAGCGCGCTCGTCAAGCGCGGAGGCGTGCTCGTCGTCGGGCTTGGTCTCTCGGGCTCCGTGTTCGTCCATCGCGCGGGCGCAGCGGTGAGTCCGTTTGCCTCACCGGGCCCGCCGGATCCGGCCGAGGCCTCCTCTTACCTGGCGATCCACGCCGACGGGACCGTGGCGGTGAAGACGGGCCGCGTCGAGCTCGGGCAGGGATCCATGACCGGCCTCCTGCTGATCGCCGCCGAGGAGCTCGACATGAACCTCGAGCAGCTCACGTTCGTACGCCACGACACGAGGGTCAGTCCGGACTCGGGCGGCACGTTCGGGAGCAGCTCGATCGCGATCGCGGGCGCCGAGCTGCGAAGCGCCTGTACCGCAGCCCGGGCGACCCTCCTCGGTCTTGCGGCAGCGAAGCTCGGCGTCCCGGCCTCGACCCTCACGGTGAGCGGCGGCGTGGTCTCGGGCGGCGGCGGCTCTGTGAGCTATGGCGAGCTCGTCGGGGGACGGCTCCTGGCGGCGACCCTGCCGTTCCCGGTGCTTCAGCCCGGCCAGGGCGCGTCGAAGCCGATCTCGAGCTATCGCCTGGTCGGCATCTCGCGCGTTCCGCGCCTCGACATCCCGGCGAAGGTGACCGGGACGTACGTCTACATCCACGGAGTCAGGGTGCCGGGGATGCTCCACGCGCGCCTCGTACGGCCGCTCGGCCAGGGCGCCTACGGGGACGGCACGCTCGCCCGGATCCTCTCGGTCGACGAACGGTCGATCTCCCACATCGGCGACGCGCGCGTGGTCCGGCGCGGCGATCTGCTCGCGGTCGTCGCCTCGCAGGAGTACGACGCGATCCAGGCCTCGACCACGCTCCGCGTCGTCTATCGCAACCCACCCGAGATCTCCGGAAGCGGGGACCTCTTCGGGACGATGCGGGCCCTCGATTCGGCCGGGCAGGCGCCGGCCCGGATCCAGGTGCTCCAGGGCGACGTCGACTCCGCGCTCGGCTCGGCCGCTCATGCGCTCTCGGCCAGCTACGCCTATCACTTCCAGGGGCACATGCCGATCGGCCCGAGCTGTGCTGTCGCCGACGTCGGTGCCGGCGGCGCGTTCGTCATGTGCAACACCCAGGACGCCTACACGATGCGCGGCAAGCTCGCCCAGATCCTCGGGCTGCCCGTCGACAACGTGCGGGTGCAGTACTGGGAGGGCGCAAGCACGTTCGGCAACAGCCCTGCGCGCTACGACGCCGGCGAGGCCGCAGCGGTGATCTCCCAGCTCGCCGCTGCCCCGGTCCGGCTGCAGTTCATGCGCTGGGACGAGCAGGGCTGGGACAACTACGGTCCGGCGCTCCTCACCGACATGCGTGGGTCCGTTGACAGCGCAGGCAACCTCACTGCTCTCGACGACACGGCGTTCGGAATCCCGGCGCTCTCGGTTGCAACCGATGTGACGATGCAGAACATCGGGATCCCCTATGCGACGCCCGGGCCGGGGAGCGGCGACGCGATCAACTCCGGCTCGCAGTATGCGGTCGCGAACCGACGCGTCACCGCGAAGTCGCTACCGATCTGGAACACGTTCTTCAAGACCTCGGCGCTGAGAGCCCCGCACTGCCCCCAGACCTGCTTCGCCTCGGAGCAGATGGTCGACGAGCTCGCCCATGCCGCCGGCGCCGACCCGTACGAGTTCCGGCTCCGGAACATCGCGACCGACCAGGTGAACGACGGCTTCGGGCAGTGGCGCGACGTCCTCACCGGGGTCGCCGAGCTGGCCGGATGGCAGCCGCGCGTCGCAGCGGCGAGTCCCCGGACCGGGACGGTCGTGGCGGGCCGCGGGATCGCGCTCGGCGGGTTTGCCGCCTCGCAGGCCGGTGTCGTCGCCGAGGTCGAGGTGAACCGGAAGACGGGCAAGATCACCGTGACGCATCTCTACGGCGCCCAGGTGGCGGGCTTCTCCGTCTACCTGCCTGGGATCGAGAACCAGATGGAGGGCAACCTGATCATGGGCGCGAGCCGCGCGCTCCGCGAGGAGGTGCCGTTCAACCGGCAGCGCTCTCTTGCTCTGGACTGGGTCAGCTACCCGATTCTCCGCTTCCAGGATGCGCCCCGCGTGAGCACCGCGATCGTGCAGCGGAAGGATCTCGCCTCCACGGGCTCCGGCGAGCCGCCGTCGGTGCCCGTCCCGGCCGCGATCGCGAACGCATTCTTCGACGCGACCGGTGTCAGGATCCGGATGGCGCCGATGACGCCGGGCCGCGTGCGCGCGGTGTTGGCGGCCGCGGGCGCGCGCTGACGGACGCCGTCGCCGTTCTTGTAGGGTGACCGGCGTTCGACGGTCGCCCGAAGGAGGAGACGAAACATGTTCATGAGACGACGCAGGCCGCTGGCCGCCGCCGCGATGATCGGCGGAACCGCCTACGCTGCCAACAAGGCCGGCCATCGCTCGGCCGAGGCCGCAATGCAAGAGCAGGACCAGAACGCGCAGATCGCGCAGCTCCAGGCACAGCAGGCTGCGATGGCGCCGCCGCCCCCACCGGCCCCGGCAGCGCCGGCCGGCAACGACATGGTGACGAGGCTGAAGGAGCTCCAGACACTCAAGGACCAGGGTGTCCTGACCGACGCGGAGTTCGAAGCCGCGAAGGCCAAGGTCATTTCCGGCTGACGAAAGGGAAAGGGGAACGAAAGATGGCACTGGGCCCGGTCCAGATCCTGGTCGTCGGTTTCGACGACCCGCAGTTCAACGGCCAGATCCTCGCCGAGCTGAAGGAGCTCCGCGAGAACGACGTGATCCGCCTGATCGACCTTCTCGTCCTGCGGAAGGACGAGGACGGAAATCTCGAGCGCTACCAGCACACTGACCTGTCCGAGGAGGAGCTCGAAGGCTTCGGCGCCGTCGTCGGCGCCCTCGTCGGCTTCGGCATGGGCGGCGACGAGGAGAGCATGGAGGCCGGCGCCGTCGTCGGCGCAGCCGCCCTCCCGGAGAGCGTCGCCGATCCCGATCGTGGCGCCTGGTACGTCGACGACTCGATCCCGAACAACACCGCCGCCGCGGTCGCCCTGATCGAGCACCGCTGGGCCATCGGCCTGCGCGAGGCGATCGGCACCGCGAACGGGTTCCACCTCGCAGATGCGTGGGTGCATCCCGCGGACCTGATCGCGATCGGCGTCCTCGCGGCCGAGGAGGCCGACGAGCATGCGGTCGGCGCTCCGCCGGCCGCCTGAGACCGCTTTCGAAGAAGAAGCGCGAGTGCCGGCCTGGCCGGTGCTCGCGCTGAGGCGAGAGCGAGCGATGCGCAGTGCCGGCCGGTTCGTACCGGCCGAGCGGGATGGGCGATCGTGGATTCGAACCACGGACCTCCGCCTTATCAGAGCGGCGCTCTAACCAACTGAGCTAATCGCCCGTGCAGTCGCCGGGAGTGCACGACGAACGGTCGGTCAGTGTAGATGACGCGCGGTGAGTCTAGCGACCGTTCCGAGCCTGCGAACGGTGGGTAAGCTGAAAGGGCGATGGTCGAGATGTCGATTTACGGGGTCTCGTTCGACCTCGTCGGCAAGCAGCCGATCGTCCTCCTGAAGACCGCAGACGGGAACAGGTACCTCCCGATCTGGATCGGTCACCCCGAGGCGGCGGCGATCCTGATGAAGCTCCAGGGCGCAACCGCGCCGCGGCCGTTGACGCACGACCTGCTCGTGAACATCCTCAACGAGCTCGAGGTGGAGGTGCTCCGGGTCACCGTCACCGAGCTGCGCGAGAACACCTTTCACGCCTCGATCACGGTCCAGTACAACGGCTCGGAGCTCGAGATCGACTCGCGCTCCTCCGACGCGATCGCGGTCGCAGTCCGCGCTCAGGCGCCGATCTACGCGGCCGACGACGTGATCGAGGAGTCGGCGATCGAGTTCGAGGGCGAGGACGTCAGCGAGGACGACATCGTCGACGAGTTCAAGAAGTTCCTCGACCGGGTCTCGGCAGAGGATTTCGCGGAGGCCGAGGTCGAAGAAGACGAGGACTGACGTCGCGGCGGCAACGGCCGCGCTGAGCGGATGGCTTCGTCTTCGCGAGCGGCAGGAGGGGCACGTGGCGCGGATCGTCCGACCGTACGAGGCGGTTGGTGGACGGATCTGCCTCGTCCAGCTGCTCGCGCCCGCGGACGTCCTCCGCGAGCGAGCGACGAGCGCCTCGCGGCTCGAGTTCCGGAAGCTCGGCGATCCATACGGCCTCGGCCGGGTGCTCGAGCGCTACGACCTGACCACCCCGGTCGCGGGCCGGCCCAGCCTCACCCTGGATGGCATCGCGGACTTCCGCGGACGAGCTCGCCGCCGCGATCGTGGCGCACGTGGACGCGGCCGGGGGCTGACGCGAGAAGGTGCGGGTCGCGCGGCGGGCTCAGCCGCCCCGGATGCGAGGCCATACGATCCACAGATGCCGGGCGCGCTCTTCGCGGTCATCGTCGTTGCCTTCGTCGTCGTCGGGGTCGTGCTCGTGCGGCGGACGATCCGGGGAGCGGTGGTTTCGCGGCTGCCGCTCGAGGACGGTGAGCACGTGGTCCTCGAGGAAGAGGGCCTGAAGCTCTTTCACCGGGTCTTCCAGACGGCGGCTCACGGCGGAGGGACGACCACCTACCGCGTCCGCTCGATCCTCACCGACCGCCGTGTGCTGCTCGCGACCGGCGGCCCGGAAGGCAAGCACCGGTTCGTGATCCTGCTGATCCTCGACTACACCACCCCCTCCCCACCGGTGCCCGAGCACGGATACGCGGCCTACAAGCGGAAGTTCGGGCTCCGGAACGGCTTCCCGACGTATGGATGCTCGGCCGGAGACTTCAGCGTCGAGGAGCACGACGGACAGCCGGCCCTCCGCGCCGTCGTTCCGTTCCCCGAGGGGGGCGAGGGTTGGGGAGATCCGCCCGAGATCAGGCTCTCGACCCCTCAGGCCTCGCGCTACCTCGCGGCGATCGGCGGGCGCTCCCGCTCGGAGGTTTCGACCGTCGAGCCCGATTTCACGTGAAATCGGGACGGTGGGGTCGTCGCCGGTTCCAGGTGCTCAAGAAGCGGAGCCGTCCGTCCGATACGGGAAGGGATGGAGGGTTTCGACGATTTCGAGCGGCGGACCGGTGCCGAGCGGAGGCGCGGCGTCGAACGGCGTAACGGGCTTGCGGTCCTGATGGCCGGCTGCTCGCTCTGCGACCGGATCGCGCCGCAACCGGCCGAGCTGCACGGCCAGGGGTGGATCGTCGAGTCCGACGAGGAGGGCCTCGTCAGCATCACGTGCCCGGAACACACGAATGCCCCGGTAGACGAGCTTCCCGACTACATCCTGTACGACCCGAACACCGCCTGACACGCGTTCAGTGCCAGAACACGCTCGCGAGGGCGAAGCTGTTGAACGCGCTGTGCACGAGCATTCCGGGGTAGACGCTGTCTACCCGTGACCGCAGCCAGGCAAGCCCGCAGCCAAGGATCGCGAGCTCGGGAAGGGCCTGGAGCAGGCCGTGGCTCGCCGCGAACAGGATCCCGGTCGCGAGGATCGCGAACCACTTCCCCCAGCGGGCAAACAGCGAGTAGCCGAGGCCGCGGAACGTCGTCTCCTCGACGAACGGCGCGACGCCCGCGACGACGACCCAGTTCGCGGCGTACGCGCCCGCATGGCCGGACATCCAGTGCTTCGGCACGATCCCCTGCTCGCGCCCGCCGTGCAGGAAGGGATCGATCAGCCCGATCAGGATTGCCGAGCCGATCAGGACGGCTACGGCGAGCCCGATCGCGACGAGCCAGCTCGTGCTCGGGCGCCGCCAGGCGAGAAGCGCCGGCCGCCACCCGCCGCGCCAGTCGGGGAACTGCGGCCGGTAACCGGCGATCAGGAGCACGATCCCGAGCATGAGCGCGTAGACGACGGCGGCGAAGATCGCGGTCGAGTAGTTGTACAGCGTGTCCTGCTGGGTCTTCTTGCTCGTCGTCACCGCATAGGTGCCGAGGAAGTTGAGGAAGATGATCGTCCCGACGAGCGAGAGCCAGCCGGCGAGCTTCCCGTCGGTCGTAAGATTCGGCGCGGGCGCCGTGGCCGACTGCGTGTTCACTCCCACCGAGGTTAACAGCGCTCTCCTGCGACGGGCGCAGCCATGACGCACGAGCTCTGGGTGCGGATCGGCATCGCGGTGGTCGCGATCATCGCCTCGTTCCTCTTCGCGAAGTTGATCGACCGGAGGCTCGCGAAGCGCCATCTCCAGCCGGGCACGATCACGCGCTACCGGATCCTCCGCCAGTCGATCCTCTGGTCGATCGTCTTCATCGGCGTGGTCTCGGCCCTGCTCGTGATCCCACAGGTGCGCGGGATCGCCGCCGGAATCCTCGCGTCCTCGGCGGTGATCGGGCTCGTGCTCGGGTTCGCGGCGCAGCGCACGATCGGGAACTTCATCGCCGGCCTTCTGATCGCGTTCACCCAGCCGGTGCGGCTCGGCGACGAGATCGAGTTCGACGGCACCCGGGGCGTCGTCGAGGAAGTCGGCCTGATCTACACCTGGGTGCGCACGCCCGATGCCGACAGGCTCGTGATCCCGAACGAGAAGCTCGTCTCCGAGACCGTCCGCAACTCGACGATCCGCAACGACCGGCGCCTCGCCGAGATCTCCGTGCAGGTGCCGCTCGGCGTCGATCTGCGAGCGGTCGTCGCTGCACTCGATCCGCACTCGGACGAGGTGGTCGTGACGAGGCTCGGCGAGCAGGCCGCGTCCGTCGCCGTTCGCCGCTTCATCGAGCCCGGGATCCCGATCGGCCGTGCCCAGAGCGACCTACGCCTCGCCGTCGCCGATGAGCTCCGCGAGGCAGGGATCTCCGGCACCGGCGAGTAGAATCCGGCATGGCCCGAGCAGGGGACTCCGACGCCGTCATCCGGCTCGTCCGCAACCGCAAGCGCAAGCGGGAGCAGCGCCGCCGCCGGCATCGCCGGAACCTGGTCCTGCTGCTGGCCGCCGCGGCCGTCCTCGCGGTCGTCGTTGTCGTCGCCGGTTTCGGCGCCAGCGCCGCGTTCTCGGAGTCCTGCAGCCTCTCGAGCCTGAAGCCGGTGAACATCGGCGCGAACACGTTCGTCTACGCCGCAGACGGCTCGCTGCTCGGCTCGATCCCGGCGGAGCGGAACCGCAGCCCGGTCGCGCTCGAGCGGATGAGCGTCTGGCTCCCGGCGGCCACCGTGTCGGTCGAGGACAAGCGCTTCTACGAGCACGGCGGGATCGACTATGTCGGCATCGCCCGCGCCCTCTGGACGGATCTCAGCGCCGGCAAGGTCGTCGAGGGCGGCTCGACGATCACCCAGCAGCTCGTCCGCAACATGTACACGGGCCGCGAGCAGACCTTCGACCGGAAGCTCAAGGAGGCCTGCCTCGCGATCAAGCTGAGCGACAAGTGGTCGAAGCCGAAGATCCTCCAGACCTACCTGAACACGGTCTACTACGGCAATCACGCCTACGGGGTCGAGGCCGCCTCCGAGACGTACTTCTCGCGCCACGCCCGGAACCTGAACCTCGCACAGGCGGCGCTGATCGCCGGGCTGCCGCAGGCGCCCTCCATCTACGACCCGCTCGTGAACCCGAAGGCGGCCCTGATCCGGCGCAAGGAGGTGCTGCGCGCGATGCTCACCGCGCATGCGATCACGCGCAAGGAGTTCCGCTGGGCCGTGCACCAGCCGCTCCACCTGAAGCCGAGCCGGCTCTACTCCACGATCAAGCAGCCGTACTTCTTCTCCTACGTGATCGACGAGCTCGAGAGCGTCTACGGGGCGAACGTCGTTCGCGACGGGGGCCTGCGCGTGTACACGACGATCGAGCCGAAGCTCCAGGTCGACGCGAACAGCGCGATCCGCGAGACGCTCGACGAATCCGACGATCCCGCCGCCGCAATCGTCTCCGTCACGCCCGGCACGGGGGCGATCCGGGCGATGACCGCGGTGATCCCGGGCAACAAGCACAACCAGTTCAACCTCACCTCGCAGTCGGCCCGGCAGGCCGGCTCGACGTTCAAGACCTTCGTCCTGACTGCCGCTATCGAGAAGGGGATCGACCCGAACAACACCTACTACACCTCCGCCCCGTTCACCTGCACGACCGGGCCCTGGTGCATCGACGACTACAAGGCAGGGAAGCCCTGGCAGGTCACCACCTTCGACCACACATACGCCGGCTCGATCTCGATCACGAACGCGACGCTTCGGTCCGACAACACGGTCTATGCCCAGCTGACCCTGGACGTCGGGCCCGACACCGTCTACAAGCTCGCGCAGAAGCTCGGCGTGAACTTCGCCGGGCAGAAGCCGGTTGCCTCGATCGGCCTCGGGTCGCTCTCGGTCTCGCCGCTCGACATGGCCGCCGCCTATGCGACCTTCGCGGCCGGCGGGGTCTACGCGAAGCCGACGGCGATCCGGAAGGTGATCCTCCCGAACGGCAAGGTGGACACCACCGCCGGCTGGGGCAAGCCGCAATCGAAGCGCGTGATGTCGCAGGGGGTCGCCTGGCAGGTGAACCAGGTGCTCGCCGCGAACGCGCAGTACGGCACGGGCTCCGGCTCGAGCGACGGCGTGCATCCGAACGCGGGCAAGACCGGTACCACGTCCGACTTCACGGACGCCTGGTTCGACGGCTACACGCGCGACTTCTCGACGGTGGTCTGGATGGGCTATCCGCGCGGCGAGATCGCGATGACCGACGTACACGGCGAGGAGGTCACCGGCGCGACCTTCCCGGTGCCGATCTGGCATCTCTACATGGCGGCGGCGGAGAAGAACCTGCCGGAACGGCCGTTCCTCACGCCGAGCTCCTACCCGGCCTACGAGTACTTCTCGAAGGGCTACTGGGGCTACCTCGACGTCCCGGTCGCGCCTCCGCCGGCCGCCACGACGACCACGACGGCCGTGACGCCCGCGAAGGTGCCGGTCGCGCCGAACCCGAAGCCCGCGCCCACACAGCGCGGCGTGCACTGACCCCGTCTATCGTCCCGGTCGATGAGTGAGCTGCTGACGATCGAGCAGGCGCTGGAGCTCGTGCTCGAGCACGTCGCCGCACTCGAGGCCGAGGACGTCCCGCTCGACGAGGCCGCCGGGCGTGTGCTTGCGGAGGGCGCGGCCGCCGGCGTGGATCTCCCGTCGTTCCCGGCCTCGGCCATGGACGGGTTCGCGCTCCGCTCGGCGGAGGCGCCGGCCACGCTTCCGATCGTCGCCCGGATCGCGGCAGGGCGGCCTGCCGAGCGTCCGCTCGAGCCAGGCGAGGCGATGGCGATCGCGACCGGCGGTGTCGTCCCGGACGGGGCCGACGCGGTCGTCCCGATCGAGGACGTCGAGGAGGGCGACGGTGTCGTCGTCGTTCCCGGCGCGGTGCGCGAGGGCGCGAACGTCCGGGTAAGGGGCGGAGATCTTGCGACGGGCGATCCCGTGGTCGGCGCCGGGGTGCGGCTCGGGCCCGTGCACCTCGGAGCGCTCGCCGCGGCGGGCGTACCGAGCGTGCGCTGCCACCGCCGGCCCGCGGTCGTGCTGGCCGTTACCGGCACCGAGCTCCGCTCGGCGGGCGAGCCGCTCGCCCGTGGCGAGATCTACGACGCGAACGGGGTCATTCTCGCGACCCAGATCCGCAGCACCGGTGCCACGGTCGACCGGCTCCCGCCCGTGAGAGACGATGCCGCCGCCACCCGGGAGGCGATCGAGCGCGGGCTCGAGGCCGATGTGCTCGTGACGAGCGGCGGGGTCTCGGTCGGCGTCTACGACCTCGTGCGGGCAACCGAGGCCGAGCTCGGGGTCGAGGAGGTGTTCTGGCGTGTCGCCGTGCGGCCCGGGAAGCCGATCGCGTTCGGAGTCAGAGGCCGGACGCTCGTCTTCGGGCTGCCCGGAAACCCCGTCTCCTCGCTCGTCGGCTTCGAGCTCTTCGTCCGCCCGGCCCTGCTCGCCCTGCAGGGACTTGCCGAGCCGCGGCCGCTGTTTCGTCCGGGCCGGCTCGCCCGGCCCGTGAAGATGGTCGACCGGGACTCGCTCCTGCGCTCGAGAACGGCGGTCGAGAAGGGCGAGACGGCAGTGTTCCCCCTGACCGGGCAGGAGTCCCACATGATCGCCCAGGCCGCGATGGCGGATGCGCTCGTGCTCGTCCCACGCGGAGAGGGCGAGCTCGCCGCCGGGTCGGCCGTGAGCTACCTCAGCCTGTAGAGGCCGGCGGCAGCGAGGCGGCGTGAGGCGGCCGCCGGCGGGACCGCCCCGCGAGCACGATCGTGCGCACGGCCTCCCTGAACGGTCCTCGCGGGCCTCGCTCGCTCGCGTCGGGATAGGGGGCGTAACGACCGGCTGCCGCGGCGGCGAGCTGGCAGGCGCCTGCGGCCCCGGCGAGCACGATCGCGAAGCCGGCCGGCGAGATGTAGCCGATCCCGACGAGCTCGAACAGGTACCACGGAGCGTCGAGCCCGAGCCCGTAGCGCCACGCCAGCGAGCCCACGAGCAGCGCCGGCCCGGCGAGGCCGAGCGCGAAGAGCCCGAGGCGTACCGGCGCCCGGGCGATCCTGATCTGCGGAAGCCAGAGCCAGATGTTCAGCGCCGGTACCGCAAAGAGCAGGGCGAAGGGATTCGTCGCGACGATCAGGAGTCCGACGACGAGCAGGCAGAGCAGCGCGACCGTATAGCCCGCGACCTCCTCCTCCGCCGTCACGGGCCGTCTCACGGTCAAACGGCGCCTCGCGACCGCCCACCCGAGGAGCAGGACCGCGGCGAAGATCGTGAGCGCCGCCACCGGCCAGTTGTCGGAGACCGCTGTTCCCGGATCCGGCGGTCGTGCGGGGCCCGCCGGCCAGGCGCCGAGCAGGCGGAAACACGTGAAGGCGAGGCCTGCGAAGAGCCAGAACAGGAGCCGGCTCCGGAGCGCGCCACCCGCAGCCCGCAGCGAGATCCGCTGCCGGCGGCAGCGCGCGTAGAGATCGACGACCGCCACCGCATACGGAACGAGCAGGGCCACGAGGATCAGCTCGATCGCCCAGCCCCGGATGAACCTTCCACCCACCCAGATGTAGTTCCGGCTGCTCGGGGCGAGCTCGATTCCTGCGTCGAGCGAGCCGAGCAGCTGCTCGGATGCAGCGCCGAGCTCCCCGAGCCTCTGCGTGTCGATCCGGGCCGCGTTGTCGCCGAAGGCCGGCGGCGGGCGGTCACCGCCTGTCGTGATCGTCACCGCCGGGATGCCGCGCGAGACGAACGGCCCCTGCTCGTACAGCGTGAAGGGGAAGGCGAGATCGAGCAGCTGCCCCAGGAAGCCGACGTGGTCGGGCGGGGCGCCGGCCTGCTCGGCGATGCGCGCGACCGCCGTCGCGACCAGGCTTGCGTTGGGCGACCGGGGCGTGTCGCCGCCGATCTCGAGCGCGGGCCGTCCTCTTCCGGCGATCGCGTCCAGGTTGACCACCGCCACGATGTCGTTGCGCAGCGGGGAGGTCTGCAGGAAGTGCTCGGCCCCGAGCCCGCCGAAAGCGCCGCCGTCGGTCGAGAGGAAGACGATCCGCCGTGCAGAGGTGACCGGTACCGAGCCGCCCGCCAGCGGCTGCGCATACGCGCGGGCGAGCTCGATCAGGGTGGCGGTGCCGCTCGCGTTGTCGTTCGCTCCGGGCCCGGCCCCGGTGTCGTCGCGATGCGCCATCACGACGACCGTCTCGGGCGATTTGCTGGGAACGAGCACCGCGATGTTCTTCAGCCGCACCCGGCCGAGCCCCGGGACGTTCTGATTCCACGTGGAAACGCTCGTCCGGAGGCCGTAGACGCCCATCGGCAGCTGATCGGAGAACCAGCTCACCGCTCCGATCGCGCCCGCGCTGCCCGGGGGCCGGTTCGGGTAGCCGGTCGAGAGGTCTCGGGCCAGCGCGAGCGCCGAGCTCGTGTCGAACGCTCCGGGCAGGATCGGTTTCGCGAGCGGGGTCGGTGCAGCGACCGTCACCGAGAGCAGGACGAGGGGAATCAGGACGACGAGCGCCGAGGTCCAGTAGAGCCTGCCGTTGACCGGGCGGGCGAGCGAACCACGACGCGGCCGGCGCCGCCGGACCGAGGGCTGGGAGGCCGCCATCGAGGGCTATAGTAAGAAGCCGGGAACGTCAGACGCCCGGCAGGCGCTCGGATACCCCATGACCGACTCCTCCACCATCCTCCTCGTAGATGACGACGAGGCCGTGCGGAAGTTGCTGAGCTTCCCGCTCGAACGCGATGGGTACGACGTCGTCCTCGCCTCCGACGGCGAGGAGGCACTCCGTCGCTTCGACGAGTCTCCGGTCGACCTCGTCGTGCTCGACATCATGCTCCCGAAGCTCGACGGACTCGAGGTCTGCAAGCAGCTCCGGGCCCGCAGCTCGGTGCCGATCATCATGCTCACCGCCCGTGACGACGAGCTCGACAAGGTGCTCGGCCTCGAGCTCGGTGCCGACGACTACGTCACGAAGCCCTTCTCGATCCGCGAGTTCCGCTCACGGACGCGCGCGCTGCTTCGCCGCGCCCGCGCTCCCCGCCACGACCCCGACGGGGCCGACGCCCAGCTCATCTCGGCAGACGGCCTCGTGATCGACGTGCAGCGCCGCTCGGTCGAGGTCGACGGGCGGGGCGTCCAGCTGACCTACGTGGAGTTCGAGCTCCTCGCCCGGCTTGCGGCACGCCCGGGCCGTGTCTTCTCCCGCCGCATGCTCCTCGAGGCGCTCTGGGGAAGCGCCGAGTTCCGCGATCCGCGCACGATCGACGTGCACGTGCGCCATCTCCGCGAGAAGCTCGAGCGCGACTCGCGGAACCCGGGGTTCATCCTCACCGTGCGCAGCGTCGGGTACCGCTTCCGCGACCGGTGAACCCGCTCCGCACTGTCGGAGGACGGCTGGCGCTCGCGCTGCTCGTCGTCGTCGGCGGTGCCCTCGCGATCGTCTACCTGGTGGTCGTCTCCTCGTACCGCAGCTCGCTCGTGAACACGCGGCTGAAGGACATGTCGCACACCGTCGCGCTGATCGCAGACAAGCCCCGCCAGGCGCCCGGAGAGGTGTTCCCGAGCACCGAGTGGATCGAGGACGAGGCGCTCCCCGTTGCGGGTGGGGCGCGGGTCGCTGTCTTCAGCGCCGCCCTCGACGAGCCGGTGGCCGACTCGAACGGTGGTACCTCGGTCGATCTCGAACACGACCCGCTCGTTGCCCGCGCCGAACGGGGCCACGGGATCGTCTCGAGCGCGGTCGACCGTGACGGCTCGACCTACGCCGAGGCCGCCGTGGCGCTCAAGGGCGGCTCGGTGCTGCTCGTCGCGAGCCCGCTCCACAGCGACCTGACATCGCTCTCGGTCGTGCGCCGGCGCGTGCTGGTGGCGGTGATCGCGGCGACGGTGTTCGCGATCGTCCTCGGCTACGGCCTCGCGACCCTGTTCGCGCGCCGGATCCGGCGGCTCGAGGCAGCGGCGGAGCGGATCGCCGACGGACGGTTCGACGAGCCGGTATCCGACAACGCGCCCGACGAGCTCGGGCAGCTCGCTCGGGCGTTCGAACAGATGCGGCTACGGCTCGCCTCGCTCGATCGCGCCCGCGGCGAGTTCATCGCGAACGCCTCCCACGAGCTGCGGACGCCGCTCTTCTCGCTGGCGGGCTTCCTCGAGCTGCTCGATACCGACGAGAACGTCGACGCCGAGACCCGCGAGGAGTTCCTGGCCTCGATGAGGGTGCAGGTGACGCGCCTGACGAAGCTCGCGAGCGATCTGCTCGATCTCTCGCGGATGGATGCGGGGCGCCTGTCGGTCGCCGACGACGGGTTCGACCTGGCGGTCGTCGCGGACGAGCTCGTGACCGAGTTCGGCCCGCGTGCAGCGGCGGGAGGCCACCCGCTCGAGCTGTTCGCGCACGATGCGGTCTATGCCCGTGGCGACGAGACGCGCGTGCTCCAGATCGGCCGGATCCTGATCGACAACGCCGTCGTGCACACTCCACCCGGCACCACGATCGCGGTCTCGGTCGGTGAGGGCGGCGAAGATGCGGCGCTCGTCGTCGAGGACGACGGGCCGGGCATTCCGGGGGAGTCGAGGCAGGCCGTCTTCGACCGCTTCTACCGTCTCGGAGGGTCGATCGCCTCGGGAAGCGGTCTCGGTCTCGCGATCGCCCGCGAGCTTGCAGAGCTGATGGGCGGCCGGATCGAGCTCGAGTCCCGGCCGGGCTCGACGCGGTTCTCGCTCGTGCTCGGCGCGGACGTGGTGGAGCGCCCCGGCACGCTCGTGCCTGCACGAAAGGGATGAAATCCCCCGCCGAACGTGCTTACATGGCGGGGGCGTTGCGGCCGACTCTCGTCATCGCTCTCTGCCTCCTTGCCGCGCTCGCGGGTGCGGGAGGAGTTCTGTTCGCGGTCGAGAGCTCCGGCTGGGGTGGCGGGAGCTCGCAGGTGATCGTGCGCGAGCCGCTCGTGCGCTCGTCGTTGCCGACGACGGTGGTGATCGCGAAGCCCGTGCTGGCCAAGGGATTTGCGCCGCAGCGGATCTTCGCGAAGCGCGCCTCCGGCGTCGTGACGGTCTTCTCCTACTTCGGGTCCGGCGGCTCCTCGCTCGAGGAGGGGTCCGGGTTCGTCGTCGATCGCGCGGGGATCGTGCTCACCGCGGCCCACGTGATCGTGTCGGCCAAGCACTCGACGACCCTCTCCGCCGCGGCCCGCGAGGTCTACGTCCAGTTCAAGGACGGCGATCGCGTCCGTGCGCACATCGTCGGGTGGGATCCATATGACGATGTCGGGGTGCTCCGCGTCTCGCCGGCCGCCCATCCGCTCGTGCCGATCCCGCTCGGCAACTCCTCGGCGCTCGCGGTCGGTGCACCCGTCGCGGCGATCGGCTCGCCGTTCGGCGCCCAGACCTCGCTCTCGGTCGGCGTGATCTCGGGCGTCGACCGTACGATCCCGTCGCTGACGACGCCCTACAACCTCTTCGACGCGATCCAGACGGATGCTCCGATCAACCGTGGGAACTCGGGCGGTCCGTTGATCGATGCGGCGGGCGACGTGATCGGGATCAACGCGCAGCTCCGCTCGGGCGTCGACTCGGGATTCGAGGGTGTCGGGTTCGCGGTTCCGATCGATTCGGCCAAGCGCTCGCTTCAGCAACTGCTCGTCTCGGGACATGTCGCCTATGCCTACATCGGGCTTCAGACCGAGGATCTGACGCCGACTATCGCGCGGGCGTTCGACTATCCGGTGAAGCGCGGTGCGATCGTGAGCACGCTCGCTTCGGGCGGTCCCGCTGCGAGAAGCGGCCTCCGTGCCGGGAAGCGCACCGTGATCTGGCAGAACGAGCGGCTCACGATCGGCGGGGACATCATCGTCGCGATCGACGGGAACCCGGTCGGCAACTCCGACGACGTCGCGCGCCTGGTGGCGGAGCGCATGGTCCCCGGCGAGGCGGCGTGGTTCACGGTGATCCGGAACGGACAGACGCGGGTGATCCCCGTCACGCTCGGCTCGCGCCCGTAGCCCCAGAGGACACGGCCCACCTGGCCAATGTCCGCCAGGGCGATGTCCGGTGCCAGGTCACGTAACGAGCGGGTAACGCCCGTGTACCGGGAATGGAACGCCGACCAGGATTCCCCTGCTCGTCGCCCATTGCTTTCCGGCCATTGTCCGGTGTCAGGTTGCGTCACCGAAGTGGAAGGCCCCGCGGACGCGGGGCACGCGGCTTCCTCGAACCTCGGCATACAATCGCCCCGTGAGCGAGCTTTCGCACGTCGATGAGTCCTCGGGGACCGTGAAGATGGTCGATGTCGGCCACAAGCCTCCGATGCGGCGCAAGGCGATCGCGAGCGGCGCGGTGCTGATGGCGCCGGAGACCGCCCGGCGGCTGCGCGATCTCCCGAAAGGCGACGCGCTCACGACCGCAAAGCTCGCCGGGATCATGGCCGCGAAGTCGACGAGCAACCTCATTCCGCTCTGCCACCCGCTGCCGCTCTCCCACGTCTCCGTCGAGCTCGAGGTCGGCGAGGGACGGGTCGAGATCGTCGCCTCTGCGGAGACGACGGCGCAGACAGGGGTCGAGATGGAGGCGCTGACCGCAGTCGCGGTCGCCGGCCTGACGGTCTACGACATGGCGAAGGCGATCGACAAGGAGATGGTCATCACCGAGATCACGCTCGTGAAGAAGACCAAGGACGAGGTCTGAGAGCCGGCGTCCTCACCGTGTCCGACCGCGTCTCGCGCGGCGAGGCCGACGACGTCAGCGGCGACACGCTCGAGGAGCTCCTGCTGGCCGACGGCTTCGAGGTGATCCGACGGCTCGTCGCCGACGAGCAGGAGCTGATCTCCCGAGCGATCGCCGATCTCGCCGCTGACAACGCGCTCGTCGTGACGACCGGCGGAACCGGGCTCGCGGCACGGGATGTCACGCCCGAGGCGACGCGCTCGGTGCTCGAGCGCGAGGCGCCCGGAATCGCCGAGGCGATCCGCGCCGACTCGATCTCGAAGACACCCCACGGCCTGCTCTCGCGCGCGGTCGCCGGCACGGTGGGCACGGCTCTCGTCGTGAACCTCGCCGGCTCGCCCGGTGCCTGCCGCGACGGTTACGCCGTGCTGCGGCCCGCCCTCACCCACGCGCTGAGGCTCCTGGCCGACCAGCACACGGCCACCGACCACCTTCACACCTGAGGTGAGGAGCTCCACGATCTCGCGTGTCCGGATGCACGATCTGACGGCCTGGGCCGCTCCGGACTAGCTCATGACGGCGATCGCGAATGCGAGGCTGTTCGCACGCCTGATCAAGGTCGAGCACACGATCTTCGCGCTGCCGTTCGCCTATGTCGGCGCGTTCCTCGCGATAGACGCCGTGCCCTCGGCGCACGATCTGCTCTGGATCACGGTGGCGATGGCCGGCGCCCGCGCGCTCGCGATGGCGCTGAACCGCCTGATCGACGCGGGAATCGACGCTCGCAACCCCCGCACCGCAAGCCGCGAGCTGCCCTCCGGGGCGCTGACGACGACGAAGGTTGTCGCCTTTTGTCTCGGATCGCTCGTCGTGTTCCTGATCGCCGTCTGGCAGCTGAACCCGGTCGTCCGCTGGCTCTGGCCGATCCCGGTCGCCGCGTTCGTGATCTACCCGTACCTCAAGCGCTTCACGTGGCTCTGCCACCTGTGGCTGGGCGCGGTCGACGGGCTCGCGCCGATGGGCGGCTGGGTCGCGATCACCGGGAAGCTGCCCTGGGAGGCCTGGGCGCTCGGCGGCGCGGTCGCGACCTGGGTCGCGGGCTTCGACATCTTCTACTCGCTCTTCGACATCGAGATCGACCGTGCCCAGGGCCTGCACTCGTGGGCCGTGCGCTTCGGGGAGCGCGGCGCGTTCCTCGGAGCGCGCCTGATGCACGTGGCGACGGTCTCCTTCCTCGTCGCGGCCGGGCTCGGGCTCGAGGTGGACGCGTTCTACTGGGCAGGCGTCGCCGCCGTGGCGGGGCTGCTCGCCTGGGAGCACTCACTCGTGAAGCCCGGCGACCTGCGGCGACTCGATGCGGCGTTCTTCACGATGAACGGCGTGATCAGCGTCGCGTTCTTCGGGTTCGTGCTCGCAGACGTGCTCTAGTCGGGATCGGGCGGCGGCTCGTCGGAGCGCGCCACGAGGATGACCCGCCCGAACGCGCGGGCGAGCAGCTGGATCTCGAGCTCGCTGAGCTCCTGCGTCGCCGTCTTCGGGTGACCGACCATCTGCAGTGTCCCGATGACCGACGGAAGTGGGATCGCGAGCGTCCGGGAGACCTCGACGACGGTCGAGCCCAGGCGCACCGTGTCGAAGCCGACCGGCATTCCGGCGGTCTCTCCCGGCAGCACCGGCCGCCGGAAGACGAGATCGGAGCCAATCTCCGTCGGCACCGAGGTCGTGAGCTCCCACCCCTGAGCCCCCAGGGTGTCCAGCATCGACCGGAGGTCGGTCCCGCCGGCCGGCCACGACTCGAGCTGGTACCTCCACCGCCGTGGCCGAGGGGCGCCGCCGCCGGGCCGGGGTGGCTCGACCGGATCGAGCCCCCGGCGGCCCAGCCCTGAGAGCATCTCGACGATCATGCTGCGGACCTTCTCCGGGTCGGCATCGAACTCGAGCAGGATGCGCGAGGCGACGCCCTCGTTCTCGCGGATCAGGCCGAGGAGGACGTGCTCGGTGCCGATGTAGTTGTGCCCGAGCGACAGCGCCTCGCGCAACGCCAGCTCGAGTACCTTCTTCGCCCGCGGCGTGAGCGGCATCTGGCCGCTGGCCGCGTACTCGCCTCGACCGATTATCTCCTCGACCCTCGCCCGCACCTCGTCGATCGGCACGTCCAGTATCGAGAGCACCCGCGCGGCCAGGCCTTCCTCTTCGCGCAGCAACCCGAGCAGGAGGTGCTCGGTTCCGATGTAGTTGTGGCCGAGGCCCCTGGCCTCCTCCTGAGCAAGGACGACGACCTGCCTGGCACGTTCGGTGAATCGCTCGAAGATGCCCGAACGATACCGCCGGCGCCGCGCCGGTACCGTTCGCCGCCGTGGTCAAGGCGGCGAAGCTCACGAAGCGGTTCGGCGAGAAACGCGTGCTCAACAAGGTCGACGTCGAGCTCGACGCGCCCGGCTTCCTGCTCGTGACGGGGCCGAACGGCTCGGGCAAGACGACGCTCCTGCGGGTGCTGGCCGGCCTCGACGCGCCGAGCGCCGGTGAGGTGCTGCTGCCGGAGCGGGGGACGATCGGTTACCTCGGGCACGAGCCGCTCGTCTACCGCGAGCTGACCCCGCTCGAGAACCTCCAGCTCTTCGGGCGGCTCTACCGGGTTCCGGAGCGGGGCGAGCGGATCGGGATGCTGCTCGAGCGCTTCGGGCTCTGGGAGGTGCGCGACCAGCGGGTCTCGACGTTCTCGCGCGGGATGCGCCAGCGCCTCGGCCTCTGCCGGGTTCTCCTCCACGAGCCGGGGCTTGTGATCCTCGACGAGCCGTTCAACGCACTCGACGACGCCGGCTCGGCGCTGCTCGACGAGACCCTCGACGACCTCGCCGCCCGCAGCGCCGTCATCGTCGCCACGCACGATCCCGCGCGTGTCGAGCGGCTCGCGACCCAGAGGCTCGCGTTCGCATGACGTACTTCGCGGATGTCGCCGCGCTCGCGCGCAAGGACCTTCTGATCGAGCTGCGGGCGAAGGAGACCGTGCCCGCGATGCTCGTGTTCGTGGTCTCGACCCTGGTCGTCTTCCACTTCGCAGTCCCGGTCGGCGTGAACCACGAGGTTGCGCTCGGGATGCTCTGGGTCGCGATCCTCTTCACGGCCCTGCTGGGCCTGACACGGGCGTTCGTGCCCGAACGCGAGCAGAGCCTCTTCGACGCACTCGTGATGGCGCCCTCGGACCGGAGCGCGATCTGGCTCGCGAAGGCCTTCTCGGTCTTCACCTTCCTGATCGTGGCGCAGGCCGTCGCACTCCCGGCGTTCGCGATCTTCTTCTTCGGGATCGGCTGGCGGACGGTCGCGGCGGTCGTGCTCGCGGACATCGGGATCTGCTCGGTCGGGACGCTGACGGGCGCAATGGCCGTGGCCGGCAAGGCGCGCGAGCTGATCCTGCCGCTGCTCTTCCTGCCGCTCTCGATCCCGATCATCGTCGGCGGCGTCGGGGCGAGTATTGTCCACAATGGCAACAAGTACCTCGAGTTCCTCGTTCTGTACGACGCGGTCTTCGCGATCGTCTCGTGGGCGGCATTCGAGTACGTCGTGGCCGAGGCGTAGCGCCCTGGCACCGCTCCTCGGCACCTAGGCAGATACGATTTGACTGTGACGAGGGATGCGCGTCTCCCACTTCCCGTGCTCGCTGGGATAACCGCAGGGCTGTTCGCGATCGCGATCGCGTTGATCTTCTTCTATGCGCCCGTGGACTCCGGCTCGGCGCAGAGCCAGGGGCTCTCGCAGAAGATCTTCTACTTCCACGTCCCGATCGCACTCACCGCGTACGCCGCATTCGGCTGGGGCGCATGGAAGGCGCTCCGGTACCTCTGGAAACGTAACGAGGACTCCGACCTGGAAAGCTACGTGGCGCTCCACCAGGGCGTGATCTTCGGCACCCTCACACTCGTGACGGGCTCGATCTGGGCCCGGATCTCCTGGGGTGTCTGGTGGGTCTGGGGCGACGACGAGCTCGTCCTCTTCCTCGTCCTCTTCCTCTTCTACTGCGCGTACTTCATGCTCCGGTTCTCGGTCGATCCCGGCGTCGCCCGCGCCAACATGAGCGCGGTCTACGCGCTCTGCGGGATCGTCCTGCTCCCGATCTCTTTCTTCGCGATCCGGCTCTCCCGCAGCATCATCCACCCGGAGGTCTTCACGCTGCACGGGCCCCAGATGACCCACTCGCAGTTCATCGCGTTCTGCGTGTCCTACGTCGCCATGCTCTTCCTGTTCGTGACGCTCTACCGGCTCGAGCTGGCCGGGAAGCGCCTCGACATCCAGCTTCGCGAGATCCGCGAGCTTCTTGCATGACGCCGTCCGAGAAGTACACCGCCGCCGCGTACCTCGTCGTCTTCGTCGGGTTTCTGGCCTACATCCTGATCATCGCCGCGAAGTTCGGCCGGATCCAGCGCCAGGTCGGCGAGATCCTCCTCGAGCTGCGAGAACGGGAGGCCGAGGCCACCCACTCGGACGCCTGATGGCCGAGCTGCTGTTCTGGCCCGCGCTCCTCGGCTACGGCGAGGCCGCGCTCGCCTACACCTCGCCTCGGTACACCCGTCTCGCGATGTGGGGCGTGCGCATCGGGTGGCTCGCGCAGACGGCGCTGCTCGTCGTGCAGGCAGCGGGCGTCGACGGCTTCCCGTGGTCGACCTGGGCGGGGTCGCTCAACCTCTTCGTCTGGTTCATCGTCGGCGCCTACCTGATCTGGGGCTGCCAGCAGCGCTACCGGCTCGTCGGTCTCTCGGTGATGCCGCTCGTCGTCCTGCTCTTCATCGCCTCGCGGCTCGGCGGCGGCACCTCCGCGGGCGAGCGCTCGCACTACTCGAACCTCTTCCTTACGATCCACGTCGGCTTCGTGCTCGCCGCCTTCGCAGGCTTCACGCTCGCTGCGGCGCTGGCCGTCCTCTACCTCGTCGAGGAGCACGGCCTCCAGCACCACTCGCCGGGAATCCTGCGCCTGCGGCTGCCGTCGCTCGTCGTGCTCGAGAAGCTGATCGTGCGGACGATCGTGGTCTCGCTCCCGCTCCTCACGGTCGGCCTCGCGGCCGGCTTCATCCGGCTGCGCGAGCAGGGCGACGGGATCGACGCGACGATGGCCGCGGCGATCATCACGTGGCTCGTCTACGCGGGTTTCGTCGCGATGCGGGCGACGGGGCGCCGCGCCGCCTATCTCGCGCTGATCGGCTTCGGGCTCGTGATCCTCGCGCGCATCGTTCTGGCCGGGAGCCACTTTTGACGCTGTCGCTCGTCGGGATTTCGCACCACGTCGCGCCCGTCGAGCTGCGCGAGCGGGTGTCGCTCCCGCTCGAGCGGGCCGCCTCGCTGGCCCGTGCGCTCGGGGACGCCGTCTGCCTCTCGACGTGCAACCGCACCGAGGTCTACCTCGCGGGCGACGACGGCTCGCGTGCGCTTGCCTCGCTCGAGGAGCTGGCAGGCGAGCCGCTGCGCTCGGTCGCCTACCGGATGCACGACGAGGCGGCAGCACTCCATCTCTTCCGCGTGTCGGCAGGCCTCGATTCCCTGATCCCGGGTGAGAGCGAGATCCTCGGCCAGGTACGGGCGGCGTTCGACGCGGCCTCGCCGGGGCCGCTCCTCGACCGCGTCTTCCGCCAGGCGCTCCAGCTCGGCAAGCGCGTCCGCACCGAGACCGCGATCGGCGAGAGCCCGGCCTCCGTCCCTGCAGCTGCGGCGGCGCTCGCCGCGCAGGTGTTCGGCGATCTGACCGGGCGGAACGTCCTGCTCGTCGGCGCCGGCCGGATCGGCGAGCTCGCGGCCGGAAACCTCTCCGCGCGCGGGGCCACGATCGCCTACGTCGCAAACCGGAGCGCCGAGGGCGCCGCCGAGCTCGCGGCCCGCTTCGGCGGCGTGCCGCTGGCCCTCGACGAGGTGGCGGCCCGGCTCGGCGAGGTCGACGTCGTCCTCACCTCCACCGCGGCACCGGGCCTTCTGATCGAGGCGGGACAGGTGCCCTCGCGTCGCCGCCGGCCGCTCTTCTTCATCGACATCGCGGTCCCGCGGGACGTCGATCCGGCAGTGCACGAGATCGACGGCTGCTACCTGTACGACATCGACGATCTCGAGGCCGTCGTCACCGAGACGCTCAACGGCCGTCGTGCCGAGGCGGAGGTGGCCGAGCGCCTCGTCGTGGAGGAGGCCGAGCGCTTCCGCGAATGGCGTGCGTCCCTCGACGTCGTGCCGGCGATCGCCTCGCTCCGCGCCCGTGCCGAGTCGATCCGCGCCGCCGAGCTCGCGAAGCTCGGACACCTGCCGGACGACGAGCGGGAGCGGCTCGACGTCGTCACGGCCCAGATGCTGAACAAGTTCCTGCACGAGCCGACCGTGCGCATGAAGCAGGCGGCCGCCGAGGGCGGCGGCGAGGCCGACGCCGAAGCGATCCGGCGTCTCTTCGGGCTCGACGAGGGCGGCTGAGCGATGCTCGTCCGTATCGGCTCTCGCGGCTCGCGGCTCGCGCTCACCCAGGCCGAGCTCGCTGGCGCCGTGATCCGGCGCTCGGGCCACGAGATCGTGTTCGTCCCGATCACGACGGCGGGCGACCGCGACCGCTCGAGTCCGTTCGGCCAGATCGGCGAGCGCGGCGTGTTCGTGAAGGAGATCGAGGAGGCGCTTTTGGCAGACCGGATCGACGTCGCCGTACACTCCGCAAAGGACATGACCTCGACGGACACGGCCGGTCTCGTCGTCGGTGCTTACCTCGAGCGCGACGACCCTCGCGACGCCCTCGTCGGCGCAGACGCGCTCGAGCCGGGGATGCGAATCGGCACCGCGTCGGTCCGGCGCCGGGCGCAGCTTCTCGCCTTCGATCCCACGATCTCGGTCGAACCGCTCCGCGGCAACGTCGACACCCGGCTGCGCAAGGCGCAGGAGCGGGGCCTCGATGCGCTCATCCTCGCCTCGTGCGGTCTCGACCGGCTGGGCCTCGCAGACCGGATCGGTCTCCGGCTTCCGGCCGAGACGATGCTGCCCGAGGCTGCGCAGGGCGCCCTGGCGCTTCAGGTGCGTGCCGGCGAAGAGGAGCTCGTCTCCGCCGCCGACGCGCCGGAGACGCGCCGGCGCGTCGACGCCGAGCGTGCCTGCGTGGCCGAGATCGGAGCCGGTTGTCTCGCACCGGTCGCGGCCCATCATGACGGCGTCGCGCTGACCGCCCTGATCGCAGCCGAGGACGGGAGCTGGATCGAGCGCGCGAGCGGTCCCGATGCCGCCTCGGTCGCGGCCGAACTGCTCGCCGCCTCGCGCAGGCGTGCCGCATGAAGGTCATCGTGACGCGCCCGAAGGGCCAGGCACAGCCGCTCGCAGGGCGGATCGAGGAGCTCGGGCACGAGGTCGTGGAATGCCCACTGATCGAGATCGTGCGCACCTCCGACGAGCCGATCGACTGCTCGGGGTACGAGTGGGCGGTCGTGACGAGCCCGAACGGCGCCGACGAGGTCGCGCGGCGTGTCCGCAACCTGCCCGCGAAGGTCGCGGCGGTCGGGCCGGGCACGGCCGAGACGCTTCGTCAGCACGGGATCGAGCCGTCGTTCGTCGCCAGGACCTCCACCGCTGACCACCTCGCAGCGGAGTTCCCGAGACCCGAGGGGCGGGTGATCTACCTGGCCGCCGAGAACTCGCGCCGGGCGCCGATCGATGCACTCGACGCCGACTACGTGCCGCTCTACAGCACGATCCTGCTCGAGCCCGAGCCGCCCGACGGAGACGTCGTCGTGCTCGCATCGGGCTCCGCCGCTCGGGCCTACGCCTGGATCGGCGGGGGCGCGCCGGCGATCTCGATCGGCCCTGAGACCTCGAAGGTGGCGGGCTCGGTGGGCCTCGACGTCGCCGTGGAGGCGACGACGCACGACCTCGAAGGCCTCGTCGCTGCCGTTCAGGAGTACGCGAGCAGGTAGATGTTCGACACGATCACGTTCCTGACCGACTTCGGGCTTCAGGACGACTTCGTCGGCGTCTGCAAGGGCGTGATGAAGCGGATCGCACGCGACGTCGAGATCCTCGACGTGACGCACGGCATCCCACCGCAGGCGGTCAAGCGCGGCGCGCTCGTCCTCGCCCGCGCGGTGCCCTATCTGCCGCCGGCGGTGCACCTGGCCGTCGTCGATCCCGGCGTCGGCAGCGAGCGGCGCGGCCTCGCGATCCGGGCGGGTGGCGGCCGTGTCTTCGTCGGCCCCGACAACGGACTGCTGGCGCTCGCTGCGGACGAATGCGGGATCGAAGGAGTACGCAGCCTCACGAACCCCAGATACCACCTCGACGAAGTGTCGAAGACCTTCCACGCCCGCGATCTCTTCGCCCCCGTCGCCGCGCACCTCGCCGCCGGCGCGAGCTTCGACGACCTCGGCGATGCGGTCGACGCTTCGAGCCTCGTGCGCCTCGACCTCCCCGCAGCGCTGGTGGGAGATGACGAGCTCGTGGCGACGATCGTCGACATCGACCGCTTCGGCAATCTCGGCCTGAACGTCTCCGCGCGGGAGATCGCCGAGGTGGGTCTCAGGCCCGGGCAGACCGTGGAGCTCAGCTTCGCCCTCACTCCCTACTACGCCGTCGTCGGCGAGACCTACGCCGACACCGGGCGAGGCGAGCTGATCGTCTACCAGGACTCCTACGGAGCGTGGGCGATCGCGATCAACGGCGGCAACGCCGCGGCCCTGACGGAGGCGGCGGCGGGCGACCAGGTTCGCGTCCGTGCCGTCCGGGGCGAATGAGAATGGCGAGGGCCGGACTTGAACCGGCGACACCACGGTTTTCAGCCGTGTGCTCTACCAGCTGAGCTACCTCGCCTGGCCGGGCCAGTCTAGCCGTGGTGAAGCTAAGCGAAGTACGTATCGCCGTCGGAGTACGGCGGCGAGCAGCAGCAGAGCAGGCGCAGCTCGGTCGTCGCCACGATCGTGTGCCACGAGCCGGGCGGGATCAGGGCGGCATCGCCCGGGCCGACGGTGCGGGTCTCGCGGTCGATCTCGAGCTCCGCGACGCCGTCGAGGATGAAATAGATCTCCTCGCTCAGCGCGTGGTAGTGGCGCGTCGTCGCCGAGCCGGCAGGCAGCGAGGCCTCGGCGAGGCTCTGGACCGCCGTGTGGTGGAGCTCACGGATCGTCGAGCCGTCCTTCGTCGTGAACGGCTCTGCGGTGACGAGCGACGTCAGCTCCACGCCTGCCACGTTAGCCTTCGCCGATGAGCGCGGAGCAGAGCTCGCGGCCGGTCGCGGTGATCGGTGCGGGCCTCGATCTCGGGCAGGGGCGGCGCGGCGTCGACATGGGGCCCTCGGCGATCCGGTATGCGGGCCTCCAGGAGCGGATTTCCGGGCTCGGGCGAACCTGCGTCGACTGGGGCGACGTCGAGGTGGGCGTGGCGGAGGCGACCGACGTCGGCGAACCCAATGCCCGCTACCTCGGCGCCATCATGCGGTCGTGCGGCGAGGTGGCGAGGCGCGTCGGCGAGGCGCGCGAGGCAGGCTTCCTGCCGCTCGTCCTCGGAGGCGACCACTCGGTCGCGATGGGCACCCTCGGCGGGATGGCCAAGTCCTCCGGCCCGGGCGCGGTGCTCTGGATCGATGCGCACGCAGACATGAACCGGCCGGGAACCTCACCGAGCGGGAACGTCCACGGGATGCCGCTCGCCGAGGCGCTCGGTGTCGCCGGCGGTGCGTTCGCCGCCGACGCGTGGCCCTCGCCGTCGGTCGAGCGGGTCGCGATCGTCGGCGCACGCTCTGTCGATGCCGGGGAGCGGGTCCTGATCGCCGAGCTCGGCGTACGCGTCTTCACGATGAGCGACATCGACCGCCGCGGGATCGAAGGCGTTCTTCGCGAGGCGCTCGCCTACCTCCAGGGCGCGGCCTTCCTGCACGCGAGCGTCGACCTCGACGCCGTCGATCCCATGTTCGCGCCGGGCGTCGGCACCCCGGTTCGCGGTGGGCTCTCCTACCGCGAGGCACACCTCGCTCTCGAGCTCGTCTCCGAGTCGGGCCTCCTCGACTCGCTCGAGCTCGTCGAGGTGAACCCGATCCTGGACGAGGCAAACGAGACCGCGGCTCTCGCCGTCGAGCTCGCGGCGAGCGCCCTCGGCGCGCGAATCCTCTGACCCCGCGGCGGCTGAAGTGACTCCTGCCCGATCCGCTCGAACCGGTGTCTGACACCTGCGGCTGTGTCTGCGGCCCCGGCGGGAGCAGGAGGTCTTTCACCTCCGTCACGAGGCCGTTACTCGCGTGTCACGGCGTCTGACCCCGGTTTACGCCTTCGCGGCGCTCATGCTCCTTCGGCCTCTTCGCCGTTGCCCGACGGCTTGAAGTAGACACGGCCCTTCAGCTCGTCGGGGAGGCAATCGACCTCGAAACCGGAGGGATCGGCATGGGGATAGACGTAGCCCTCGCCGCGCCCGAGCTTGCGGGCGCCGGGATAGGCGGCAGAGCGAAGCGCGTCGGGAGGGTGGAGGTGGCCGTGCTCGCGGACGTCGGCGGTCGCTGCATTCAGCGCGGCGTAGGACGCATTCGACTTCGGGGCACGTGCAAGGTAGACGGCGGCCTGGGCGAGGTTGAGGCGCGCCTCGGGCAGGCCCACGTGCTCGACCGCCTGCGCCGCGGCGACCGCGACGAGCAGCGCCTGCGGGTCGGCGTTGCCGATGTCCTCGGAGGCCAGGACGATCATCCGCCGGGCGATGAAGCGAGCGTCCTCGCCGCCCTCGAGCATCACGGCGAGGTAGTAGATCGACGCCTGCACGTCGCTCGCGCGGGTCGACTTGATCCACGCCGAGATCGTGTCGTAGTGCGCGTCGCCTTCACGATCGTAGAGAAGCGGACGCTTGCGCGCGGCGTCCTCGACGAGCTCCACGGTGACCGGCGCTCCCCCGGCCGTCTGGACGACGAGCTCGACGATTCCGAGCGCGCTCCGCGCATCGCCGCCGGCCCGCGTCGCGATCAGCTCCTCGACCTCGGGAGCGAAGGTCGCGCCGAGCTCGGCCGCTCCGCGCCGCACGATCTCCCGCAGTTGGGCGGGAGCGAGCGCAGAGAGCTCGTACACCTGCATCCGCGACAGGAGGGCCGAGTTGAGCGAGAAGTAGGGGTTCTCCGTCGTCGCGCCGATCAGCGTCACGAGGCCGCCCTCGACACCGGGCAGCAGCGCATCCTGCTGTGCCTTGTTGAAGCGGTGGATCTCGTCGAGGAAGAGGATCGTCCGCCGCCCGGAGGCGCCCAGCCGCTCCCGGGCGCGGGCGAGCACCTCGCGGACGTTCCCGACGGTTGCGGAGACGGCCGAGAGCTCCTCGAAGTCCGAGCCCGTCACGCCGGCGATGATCCGGGCCAGTGTCGTCTTGCCTGTCCCCGGCGGCCCGTAGAGGACGAGCGACGGCACCCGGTCGGCCTCGATCGCGAGCCTCAGCGACCGTCCCGGCCCGATCACGTGCTCCTGGCCGACGAACCGGTCGAGCTCCGCAGGCCGTAGTCGCTGGGCCAGCGGGGCCGACGACTCGAGCCGCCGGTCGGCTGCCTCTGCGAAGAGATCGCTCATATCGGCAGTATGCTCCCGTGGCCGCGTGGTGATGGAGCTCTCGAACGAGGAGATGTACGAGCGGCTCGGGACTGTCCTCGAGCCCGTGCACGACGAGCTGGTCGAGCAGCTTCGGCCTGCCGCAGGCGAGCGCTGGCTCGATCTGGGCTCCGGTACCGGCTCGACCGCGTTCCGTGCCGCCCGCGCAGGCGCCGAGGTCTCCGCCTTCGACGGCTCGGTACCGCTCGTCGAGCAGGCCCGCGAGGACGCAGAGCGCGAAGGGCTGACGATCCGTTTCGACACCGGGAACGTCGAGTACCTGCCCTACGAGGACGGCGAGTTCGACACGGTCTCCTCGGCCTTCGGCTTCGTCTACGCGGCCGACCACGCGAACGTCGCGGGCGAGCTCGCCCGCATCACCCGCTCCGGCGGCCGTCTCGGCTTCACCGCCTGGAAGCCGAACCCGAAGCTCGGCGAGCTCTTCCGGCGCTTCACGGAGGAGCCGCTCGAGGGTCGCGAGGCCACCGAGTGGGGCAGGGAGGATCACGTCGAGGACATGCTCGGCGAGGACTTCGAGCTGGAGTTCGCCGACGGCGCCCTGTGGATGGAGGCCGAATCCGGCGAGGGCCTGTGGGAGCTCTTCTCGAGCTCGTCGCCACCGCTCGTGACGCTGATGGCGAAGCTCGACCCGGAGCGCGGCGAGGCCTTCCATCAGGGCTTCGTGGAGCTGTACGAGAGCTACCGCGAGGGCGACAGCATCCGCGCCCCTCGGCGGTACCTGCTCACGCTCGGCCGCCGCAGGTAGCGGTCGCTACGCTCGGGGTGTGCTCGAGCTGCACGAACCCGCCGGCGCGTTCGAGTGGCTCGAGGAGTACCTCGCAGACCTCTGGGGGCGCGAAGGGCTGGTGGCCGACGTGTACCTCGGCTACGGCCTTTCCGGGCCCTCGCGTCGAGAACGTCGCCCCGCTCCGCCCGAGCCCTGCCCGCTGCCGCTGCTCGCCTGCCGGATCGGGCCCGCCGCGCCCGAACCGACCCCGCCTGCCCGGTACGCCGTCGGCGACTGGGACCGCACCTGGGACGACGATGGCTACGCGAACGCGATCGACGAGGTGCGCGCTGCGATCGCGCGCGGGGACGTCTACCAGGCGAACCTGGTCCAGCACCTCTCGGCGCCGTTCCTGGGCGATGCCGCCGGTCTCGCCGCTGCGCTCGCTCCCCTACGTCCCCTCCACCGCCGGCCGCTCGCAGGCGCCGGCTGGACGATCGTCTCCGCCTCGCCCGAGCTCTTCCTCGCGCGCCGCGGCTCCACGCTTGCGACCGCCCCGATCAAGGGCACGCGCCCGGCCGGGGTCGACGTCGAGGGTGAAAAGGACAGCGCCGAGCACATGATGATCGTCGACCTCGAGCGCAACGATCTGTCGCGGGTCTGCGAGCCCGGCACCGTCGCCTGGCCCGAGCTGATGGCCCAGCGTGAGCTCGCCGGTGTCACCCATCTCGTCTCGCGCGTCGAGGGCCGCCTCAGGCCGGAGGTCGGGCTCGCGGAGATCCTGGCCGCAACCTTCCCGGGCGGCTCGGTCACCGGGGCGCCGAAGCTTGCTGCGCTCGACCTGATCGCCGCTCTCGAACCGGTTGGCCGTGGCGCCTCGATGGGTGCGATCGGCACGATCCACCCGAACGGCGACTTCGAGCTGGCGCTCACGATCCGGACACTCGCCGTCGCCGAAGGCCGGATTCATCTCTGGGTCGGCGGTGGCATCGTGTGGGACTCCGATTCCGCCGGCGAGATCGAGGAGTCCTGGGTCAAGGCGCGACCTATCCTGCAGGCCGTGGGAAGTCTCGTTCCGGCATGACCGCTCTCCTCGCAGCAGCCGTTGCCGGCCGGGGCCTCGTCGACCCGGCCGCCCCCGTGTTCCACCCCGACGACGAGGCGCTCCTGCGCGGCGCCGCGGCGTTCGAGACCGTTCGCATCCGCGGCGGAGGCGCAGTGCTGGCGCGCCGCCACATCGAGCGTCTCGAGCGGTCGTGCCTCGCCCTGCGCCTGCCGCCGCCCGACGGGGTCGCCGAGCTTGCGGAGCTCGCGGTCGCCGCGGCCGGCACCGACCAGGGTGCGCTGCGCCTCTTCCGCACCGGCATGACGCTGCTCGCAACCGTGGCCCCGCTTCCGGCAGGGCTCGAGGAGCTCCGCCGCCGTGGGATCGCGCTCGTCACCGTTCGAACGACGAGCGCCGGCCTCCTGACCGGAGTCAAGGCTACGAGCTATGCGACCGCGCTCGCCGCGATCGCCCAGGCCGAGCGGAGCGGCGCCGACGACGCGATCTACCTGGGGGAGCACGAGACGGTGCTCGAGGCCACGATGTCGAACATCTGGTGGCGCGAGGACGACGTGCTCGTCACGCCCGCGCTGACGACCGGCGTCCTTCCGGGTGTGACCCGGGGAGCCGTCGCCGCGCTTGCGCGCTCGGCCGGATATCGCGTCCAGGAGGGCGCCTTCACCCTTCCCCATCTCCTGAGAGCCGACGAGGCGTTCACGAGCTCTGCCGTTCGCGAGCTGATGCCGGTGATCGCGATCGACGGGCGTGAGCTCCCCCGCGGCGACGCGGCGGCAACGATCCAGGCGCTCCTCGAGCAGGTGACCGACGACTACCCTGTTGGCGATGGCTGAAAAGGTTCGTCTCGGTGGCATGGCCCTGTCGAACGGCGTGCTCGTTCACGGGCCGACCGCCTGGGCCTGCGCCGTGCGGACCGCCGACGGGCGCGTGAAGATCGCATCCGAGCGGAAGCGGCTCGTCGGCGCGGGCGTGACGATGCCGCTCCTGCGTGGGCCGGCGCGCCTCCTCGAGGCCTTCGTGGTGCTCCCGCGCGTCAAGCGCGCGCTCCCGGAGGCGAGGATGCCGTTCGAGGGCCGCACCGCGCTCGCAGCGATGGCGGGCACCGCGGTCGCCGTCCAGGTGCTGCGCCGCTCGCGCCTCAACGAGACCGCTCAGGAGCTCGCCGGCGCCGTGCTTGCGACCGCGCCTGCCGTACTCACGATTCGCAGCGGCGCGCTCGCCGGGTACCACGGCGCCGAGCACATCGCGATCGGGACCTACGAGCACGACCGGCCGACGGCGAAGGAGCACGAGCGCTGCGGCTCCCATCTCGTCGGCCCGCTGATCCTCACGGCCGCCGCCGGCAACATGCTTGCCGCCCGCGCGCCGAGCGAGATCCGCCCTGCCGCGAGGCTCGCCGCATCCATCGGGGCCGTCGCGGCTGCGACCGAGATCTTCGGCTGGATGACACGGCACCCCGACCGGCGGCTTGCCCGCGCGCTCGCGCGGCCGGGCCACGAGCTCCAGCACCGCCTCTCGACCGCCGAGCCGAGCTCGGACCAGCTCGAGGTCGCTCGTGCGGCGCTCGCAGCCTGCCTCGAGCTCGAAGACGTCTAGCTCCTCAAGACCGACTGCGTTGCTGCCGATGAGGGGGCATGGACCCCGTGGCCAGCGTCAGCACGACCGTGCAGAACTTTGCGTTGAACTGGCTTCCGGTCATGTTCTTCGTGCTGATGTGCTTCGTCGCCTATCTGCTCTGGCGGACGATGAAGCTCCTGCCGCGCGTCAAGCCGACCGAGATCTCACCCGGCTCCGATTCCGCGGTGACGTGGGACGAGGTCGCCGGGCTCGACGAGGCGAAAGAGGAGCTGCAGGAGGTCGTCGACTTCCTGCGCGACCCGAAGCGCTTCGAGGCGCTCGGCGCGCGCGTGCCGAAGGGCATCCTCTTCCACGGCCCTCCCGGCACCGGTAAGACGCTCGCCGCGAAGGCGATCGCGAGCGAGTCGGGAGCGAAGTTCTACGCGCAGAGCGCCTCGTCGTTCGTCGAGATGTTCGCCGGGCTCGGTGCCGCCCGGATCCGCAAGCTCTTCGAAGAGGCGCGCGCCAATGCCCCGGCGATCGTGTTCATCGACGAGCTCGACGCGGTCGGCACGGCCCGCACCGGCAACTCGTTCAACCGCGAACAGGACCAGACGCTCAACCAGCTCCTCGTCGAGCTCGACGGGTTCGGCGCCCGCGACCAGGTCGTCGTGATGGGTGCGTCGAACCGTCTCCAGGATCTCGATCAGGCGCTGCTCCGCCCGGGTCGCTTCGACCGGCAGATCCTGATCCAGCCACCGGATCTCAAGGGCCGCAAGGACATCCTCGCGGTCCACACGCGAGGGAAGCCGCTCGCACCGGGCACGAACCTCGAGACCGTTGCGCGCCAGACCGCGGGGCTCACGGGTGCGGACCTTGCGAACATCTGCAACGAGGCTGCGATCGCTGCCGGCCGCCGGAACGCGGCCTGTCTCACCCAGGCGGATTTCGAGTACGCGATGGATCGCGTCATCGCCGGCCTCCAGCAGCGCCGTGTGATCACGCCGAAGGAGAAGCAGATCCTGGCCTACCACGAAGCCGGCCATGCGTTGATGGCGCACCTCATGAACACGGTTTCACCGGTCCAGAAGGCGACGATCATCGCGCGCGGAGATGCGCTCGGCTACACGCTCAACCTGCCCGAGGAGGAGCGCTACCTCCACACGAAGGAAGAGCTGATCGACTGGATGGTCGTGACGCTCGCGGGCCGCGCCGCCGAGCAGGTCGTCTTCGGGAGGGTGACGAACGGCGCCGCCAACGACCTCGAAAAGGTGACCTCGCTCGCGCGGGCCATGGTGTTCGAGTTCGGCATGGGCGAAAGTGGACACGCACGCACGATGCGTGCCGACAACTACGCGCTCTCCGAAGAGACGAAGAGCCTGCGCGACACGGAGCAGACCCGGCTCACCGACGAGGCCTACAGCGAAGCGCTGCGGCTGATCGCCAAGCATCGCCGCCTCCTCGACATCGTGGCCGCCGCGCTGCTCGAGAGAGAGACACTGGGGCGCGAAGAGCTGCTCGCGCTCTTCGGTGACGTGAAGCCCGAATCGAGCGCCACCGACTCGGTCGGCGTCCCGCAGGTCGTTGCCGCGGGCGATTAGGGCGTCTTAGCGCCCGGTGAGCTTCGCGAAGTCGAGTGGGTTCGCAGGTGCCTTCAGCGTGACCGGCTGATCCCAGTCGGTGAACTTGATCCCGCCCTTGCCCCTTGCCGGATCGAGCTCGAGCGGGTAGGCGGGCCCGGTCGTCGCGACGTAGAGGGTCCCGCCGCCGTTGCCGCTGTCGACGATCGCGAGCGCGGGCTGGCCGTCGATCGTCGTGGTCGAGCCCTTCGTCAGGGTTCCAGCGGACGCGACGATGTTGTTCGTGAGCTTCACGATGTTCGTGAGCGAGGCGAAGCTGGCGAACTGGGGCACCGCGGTGGAGACCTCGAACCACCTCCCGGCAAAGAGGGAGGCCGCCGTGCCGGCGTACCGCTTCAGGAAGGCCTGTTCACCCTTGAAGTAGAGCTTCGGCCCGATCTTGACGACGTCGAAGGAGAGCCCGCCGACGCTGATGTGGCCGGCGCCGCCCGTTCCCGCGACGAGCTGGAGATCGAGGGTGAGGGTCGAGCCGTCGCTCGTGCCGCCGCCGACGATGTGGACGCTCGAGGCCCCTGCGACCGCCTGCTTCATCTGCACGAGGATCTGCTGCGGGGTCATGGTCCTGATCCCGTTGTCGGACGGGCCGTTCTTGCCACCGCAGCCGGCGAGGAGCACGGCCACGATCGCGAGCCAGCACGCGAGCGCGGAGCGCATCGCGGCGCACTCTTGCAGGTCGGCGCCCGATTCTCAAGTTCCGCGGGTAGGATCGAGCGCGTGGACACGAAGGGCATCCATCACGTCGGCGTCGCGGTGGCCGATCTCGACGAGGCGATCGACACCTACAGCCGTCTTTTCGGCGCGAAGCTCGAGCTGCGCGAGACGGTCGACGAGCAGGGCGTCGAGACGGCGCTCCTGCGGATCGGCGACGGCCGGATCGAGCTGCTCGCCTCCCTCGAGCCGGACACGCCGGTCGGCCGCTTCCTCGACCGGCGCGGCCCCGGAATGCACCACGTCGCCTTCGAGGTCGACGACGTCGCCTCCGAGCTGGAGCGCCTCGCCGCCGGCGGCGCTGAGCTGATCGACGAGAGCCCGCGGACAGGCCTGATGGGCCGCGAGATCGCCTTCGTCCATCCGCACGCCACAGGTGGCGTGCTCGCCGAGCTGGTGGCCGGTGGCTGACGCCGAGCGCATCCGGGTCGAGATCGCCTTCCGCAGCGGGCAGTCGCTGACCGTCCATGTGGCCCCGGGGACTGCGGACGAGCTCGAATCGGCTCTGAAGGGTTCCGCCGAAGCCGTCACCTTCGACGCCGAGGACGGCCGCTATACCGCGGTCGTCCGGATGATCGCGTTCGTCAAGCGGCACGCGCGCGAGAGCCGCGTCGGCTTCGGCTCGTAGCGCCGCTCGGTGGCCCTCGAAGCCGGGATCGTCGGCCTGCCGGGCGCAGGCAAGACGACGCTGTTCACCGCGCTGACGCGAACCGGAGGCGGTGAGTACGGAAAGACGCACGTCGGCATGGCCGAGGTGGCCGACGAGCGCCTCACGGCGCTTGCCGAGGTCGTCTCCGCCAAGAAGATCACGCCCGTCGCGCTCCGGGTCCAGGACGTACCCGGCACCGGTCCGGCGCTTCTCGGCAACCTCCGCCAGGTCGATGCCCTGCTCGTCGTGCTCGACGGCTTCTCGCCTGGCGCGGATCCGGCGCGCGATCTCGAGAACCTCGACCTCGAGCTGCTCGTCGCCGACCGCGACCACGTCGCCGGCCGGCTCGAGCGGGTCGAGAAGCAGGCCAAGTCCGGGGATCCCAAGCTGAGGGCCGAGGCGGAGCGGCTGCGCGAGATCCTCGCCGCGGTCGACGCCGGCACCACGCTTGCGGAGGTCGGCGGAGAGGTGCCGGAGGGGCTCGAACCGCTCACGACGAAGCCGCAGATCGTGGTCGAGAACGGTCCGGGCGGAATCGACCTCGCGCTCGAGGCGGAGCTCGCCGAGCTGCCCGAGGAAGAGGCGGCCGCCTTCCGTGAGGGGAGCGACTCGGCGCTCGACGAGGTCGCCGGGCGGCTTCGCGACGAGCTCGACCTGATCACGTTCTTCACCGCGGGCGAGAAGGAGACCCGCGCCTGGCCGCTGCGCCGGGGTGCATCCGCGCTGGATGCGGCCGCCGCGATCCACTCCGACATCGCCCGCGGCTTCATCCGCTGCGAGGTCGTCGACTGGAAGGACCTCGTCGAGGCCGGGTCGCACACCGAGGTCTCCCGCCGGGGCCTGCAGCGGCTCGAGGGAAAGACCTACGTTGTCCAGGACGGGGACGTGCTGAACATTCGCTTCAACGTTTAGCCATTTGCTCTAAGGCAAATGGCTAGAAGGCAATGAGCGCGATGCCGGCGAAGGTGAGCGCGATCCCGATGCGCTGCGTCCGGGCAACGCGTTCGTGGAGGACGATCGCGGCCAGGATGACCGTCACGATCGGGTAGAGCGAGGCGAGCACCGAGGTCAGGCTGACGAGGCCCCCGCTTTTCGCGGCGGCGGCGAAGAGCACGTTGCCGAACGTGTCGCCGATCCCGACGCCGAGGACGATGAGCAGCTTCCAGCCGCCGAGACGGAGGGCGGGGCGTTTCACGGCCGCGGAGACGGCGACGATGACCAGGGCTGTGAGCCGGAAGATGAGGGAGGCCCAGACCGGGTCGGCCTTCCCAGCGGCGTGCATCGGCGGAAAGTAGAAGCCGAACCCCACCGCCGCGAGCAGCGCAAGCCCGACGCCCGCCGCGAGCTTGCGCTCGCCGCCGGACTGGTGTTCGCGCGATGCGAGGAACACTCCGACGAGGGCGAAGCCGATGCCCGCGTACTGGGCGGCCGTGGGCCGGTCTCCGCGCGCGATGCCGAAGATCACGGGCACGATCGCCGAGGCCCCTGCGATCGGCGCAACCACCGCCATCGCCCCGATCGCCATCCCGCGGTAATACGCGTAGAGCCCGAGGGTTCCCGAGATCGCGGCGGGTATGGCGAGGAGCACGGCCCAGCCATCCGGGCCCGACCCTTCGACCGTGGCGATGACCAGGGTGAACGCGACGCCTGCGATCTCCGCCCAGACGAGGACTCGCAGCGTCCCGAGCGCGCGACTCTGCCAGGGCCCGACGAAGTCGGCGACCCCCCAGGTGAGGCTCGCGCCGAGCGCGAGGAGGAGGGTGTTCACCCGGTCGGGCGGGTGGCGGCGCTTGCGTCGAGCTGGTTCGCGTGATGCAGCACGGCCGCCTCGGCCGTTCGTGCTGCCCGCAGGTCGTGGTGCACGGCGACGCAGTGCAGGAGCTCAGCTTTCTGTTCTCCCGTCAGCCCGGTCGCCCGTTCCTCGATCAACCGCATCCCGAGGTGGACGTGACCGAGCAGCCGTCCCTCGTCGGTCGGGGTGAACGCCGGTCCGCGAGAGAGCTCGATCGTGCGCCCGACATCGTGGACGAGGGCGGCCGCGAGAGCCAGCTCGGAGCGAAGGCGTGGGTGCAGCTGGGCCGTCTCGCGCACGAGTGTCGCGACTCCGACCGTGTGCTCGAGCAGGCCGCCGGCATACGAATGATGGTCGTCGAAGGTCGCCGGGTAGGCGCCGAGATCGCGATCGGCGAGCACCGCGACCACGGTCGCCGCAAGGCCGGGATGAGAGATCTCTGCGACGAGGAACTCCAGGAAGCCGAGGAGCTCCGACGCGTCACGGCGCAGCGAGGGCGTGAGGCTCGACGGGTCGACGTCCGTCGCCTCGAGCGTCCGGACGTCGAGCTGGAGCCGGTCGCGGAACTGTTCCACCCGTCCGAGCACGCGGACGGCGTCGCCCTCGGCGAACCGGCCGTCGAGCAGCTCGACGTCGTTCCAGACCCGCGCGTCGATGTGCCCGCTCGGATCGACGAGCTCGAGGGCGAGGTAGGGCGCACCGCCCTTCGTCCGGAGCCGTCGCTTCGTCTTCACGGCGAACACGCCCTCGACGACCCTGTCCGCGACGAGATCCGAGATCACCGGCCGAGTCTATTCGTCGGTTCGGTAGCCTCAGGCCGTGACCGAGATCGCCCCCTTTCGCGCCCTGCGCTACGACGAAAGCGCCGCGGGCCCGCTCGCCGACCTCGTCGCGCCGCCCTACGACGTGATCGACGACGACGATCTCTACACCCTCTGGCACACGAGCGAGCACAACATCGTGCACCTGACCCGGCCCGACTCGGCCGAGGCCGCCGCCGCCGAGCTTGTGCGCTGGCGCGAGGAGGGCGTCCTGCGCGAGGAGGAGCCCGCTCTCTGGTGGATCTCGCAGGAATTCGCGGGCCCCGACGGGGTCGAGCGCGTGCGCGAGGGAATCGTGGGCTCGATCGAGGTGACGCCGTACTCGGAGGGCAAGGTGCTCCGGCACGAGGAGACCCACGCCAAGGCGCGGGAGGATCGCCTGAACCTCCTCCGCGCCACGAAGACCCAGCTCGAGCCGATCTTCCTGATCTACGACGCCGACCCGCCGCTCGAGGCGCCCGGCGGCGAGCCCGACCTCAGCGTCACCTCGGGCGGTTCGCGAACGTCCCTCTGGCGGCTCGACTCGGGTGCCGTGGACATCGACGTGCCGTTCCTGATCGCCGACGGCCACCACCGCTACGAGACCGCCGTCGCCTACCGCGAGGAGGAGCCGACGGCCACGCACACGCTCGCCGTGCTCGTCTCGTCGCGTTCCCCGGGCCTCCAGATCTACCCGACCCATCGTGTCGCCCAGGGCGTCGAGACGAGCCCGTTCGGCTTCATGACCTCCACCTGGGACACCGACTCGCTTGCGATGTACCGGACCGGGAACTTCTACCGCCTCGAATCCGAAGACGAGCTCGACACGCGCGAGATCGAGCAGTACGGGCTCGAGGAGATCGAGTACACGCCGGATGCCCAGCAGGCGGTCGAGGCGGTCGACGGCGACATCGCCCAGGTCGCCTTCCTCGTTCGCGCCCCGTCGATCGCGCAGGTGTTCGAGTACGCGGGCCGCGGCGAGACTATGCCGCCGAAGTCGACGTTCTTCTATCCGAAGCTCACCTCCGGGCTCCTGCTCCTCCCGGTTTGAGGTCGCGTCCTTGAGCCCATGGCTCGAGCTGTGCCGGGCTGCGGTCGCCGACGTGAAGGCCGTGCTGGCGGAGATGCCGACGCGCGAGGAGCGCGAGCGGCCGATTCGCCGCGGTCAAGGCGGAGACGTCACCGCGGCGATCGACGAGGCCGCCGAGACTGCGGTGCTCTCCCACTTCGACCGCGACGACATCAGGATCGTGTCCGAGGAGATCGGGATCCGTGGCGACGGTGACCTCACCATCGTGGTCGACCCGATCGACGGCTCCCAGAACGCCGAGCGGGCGATCCCGTACTTCGCGCTCTCGGTCGCGGTGGCCGAGGGCCGCACGATGGACGACGTCGTCTTCGGGTTCGTCTACGACTTCGGCTCCGACGAGGAATGGACGGCCGTTCGCGGCGGCGGCGCGTTCCTCGACGGGAAGCCGCTCACCGGAAAGCCGAAGGACGAGCTCGAGTTCCTCTCGATCGAGGCGACGCGGGCCGAGCTCGTGCTCGACCGGCTGCGGACGCTCGCGCCGATCACCGACCGGATCCGGATCATGGGCGCCCAGGCGATCACCTTCTGCCACCTGGCAGCCGGCCGCACCGACGGCGTCGCCGTGCTGAAGGCATCCCGGCCTGTCGACGTGGCGGCCGCACAGCTCCTCGTCCGCGAGCGTGGCTTCGCGATCCAGGCGATCGACGGGCCCGACCTCGGCACGATCCCGCTCGATCTCGAGGCCCGCTCGCGCATTGTTGCTGCAGGGACGCCGGAGCTGGCGTCGCGAATCGCTGCTGCGGTGCGCGCGTAGCGGGCCCCTTCCCCGCCGAGGTGTAGCAGGGACGATTGGCTTGCTTGGGGAAGCGGCTCGTCAATCTGCGGGTCTACTAGCGATTTCCCCACTCATTTCGATCTCGCCCTACGACGTGCGTCTATCCTGGGGAAATGGCCGAGACACCCACGCACGAAGGGATCCTCGCGGCGCTCGCGTCCGTGATCGACCCCGAGCTGCGCAAGCCCGTCACGGAGCTCGACATGGTCCGCGACATCGCGATCTCGGGTGGCGACGTGACCGTCACGATTGCGCTCACCGTGGCCGGCTGCCCGCTCCGCAACTCGTTCCAGGAGCAGGTGGCGCGGGAGGTCGGTGCAGTCGAAGGCGTCACCTCCGTCAAGCTCGAGTTCGACGTGATGAGCCCGGACGAGCGGACCGCGCTCACGACGAAGCTTCGCGGCGGCCGCCCCGCCGACGACAAGACGATCCAGCTCGATCCGACGACCCGCGTGATCGCGGTCGCCTCGGGCAAGGGCGGCGTCGGCAAGTCCTCGATCACCGCGAACCTCGCAGCCGCGTTCTCGGCCCAGGGCCGCCGGGTCGGGATCCTCGACGCCGACATCTACGGCCACTCGATCCCGCACATGCTCGGGATCCGCCAGAAGCCGGTGCTCGTGGACAAGCTGATGATCCCGCCGGTCGCCCACGACCTGAAGCTGATGTCGATCGGCTTTTTCGTCGACGACAACAAGCCGCTGATGTGGCGCGGCCCGATGCTCCACCGCGCGCTCGAGCAGTTCCTTCAGGACGTCCACTGGGGCGAGCTCGACATGCTCGTCGTCGACATGCCGCCCGGCACCGGCGACGTCTCGATCTCGCTCGGGCAGATGCTCCCCCGGGCCGAGGCCGTCGTCGTCACGACCCCGCAACCGCTCGCCCAGGAGGTCGCAAGCCGCGCAGCCCAGATGGCGCGCACCACGAAGATGCAGCTCCTCGGCGTGATCGAGAACATGACCTCGGAGGTCTTCGGCTCCGGAGGCGGCGAGCGGCTGGCAACCGAGCTCGGGGTGAGGCTCCTCGGCAGCGTCCCGCTCGACGGCCGGATCCGCGCGGCCGCCGACGACGGCACGCCGCTCGTGATCTCCGATCCCGACAGCGAGCCGGCGCGCGCGATCGTCGAGATCGCCGAAACGATCGACCGGAGCCGGAGCGCCGGCTTCACCCGCACGCTGCCGCTCGTCTCCTGACCGAGCGCCCCGCGGACCGCTTCAACCGGCTTGTGTTGCAAGCCACGAAGTCGAAAGGCAATGCGACATGAAGAACGGCTCACTCATCGTCCCGAACGAAGCCGAGCATCCGGCAGTCGAGCCCCTCGGCCTCGAACGGAGCACGAACAACGGCCGACAGCTTGTGACTTGCAACACAAGCCGGTCCGGCGTCTAGGTTGGAGGGCGAGCCCGGCGATCCGATGCCCGGGACGCTCGAGCGCCTCTCCGCGCTCGGGTTCTCCGACGCCGACGCTCTCGTCGTCGCCGCCCACTTCCTCGATGCCGAGAACACGGGCCGGGCCGGGCACGGCCTGAGGAGGCTCGAATGGCTCGAGGGCTGGTCCGGCCTCGACCCGGCCGCGAGGCCGCTCCGCGTCCTGTCGGAGCCCGGCTACGAACGCTGGAACGGCAACGGCGCCCTCGGCTACCTCGTGTTGAACGCGATCGTCGAGGCGCAGCTCGCGGACCCGCCGGCGAGGGCGCGGATCATCGTCGCGGGGCGCACCTTTCCGACCGGAATGTTGGGCCACTGGGCGAGGCGGCTCGCCGACGGTGGGCTCGTCGCCGCGATCACCGCGACCTCACCACGGCGGCTCGGCCATCCCGAGGGCGGCCCGAAGCTCACGGGGACGAACCCTCTCGCCGTCGCGATTCCCTCGAGCGACGGCAAGCCGATCGTCGTCGACGTCTCGATGGCGAACCTGAACTACGGCGACGTCCTCGCCGGCAAGGCGACCGAGGACGAGCTCGCGCCGTTCGGCGGCCCGCAGGCGCACAAGGCCTTCGCCCTGGCGGTCGGCCTCCAGCTGCTCGTCGACGCGCTGACGCCCGAGGACGCCCACGGCGCCGTCGTTCTCGTCGCCCGGCCCGAGAGCGACCCGGTGCCCGCGTTCCGCGGCCTTGCCGGAGGCGTCCGGTTGCCGGGTGACAGCCGGTCGCGGCCGCAGTAGCGCCGACCCGCTCTGCGCGACATCGTCCACTGCGGAGGGACCGACAACGACATGCCCGCAGGCGGCATGTCCGGTGCCAGGTACCGCAACGAGAGCGAACCGGAGGCGCGACGTGGGTGAGAGATCCGCAAGAAAGCCCTGCGCAGCCCTTCGGCTCTTGGGGCACCGGCCGGTGCCAGTTACGTAACAAGGGTCCAACAGCAAGCGCGGCCGGCAGGTCGACGCGAGCGTTTGGCGCGTCTACGAGGGAAAGCCGGGCTCGCGGCGGATCGCGTCGAAGTCGGGATCCGTCTTCGCCCGCTCGGCCCACTTCGCGTCGCCGCGCACGGACTGCTGAAGATGGGTCAGCGCCTCGAGCGGCCGGCCGCCCCGCGACTCCGCGCATGCGAGGTTGTAGAGGATCGCCGGATGCCCGGGCTTCTCGGCGAGCCCGTCTTCCATGATCGCGATCGCCTCGTCCCACCGCTCCGCCTTGAAGGCCGGCATTGCCGAGAAGTACCACTCCCACGCCGACACCTCGTACGCCTTTCCGGCCTGACCTCCCACCGCCAGCACCACCGTCCCGTTCTCTTCCGCGATCGCCTTGCGACGGAGCGCCGGATCGGCGATGAAGATGAAGCTCCCGGCCGGGGCCTCGTGTATCTCGCCGTCGATCGTGAACACGGCGCGCCCGGTCAGTACCACGTAGAGCTCCTCGTGTCCTCCCGCTCCGCCCCCGCCGGATTCGTCGTGCTCCTCCACGACCTGCTCGCCGGCGTTCGCGGTGGTGTACGCGTTCACACCGAACGCCTGGATCCCGAAGCGCTTCCGCACCGGATGCCAGATAAGCCCCTCGAACAGCGGGATCGAGTCGAGCTCGTCGAACCGCGCCGCCTGCCAGCCTTTCTTCGCGTTCTCGGCCGTCATCGGCTCCGCAGCTCCTCGAGCACAACCGGGTCGATCCGGTCGACCCCGTTCACGCGCTCCTCGAGGTTCTCACGGCCCGACCAGTCCCGGAACGCGGTCGCGAGGTCACCTTCGAAGCCAAGCTGCGCAAGTCGTTCCCGAAGCTCGGATGCGAGCTCGTCGTCCACCTCGAGCCACTGGGTATCCGGTGTCTTCCCGAAGAGGGCGGTGTGGCTCCGGTAGAGACGGGCGAGATCCTCGACCGGAGTAGGGTGGTCGTCGACGCGAAGGTCGACGAGTGAATCGGAGAGCCCCGCGTACCCACCCTCGTGCGCGACGACGAGGAGCGCCGCCGATTGCTGGCCGCGCCGGTCGCCGCCGGCCGCCTGTGCGGCACCGAGGCAGGCAAGCAGCCGTTCCGCGAGCGGCCCGGTGGAGCCGGTGAATGTCTCGGCCAGTGCATCGACGGTCGCTGCGGAGACGAGGATGTTCCCCTGAGCGGCGAAGCAGGGCCCGTTCACCCCGCCCGCCCAGTCCATGCACGCAGAGCCGGTGTAGGTCGCGCTCCCGCCCTCGCGATCGACGACGCCGAGCTGCCTGTGGTCGCGTCCCTCGTCCGCTGCGGTCAGCCGCTCGACCGCCTGTGCCGCCGAGGCCCCCGAGGCGAGTAGCTCGAGCCCGTCGGGGCCATAGCGTGGGTTCGCGTAGGCCTGCGTCGCGATCGCGCCAACGTTCGGCCTCGCCCACGGGACGACCGAACCGACGGCGAGGAACTTCGACTGCGTGGCGACGCCCCATTGCCCCGCCTCCAGGTCGCAGGCCGCAATCGAGTAGGTCGAGACGACCCTCAGCGGCCGCGCGGGCTCAGAGCTGGATCGTGCCACCCGGCTCCACGTCGATCACGTTCGCTTCGGGAGCCTCCGCGCGGAGCTGCTCCGGTGTTCCGGTGAGCACCGGGAAGGTTCCCCAGTGACACGGGATGCACGGTGGGTTGCCGAGCAGCTCGAGCGCGACGGCGGCCTCGCGTGGGCCCATCGTGAAGAAGTCGCCGATCGGAAGCACGGCGTAGTCCGGCGCGTAGATCCGATGGATCAGCGCCATGTCGCCGAAGACGCAGGTGTCGCCCGCGAAGTACAAAGTCTTCCCGCCCTCGAGCTCGATCACGATCCCGCAGGCCTCGCCGAGGTAGTCGCCGGAGTCGGAGCTCGACGAATGGAACGCGTTGACGAGCGTGAACGTGATCCCGTCGACGACGATCGAGCCGCCCTTGTTCGTTCCAGGCATCTGGCCGACGTTGGCGCCCTGGCTACCCAGCCAGCCCTTCAGCTCGACCTGAGCGACGATCGAGGCGTCAGGGAACGCCTTCGAGAGCGCGACCGCATCGCCGACGTGGTCGCCGTGCCCGTGGGTGATTGCGATCACGTCGACCTGCTCCGGCGTCTTCGCCGAGTCCGGCGTCTTCGGATTCCCGTTCAGGAACGGGTCGATGTAGATTCGCTTCCCCTCGTCGCTCTCGAGCAGGAACGTCGCGTGGCCGAGCCAGGTGAGTGCTGCCATCCCTCATCACTCCTTTTTGTTGCCGACGGCCCCAGGATAGAGAAGGATCGTCCGACCGAAGGGCGAAGCTATCGCCCGTGGGACGTCGCACATTGCCTGCTCTCTTCGTCGCGGCCGCCGTTCTGGCGCAGCTCGCCGGTGCGGACGGGCTCGCCCGGAACGCGCTACTCGCCGCCCTTCCGTTCGCGTCGGTCGCAGCGCTCGTGGCCTTCGGCGGCTACATCGATTCGCGCGAGCGGTTCGACGGATTGCAGTCGCTCTGCTCCGGGGTGATCGTCGTCCTGCTCGTTCTCTCGTGCGCCGTCCGTTCTAGCGCGTCGCACGGGGTGCCCCCCGCCGCGGTCTCGTCGCTGATCGGCGTGGTCGGGTTGTTCGCGCTGAAAGCTGCTCTTTCGGTCGCGCCGTACTCGCGTCGGCTCGGCAGCTTTTCGCCTGCCAAGCCCTGAGGGCTACGCCGTGAGCGGCTGGGGTGCCGGCCGGAGGCGGGCGACGACCTGGGCCGCGAGGTGCTGCTCGATCAGGCTCATCCCGAGCTCGCCTGTGCTCACCTGTGAGGCCGCCCCGAGGTTCGCGAGCAGCATGAGCGTGACCTCGGCCCGGCCGCTCGCAACCACCACGAGATCGAGCGCGCCGTGGACTGACCTCCCGTTGACCGTCACCCCGTAGTCGATCCGGTACTCCATCGACTGGTCTCCCATGTGCGGGAACGACACCCGCTTCACCGAGGAGATCTTCGTCCCCTTCAGGGCCTTTCCGAAGACGTGCTTGAGGCACGGGAGGAGCTGCGAGGTGAACGATCGGCTCCAGTCGAGGCGGACCATCTGCTCGGTCGAGAGGATCGTCACCTCGCTCCCGACGAAGGTTCCGGGGGCAGTGAAGCTGCTCGAGGCGTCTCCGGTGGTGACGAGATCGGACTCCTTCGGGTGGAACCCGGCGCACGAGAACGAGGTGTCGTCGGCCTTGGGCGAATCGGGCGGCGCTTTCTTCCACTGGGCGATCGTCGGAAGGTCGGAGAGCTTCAGCAGCGCGCTTTTGGCCTGGGCCTGATCGGCCGGTTTCGTGCGGATCTTGTTCGCGGATGCGCTATTCGCCGCGAAGAGCGCGAGCGGAAGCACCGCACCGAACGCCAGCCAGCGAACCGAGGCCCCCCTCATGCGCTCATTCTGGCACCGCCGGCGGGAATGTGGCGAAAAATCCCTCGATCTAGATCGGCAGCGCGTTCGCCGCGGCCTTCGCCACGTCGACGAGCGGCTGCACCGCGATGAACGAGCCGACCGTGACGACGAGTGCGACGCCGACGCCGATTCCGAGCACGAGCTCCCGCGGCGGAGAGCCGCCGGCCGGGGCGAGGTGCAGCTCGACGCTGTCGCGCAGGAACATCGCCCGCACGACGGCCAGGTAGTACGCGGCCGAGACCATCGTCGCGACGACGCCGATCACGATCATCCACCACCAGCCGTGCTCGTAGATCGCCTGGAAGACGTAGATCTTCCCCCAGAAGCCGCCGGTGAGCGGGAAGCCGAGGAAGCCGAGCATGAACACCCACATCGAGACGCCCAGGAACGGCCGTTCCCAGCCGAACCCGGCGAGGTTGTCGAGCGTCACCGGCGTTCCGAGCTCGCGTTCGCGCGCCGCGATCACCGCGAAGGCTCCGAGCGACATCGCGCAGTACGGGATCAGGTAGTAGATCAACGCTTTCTCACCGGTCGAGTTCGCGGCGGCGATCGCGATCAGCATGAAGCCGGCGTGCGAGACCGAGGAGTACGCGAGGAGCCGCTTGACGTTGCGCTGCGCGAGCGCGGCGATGTTGCCGACCGCGAGCGAGATGATCGCGATCACGGCGATCGCCCACGTCCAGAGGTGCTGCTCGCCCGGGAACGCCGTGACGAGCACGCGGTAGGTGACGACGAGCGCAGCGACCTTCGTCGCCGACGACATGAACGCGGTCACCGGCGTCGGGGCGCCCTGGTAGACGTCGGGCGTCCACATGTGGAACGGCGCCGCGGAGGCCTTGAACGCGAAGCCGGCGATCATCATCGCGAGGCCGAGCACGAGCAGCGAGTCGTGCGAGTTGCCCGCCGCTGCGATCTTGTCGAAGCTGAGCTCGCCGGTCGAGCCGTAGACGAGGGCGGAGCCGAAAAGGAGGGTGGCCGAGCCGACGGCCCCGATCACCAGGTATTTCAGACCGGCCTCGAGCGAGCCGACGAGGTCGATGTCGATCGCGCACATCACGTAGAGCGCGATCGAGAACCACTCGAGCCCGAGAAAGAGCGTCATCAGGTTCGCCGCCTGCACGAAGAACGCCATTCCGGCGCCCGCGGCTGCGAGGAGCGCGTAGTACTCGGCGATGTTCTCCTCTCGCATCCGCTCGCTGTAGGCGACGAGCACCGCCACGAGGCCGCAGCCGGCGATGATGATCTGCGCGGTTGCGGCCCACCGGTCGCGGTAGATCGTGTCGCGCACGATCGCGGCGCCGTGCGGGCTCTTCTCGTCGACGAGGATCGCGAACACGAACGCGGCCGCGAAGCCCGCGAAGCAGACGGTGGCCGAGGCAGCCCGGCGGGACGCCTTCGGCCAGAAGACGGCCACCATCAGCAGCAGGCCCACTGCCGCGAGCAGCGAAACCGACGGCGAGATCGCGAACCAGTCGACGTTCGGCTTGTGGATCACGGATCGACCGTCGCGCATAGCGGGCCTGGCAATCCTTCGGTTTGGGCACAGTCTGCGGCACTCACGGCGTTCGTCGCGCCCCCGCCGAAGGCGTGGCCGCTGATCGCGTTCGGCCAGGCCGAGAGCACGAGGAGGATCGCCACCAGCGGCACGACGACGGCGAGCTCGCCGCGACGCAGGTCGAGGGCGGCGTCGCTCACCGCGGAGCCGACATCGCGATGCAGCACCGCCGAGATCAGCCGCAGCGCGTACATCGCCGCGAGCACGATCGACACGGCGCCAACGACCGCCCAGCCCCAACCGGTCTGGAAGACGCCGGCCAGGATCAGGAACTCGCCCGCGAAGTTCGAGGAGAGCGGCACCGCGAGTGTCATCACGCCGACCGTCATCAGGACCGTTGCGAGGATCGGCCGGCCGCGGGCCATCCCACCGAGCAGCGACAGCTCGCCCGTCGCGGTCCGCCGTTCGACCATTCCGGCGAGCAGGAACATCGTCATCGAGAGCAGGCCGTGGTTCACCATCTGCAGCACGGCGCCGTCGAACCCGAGATCGTTGGCGGCGAAGAGCCCGAACGTGATCAGCCCCATCTGGGCCAGCGACGAGTAGGCGATCACGCCGCGGATGTCCGGGGCGCGGAACGCGAGCAGCGAGCCGTAGATCAGCCCAATCGCGGCCAGAGACAGGATCAGCACGTGGAAGTGGTGCGCCGGGCCGGGGAACTTGGCGATCGCGATCCGCAGGAAGCCGTAGACGGCGACCTTCGAGATCACGCCGGAGAGCAGGCCGGCGACCTCGGGCGGCGACTCGCGGTAGGCCTCGGGCAGCCAGCCGTGGAACGGCCAGAGCGGCGCCTTGATCGCGAAGGCGATCGCGAAGCCGAGGAAGAGCCAGTCGTTCGTGCTCGTGCCGAGCTGGAGCAGGTCGAAGGTGCCCTGCTGGCTGCCGTAGACGACGATCGCGGCGAGCATCAGGAGCGACCCGGCGACGGTGTAGACGACGAACGTGATCGTTGCGCGCAGCCGGCCTGCACCGCCCCAGACGCCGATCAGCACGTAGAGCGGGATCAGCATCGCCTCGAAGAACGCGTAGAAGAGCAGCAGGTCCTGCGAGGCGAAGACACCGATGACCGAGCCGGTGAGGAAGAGCAGCAGCCCGAAGTAGGCTCGCGCGCGCTCGCGCCCGGCCCACCAGGCATACATGCTCGCCGCGGCACCGCAGACCGCCGTCAGCCCGACGAGCCAGAGCGAGAAGCCGAAGAGGCCGACGTGGTAGCTGGAGCCGATCGAGGTGAACCACGTGTGCTGCTGTTCGAGCTGGAGAGAGCCGCTCGAGAAGTCGAACTTCTCGACGGCGAGGATCCAGAATCCGACCTCGACGAGCGAGACGAGCGTCGCGAGCGAGGCGACCCACGGCTTTGGCATCGGGACGAGCCACACGACGAGCGCGCCGGCGATCGGCAGGAAGATCAGGATCGTGGTGAGCCAGCTCGTCATCGTGTGGAGAGGAAGACGACGGCGAGGACGGCGACGCCGCTCGCGATCGCGAGGGCATAGAACCGGACGAGGCCGTTCTGGACACGCGAGAGCTCACCTGCGCCGAGCCCGAAGCCGCGCTTGAGCTCGGTCAGAGAGCCGCCGATCACGGGCAGCTCGATGAAGCGGCCGAGCGAGCGCGAGATCAGGTCGGCGGGCTTGTAGGCGATCCCGTCGTAGAGCTCGTCCCAGTAGAACTTCTTCTGGAAGAGCGTCACCGGGCTCGGCACCTTGATCGTCTTCTTCACGTAGGCGGCGTAGGCGACCCAGATCCCGGCGAGGCCGAGGGCGACCGCGCAGACCGAGGCGATGAGCTCCTGGGTGCCGCTCGCGTCGGCCGTCGGCGTTGCGACCGGGTCGAGCCAGTGCGTGAGCGGTGTCCAGAACGGCGTGAACTGCAGGAGCCCGCCGACTGCTGCGAGGACGGCCAGCACGCCGACCGTCCAGATCATCGAGATCGGCCCGTCGCGTCCGCCTTCGACATGGTGGAGGTGCTCCTGCGCGAAGGTCGACCGCTCGCCGCCGAAGACGACGAAGAACATCCGGAAGGTGTAGAGGCCGGTCAGGAACGCACCCACGAGGCAGGCCGCGAAGAGGCAATAGCCGAACGCACCCTTCGTGAGCGTTGCGGCGATGATCGAGTCCTTCGAGAAGAAGCCCGAAAACGGCGGGATCCCGACCAGCGCGAGCGCCCCGATCATGAATACGTTCCGCGTGTACGGAAGGGCTTTGCCGAGGCCGCCCATCCGCCGCATGTCCTGCTCGCCGCCGAGCGCGTGGATGACGATCCCGGCCGCGAGGAAGAGCAGCGCCTTGAAGAAGGCGTGCGTCATCAGGTGGAACATCGCGGCCGAGTAGGCGCCGACGCCCGCGCCGACGAACATGTAGCCGATCTGGGACATCGTCGAGTACGCGATCACGCGCTTGATGTCGACCTGGACGAGCGCGATGAGGCCCGCCATGAGGAGCGTCACCGCACCGAGCCCGGCGGCGAGATCCTGGACGTGCGGCGCGTTCTGGAAGAGCACGTGCGTGCGGACGATCAGGTACACGCCGGCCGTGACCATCGTGGCGGCGTGGATGAGGGCGCTGACCGGCGTCGGTCCCTCCATCGCGTCTGGAAGCCAGGTGTGGAGCGGGATCTGCGCCGACTTGGCGACCGCGCCGCCGAGCAGGCCGAGCGCGATCAGGTTCGCGATCGTGCCGCCGTGGGGCGAGGCCGCGAAGACCCCGGCGTAGTCGAGCTGCCCCGTGTGCTGGATCAGCAGGAACAGTGCGAGCGCGATCGCGGCATCGCCGATCGCGTTCATCACGAACGCCTTCTTGGCGGCGGCGATCGCGACCGGCTTCTCCTGGTAGAAGCCGATCAGCAGGTAGCTCGAGAGCCCGACCATGCCCCAGCCGGCGAGCAGCAGCAGGAGGTTCCCGGACTGGACGAGCAGCAGCATCGAGAAGACGAAGAGCGACATGTAGGCGAAGTAGCGGCGCTCCTCGTCCTCGCCCTCCATGTAGCCGACCGAGTAGGCGACGATCAGCGAGCCGACGCCCGCGACGATCAGCATCATCATCACGCTGAGCTGGTCGGTCAGCAGCGTGAAGCCGAAGCTGTACTTGCCGGCCGAGAGCCACGTCCACGAGGTCGTCTCATGGGCGCGGGCGGCGGGCGACTCGCCGAGCATGATCACGAAGGCGGCGACCGCGGCGGCGAAGGCGACCATGGTCGTGCCGGTCGAGACGAAGCCGGCGAGGCGGCGCGAGATGTTCCCGCCCGCAAGCGTGATCGCGAGCGCACCGGCAAGCGGCGCGAGCAGGCAGATCCAGGCGGCAGCGTTCATCTCAGCCGCGCAGCGTCCGGAGCTTGTCGACGTCCAGCTCGATGTTGCGGCGTCCCATCGCGACGATCAGTCCGAGCCCGACGACGACCTCGGAGGCGGCGATCGCCATCACCGCGATCGCGAAGACCTGCCCATCCTCGTGCCCGACGTGGCGCGCGAAAGCGATCAGCGCGAGGTTCGAGCCGTTCAGCATGATCTCGACGGAGAGCAGGATGATCAGCGGGCTCCGGCGGACGAGCACCCCGACGGCCCCGGTGACGAACAGCATCCCGGCGAGGATCACGTACCAGGCGACGCTAGGGCCGTGCATCGGCGTACTCCCCTTCCGGCTGCGGCGTGGTCGGCACGTCGAACGCCCGGGCATGCGATCCGAGCACGACACCGCCGACGGCGGCGACGAGCAGCACGATCGAGGTGACCTCGAACGCGATCAGGTGGTCGGTGAGGAACAGCCGTCCGATCGAGGCGGGAGAGCCGAACGAGCGCGAGATCTGCGCCGAGTGCGAGAGCGAGCCACCGGTCGAGAGCCCCACCGCGACGATCACCTCGACGAGGATCGCGCTCGTCGCGAGCACCGTCGCCACGATCTGCCAGGAAGGTCCCCCGGCCCACGGCGCCTCGTCGGTCTTCTCGCCGAGGTAGGCGATCACGAACAGGAACATCACCATCACCGCGCCGCCGTAGACGAGCACCTGCCCCGCCGCGACGAACTCGCCGCCGAGTAACAGGTAGAGCACGGCAAGCGACGCGAGGTTGCCGATAAGCGCGAGCGCCGAGTAGAACGGATTGCGGAAGGTGACGACCCCGAGCGCGCTCGCGAGGCATGCGAACGCGGCGATCACCCACACGCACCAGACGATGAAGTTAGCCATTTCGGCCTTCGGCCGAAATGGCTAGTGGAGGCAAGCGATCGACGAGCGCAACGCTGCTACTAGCCATTCCATCTCGGTGAAATGGCACTACGAATGTTCCTTGTAATAAGGAATGGGCGTGTCATAGAGGTCGCGGTCGGCGACCGGCATCTGCTTCACGGGCTCGGCCAGGAGCATGTCCTTCGTGTAGATCAGGTCGTCGCGGTTGTACTCGGAGATCTCGAAGTCGTTGCCGAGCGTGATCGCGTCGAACGGGCAGGCGAGCTCGCAGTAGCCGCAGAAGATGCAGCGGCTCATGTTGATCTCGTAGATCCGGGCGTACCGCTCGCCTGCCGAGACGCGGTTCTCGGCGGTGTTTTCGGCCGCGACCACGCGGATGCAGTCGGCCGGGCAGGCGGCGGCACAGAGCGAACAGCCGACGCATTTCTCGAGCCCGTTCTCGTGCAGGTGCAGCCGGTGGCGGCCCCGGAACCGCGGGTAGACCGGCCGCAGGTACTCCGGGTACTGCTGCGTGATCGGCTTGCGGAAGACCTGCTTCAGCGTCACGCCGAAGCCCTTGAAGGTGTTCGGGACGAGCGCGCTCACGAGCCCACCCGAACATCGGTGCATGGCACCAGGAGCGCGCGGCGAACGTCGGAGCACGATGCCAGCGGCGAGCCAAAAACTCCCTCCATGCAGGTACTTCCGGGTCTTGCGTCCGCCACGACTCGATTGGTGCATGGCACCGTTCTCGGCAGAGCGGTCATCCGGCCCACACCACGATCAGAGCGGTGACGAGGGCGTTGACCGTCGCGATCGGGAGCAGCACCTTCCAGCCGAGCCGCATCAGCTGGTCGTAGCGCAGGCGCGGCTGGGAGGCCCGCAGCCAGATGAAGAGCGTCACGAGGATCCCGAGCTTCAGCAGGAACCAGATCGGCCCGAAGCGGTCGAGCGAGTGCACCCACGGGAACTGCCAGCCGCCGAAGAAGAGCGTGACGCAGAGGGCTGAGAGCACGATCATGTTGATGTACTCCGCGGTCTGGAAGAGCCCCCAGCGCATGCCGGAGTACTCGGTGTGATACCCGGCGACGAGCTCGGTGTCGGCCTCGGGGAGGTCGAAGGGCGGGCGCGAGGTCTCGGCGATCCCGCCGAGCAGGAAGATCACGAGCCCGACGAACTGCGGGATGAAGAACCAGAGCGTCGTCGCCTGGCGGTCTACGATGTCGACGAGGCTGAGCGACCGTCCCATGATCACGACCCCGAGCACGCTGAGGGCGAGCGAGACCTCGTAGGAGACGAGCTGTGCGCAGGTGCGCATCGAGCCGAGCATCGAGAACTTCGAGTCGGAGGCCCAGCCGCCGACGATGAAGCCATAGATCCCGATCGAGCCGAGCGCGAAGATCAGCAGCAACGCGATCGGGACGTTCGCGATCTGCCCGTCGATGTGGTAGCCGTCGAGGGTCCAGCCGGGCCCCCAGGGAATCACCGCGAACGCCGCGAGCGCGGTCGCGCAGGAGAGCACGGGGGCGATGATGTAGGGCAGCTCGTGGGCGGAGGCCGGGTAGAACGCCTCCTTGCGGACGAGCTTGATCAGGTCCGCGATCGGCTGCAGCAGCCCGAAAGGGCCGGCGCGGTTCGGCCCGTAGCGCAGCTGCATACGTCCGAGGAGCTTCCGCTCGAGCCAGGTCGTGTACGCGAAGGCGCCCATCACGAGATTGACGATCACGATCGCCGCGATCAGCGAGATCCACCACGGCTCGGTCACTTCGCGACCTCGACGTGCTCGTGCAGGCCGACGGCGTCGGCGTTCGGGATCCGCACCGATCCGGCGGGAAGGTCGGCTGCGATGCGCGCGCGCAGCGTGCGCGAGGTGCCGTTGGAAGAGACCTTCACCGTGTCGCCGTCGGCGATCTTCCGGCTGCGGGCATCGGCGCGGGCGAGCTCGACCTCGCCGGCCGGGCGCTGGAACTCCAGCTCGGGCACGCGATCGACGGCGGGGCCCGAGAAGAGCGGCCGGTAGCTCACGAGGCGGAGCCCCTTCCCGCCCGTGGGCTGGACGGGAGGTGCGGCCGGCGTCTCGCTCGACTGCTCTGCGCGAGGCGGAAGCGGTGCGTGCTCGCCGACCTCCCCGAAGGAGACCCCGCCGTAACACGCGGCGGAGACCTCTTCGAACACGACTGCCGCGTGGGGAGACAGGTCGACCTCGAAGCGCTCGGCGAGCTTCGCGATCCAGGCCAGCTCGTCGGGGCACGGCGCGATCACGGCCCGGCGCTGCCGCTGGAGGCGCCCTTCGAGGTTCACGGTCGTGCCGTCACGCTCGAGGTAGCTCGTTCCCGGCAGGACGAGGTCGGCGAGAGCGGCGAACGACCCCTCGAACATCCCGATCCCGATCACGGTCTCCGCGTGCTCGGCGAGTGCCCGAACCGCGGGATCGTTCGCGGCCTCGTCGCCGGACACGATCAGGAGCTTCGGCTCCTCGCTGCCCGGCTCGCCGTCGGCGGTGCAGCTCCAGGCGTCGGTGACGCCGCGGCCGTTCGGTGTCCGCGGGAGATAGAAAGCAGCGGTGGCGTTCAGCTCGCGTGCAGCCCAGGCGGCTGTCTGTGGGTCATCGGCGATGAGGACGGCGCCCTCGGTCGGGCCCGTCGGGCGTTCGGTCGTGACGTGCGCGCCGTTCCGTCGCGCCGCCTTGATCCACAGCTCGACGACAGGCGCGCGCTCGACAACGGGCTCGTCGCAGAGCACGACGACGGTCTTCGCGTCGCGGATCGAGGAGAGCGGAGCGCGGAAGGCGTCGAGCCCGTCCGGGACGTCCTCGGGCATCACCGCACCGTGCGCGCCGAGGCCAACCCGGAGAAGCCGGGCGAGCCCGTAGGCCTGTTCCACGGTCTCGGAGCCCGAGAGCGCCGTGATGATCGCGCCGCCCGCGTCCCTGAGGAGCGACTCGGCACGGTCGAGCGCGTCCGTCCATTCGAGCGGCTCGAAGCCGGTTGCCGTCTTCGTGAGCGGATCCTGGATCCGGTCCGGTGCCTGCAGGTGCGAATAGGTGAAGCGGCCCTTGTCGCAGAGCCAGCCCTCGTCGACCTCGGGGTGGTTCCGCGAGACGATCCGCTTCACCTTGCCCTCGCGCGTCGTGGCGCTGATGTTGCAGCCGACGGGGCAGAGCCCGCAGACCGTCGGGGAGGTCTGGATCTCCCACGGCCTCCCCTCGAAGCGGTACTGGGTCGAGGTGAGGGCGCCGACCGGGCAGAGCTCGATCACGTTGCCGGAGAACGGCGCGCGGTAGGGCTCGTCGCCGAAGGTCGCGATCATCGAGGCAGCTCCACGCTCGACCGCGACGAGCTGGCCGTCCTCGGCGACCGACTCCGAGAAGCGTGTGCAGCGGTAACAGAGGATGCAGCGCTCGCGGTCGAGGGCGATCGTGGGCGAGATCGGGATCGGCTTCTCGAAGGTGCGCTTGGCGAACTCCATCCGGGTGTTCCCCGGGCCGTAGCGGAACGTGAGGTCCTGGAGCGGGCATTCGCCGCCCTTGTCGCAGACGGGGCAGTCGAGGGGGTGGTTCACGAGGATGAACTCGAGCGTCGCGTTCTGCGCCTCGGCGGCCATCGTCGAGGTGAGCGCCGTCTTGACCTCCATTCCCTCGGCGGCCGTGAGCGTGCACGCGGCCTGCGGCTTCGGTGGCCCCGGCGCGACCTCGCAGAGGCACATCCGGCAGGCTCCGACGGGCGGCCCGAGCCTCGGCTCGTAACAGAAGACGGGAATCTCGACCCCGGCGGCAAGCGCGGCCTCGACGAGCCCCGTGCCCTTCGGCACCGTGACCTCGCGGCCGTCGACCGTGAGCGTCACGAGCTCCGGCGTCGGTGTGGCCGAATCGGTCATGCCCTCTCCGGACAACGCCGACCCAAAGGCGCACGCCCCACCCAGGGTGGGGTAGCCAACCCGCCACCCTCAATGCAAATTCTACGGGGCTTCAGGCCGGCTGTCTGTACCAACTCTGGAACGGTTTCTCCACAGCTGCGGGGCCGGATGCTCACGCCGGCACCCCGTGGGCGTGGGAGTGGGAATGTGCGTCACTGGGCGCCACGATCCCCTCGAGCGTCGAGGCGCCGTCGTAGGGGCACCGGCCGAGCTCGACGTGCTGCTCGAACTCGTCGCCCCACTTCTGGATGTAGCTCGCAACCGGATAGACCGCGAAATCCCCGAGGGCGCAGAGCGACTTGCCGAGGATCCGCGAGCCGACCGACTGCAGGAGCGCGATGTCGTCGAGCGACCCATGGCCCGCCTCGAGCCGCTCGAGGATGTTCACCATCCAGCGTGTGCCCTCGCGGCACGGCGTGCATTTCCCGCACGACTCGTGCATGTAGAACTTGGTCGAGCGCAGCGCGAGCTGCACCATGCAGCAGCGGTCGTCGATGACGATCAGCGACGCGGCCCCGAAGAACGTCCCGAGCGCGCCGAGCGAGTCGTAGTCGAGCGGAACGTCGATCTGGTCGGGCGACAGAGCCGGTACCGAGGAGCCGCCCGGGATCACGCACTTCAGCTCCCGGCCGTCGGCGATCCCGCCGGCGTGGTCGTAGATGAGCTCCCGCATCGGCGTCCCGAGCTCGAGCTCGTAGTTCCCGGGTTTCACGACGTTCCCGGAGATCGAGAAGATCGCGGTGCCGGGCGAGGATTCGACGCCGATCTTCGCGAACTTCGCCGGGCCGAGCTCGATGATCGAGGGCACCGTCGCGACCGTGCAGACGTTGTTGATCTGCGTCGGCGCGTTGAAGAGCCCCTGCACGGGCGGGAACGGCGGCCGCGGCCGGGGCTGGCCGCGCCGGCCCTCGAGCGAGTCGAGCAGGGCGGTCTCCTCGCCGCAGATATAGGCGCCGGCGCCGCGGTAGACCGTGATCTCGACGTCGTCGAGCAGGCCGGCCGCACGGGCTTCGCCGACGGCGCGCTCGAGGATCTCGTACTCGGCCAGGTACTCCCCGCGAATGTAGATGAAGACGTTCTTGCACTCGATCGCGTGCGCGGCGATGAGGCAGCCCTCGAGCAGCCGGTGCGGCACCTTCGCCATCACCTCGCGGTCCTTGAACGCGCCGGGCTCCGACTCGTCGGCGTTCACGACCAGGTACTTGGGCTTCTCGCTCCCGCGGTCGATCAGCGAGGCCTTGCGGCCCATCGGGAACCCGGCGCCGCCACGGCCGCGCAGATTCGCCGCGAGGAGCGTCTCGATCAGCTTCTCGGGCTTCATCCGCCGCGCCTTCGGCACCTGGGCGTACCCGCCGATCGCCTGGTACTCGGCGAGCTTCGTCAGGTCGCGCTCGTCGGCGCCTGCGAGCAGAACGCTACGCGCGGCCACGGATCCCCTTCACGATCGCCGGCACGGCCTCGGGCTTCACGTGCTCGTGATACCGGCCGTCCACCGCGACCACCGTCGCATAGCCGCAGCCACCGAGGCATTCGAACGTCCGGAACGTCACGTTCCCGTCCTCCGTCGTCTCGCCGGCGCTGATGCCGAGCTCCTCCTCGAACGCCTCGACGACCGCCTGTGCACCGACGAGCGCGCACGAGAGGTTCGTGCAGACCTCGATCATGTGCTTCCCGACGGGCTCGAGGTGGAACATGTCGTAGAACGACGCCACCGCGTGGCAGTACGCGGGCGTCAACTCGAGTGCGTCCGCGACCTCGCGGATCGCCTCGGGCGAGAGCCAGCCGTACTCCTCCTGTGCGAGCCGGAGCGCCGGGATCGTCGCCGAGCGCGAGCCCTCGGGGAAGCCCTCGCGCAATGCGGCCATGCGGGTGAAGAGCGTGCCCGGCACTACCGGTCGACCTCCCCCATCACGGTGTCGAGCGACCCGACGATCGCGATCATGTCGGCAACGAGGGCATCGGTCATGCAGGTGGCGGTCGCCTGTAGCGCGACGAACGACGGGGCACGGAACTTCACGCGCCACGGCCGCGGCCCGCCGTCCGAGACGACGTACACGCCGAGCTCGCCGCGCGGCGACTCCACCGTCACGTAGACCTCGCCCTCGGGAACCCGGTAGCCCTCGGTGACGATCTTGAAGTGGTGGATCAGCGACTCCATCGAGGTGTGGAGCTCCTCGCGCGGCGGCAGCACGACCTTGCGGTCGTCGGCGATCCACGGCTCGCCCTCCATTCCCTCGAGCCTGTCGAGGCACTGCTGGATGATCTTCGTCGACTCGCGCATCTCCTCCATGTGCACGCGATAGCGGGCGTAGACGTCGCCCTCGTGGTACACGGGAACGTCGAACTCGCACTCCGCATAGGCGAGGTAGGGCTCGATCCTCCGTAGATCCCAGTCGACCCCGGAGGCACGCAGCACCGGCCCGGACTGCCCGAGCGCGATCGCGTCGTCGGTCGAGAGCAGCCCGAGGCCCACCGTCCGCTCGAGCCAGATCTTGTTCTTGTCGACGAGCGCCTCGTACTCGTCGACGGCCTTCGGCATCCAGTTCGCGAAGCGCCGCGCCTCGGGGAAGAAGCCGCGCGGGATGTCCTCGGCGAGCCCGCCCGCCTGGAAGTAGCGCGTGTGCATCCGCGTGCCGCAGACCATCTCGAAGAGGTCCATCACCTGCTCGCGCTCGCGGAAGCAGTACCAGAACATCGAGATCGCACCCAGCTCGAGCGCGGCGGTCGCAAGCCAGATCAGGTGCGAGTGGATCCGGTTCAGCTCGCAGAGGCAGGTACGCATCCAGACGGCCTTCTGCGGCGTCTCGAGCTCGAGCAGCTTCTCGATCGCGAGCACGAAGCCGAGCTCGTTCGCCTGGAACGAGAGGTAGTCGATCCGCTCGGGGTAGGTGATCGCCTTCCACCACGTCTTCTGCTCCATGTTCTTCTCGAAGCCCGTGTGGAGGTAGCCGACGATCGCCTCGAGCCCCACGACGTCCTCGCCGTAGAGATCGACGATCAGCCGCAGCACGCCGTGAGTGGACGGGTGGTTCGGACCGAAGTTGATCGGCAGCACGTCGCCGGTTGCCCGGAGCTCGTCCGGAACGCGCAAAAGTGTCGGAATCGGATGCGGAATACGCGTGCCCTCGTAAATCGCTGCACGCGTCCGCTCGGGTGCGACGGCCATTACTCGTCCTCCGAGAAGCGGACGGGCTCGCCGCCGATCGGGTAGTCCTTGCGCAGCGGGTGGCCCTCCCAGTCGTCGTCTGTGAGGAGGCGCTTCAGGTTCGGGTGGCCGTCGAAGACGATGCCCATCAGGTCCCAGTTCTCGCGTTCGTGCCAGTCGGCGGTCGGCCAGAGCTCGATCACCGTCGGCACGGGCTCGCCGTCGTCGACCCATGTCTGCACGCGCACCCGCCGCGGGCTGTTCGTCACAGACAGAAGGTGGTAGCTGACCGAGAACCGCTTGTCCTTCGGCCTCGGCAGCACCTGGAGACCCTGGGTCATCGGCATGTTCAGGTCGCGTCCCGCGGCGGTGCCGATGTACCCGGAGACGCCCGTCGAGCCCCAGCCCAGATAGTCGGCGGCGGAGATGTCCGAGAGGAAGTTGAAGCCCTCCTCGTCGCGGAGGTAGGTGCACGCCTCGATCAGGCCGGCCGGCTCGACGACGAGCGTCGTCTCTCCGAAGCCTTCCTCGACCCGCACGAGCCCTGGGACGCCTTCGAGGCCCATCAGTCGGCCACGCTCCGCAGCTCGTACGCGGGCGGGACGCCGGCCTGGACCGCCTCGTGGAGCCGGATGATCCCCTCCATCAGCTGCTCGGGCCGCGGCGGGCAGCCGGGGACGTAGATGTCGACGGCGACGATCTTGTCGACCGACTGGAGGATCGCGTAGTTGTTGAACATGCCGCCCGAGCTCGCGCACGCGCCCATCGCGATCACCCATTTCGGCTCGAGCATCTGGTCGTAGATCTGGCGCAGCGGCGCGGCCATCTTGTGCGACACGCGGCCCGACACGATCAGCAGGTCGGCCTGGCGCGGCGAGGAGCGGAATGCCTCCATCCCGAATCGCGCGATGTCGTAGCGGGCCGAGACGATCGACATCATCTCGATCGCGCAACAGGCCAGCCCGAAGGTGTCGGGCCACATCGACTTCGTCTGCGCCCAGGCGACTGCCTTCGCGAGCGTGCTCAGGCCGACGTCCTTCTCGAGGTTCTCGATCTCCGTCTCGAACTTGCCCGGGCCCTTCGTGGGCCACAGGAGCCGTTCGGAATGGAGGCCGTGGTCTCGCAGCCGCTTGTCTTTCTCTATCGCCACTCGAGCGCCCCCTTCCGCCAGATATACACGTACGCGATGAGCAGGATCACGATGAACACGAGAAACTCGAGGAATCCGAACCACGAGAGCTCGTGCAGGATCACCGCGAGCGGATAAAGGAAGACGATCTCGATGTCGAAGAGGATGAAGAGCATCGCGGTGAGGTAGAAGCTGACGGTGAAGCGCTGTCTCTGAGGCGGTCCGAGCGAGACGCCGGACTCGAACGGGATCGTCCGGGCGCGCACCATCTTCTTCGGCCGGGTCGCAAGCAGGAAGCTCGCCATGATCATCGTCGAGGGGATCACCAGTGCGAAAAACCCGTAGATCGCGAACGGTAGCCAGTCGTTGAACAAGCGAGTCTCCTCCGCGCAGATCGGCCATTCGGACGCTACCACGGGTCAGTCTGAGGGTCGTGGGTACACTTCGACCATGGCCACGATCGAGAAGACCGCCCCCGTCGCCCTCACGGAGCGGGCAGCCGAGAAGGTCCAGGCGCTGATGGCGCAGGAGCCGGCCGGCGAGGCCGACGTCCTTCGCGTCGCGATCCAGGGCGGCGGCTGCGGCGGCTTCGAGTACGCGCTCGGCTTCGACCGGGGCGCGACCGACGAGGACACCGAGTTCGAGTTCTACGGCGTCAAGGTCGTCGTCGATCCCGCGAGTGCCCAGTATCTGGCGGGCGCAACGGTCGATTACGTCGAGTCGTTGAACGAGTCGGGCTTCAAGGTCGACAACCCGAACGCCTCGGGCTCGTGCGGATGCGGTCACAGCTTCCACGTCGCCGACGACGGCGAGGCCGAAGCGCACCAGCACTCCTCGGGCTGCAGTCACTGACAATCGGCTGAGACCGATTGTCTGGCTAGCGGGCTGAGAGGATCATTCTTGGATCGGTCGATCCGCGTCGCGGTCGTCGGCTCCGGGCCCGCCGGGTTCTACACGGCGACGCCGCTGCTCGCAGCCGGTGCGGAGGTCGACATGATCGAGCGGCTGCCCACTCCGTGGGGGCTCGTCCGGTTCGGTGTCGCGCCCGACCATCCAGAGATCAAGGCGGTCTCCCGCGTCTTCGAGAAGACGGCGAAGCAGGACGGCTTTCGCTTCTTCGGCAACGTGGATGTCGGCAAGGACGTCAGCCCCGCCGAGCTGGAGGCGCTCTACGACGCGGTCGTCTACACGGTCGGAGCCCAGACCGACCGCCGGCTCGGGATTCCCGGCGAGGACCTGCCCGGCTCGTGGCCGGCGACCGAGTTCGTCGCCTGGTACAACGGCCATCCCGACTTCCAGCACCACCGGTTCGACCTCTCGGGCGAGCGCGCGGTGGTGGTGGGCAACGGCAACGTCGCCGTCGATGTCGCGCGGATGCTCGCCCTGACCCACGACGAGCTGGCCGCGACCGATACGACACACGCCGCGATCGATGCGATCACCGGCGCCGGCATCCGCGAGATCGTGATGCTCGGCCGCCGCGGGCCTGCGCAGGCCGCGTTCACGAACCCGGAGCTGAAGGAGCTCGGCGAGCTCGCGGGCGCCGACGTGCTCGTCGATCCGGCCAACCTCGTGCTCGACCCGGCCAGCGAGGCCGCGCTCGCCGATGCGCGCTCGGCTGCCCGGCGGAACGTCGACCTGCTCGGCGAATATGCGAAGCGGTCCCCTCAGGGCAAGCCCCGCCGGCTGACGCTCCGGTTCCTCGTCTCGCCCGTCGAGATCCTCGGCGACGGCAAGGTCGAGGCGATCGAGGTCGTCCGCAACACCCTCGTCGCCGACGAGAGCGGCGCGATCCGAGCCGTTGCCACCGGCGAGCGAGAGACCATTCCATGCGGGCTCGTGCTGCGAAGCGTCGGCTACCGCGGCGTCGCCCTGCCGGGGGTGCCGTTCGACCACGACGGCGGCGTGATCCCGAACCTCGACGGCCGCGTCGTCGACGAGAACGCTACCCCGGTTTCGGGCCTCTACTGCGCCGGCTGGATCAAACGCGGCCCGAGCGGCGTGATCGGCACGAACCGGAAAGACGCAGCGGAGACGTCCGCCCACGTGCTCGAAGATGCGGAAGCCGGGTTGCTCGAGCCGGGAGCGGGCGATCTCGAGGATCTCCTCCGCGAGCGGGGCATGCCGTTCGTCGAGTACGCCGGCTGGGAGGCGATCGACGAGCACGAGCGTGCCCTCGGCGCCCCGCACGGCCGCCCGCGGGTGAAGCTCGTCACCTGGGATGAGCTCCTCGGCCGCGCAACCGGCGGTTAGCTGAACCTGATCGGGACGAGCGCTACGGTCTCTCCGGCACCGTTCCGACCGCTCAGGGCGGTGACCCGAGCGCTGCACGGAACCCGCGCGACCCAGAACGCGACCCGTTTTGAAAGGCCGAGGGGCGGCGGGATCGTCTTCACGCGGAGTGTTGCTCCGGTGGACAGGGTGAGCTCGACGGTTCGTGCCGTGGAGACGACCGGGCCGGCCCAGAGATAAATCGTTGGGCAGTCGTTCCGGCCCAGGTACCCGAAGCCGTGCGGAAAGCTCGAGGCCCGCGCCGGAACGGTCAGGGGACCCGCGTTCGAGCAGCTCGTCTCGGCTCGGTTGGTCTTGGCCGTCCGATCCCACAGCGAGACGTCGAGGCAGTAGCTGACCTCCCCGTTGCTGACGGTGTCGCTGGCGGAAACGCTCCACGCGTGACCGTGGAACCGTCCCGAGGCAAGGTGATGGTACGGCGCGGCTGCGGCGGGGCTCGCCACGGCGAGCGTAAACCCGAGCGTTGCGAGAGCGAGCAGTGATCGGAGACCTCGGGTAGTGAGCACGGTATCGATGATCTCCTCCTGGGTTGGCCCGTCAGTGGGTTGGCGTCAAAATCGTGGTTCCACTCGAAGCGTGCATCGATGACCCGCCGGCCGACGAGTTGTCGCTCCCGGTCGTGTGCGTGAATCCGGGTGGGATGACGAGGTTGAGCTTCTCGAGGTTGGCCGCGGTTCGCGGCAGCCAGCTGTACACGGTTCGGTTGATGACGGCAGGGCCCGCATGGATCTCCTGGCGCACGGGCAGGTAGGTCGTCGCATCGACCCAGACGTCGATGGACGTCGGCGCGAGTGCCGAGGCTCCGCCCGGGAATGGGATCGTCCAGGGTCGACGCAGGTGGAGGACGCTCTCGCCGCCGATCATCCCGGTTCCGACAAGGGTGAACGCGCCCTTCGCGTCCTGATTGCGGAAGATGTCTGCGAGGCCCTCGGAGCCGGCCGGCGTGGGGGCTCCATTCGAGAACGTATGGAGCATCGTCTGCCATGAATGCGCGAAGTAGAGGACGAAGTCGGCCCGCCAGACGTTGCCCGTTGTCGATGATGCCGATTCAGTCTGGATCTGTCCCTGGGCGTCGTAGCTGACGAGGCGGCTCCGACCGGTTGAGAGGTCTTCCCAGGTATCGGTCTGCCCGCTCGGGACGATCGTCGGCGACGCGCCACCGGGATTCTCGATCGAGTTCTTCTCCTCATGGGCGTAGAGGATCTCGTCGTCGGAGCTCGAGACCGCGAGCAGCATTCGCTGCTTGATCTGGCTCGCGGTTCGCGGTGCAATCGCGACGCGGGTGTGGCTTCCGCCGGCGAGGATGACGATGCCGGCTGCGCCGAGCGCGATCGACACCCCCACGGCCACTGCGAAGAGCATCTTCCGCGCCGAGAGAAGCGACCCCGTATGCGTCTGGACCGCCGGCGGGTGGAGGAGCCGCTCGCGGTAGGCGAGAAGCTCGTCGAGGAGCCTCCGCTCGTAGGCAGGCAGGTCGTCCTGGTTGCTCACAGTTTCTCCTCGCTGGTGGCGGCAGCCGGAATCGGCTCGCCGGCCTGGTCGAGTGCCTTCGTCAATGAGCGCCGCGCTCGCGACAGCCGCATCCGGAAAGCGGTCGGCGAGGTGCCGAGTACGGCGGCGGCCTCTCGCGAGGTGAGACCGTCGTGCCCGGCTAGCAGGAGCACCTCGCGTTCGCCGGGATCGAGTCGCGCCAGCGCCCGACCGACCGCGCCGCCGATGCGCTCGGCGTCGACCTGATCCTCGAGGCGGGCGTACTCGTCCTGATCGATCGTGCGCTGGCCGAGCGCGCGGGCGAGTACTTCCCGCTCGCGGTAAACGCCGCGGCAGTGATCCGCCCAGAGATGACTCTCGATCCCGAGGATCCACGGCAGCACCTCGCCGCGCTCGGGGTCGAAGCTCTGTGCGGAGTCGATCACCGTCACGAACGTCGCAGCCACGAGGTCGGACACGTCCTGCGGTTCGGAGCACCGCCGGGCCGCGAATGAGACCACCCGCCCGACGTAGCGGCGGTAGAGGGCTTCGAGCGCCACCGGGTCCGTCCGGATATGGGCGATCAAGCTGCGATCGGGGCTTTCGCCGCTCACACTCTCTTTTCGTGCGCGGCCGACGGGGTGTAACCGGGGCCGCCCACCGGGCTCATCTCGTGATGATCTCACCTGACTACACTCGAACCATGCCCGACGAGCTCTGGGGCGGCGAGACCGCCAAGGCGATCGACAATTTCCCGGTCTCCGGCGAGCCGATTCCCGCACCCGTCGCGCGCTGGCTCGGGCGGATCAAGGCCGCCGCTGCGCGCGTGAACGCCGAGCTCGGGCTGCTCGACCCGGAGAAGGCCGAGCGCATCGCCGCCGCAGGCGACAGGATCGCCGCGGGCGAGCTCGACGAGCAGTTCCCGATCGACGTCTTCCAGACCGGTTCCGGAACCTCGTCGAACATGAACGCGAACGAGGTCATGGCGACGCTCGCGGGTGAGGGCGTGCATGCGAACGACGACGTGAACATGGGGCAGTCCTCGAACGACGTCTTCCCCTCGGCCGTCCACCTGGCGGCGCTGGGCGAGCTCACCGCGGATCTCGTGCCGGCGCTCGAGAAGCTCGAGGGCGCGCTCGGGGCGAAGTCGCGCGAGTTCGACGACGTGGTCAAGTCGGGCCGCACCCACTGGATGGACGCGGTGCCGGTGACGCTCGGCCAGGAGTTCGGCGGCTACGCAGCGCAGGTGCGCGAGGGCAAGGCGCGGGTCGAGGCGACCTACGAGCGGCTCGCGAAGATCCCGCTCGGGGGCACCGCGGTCGGCACCGGCCTGAACACGCACCCCGAGTTCGCTGCGCGCGTCCGCGCGAGGCTGGCGGCCGACACGGGCCTCGCGATCAGCCCGCCCGCCGATGCGTTCGAGTCGATGGCCGCGCGCGACGGGCTCGTCGAGGCTTCGGCCGCGCTCAAGGTGGTCGCCGTCTCGCTGACGAAGATCGCGAACGATCTCCGCTTCCTGGGCTCGGGCCCTCGTGCCGGGCTTGCCGAGATCTACCTGCCGGAGCTGCAGAAGGGCTCGTCGATCATGCCGGGCAAGGTGAATCCGGTCATCCCCGAGGTCGTGACGCAGGTCGCCGCCCAGGTGATCGGCAACGATGCGGCGATCGGGATCGGAGGGATGCAGGGGCACTTCGAGCTGAACGTCTTCATCCCGCTGATCGCCCGCAACCTGCTCGAGTCGATCCGCCTGCTCGCGGCCGCCTCGCGCCTGCTCGCCGACAAGTGTGTCTCGGGGATCGAGGCGAATCGCGAGCAGTGCGAGCGCTTTGCAGAGCTGACCCTCTCGGCTGCGACGGCGCTCAACCCGCACATCGGCTACGACCGGGCGAGCGAGATCGTGAAGGAGGCCTCGCGCTCCGGCCGCTCGCTCCGCGATGTCGCGCGCGAGGCCGGCGTCGATGACGCGGTGCTCGACGAGGCGCTCGACTTCCGCGCGATGGCCAAGCCGAACGGCTGACGCGCTACCCGGAGATGCGGATCTTCGGCACCACGTCGAGCGGGCCGATCGTCACGCGGAAGCTGTAGATCCCGTTCGCCTTCGGGTTGTGCAGCCCGGCCGCCCGTGGGATCACGACCGTCAGCTTCCCCAGGGCGACCACGTCGCACGTGATCCCGGCAGTCTTCTGCGGGATCCCGACCGTGAGCGTCGAGCCGTGCTTCTTCAACGAGGCGGCGGGTGAGCCGTTCACGAGCACCGAGCTCGGCCCCAGCGAGGCCGGGATTGCGATCGCCGTCGGAAGCTTGAGCACGAGCGGGCCCGCACCGGGGTTGCCGCACTGCATCAGGTAGTTCATCTGGAAGGTCAGCGCCGATCTCGCGCCCGGCTTGTACGTCGAGGCTGCGACCGAAGCCGACTGCGACGGAAAGGCGGCTTGCGCGGTCGAAGCGACGGCCGTGACGAGGCCCGCGACAACCGCTGCGACGGCAATTCTCATGCTTCGAGTGTAGGCAAGACCGCGGTGGTACCGCTCAGGGGCTGTGCAGCGATACGTGTCCGGTTGGGGTGGTTGATCGGTGCCTGGCTCCGCGGAGTGGGCGCACCAGCCTCGCAGTTATCGCTGCACAGCCCCTCAATAGCTGAGCGCGCCGCGGCCCGTCGCAGCCGCATGGCGCTGCTCGTCGGCGCGGTAGCTCGACCGGACGAGCGGCCCCGAGAAGATCGATCCGAACCCGAGCGCCTCGCCCTGCTCGCGGAACCAGCGGAACTCGTCGGGGTGCACCCAGCGGTCGATCTTCGCGTGCTTCGAGCTCGGCTGCAGGTACTGGCCGATCGTGACGACGTCCACGCCGTGGGTGCGGAGGTCGCGCATCGTCGCGACCACCTCGTCGTTTCGCTCGCCGAGCCCGACGATGATCCCGCTCTTCGTCAGGACGTCGTAGTCGGCGAGCTCCTTCGCGCGTGCGAGCAGCGAGAGCGCGCCGTCGTAGCTCGCCTTGCCGCCGCGCATCTTCGCGTGCAGGCGCCGGACGGTCTCGATGTTGTGGTTGAACACGTCGGGTCGTGCTCCGATCACGGTTGCGAGCGCCTGTTCCTCGACGCCGAGGAAGTCGGGCGTGAGCACCTCGACCGTCGCATCGGGCAGCTTGTGTTGCAAGGCACGAATGGTCGCCGCGTACTGGCCTGCGCCGCGGTCGGCGACGTCGTCACGGTCGACGGAGGTGACGACGACGTGCTTCAGCCCCATCTCCTTCGCCGTCTGCGCGAGCCGCAGCGGCTCGAGCGGATCGACGGGCTCGCTGGGCGTCCCCGAGTGGACGTAGCAGTACCGGCACGCGCGGGTGCAGGTGTCGCCGAGGATCTGGAAGGTCGCGGTGCCGCGGCCCCAGCACTCGGCGATGTTCGGGCAGCGCGCCTCCTCGCAGATCGTGTGCAGGCTGGCGCCGTGGATCAGCTTTGCGACGTCGTAGTAGCGCGTCTCGGCGCTCGGCGCACGCACCTTCATCCACTCGGGGCGGCGCGGGCGCTCGGCGACGGGCTGTGAGCTCTCCATCGCCTCGAGTCTAGAGACGAAGCGCTCTCAGCGAGCGAGCCGTGCCGTACAGCGCGGGCCGCGAGACCCGGAGGGCGCGCCGGGACGGCCCCCGATCGTCGCGTGCGCGCTCGACAAGTCCGAGGATCGCGGCGCGAATCTGATCCACGTCGAACCGGAGGGGCTGCTCGTTCTCGAAGAGCGGACGAGCGAGCTCGCGATCGTCGTCGAGCTGGATCACATGGTCGGCAAGCTCGTCCCAGGAGGCGAAATCGCGCGCGTCGACGAAGCTGCCCGGGTCGACGTCGATCGCGATCTCGGAGTTCCCCCAGTAGATCGGCACGGTGCCGCCGAGCAGCGCATCGACGCACTTCTCGCTCGTGTACCCCGGCAGCGAGGCGTTCTCGAACGCGATCGTGAAGCGGAACCGGCGCAGGTACGGGAGCTTCCGGAGCCACCAGTCGGGCGTCCGGCGGCCCTTCGGGATCCCCTCGGTATTCGTTCCGACCTCGCCTGGCGAGTGGACGAACCGGCGGCGTGAGAGGGCCTCGAGGAACTCGCGGCGCTCGGGCGGTCCTGCGTTCGCGAACACGAAGTTGCAGAAATCGGGCCGTGAGGCCCAGTCGTCGAACGACCGCGGCGGGATCGCGGCGAACTCGGCGGGGTTCGCGAGTGGCTCCCAGGCGCCGTTCACGACGCGTACGTGGCGTTCGTCGTCGCGCAGATGCCAGCTGAGCGAGAAGTCTCGGCCGAGCCTCGACGGGTAGGCGAACGGCTCGCCGGAGCAGTACACCTTCGTCACGCGACTCGCGGCGTGGCTCTGGCCGAACGGCCCGTACGCAAGGAGCCCGGCACGCTCGTCGAGCTCTAGCCGCCATCGTTCCCTGAGCGTCGCGAACAGGAAGTTCCTCGTCCCGGGATCGAAGCTCCGCCAGAAGTCCGAGACTGCGAGCCGGAGGACATCGTCCGGCTGACCCGACTCGGAGGCCACGGTCCCGTGCAGTCAGCCGGCGAGCGAGGCGTGGAGCGGCTGGGCCCAGAGGCCGGGCTCGTCGCCCGGGACCTCGTCGAGCACGAGCCCGAAGACCTCGGCGAACGCCTCGGCGGCGGCGGGGCGCACCTCGTCGACGGCGACCGGCCGCCCGAGCTCACGGGCCAGCGAGGTGAACGCGGCGTCCTCGAGCCCGCAGGCCGTGATCCAGTCGGTGAACGGCGCAGGATCGAGATCGACGTTCAAGGCGTAGCCGTGGGTCGTGACCCAGCGCGAGATGTGCACGCCGATCGAGGCGAGCTTGCGCGGCGGAGAATGCAGCCAGACCCCGGTGAGCCCGTCGATCCGCGCCGCCTCGAGCCCGAACGCACCCGCAGTGACGATGATCGCCTGCTCGAGGTCGCGGCAATACTTCTTGACGTCTTTCCCGTGGCGCTTGAGATCGAGGATCGGGTAGCAGACGAGTTGCCCAGGGCCGTGGAAGGTGGACTTTCCGCCGCGGTCGGTCTCGACGACCTCGACCTCGACGCCTGCCGGTACGTGCACCTCGGCTTCGTCGGTGCGCCGGCCGAGGGTGATCGTCGGCGGATGCTCGAGCAGGACGACGATGTCCGGGATCGCGCCGCGCGAAACGGCCGCGGCGAGCGAACGCTGGAGCTCCCAGGCCTCGAGATAGCCGGTGAGGCCCAGGTTCATGAGGTAGGCGCCGCGCATCAGCCGGTGGAATCCTCGCCGCGATCGGCCTCGGCGAGGGCGGCCTGTGCCTCCTCGAGCTGATCGGCGCGGACGAGAATCTCGAAGCGGCCGGAGTTGGCGGTCGGGAACATCCCGCCGAGCGGGGCAGGGCCCTGCTCGTAGGTCGCGGCGATTCCCCGGGAGCCGAGGAAGCCGCAGATCACGGACGCTTCCGGCTCGTTGGCAGCCTCGGTCAGCCGCTCGGTCGCGTCAGCGGTCAACTCAGTAGTCGCTGTCGGTCCAGCCCTCGAGGCGGCGGGTCAGATCCCGCAGGAACTGCCCGGCGTAGGCGCCGTCGACGAGCCGGTGGTCGTAGGTCAGCGTCAGGTTCATCATCGGCCGGATCGCGATCGCGTCCTGGCCGGCGTCGTCGGTGATCACCCACGGCCGCTTCACGACTGCATAGGTGCCGAGGATGCCGGTCTGCGGCTGGCTGATCACCGGCGTGCCGATGAACGTGCCGTAGCTCCCGGGGTTCGTGATCGTGAACGTGCCACCCTGGACGTCGTCGGGCAGCAGCTTCTTCGTCCGGGCCCGATCCGCGAGGTCGGCGATCCCGCGCGCCATTCCGAGCAGGTTCAGCCCCTCGGCGTTCTTCAGCACAGGGACGATCAGGCCCTTGCCCTCCTCGAGCGAGACCGCGAAGCCGAGGTTCACGTTCTTGCGGGTGACGATCGACTCGCCGCGGATCTCGGCGTTGATGTAGGGCCAGTCGGCAAGCGTCTCGACGGTCGCGCGCGACACGAAGGCGAGGTAGGTGAGGTTGACGCCGTGCGAGGCGGCGAACTCCGCCTTCAGCCTGCTCCGGATCGCAACGATCCGGGACATGTCCACCTCGATCGCGCTCGTGACGTGCGCGGCGGTGTCGAGCGAGCGGCGCATGTGGTCGGCAATCCCGCGCCGCATCGCGCTCATCGGCGTGATCTCCTCGCCAGGAAGCTGTGCTTCTCGGCGAGTCGGCGGCGGCGCGGCGGGCGCTTGCGCAGGAGCAGGCGACTCGGTCAGGGCGGCGGGAGCCTCACGAGCCTTGGTCGAGGGCTCTTGCTCGACAAAGGCCAGTATGTCTTTCTTCGTCACCCGCCCGTCCCGGCCGGTGCCGGGAACGGTGGACGGATCGATCCCGTGCTCGGCGGCGATGCGTGCGACGACGGGCGAGACGAAGGTGTGGTGCTCGCCGCTCGAGCCGTTTCCACCGGCGGATGGGGCAGGTGACGGCGCGGGCTCGGGCTCCGGCGCGGGTTCCGGCTCCGCTTCGGCCTCCGGTTCCGGCGCGACGGCCTCCGGCTCGGGCTCGACGAACGACGGCAGCGGATCCGGTACGTTCGGCTTCGGCGGCGCGGCGGCGTCCCCGGTACCGATCCGCGCGACGAGCGTTCCGACCGCGACGGTCTCACCCTCCTGGACCAGGATCTCCTGCAGCACCCCGGTTCCCGGGCTCGGCACCTCGGTGTCGACCTTGTCGGTCGAGATCTCGAGCAGCGGCTCGTCGGCCTCGATCGTGTCGCCGACATGGCGCAGCCACTTCGTGACGGTTCCCTCCGAAACGGAGACGCCCATCTGGGGCATCACGACCTCGACGACGGTTCCGCTGGCCATCTAGTAGTCAGCAACCTCGCGGAGCGCCGCGACGACGTCGGAGACCTGAGGTAGGAAGGCGGCTTCGAGCGCTGGCGCGAACGGAACCGGCGTGTCGGGAGCGGTGACCCGGCGGGGCGGCGCGTCGAGATCCTCGAATGCCTCTTCGGCGATCGTCGCAGCGATCTCCGCTCCGAAGCCGCCTGTGTGGGTGTCCTCGTGGAGGATGACCACCTTCGAGGTCTTTCGCACCGACTTCAGCACCGCCTCCCGATCCCAGGGAAGAATCGTGCGGAGGTCGACGATCTCGACCGAGAGGTCGTCGAGCTGCTCTGCCGCCTGCTCTGCCGTATAGACCATCGCCCCCCAGGTCACGACCGTCACGTCGTCGCCTTCGCGCGCGATCCGCGCCTGGCCGATCGGCGTCGTGTAGCGCTCCTCGGGCACCTCGCCCTTGATCCGCCGGTAGAGGTGCTTGTGCTCGAAGTAGAGGACCGGGTTCGGATCCTGGATCGCCGAGATGATCAGGCCTTTCGCATCCTCGGGTGTCGATGGGCACACGCACTTGAGGCCCGGGATGTGGGCGAAGGACGACTCGGGGTTCTGCGAGTGGAACGGCCCGCCCGAAAAGCCGCCGCCGGAGGGCAGGCGCAGCGTGATCGGCACAGGAGTGCCTGCGCGCCAGTGCTGTTTGGCCGCGATCGTCACCAGGTGATCCCACGCGCACGAGACGAAGTCGGCGAACTGCATCTCGGCGACGGGGCGAAGGCCCATCATCGCGGCCCCGGTCGCGCCGCCGACGATCGCCGTCTCCGAGAGCGGCGCGTCGATCACGCGCCACGCGCCGAACTCCTCCTGGAAGCCCTGCGTCACCTTGAACGCGCCGCCGTAGACGCCGATGTCCTCGCCGATCAGGAAGACGCGCTTGTCGTGCTGCATCTCTTGCCGGAGGCCTTCGGAGATCGCCTGGAGGTATGTCTTCTCTGCCATCGCGGGTTACATGTGGTGCGGGTGGTCGAGCTCCTCGGGCTCGGCGTAGACCCCGTGGAGGAGCGTGGCCGGGTCGGGCTGCGGAGAGGCCTCGGCCCGCTCGAGAGCCTCGTTCAGATGGCGTTTCACGTAGCTCGAGATCTCGTCCTCCTCGGTGTGGGTCAGCTCGGCGTGATCGATCAGCCACCGGCGGTAGCGCTCGATCGGATCGCGTGCGGCCCACTGCTCGAAGAGCTCCTTCGGCACGTACGAGGCGTCGTCGTGGACGGCGTGACCTTCCATCCGGAGCGTGACGCTCTCGATCATCGTCGGCCCGCCGCCCTGGCGCGCCTTCTCGATCGCACGCTTCGCCTCGCGGTACACGGCGAGCGCGTCGGTGCCGTCGACGACCACTCCTTCGAATCCGTAGGCGGCGGCGCGATCGGCGAGATGCTCGATCGCGTATTCGAGGTGCGTCGGGGTCGAGTAGGCCCAGCCGTTGTTGTCGCAGACGAATACCACGGGGAGCTGACGGACGGCGGCGAAGTTCATCGCCTCGTGGGCATCGCCGCGAGCGGCAGACCCCTCGCCGAACCAGGTGACGGCAACGCGCTTCTCCTCCTTGATCCGGAAGGCGAGCGCGCAGCCGACTGCGACCGGCATCATCGCCGGCAGGTGGGAGACCATCGCGACGAGGCCGAGATGGCTGTCTGCCATGTGCACGTTCCCGTCCTTGCCCTTTGCGGGCCCGTCCGCGCGGCCCATGTAGTTCGCAAAGATCCGCCACGGCTCGACGCCGCGGACGATGTGCACGCCCATGTCGCGGTGGAGCGGCGTCCCGACGTCGTCGCGGGCCATCGCCGTGGCGATCGCGACCGCCGAGGCCTCGTTCCCGCGGCCGGTGTAGAACGAGCCCGGGATCTTCCCCTGCCGGTAAAGGATGTGCCCCCGTTCCTCGAGGCCGCGCGTCAGCAGGAGGTTGCGGTAGATGCCGAGGAGATCCTCACGGTCGAGGCCCCATTCCTTCGCTTCCTGAAGCGAGCCGCTCGGCTCGGCAACGCGCGCGATCGACATACCGCTGCCACTCTAACGCGACGGCGGGCACTCCCGGCGTCGTTAAGGTCCGTCCGTGGGAAAGGCTTCGGACTGGCTCCGCGAGGAGCGGCGGAAGGTGCTCGGCGACTGGACGGCCGTCTGCCTCCGCTGCGGCGGTGCCCGCCGCTGGTTCGAGGGGCTCGAGCACGAGATCCCGACCGAATGCCCGGCCTGCGGCGGCAAGATGATCCACCGCTGCCCCTCGTGCTCCGCGCCCTTCTCCTCGACGTTCGCGGTCGACTGCGAGGAGTGCGGCGGCCGGATCCGCGAGCCCGAGCTCTTCGGGATCCCGATCCGCAAGCAGTCCTGATCCGCCGCATCGGTTCGGGACAACTGTGGATGGTCCGTCACGCTTTCGCTCCGTAACCTGGCACCGGACAGTGGCTCCACGGGCCGATGGCCCGCACGGGCGCGTCCGTTAGGGCCGGCGGTTCGGGTCAGCCGGGCTTGATTGCCGAGAACCGGATCACCGTGACCGTGTCTTCCTCGGTGATCTCGCGGTTGTAGAGCTGGCTGAGGAAGCGGGCCATCTCCTCGGGCCGGCGCACTTCCGGGTTGTCGTGCTCGATCTCGCGCGGGGAGAGCTCGGCAAGGCGCTTGACCTCGACCTTGTCGACGACCGCGTCGAAGATGTGCTGGCGGGGGCCGTAGCGCGCGCCGACGAGCACCGAGACGATCATGCCCTTCTGGTATTTGCGCGACTTGTCGCCGAGGCGAATCGTCGCCGTCTTGCGGTGCGAGCGAAGCTGGGCCTCGACGACAGGCGAGTAGAAGTTGAGGGCGAAGGCTGGCAACAGCCCTCGATCATACGTCCTCGCCGTGGGCGAGCAGCGCGATCGCCCGCTCCGCCATCTGCCGCTCGCCCGTATACGCGAGCAGGCCGGGAGCGTCGTCGAGCGGCAGCCAGCGCGTCTCCGCCACCTCGTGCCGGAACTCCTCCGGGATTTCGCCGAGCCGCCCGCTCTCGTAGCGCACGAGGAAGAACGAGACCACCTTGAAGACGCGCTCCCCGTCCCAGTTGAACCAGTAGCGCGTGTCTCCGAGCTTGGCCATCGAATGCCCGGTCACTCCCGTCTCCTCCGCGACCTCGCGCAGGGCGGCCTCCTCGCTCGACTCGCCCGCTCCGAGCTGGCCCTTCGGCAGGACCCAGAGCCCCGGCGGTTTTCCGCCGGGTCTGATCGCTGCGAACACCCACCGGCCCCGGAGCCGCCGGACGAGCACGCCGCCGGCAGAAAATTCACGTCGCACCCGTCAGACCTTAGCGCGGGGCACTGAGATATCGGCCCTGCGCCAGGGGCGGCACTTTGGCTATGCTCCCCGTCGGCACTCTCCAGTAGAGAGTGCCAATCGATGTCACGAGTTCGTCACAAACGGCGGCTCAGACGCTTCAACAAAACAGTTTCAACCTACACAGTGGAGGTCCGAGGAATGAATCTGACGCCCCTGGGAGATCGCCTCATCGTCGAAACGGTCGAAGAAGAGCAGACGACGATCGGCGGCATCGTTCTCCCTGACACCGCGCTCGAGAAGCCGCAGCGCGGCGTCGTCGTCGCCGCCGGACCCGGTAGCCGCAACTCCGAGACGGGCGATCGCATCCCGATGGATATCGCCGAGGGCGACCAGATCGTCTTCTCGAAGTACGGAGGCACCGAGATCCGGATCGAAGGAACCGACTATCTGATCCTGCGCGAGAGCGACATCCTCGCGAAGGTCGCCGCGACGCCCGCCAAGGCGAAGGCCAAGGCCTAAGAGAGAGGAACGAGAAGAACATGGCTCACAAGGAACTGAAGTTCGGCGAGGAGGCACGGCGCTCGCTCCTGCGCGGGGTCGACACTCTCGCCGACGCGGTCAAGGTCACCCTTGGCCCCAAGGGACGCTACGTCGTCCTCGACAAGAAGTACGGCGCGCCGACGATCACGAACGACGGCGTCACGATCGCGCGCGAGATCGAGGTGGAGGACCCGTTCGAGAACCAGGGTGCCCAGCTCGTGCGCGAGGTCGCGACCGCGACGAACGACGTCGCCGGCGACGGCACCACCACCGCGACCGTGCTCGCCCAGGCGATCGTCCGCGAGGGCCTGAAGAACGTTTCGGCCGGTGCCAACCCGATCGCGCTCAAGCGCGGGATCGAGAAGGCCGTCGAGGCGATCGTCGCCAACCTGCAGAAGCAGTCGGTCGACATCAACGGCAAGGAAGACATCGCCCGTGTCGCCACCATCTCGTCGCGTGAGCGCGAGATCGGCGACGTGATCGCCGACGCGATCGAGAAGGTCGGCAAGGACGGCGTCGTGAACGTCGAGGAGGGCCAGACCTTCGGCCTCGAGCTCGAGTTCACCGAGGGCATGCAGTTCGACAAGGGCTACCTGTCGCCGTACATGGTGAACGACGCCGAGCGCATGGAAGCCGTGCTCGACGATCCGTACATCCTGATCGCGAACCAGAAGCTCGGCGGGATCAAGGATCTGCTCCCGCTGCTCGAGCAGGTCATCCAGGCGGGTCGCCCGCTGCTGATCGTGGCCGAGGACGTCGAGGGCGAGTCGCTCGCGACGATCGTCGTCAACAAGCTCCGCGGCACCTTCCAGGCCGTCGCCGTCAAGGCGCCGGGCTTCGGAGACCGCCGCAAGCGGATGCTCGAGGACATCGCGATCCTCTCCGGCGGAGAGGTCATCACCGAGGAGATGGGTCTCAAGCTCGAGAACACGAAGCTCGCCCAGCTTGGCCGGGCCCGCAAGGTCGTCGTCGACAAGGACTCGACCACGATCATCGACGGTGCCGGCGATCCGGAGGACATCAAGGCCCGGATCAAGCAGCTGAAGGCCGAGATCGAGACCACCGATTCCGACTTCGACCGCGAGAAGCTCCAGGAGCGCCTCGCGAAGCTGTCGGGCGGCGTCGCGGTCGTGAAGGTCGGCGCAGCCACCGAGACCGAGATGAAGGAGAAGAAGCACCGCGTCGAGGACGCACTCCAGGCCACGCGGGCCGCGCTCGAGGAGGGCATCGTCCCCGGCGGCGGAGTCGCGCTTTTGAACGCAGCCGACAAGACGAAGGCCGCGCTGCTCGAGTCGCTCGAGGGCGACGAGCGCACGGGTGCCCAGATCGTCCTCCGCTCGCTCGAGGAGCCGCTGCGGCAGCTCGCGACGAACGCGGGCCTCGAGGGCTCCGTCGTGGTCCAGTCCGTCCGCTCGGCGAAGGCAGGCCAGGGCCTGAACGTCGACACCGGCGAGGTCGAGGATCTCGTCAAGAACGGGATCATCGATCCGACGATGGTCACCCGCTCGGCGCTGCAGAACGCCGCGTCGATCGGCAAGAACATCCTCACCACCGAGGCGATCGTCACAGACGCCCCGGAGAAGAACGGTGCCGCCGGCGGCGGCGGCGGAATGCCCGACATGTCGGGGATGATGTAGGTCGCGGATTTCGATCCGCTTCTCGATTCAGCGAGGGCGCCGGGAGACCGGCGCCCTCGTCCGTTAATGCCTGAAGCCGTCGGCGATCGTGGCGCCGCGTTTCCGCACTCCCGGCTCGGCGAGGCCGGGCACGCAGAGAATCACGCCCCAGCACTGGTCGCTTCCGACCGGTTTCGTGAGCAGCAGTCCGGATGAGCTCGCGACCGTCTTCAGCACCGGTGTGGGGTTCGGCGGGGTTCCGAGCGGGCCGCCCGGCGTCGCGTGGACGATGGTGAGCGAGCGCACGACGAAGAGGACCGCAAGCCCGGCCGCGAACCCGGCGAGTGCCGCGCCTTCCCCGAGGCCGGCGGGATGCCGTCGCACGAGGCGAACGACGATCGTCGCGCCGAGGGAGATCATGATCGCGAGCGGCACCGGCTCGTGCCACGACCAGCGCGAGAAGACGAGCGCCACGAAGGCCGCTGAAACGGCGCCGACGACGATCACCGGGGTGGACGGACGCCGGAGCTTCTGCGGGAGCGCCCAGGCGCCGACGCCGACCGGGACGAGCCAGAGCGGGGCGAGTGCAAAGCGCGGATCGGGTGCGAGCAGGAACCAGGCGACGAGAAGCGCGAGGCTCGGGAGCACCACCGCGAGCATCGGCGCCAGCCGCCTGCGGCGCTCGGGTTCGCCCCCGAAGACTGCGGCCGGGATCAGCCCGGCGAGCAGGATCAGCGGCAGGATCACGTCGGGATTCGTGGACTTCTGCGTCAGCCACGGCCGGATCCAGAACAGCGAGCGGACGACGATCGCCGGCGGGTGGGTCGATCCGGTCGCGAATGCGTGGTTGATCGTGTTCTGCGTGACCACGATCCCGAGTGGAACACGCCAGTCGACCGGCAGCTTGAACGCGGTCGCCGGAAAGAACGGATAGCCCGACAGCACCGCCTCGCGCACGCCGACCGCCACGAAGAGCAGCACCGGGAGCGCCCCCGCGAGCACCGCGGTGCGGACGAGCCGCGAGGCCGTTGCGCGACGTGCGGCGACGATCGGAAGCACCACGGCGACCGCCACGGGAAGCCAGTAGAGCGGTCGCGTCGCCGCGGCCGTGCCGAGAGCTGCGCCGGCTGCGAGCACGGGCGTCGGCGCGAAGTCGCGCTCGACGGCCTCGGCGAGGTACAGCATCCCGGCGAGGACGAGGACGAACGCCGCAAAGTCGAGATTCGGGCTCGACACGAGGTGAGTCGGCCGGTTCGCGACACCGACGAAGAGCACGGGCACGAGCAGCAACGCCATCCGCTGTGAGAAAGGTGAGAGTGTCCCGTCCGGCGCGCGGGCAACGAAGCGCGACCCGAGCTCGACGCAGAGCATCGAGGCGAGGAGCCCGTTCACGAGATGTGGCGCCGCACCGGACCACGGACCGTGATCGAGGAACGCGACCAGCAGTAGGTGCGCGTCGGCGGCGCCGAAGCGGCTGTGGAGGTTCGCGAGCCCGGGGATCGCGGCGAAGTGCTCGGCGTACCGGACGATCGCGAGGTGGTAGAGGCCGAAGTCGTAGTCCTCGGCCGGTCCGAGCGCCTGGTTCGCGATCCACGCCACGGCAGGCCCGACGAGGCCGAGCACCCACCACCTGGGCCGGGCTCCCCGGAGACCGCGCAGCCTCAGCGCCCCGAGCATGACCCCCGCAGCACCCGCGCCGCCGGGAACGACCCACGCCGCCCAGGTGAGCGCGGCGAACTGATTCCAGACCAGCAGGTAGAGGACGAGGGCGCCGAGCCCGATCCAGAGGTCGGCCGCCGCCGGCCGGTCTGCGCGCTCGACCGCGAGACACCCGAGGAGCGCCGCCCGGATCAGGAAGCCGCATCCGAGGATCACGACTCCGAAGAGAAGCCAGGAGGCCGCGACGGCGAGCGTCGGGAGCACGACCGTCGTCATCGACGCTCGATGCTAAACGGCGCCCCGGCCCCGCCGTCCGCGAACAGCAGAAGAGCCGGCGGGTATGTGGCCGGCTCTTCTGGTCATACGGACGGGTTGGGTTGCGTCGAGGAGTTCATCGGATCGATTGCCACACCCCTCAAGTCCCTCGATGGGGTGATTTGCTCTTTCCCCGAAATTAGCCAGTTCCCCTCCAGGGGCGCTCGCACCTACCTCACGGACGCCAGCGAGGGGAAGTGGCTAGAACGAGTAACGCTCCTCGAGCCAGGGGTCGGCATTGTTGTTGTAGCCGTAGCGCTCCCAGAACCCGAGCTGGTCTTCCGGGAGGAGCTCGATCCCGCGAAGCCACTTGGCGCTCTTCCAGAAGTACTTGTGCGGGACGACGAGGCGAAGCGGATAGCCGTGTTCGAGGGTGAGCGGCTCGCCGTCGCCATGGGTGGCGAAGAGCGCCTGCGGATCCTCGATCGAGGCGAGCGGCACGTTGGCCGTGAAGTCGTGCTCGGCCCACGCGAGCACGAAGCGCGCAGTTGGAAGCGGCCGGCAGAGCTTTGCGAGCTCCTGCCAGTGGACGCCCTCGAACGACGTGTCGAACTTGCTCCAGCGGGTCACGCAGTGGATGTCCTGGACGTTGCCCGTCCGGGGCAGCGCGTTGAACTGCCCCCAGTCGAGGACGACCTCCTCCTCGACCTCGCCGAAGAGGCACAGCGTCCACTTCGTGAGGTCGACGTTCGGCACGCCGCCGGCATGGAGGACGGGCCACTTCACCGTCATGTGCTGGCCGGGCGGAAGCCTTGCCGGGTCGATTCCGGCCTCGCGTGCCTTGCGCTCGTCCCTCGATCGAAACACGGTTCCAGCTTAGAGGCCGTGCGAGCCTGGAGGCCGCGCCTAGACTGGATGCATGGGCACCATCGCTACCCGCGCCTACATCAGGCCTCGCGCGTATGTCCGGGTCAGCGGGCCCGACGCTTCCGACCTGCTCCAGCGGATCGTGTCGAACGACGTGCTCGCCGCCGAGTCCTGCGAGGCGCTGATCCTGACTCCGAAGGGCCGCGTGATCGCCCCGCTCCTCGTCTGGCGGCGCGCCGAGGACGACTTCCTGCTCCTGACCGAGCCCGAGCTCGGCGAGATCGTCCGCAGCCACGTCACACGGATGCGCTTCGCCTCGAAGTGCGAGGTCGAGCCCGAGGAGCACATCTCGGCGATCGTGCTCGGCGAGGCCGACGGCATCCCCAATGCCGACTACGGCGTTCCCGCGGTCGAGGTGCTCGACGGCGAGCTGCCGGCCGAGCCCGCCGACGAGGAGCTCGAGCGCCTCCGCATCCTCGCCCGTACGCCTCGCTGGGGGCGTGAGATCGACGAGGGGATCCTGCCCGCGGAGGCCGGCCTCGACGAACGGGCGATCTCGTTCACCAAGGGCTGCTATCCGGGGCAGGAGCCGCTCGCCCGCCTCCATCACCGAGGCCACGCCAACCGTTCGCTCCGGGTCCTCGAGCTCGACGGTGAGTCCGCACACCAGGCCGACGAGGTCCGCGAAGGGGACCGCACCGTCGGCCGGGTCACGAGCTCCGTTCCCGGCCTCGCGCTGGCCTATGTACGGGTCGAGGTACCGGAGGGCGCCGAGCTCACGGTGGCGGGCCGCCCCGCACGGATACACTGACCACCCCGCGCCCGTAGCTCAGGGGATAGAGCGCTGCCCTGCGGAGGCAGAGGCCGCAAGTTCGAATCTTGCCGGGCGCATGTGGTTTGGTCGTAGATCGAGCAGGGACGAACGGCGACCCGGGTACGGATCGCCGTCAGAGAGCGAGGCCGTCGGTCGCGACCGGCGACGGAGCACGCTCCGAGCCGGCTCGATTCAGATCGTTTCGTGCGGGAACAACGATCTTCTCGCTACGTTCTGCACGCAAACCGTCGGAAGGAGAGCCCCATGAACAGGTACCCGCTTCTCATCGCGCTCTGCGTGTCAGTTGCGGCGCTCGTCGCAGCGCTTGTCGTACCCTCGGCGCTGGCCGGGTCGCGAGCAAAGACGCTCGTGACCACGATCAACGTGACTGCCGGCAAGCCGTCCGAGTTCCGCTTCAAGCTCGCGAAGAGCAGCGCCAAGCGCGGGGTGATCGTGTTCAAGATCAAGAACAGCGGTGTGATCCCGCACGACTTCAAGCTCTGTTCGAAGAGGAGTAGCTCGCTCAAGAACAGCTGTACCGGGCGGGGAACGAAGCTCATCAACGTGGGCTCGTCCGCAACCCTCCGGGTCTCGGTCCTCGTGAAGGGAACCTACGAGTACCTCTGCACCGTTCCGGGGCACGCCGCGCAAGGGATGAAGGGCCTGTTCAAGGTCACCTGATCGAGCTCTCGGCGGTCTCGCGAATAGGGCGCGCGGAGGACCTCGGTTCTCCGCGCGCCGGCTCCCGTCTCGCCTCTAGGTGCCCGGCGCGGCCCGATGCCGATGCCTGCGGACGAACCAGACGATCCCGAACACGACGACGCATGCGGCGAGGATGCCGAAGGCGATCCAGCCCCACTCGTCGGAAGAGGAGCTCGACTCCGCCGCCTTGGCGCCGACGATGACAGCGCCGCCGGTCCCGATGGTGTTCGTCGGCGTGGTCTCCGTCGTCGTTGTCTCGGTCGTCGTCTCAGGTGTGGTCGTGGTGGTTTCGGTTGTCGTCTCCGTCGGCGTGCTCTCCGTCGTTTCGGTGGTCTCGGGGGCGGTCGTCGTGGTTTCCGTGTCGGCCGCGGTGGTCGTGGTGGCGGGCGCCGACCCTGCGGCGGTGCCGAAAGCCGGCAGCGCGAGCGCAAGCGCGGCCGCGACGGCCCAGGCGGTGAGTGCGGGGCGGATCATGACGCGACTCCTCCTCGTCGGGATGTCAAAGATTGGGTCGGGATCGCCCCGGCTGTGGGGGTTGAGAGCTCGTCGAGCAGACCGGTGAGCAGCTGCCAGAACCGTTCGACCGTTCGAATGTTGACTCGCTCGTCGGGGGAATGCGGTGCCTCGATCTGCGGGCCGAGCGAGATCATGTCGAGGCCCGGGACCTTGTCGGCGATCACCGCGGGCTCGAGCCCCGCATGCACGGCCGAAACGGCGGCGGGCTCGCCAAACAGCCGTTCGTAGACGCTGCGTGCCACGGCGAGCGTCGGCGAGTGGAGATCCGGGCGCCAGCCACCGTAGTTGCGCTTCACCTCGAATGCACCGCCGGTCAGGCGGGCGATCGCGTCGAGTGCCGCGACCACCTCGGGGAGCGCCGCCTCGTTCGATGACCGCGTGAGGCTGTGTAGCGTCAACGTGTCACCCTCGGTCACTGCTTCGCCGAGCGAGGTGCTCGTCTCCACGAGGCCGTCGAAGTCGGGGCTCATCGCGAGCGGCCCCGTAGGCACGAGCGCGACTGCGTCGAGCAGCCTCGCCGTTCCAGCCTCGCTCCATGCGCCGGTCTCGCCGTCGGCTCGGTCGATCGTGAAACGCACGGCGGGGTCGGTCTTCGCGAACGCCTCGCAGATCGTCGTCGCGGCAGACTCGATCGCCTCCCGGAACTCGGCTTCGAGCTCCACCGCGACCGAGCAGACCCCCCCGGCATCGCGCGGGATCGCATTCCGGCTCTTGCCGCCGTCGAAGGAGACGAGGCGGAAGGGGACGGTCGCGAGCGTCTCACGCAGCGCTCGGCCGAGGATTTTGATCGCGTTCGAACGTCCCAGATGGATGTTCGCACCAGAGTGCCCACCGCGGCCGCCGCTCACGCCGACCGACAGGGAGACGGCGCCGCGCCCCGAGGGCTCGCGCTCCTCGCCGATCCGGATCCAGGAGTCCGTGCTACCGGCGGAGCCGACCGTCAGCTGGCCGTCCTCCTCGCTGTCGAGGTTCAGGAGGATCGTCCCGTGGATGAGGGTCCCGTCGAGGCCGTTTGCGCCCTCGAGGCCGACCTCCTCGGCGACCGTCATCAGCAGCTGCAGGGGCCCGTGGGCGAGCGAGGAGTCCTCGGCGACCGCCATCATCGCCGCGATCGCGACGCCGTCGTCCGCGCCGAGCGTGGTCCCGTTCGCGGTGAGCCACTCGCCGTCGACGACGAGCTCGATCCGACCCTCGGCCGGGTCGTTCGGGCTGCCGGGTTGACGTTCGCAGACCATGTCGAGGTGGCCTTGCAGGACCACGATCGGTGCCCCCTCGCGGCCCGGGGTGGCCGGGACGCCGAAGACGAGGTTCCGTGCCGCGTCCTGGCTCGCCGAGAAACCGCGGGCCGCGCCCCACTGCCGGACATACTCGATTACCGGCTCTTCGTGGCGCGGCGGCCGCGCGATCCTCGTCAGCTCTTCGAACCTGGCCCAGAAGGCCTCCGGCTCGCATCCCGCGAGGACAGGCACCTTCGTGGCGGCGGCTTCGTCCGTCTCGTTCCCTTGCGGTTGTCGGCTAGGTAACGAGTGCCTTCGCCTTCAGCTGCGCGAACTCCGCGTCGCTGATCGTGCCGCTATCGAGAAGCTCCTTGGCCTTTGCGATCTGCTCGGCCGGATTGGACGATGCTGCGACGGACCTGACGTAGGTGTCCATCTGCGTCCGATCCTGCTGCACCTCAGCCATCTTCCGCTCGCCCATGCCCTTACCCTCGGCGATGAGATAGATGAAGATGCCAAGAAACGGCAGGATGATCACGAAGAACGTCCAGGCGGCCTTCGCCCACCCGCTGATGTCGTGGCGCCGGAAGAGGTCGCCGATGATGCTAAAGAGGAGCCAGAACCACAGGATCCAAAGGAAGAACACGAACATGCTCCACAGGACATCACCAAACGTGTAGACGGCTAGCACCGATTCTCCTCCAAAAGTCGTCAAGGGCAGTTCAGAACGCGTCGAACACTACGACCGGATCGGGCGCGCCGGGCCGGAAAGCCCTCGATCACCTAGGTGAAGCCGAACCCAGCTCTGGCGTCGACGCCGGGTTGCCGCCCGTCAGGACGGGGCGAGAGCTGCGAGCTCGCCGAGCAGTCCGTCGACCTCGCCGGCCGTGTTGTAGTGGATGAACCCGACCCGGACCGAGCTCGGCGGGAGTCGGTTGGCGAGCGACACGCAGTACCAGTTGTCGGCGTACCAGACGCCGTAGCCGCGCTCGGCGAGCGTGCGGGCGACCGTCTCCGCCTCGACGCCCTCGACGTTCAGCAGGAACGTCGGGACGCGGCCTTCCATCGTGGGCGGCCCGTAGAGGCTGACCGTGTCGGGCAGGCCGGCGAGGAAGCGCTCGCCGAGTGCCCGCTCGTAGTCGCGGAGCGGCGCGAGCCCGCCGAGCGAGTCGAGATAGGCGATCGTCGCCTGGAACCCCGCGAGCAGCTCGTAGGGCAGCGTGCCCGTCTCGAAGCTCCGCCCAAGGGGTTTCGACGACGAGGGGCGCGCCTTGTAGGGCCGCCAGGTCTGGGCGATCTCCGTGCGGAGGTACGCCATTCCGAGGTGTGGGCCGCAGAACTTGTACGGGGAGCAGAGCAACACGTCGCAGCCGAGCTCCATCACGTCGAGCGGCTCGTGCGCTGCGTAGTGGACGGCGTCGATCCAGGAGAGCGCCCCGGCTTCGCGCGCCAGGCGGCAGATGCGCGCGGCGTCGGCGACGGAGCCCGTCGCGTTCGAGGCGAGCGCGAAGGCGATCACCTTCGTGCGGTCTGAGAGCTTCGACTCGAGGTCGTCGTAGTCGACGGTGAGCTCGTCGGTCGCCCGTGCGACGACGACCTTCATCCCCTTGTCGGCGGCAAGCTCGACCCAGGGGGCGACGCCGCCGTCATGGTCGAGCTCCGTCGTCAGGATCTCGTCGCCCTCTTCGAAATCCCGGCCGGCCGCACGCGAGATCGCGAAGTTCAGCGACGTCATGTTCATGCCGAACGCGACCTCGGCGGGCACGCAGCCGAGGAACCTGGCCGCATCCGCCTTCGCGCCCTCGAGGATGGCCTCGACGGCCCGGCCGGTTGCATACGGCGCGCCGAGGTTGCCGGAGGCGTCGCGGAGCGCGCGGGCGATCGCGTCGCCGACCTCGTCGGGAACCTGCGTCCCGCCGGGGGCGTCGAGGAACGCGAAGCCGGAACGGAGCGAAGAGAACCGCTCGCGCGCCGCGGTGACATCGAAGACGGTCGTGTTCATCGGGCTCCAGTACGGGTCATGGGGTTTCTCCTTCGAGGATTCTGGCGAAGACTTTCGGGTCGATGTTGCCGCCCGAGACGATGCAGACGACCTTGCCGCTCCCGGCGCGGCCGGCGATCGCCGCTGCGGCGGCGAGGGCGCCGGCGCCTTCGGCGATGACGCGGACGCGCTCGGCGATCGTTCGGATCGCAGCCGCCGCGTCGTCGAGCGGCACGGGGAAGGCTCCGTCGAGGAGGTCGCGTGCGTGCGACCATACGCCCGGGATCAGCGAGCGGCTGCCCGCGCCGTCGACGAACGAGCGGACGTAGTCGATCTCGGTCGGCTCGCCGGCGGCCAGGGACGCGCTGACGGCGGCGCCGGTCTCGGGCTCGGCGGCAAAGAATCGAACCTCAGGCCGCTGGGCCTTCACCGCGCTCGCGATCCCCGTGAGGAGGCCCCCGCCGCCGTAGGGGACGATCACCGCATCGAGATCGGGCAGGTCCTCGAGCAGCTCGAGCCCGATCGTCCCGTTGCCGGCCATCACGCGGACGTCGTCGACGGGATGCACGAACAGCCCGGGGGCGCCGTCGTAACGTCCCTCGACGAGCACGCGCCACCAGTCGTCATAGGGCAGCGAGACGACGGTGCCTCCGAACCGCTCGATCGCGGCGATCTTGGTGGACGGCGCGCCTTCAGGCACGACGATCGTGGCCGGGACGCCGCGGAGTCGCGCCGCATACGCGACACCCTGGGCCATGTTCCCGGCGCTCGCGGTGACAACTCCCTCCGCCAGCTCCTCGTCGGTCGCCTGGAGCACGGCGTTGCCGGCACCGCGGATCTTGAAGGAGTTGACCGGCTGGAGCGTCTCGAGCTTGAGGTAGATCTGGGCATCGGCGTCCACGTCGAGCCGGACGAGCGGGGTGCGAACGGCGATCCCGGCGATCGTCCTCCGAGCGAGGTCGATCTCCTCGAGCGGGATCACAGGTCGACCTCGGTGCCGGCTCCCTCGGCGAGGGCGCGCCGCAGAACGTGCTCGGCGGCTGCAAGATCCTCGACGGCGAGCCCGAGCGACTTGAACACCGTCAGCTCGGTGTCGGAGCTGCGTCCCTGCGCGGACCCGATCAGGACCTCGCCGAGCTCGGCTCGGATGTGCTCCGGGCCGATCGCGCCCTCGCCCTGCGGGAAGAGGAAGTCACCTGCTTCGTTCACGGTCGACTCGCGGCGGTCGACGAAGAGCGAGGCGTCGGCCATCGTCTGCGTGTCGAGCTCGCGCGTCGTCGGAATGCTCGATCCGATCGCGTTCACGTGCGCTCCTTCTGCGAGCCAGGCGCGCTCGAGGATCGGCTCGCGGGCGGCGGTGACGGTGACGACGACATCGGCGCCGCGCACGGCCTCCTCGGCCGATCCAGCCTCCTCGACGCCGCCGAGCTCCGAGGCGTGGCCGGGCGTCCGGCTCCAGACGCGGATCTCCTCGAAGGGATGCACGGCCCGCATCGCCTCGAGGTGGGAGCGTCCCTGCACTCCGGCTCCGAGGATCGCGAGCGTCCGTGAGCCGGGGCGGGCAAGCACCCTGGTGGCGACCGCCGAGACCGCGGCGGTGCGGATCGCCGTGATCGCACCCGCGTGCATGATCGTTCGGAGCTCACCGGTCTCTCCGTCGAAGAGCGCCACGAACCCCTGATGCGGATCGAGCCCGATCGCGGAGTTACCGGGTGCGATGCAGACGGTCTTCAGGCCATATGCCGACCCGGAGCCCGAGCGGTAGGCGGGCATGAGGCCCATCAGCGTGCTCGCGTCCGGCGGGCGCACGACGAAGCGGAGCGGGTTGTGGAGCTCCTCGCGCGCGAGCGCCGCCAGTGCGTCTTCCATGACCGCGATGCACTCGTCCATCGGCAGGAGCCGCTGGACGTCGTGCTCGCCGAGGACGAGGGCGCTCATTCGAAGAACGAGCCTACGCGCTCGCGCTGCTCGGCCGTGAGCGGAAGCTCGAGCGCGGCCAGCACCGGCTCCAGGTGCGCCGGCCGGGACGGCCCGCACACCGCGCCGCTCACGTCCGGGTTCGAGAGCACCCAGGCGAACGCGAGTGTCGCCATGTCCGTGTCGAGTGCTTCGGCCTCGTCTTCGAGCTGGTCGAGCCCGTCGAAGACGCGGTCGTCGAGGAACTTCTCGTACGGGCCGGGGCGCAGCGTCATGCGCGACCCGGTGGGGAACGGCTCGCCGCGCCGGTAGCGGCCGGTGAGCCACCCGCCCGCGAGGGGGCCGAACGGGACGTAGGCGATTCCGTGCTCGGCACAGAGCGGGAGAACGGCCTGCTCGTCGCCGCGCTCGAGGATCGAGTAGCTGTTCTGGACGAGGGCGGGGCGGCCGTGACGGAGTGCCTCCGCGAGGCCTGCGGCGTCGTAGTTGCTCAGTCCCCAGGCCCCGATCTTCCCCCGGCCGACGAGCTCCTCGAAGACCGCGATCGTCTCGGCAAGCGGCGTCTCCGGATCGGGGTCGTGGGCGAGGTAGAGATCGATGCGCTCGACGCCGAGCCGCTCGAGGCTGCCCTCGACCTGTCTGCGGATCCGGTCGGGAGCGAGGCCCCGCCCGTCGTCGTCCGTGACCGGGTTGAAGACCTTCGTCGTGACCAGGAGCCCCTCGGGCCTGCGCGCGGCGCGCCACCGGCCGATGAAGGCCTCGCTGCTGCCGCCGCCGTAGGCATCGGCGGTGTCGAACCAGTGGATCCCGCGTTCCCAGGCGGCGTCCATGATCTCGAATGCATCCTCTTCGTTTGTGCCCTGACCGAAGAAAGCGGGTGCGGAACCGATGCCGCCGAAGTTGCCGCAGCCGAGCGAGACACGCGGCCAGGTCATCCGGAGAGTGCAGTCAGTTCGTTGCGGACCGCCCAGAGATCGGGGAAGAACCGCTTGTGGATCAACTTTCCGAGCACCTCGACCGGCGTGCCCTGGGTTCCGACGACGGAGCCGCCGATGATCCGCTCGACCACGACGAAGTGGCGCGCACGCCAGACGACGACCCGTTCGTCCCATTCGATCAGGAGCTCTGCGAGCTGGTAGAGGTCTTCGTGCTCGCGGCCGAGCGTATAGACCTCCACCAGGGTGAGACCCGCGCGATCGCGTGCGGCGTGGAAGGCGGCGCCGAGGGGTGGCGTCACCTTCTGTGCGACGCGCCACCCGGGCGAGTCGAAGCCGCTGCCGTGGCCGAGCACCTTGCGAACCTCCTGGTACTCCCAGGGCGAGAGATGCTCCAGCATGTCGAGCGCCTGCGTGACGATCTTCAGGCAGTCGACCGCGCGCCGCATGAGGCGGATCGCTGCCGCGAGGGTGTCCTCGTCGATCAGGCGCGTTGCCTCGGCGACCTCGGTCGTGGCGAGCTTCAGCCAGAGCTCCGAGGCCTGGTGCACGGTCTGGAAGAGAAGCTCGTCGCGGTGAGCCCACTCCTCGGGCGTCTTCTGGAGCGCAAGCAGCTCGTCGGTGCGGAGGTAGCGCTCGTAGTCGGAGCCGCCGGGGCCTTCGAGGACGGGCTCCGAGAGCTTCGGCTCGGTCACGGGCGCGACTCCGTGCCGTCGTAGATCTTCAGCGGCAGGTCCTCCGCGAGCGGGATCCCCCCGTCGGCGGTGACGAGCCACGTGTCCTGCATGTAGAGGCAGGCTTGCCCGTCCTGCGAGATCGCGTGCGGATGCATCGAGAAGATCATGTTCGAGCGCAGCTCGGTCTCGTCGTCGGCGCCGATCTTCGGGAACTCGATCATCGTCATCCCGATCGAGTGGCCCGTGACGTGTCCGAGCGCGAAGCCGCGGTCGAGGAACCCCTTGGCGACCGCATGGTGGACGTCGCGTGCCGTTGCCCCGTCGTGGAGCGCGGTGCGGGCGGCGGCGAAGTACTCGTCATAGGCCTCCATCATGCGCTTCGAGTCGTCGCTCGGCTCGCCGGCGCAGATCGCGCGGGAGACCTCGACCCAGTGGCCGCCCGGGCCTGCGACCTCGAGTGAGGGCAGCACCATGTCGGTGCGCGCGACCGGCCGTGTGCCGGCGATCTTGAACTCAGGGAGCGCCGAGCCGTTCGGGCCGGCCAGCACCATGTCCATCGTCGAACGGCCGCAGCCTTCGGCCACGAAGTAGCCCTCGCAGGGCGCGAGGATCTCGCGCTCCGTGCGGCCCGGCTCGAACTCGTCGACGAACCTCCAGAAGCCCTCGGTGTTGATCCGGACGCTGTCTTTGACCGATTCGAGCTCGAGGTCGCTCTTGACGGCGCGCGCGTGGTCGAACTGTACGTCCCAGGAGCTGAGCTCGGCGGCGGGCGCGAGCACGGCATGGTCGCGTACCGTCATCACGTAGTCGAGCCCGTAGACGCCGACGCGCTGCCCGCGAACCTTGTCGGCGAGCCAGTCGCCGGGGCGGTCGACGAAGACCTGCTCGTCGATCCAGGTCGTGCCGTGCTCGCCGACGTAGCGGGCCTCGCGGGGGAACACGATCGCCGGCTCGCCCTCGCGGGGCAGGAGCACATAGGCGTAGCGGTGGACGATCTGGAAGCCGGAGAGGTAGGTCATGGCGCCCTCGAAGCCGGAGTACTCGGAGCCTGCGACGATCACCGCGTCGAGCCCGTCGCGCTCGAGCGCTTCGCGGATCAGCCGGTAGCGGCGCTCGATCTCTTCCTGCGGGAAGCCTGAAGTCACGTTTTCCAAGATGCCTCTACTCCTTTGACGAGTGCCCGGATCGTTTCGTGGCCGGGGGTCGGGACACCGTAGCGGCGGCCGAAGTCCACGATCCCGCCGTTCAGATAGTCGACCTCGGTCTGGCGCCGCGCCTCGACGTCCTGGAGCATCGATGCCTTGTGGCCGTAGGCGACCTCGGGGCGGGCGGCGTAGTCGATGAGGTCCTCGGGATCGGAGTCGAGCACGATCCCCTGCGCCGCCGCGACGGCCTTTCCCTCGTCGACGAGCTGTGAGGCGAGCGCCCGGAGCGCCGGCTGCTCGCAGACCGCACCGTGCGTCAGGCCGGTCAGCGCGCCGAGCGGGTTGGTGGCGGCGTTGAAGATGACCTTGCGCCACTGGGGGCCACGAGCATCGGCGACCGCATGAGTCGGCATTCCGCCCCGCGTGCAGGCCTCGGCGAGGCGTTCGATCTCGTCCGCGCCGGCGGGCTTCGGCTCGAACGGGCCGAACGTCGTCTCGCCCTTCACGTCCCACTGGACGACCCCGGGCGCGGTGAGCTTGCCGGCGGGGAAGGTGGTGCCGCGGATCACCCGCGTGGCCCGGCCGGCGAGGACCTCCTCGTTGCCGATCCCGTTCTGCACGGTTGCGACGGCTCCGTCCGCGAAGGCGTGCGCGGTCGCGGCGATCGCGGCCTCGGTGTGCATCGCCTTCGTCGCGACGATCCCGAAGTCGCAGGGCGGGAGCTCTGTCGCATCGCTCGTCGCGTGTACGAGGCCGACGACATCGCCGGCACCGGTCAGCCTGAGCCCGTCCCGATTGATCGCCTCGACGTGGTCGCGCGCGAGGTCGTAGGCCCACACCTCGACGTCGTCGAGCGTTCCGAGATTCGCGGCGAAGAGCGACCCGACCGCGCCGCAGCCGACGATGCAGACCCTCACGCCGACCTCACGTCACACTTCCGTTACGGCGTCTGACCCCGGTCTCGACGTTGGGCCGCCGCGGAGAAGCCTGAGTTTTCGCGACTCCGTGACGCGTCAGGAGCGGTGTCTGACCCCGGTTCTGACGCGTCGAGGCGCGGCTCAGCTCCACGATGCCTCTTTCGCTTTCACGAGCCGGTAGAGGGTCGTGTGGAGCGGCGTCTCGACCCCATAGCGCTCGCCCTCGAGGATCAGGGCACCGGTGATCAGGTCGATCTCCGTTCGGCGGTGGGCCTCGACGTCTTCGAGCATCGAGGGAGAGTGCCGTGAGCCGCGACGCGTTGCGTGGATGTTCATCTCCCATGGATCCTCGGCGAGCTCGACACCGGCGGCGGCGGCGACTGCCTTGCCCTCGTCCATCAGCCCGAGGACGAGATGGCCGAGGTCGCCGGGATCGTCGAGCGCGGCGAAGCGCGGCTCGTGCGGTAGGCCCGTCAGGGCGGCGACGGCGTTCACCGTCGCGTTGAAGATCAGCTTCGACCACTGCATCGGCCGGAGGTCGTCGAATCCCTCGGCCTTCAGGCCGGCCGAGCGGATCAGCTCGGCGACGGCGCGTGCATCGTCGCCGGTCGTCTCGCGACTCGGGCCGATCCACGTCGCGGTGTCGAGGATGTACTCCACGCTCGTGTCGGAATCGCGCGTGCCGCTCATGAACGTGACCGAGGTGAGCAGCGGCCACTCGCCGTGCCGCCCGACGATCTCGTCGGCACCGAGGCCGTTCTGGGTCGTCATCACGGTGGCGCCGGGGAAGTGCCCTTCGAGCGCTCCGCCGATCGCCTCCACGTCGGTGCCCTTGCAGCAGACGAGCACGAGGTCGGGTTCCGGTAGCTCTGCGGGTTCGGTCGCCGCCGTGATCCGGCCGTGGAGCTCGGACCGGCCGGTGACGCGAAGGCCGTCGGCGTTCAGCGCCTGTGCGTGCTCCTCTCGGCGGGCGAGCACCGAGACCTCGCAGACCTGAGCCAGATGCCCGGCAAAGAGGCTTCCGATCACGCCGGAGCCCGCGACACAGACCCGGCGGATCACGCGGGTTGCCGCCGGACGAGCTCGGCGAACTCCTCGTCGGTGACAAGACGGCGTTCGGAGGTGCCGAGCTCCTTCACGGCAGCCAGGAGCTCTGCGTGGCGCTCCGCGGGAACGTCCAGCCCGAGCTCGGCGGCCTTGATCCGGATCGAGTCGAGCCCGCTCTTCTTGCCGAGCACGATCGACCGCTCCGCCGACACGAGCTCGGAGGAATACGGCTCGATCGAGGGCGGATCGTGGAACTGACTCGCGACGGCGCCGCTCTCACGCCGGTACAGCGTCTCGCCGGTCACCGGCTTCCACGGCTCGAGCGCGTAGCCCGAGAGCTCCTGGACACGCTCGGAGACCGAGCGGATCAGGTCGAGCCTGAGATTCGACTCGACGCCGTAGAGCGCGCGCAGGGTCAGCGCGATCTCGCCGAGGCTCGCGTTTCCGGCGCGCTCGCCCATGCCGTTGATCGTGCCGTGGACGAAGGCGGCGCCCGCCCGGACCGCGGCGACGGCGGATGCGGTCGCGACTCCGAAGTCATTGTGGCCGTGGAAGTGAACCGGCACGCCGGGCCCGACGAGCTCGACGGTCGAGCCCACGAGCTCGGCGACCGCCTCGGGGGAGGCGATACCGAGCGTGTCGACGACCACCACCTCCCGTGCGCCGGCCTCGACGGCGCTCGAATAGACGCGACGGTAGAAGTCGGCCTCGGCGCGCGTCGAGTCGACGCCGAAGAACGCCGCGTGGATGTCGTGCTCGGCGGCGAAACGCATCGCGCTCGTGATCCGGTCGAGCATCTTCTCGCGCGAGACGCCGATCGCATCGAGCTTCAGGTCGGAGATCGGCGACTCGATCACCGAGAACCGGACCTCGAGCTCGGTCAGCGCCTCGAGGTCGGCGGGCACCGCCCGCGAGAAGCCCCAGATCTCGGCGCGGAGCCCGGCGGCTGAGATGCGCCGCACCGACTCCCAGTCGTCTGCGGACACACGCGGGAATCCGGCCTCGATCCGGTCGACCCCGAGCTCGTCGAGCAGCCGCGCGATCTCGAGCTTCCGCTCCGGGTCGAGCACGACGCCGACCGTCTGCTCGCCGTCGCGCAGCGTCGTGTCGTAGAGCCCGACTCGCCCCCCGACGCGGTAAGGGTCGTTCAGATTCCCCGTCCAGATCAGGTCGTTCACGGCGCCGCCCTTGTCGATGTCGAAGCGGGACCTGTCCGAAATCGACCGAAATCAGCACGAGGCCCCACCCGGGGTGGGGTTGCCGGCCCGCCACCCTCAATGACAGCTCTACGAGCTCCAGGAGCCGCTGTCTGTACCAACTTCGTCAAGTCTTCTCCACAGGGTTCCTCTGCACAAGGCGCTGCTGCGACCGCGGGTTCCGGGCCCCGGCTCATGCGCGCACGACCCCGTCCGGAAACGACGACAGCTTCTCGGCCCCGGCGGCGCCGATCAGGAAGTTGTCCTCGAGCCGCAGGCCGCCGCCGCCTTCCCAGTAGCAGCCCGGCTCGATCGCGAGCACCATGCCCTCGGCGATCTCGCCGCCGCCGGCCTGGTGGGCATACGGCGGTTCGTGCGCACGGGCGCCGACGCCGTGGCAGATCGGGTGCGACGGCTGCCCGGGGAAGCCCAGATCGGCGATCCCGTCCCGCACGAGCCGGTCGAGCTCGGCGAGGCTCGCTCCTGGAACGCAGTGCGCCACGGCCCGACCGTACACGTCGAGGAGCCCCGCCTCGAGCTCGCGGTAGTCGGAGCGCAGCTCGCCCGGGCACACGAGCTTCGTGTGGTCGCACCAGTACCCGTCGGCGCAGACCCAGATCTCGAACAGGGTCGGCTCGTCGCCGGTCACCGGGCGGTCGCCGGTCGCGGTGAACGTCCGGATCCCCTGGCCCGACCAGACGAGCGAGAACCCGAGCGCGAGCTCGACCTTCCCGTGCCACCCGGTGCCCTCGCCGTGGACGAAGCCGAGCCAGATCGCGGCGGCCTGGCTCTCCTTCATCCCCGGCCGGAGCTCGCTCGCGACATGCTCCATCGCAGCGGCGCAGATCTCGTTCGCGAGTCGGATCCGCTCCACCTCCTGCGCCGTCTTGATCGCGCGTGCGGTGCCGAGGAGCGGCGCGCAATCTCCCGCGCCCGGCCACGCGTCGAACCAGCCCTTGGTGAATGTTGTCGGCTCGCCGACCATACGGTCGGACGCCTGCGTTCCGAGCGACAGCTCGAGCCCGACGCGGCCGTAGGGACGCGCCGCCTCGAGCGCGAGCGCGAGCGTCCGCGCCGGCGGCGGCCGGGGATCTGTCTCGTCGTAGCCGCGAACGAGCCGGACATCCGTCGTCCAGGCCGTGCGCGCCGCATCGTCGGCCGATGCCTCGAGGCAGAGCAGCACCGGCTCGCCCTCGCGCGGGAAGACACAGGCGTCGTAGCCCTTCATCCCCCAGAAGTTCGTCAGGTACAGGACGTTGTCGGGCGCACGCACGACGAGCGCGTCGAGCTCGGCCTCGGCCATCAGCGCCCGGACGCGGTCGAGCTTCGCCTCGTCGCGCGGCCAGCTCACCAGCGAACGCGCGGGGGCGCCGGCTCGCCGTGCCCCTCTTGCCACGAGATCACAGGGTTCCGCAGGACGCCGATGCCCTCGATCTCGGCCTCCATCACGTCGCCGGGCTTCAGGTAGAGCGACGCCGCATCGGGGCTGAAGCCGGCGACACCGGACACCGTCCCCGTCGAGACGACATCGCCGGCCGAGTAGCCGAGGGCCGAGTAGTGGCTGAGGATCTCCGGGATCGTCACGGACATCCGGCTCGAATGCGAGACCTGCCGGTCGGTTCCGTTGACGCGCAGCGTCATCGCCAGATCGTGCGGGTCGGGGATCTCGTCAGGCGTGACGATCCACGGGCCGAGCGGGCAGAACGTGTCGATCGCCTTGCAGAACGAGAAGACCCCGGAGCGCATCTCGCGGCGCTGGATGTCGCGCGCGGTGATGTCGTTGAAGATCACGTAGCCCCCGATGTAGTCCGGCGCCTCCTCGGGCGAGAACCACTTGCCGGGCTTCGAGATCACGACCGCGAGCTCGAGCTCGTAGTCGAGCTCCTCGGTCAGGTGCTCCGGGTAGATCACGGGCGCGTCGGGGCCGACGATCGCATCGACGTTCTGGAAGAAGACGATCCAGGGCGCGATCTCGTGCGCCCAGTCGACCTGCTTCGACTCGTCCTCGTGTTCACGGAAGTTGCCGGCGGTGTGGAAGAACTTCTTCGGGACGATCGGCGCCTCGAGCTTCGCGGCGGCGAACGGCGTTCGCTCGCTGCTGTCGACGGCCCCGCCGTGCTCGAAGTACGTGCGCATGTCGGGAACGTCGAGCCGGACGATCTCCTCGCCGTCGACCCGCCCGACCTTCCCGGAGTCGTAGGTGACGAGCTTCATTCGTGGACCCCGCAGACGCGCATCGCCGCGAGAGCGTAGACATGCGCGGTCTTCACGAGCCCGGAGATGTCGAGGTTCTCGCCGTCTGTCGTGTCGAGGAGGCCCGTCGAGGTGCCGTAGTTCACGGTCGCGATCCCTGCGCGCGTGAGCGCCGAGGCGTCCGAGAACCAGCGCGTCACGTCGCGGTCGGGTACGGCACCGAAGACCTCTGAGTGTGAGGCGTCGATCGCTGCGATCAAGGGATGATCCTCCTCGATCTCCGCGCCCGGCGCGGTGACGTAGACCTCGCCTTCGATCCCGAAGTCCGGGAACCGGGCCGAGAGGGCGCGGACCATGCCGAGCACCTCGCGCCGGGCCTCCGCCATCGGCTTCGTGGGCGGCACGCGGACGTCCAGGAAGAGATCGGTGCGATGCGGAGTCCGCGAGACGCGCCAGCCGAAGCCGCCCTGGATCGCGCTCACGCCGACGACCGGCGCGACCCCGCGGTAGGCGTGGGCCGGGTTTGCCTCCCAGGCCGGGATCCAGTCGAGCACCGCCTCGAGCACCTCCCGCATCCGCAGGATCGAGTTCTGGTCCTGCTTTCCCTCGCTGAACGCCGTGTGGATGAAGTTGCCGCTCGTCGAGATCCGCACCCAGAGCGAGCCGAAATGCCCGAGTACCACCTTCCCCTCGGTCGGCTCGCCGAGGATGCACATGTCCGCGACGCCGCCGTGGGAGACGAGGAACCGCGAGCCTGCTGCGTATCCGCGGAACTCGCCACCCTGCGCCTCGCCCCATTGCGCCTTCTCGATCTCTCCGCAGACAGCCGCGATCATCACGTCGCCCTTCAGCCGCACACCCGCGTCCCGGAGCGCCCGCACCGCCTCGACGTAGCAGGCGAGCGCGCCCTTCATGTTCGAGATCCCGAGCCCGAAGAGCCGGCCGTCCTTCACGAACGCCTCCGGCTGGAAGCCCGCCACGCCGGCGAGCCACGGCTCGCGGCCCGAGTACGAGGTGTCCATGTGCCCGTTGAACATCAGCGTCGGCCCGTCGCCCTCGCCCGCCCAGGTGCCGAGCACGTTTGCCCGCCCGTCTTCGACCTGCTGCCACTGCACCTGGCCGTCCATCTCGGCGAAGGTCTGCGACATCAGCTCGGCCATCGCCTCCTCGGAGCCGGTGAAGCTCGGCGTTCCGATCGCCTGCGAGGCCCAATCGACGAGGCGCTCCTCGTTGATCGCGAGCCCCGGCATCAACGGAAGTGCGGCAGCACGGACTCTGCGAAGAGCCGGATCTGCTCGTGGCGGTCGGCGCCCCAGAGCTCGAGCATGATGTGCGTGCAGCCGGCGGCGCTGTACTCCTCGATCGCGGCGATGCAGTCCGCGGGCGTGCCGGCGATCGGCTTGCAGCGGTCGAGCAGCGAGTCGGTGACCTCGGCCTTTGCGGCCAGGCGCCCGCCGCGCTCCATCGCCTCGGCGACGGGCTGGAGCTCCTCCATGCGGATCTCGGCGAGATCGAGCAGGGTGTCGGCGGAGCCGCGGATGTTCTGGAACTTGTTCGCGAGGTACATGCCGGCGATCTCGCGGGCACCGTCCCGGCCGGTCTCGCGGTCGGTCGCATGGATCGAGGCGACGATCGTGCAGCCGACGTCGACATCGTCGCCGTCGCGGGCCGCCTTCGCCGCGCCCTTCGCGACATTGCCGCGCGTGTACTTCACGAACTCGGGCGTCGTGATCGACGGGGTCAGGAGCCCGTCGCCGATCTCGCCTCCGAGCTGCTGCATCAGCGGCGCGGTCGCCGCGACGTAGACCGGCACGTCCCAGTCCGGCGCGCCCGCCTCGGGCTGGATCGCAGGCAGGTCGGCGCTGAACACCTTGCCGTCGTAGTCGAACCGGTCGCCGCCGAGGGCGCCGCGCACGATCGCGACCGAGTCGCGCATGTGCGCGAGCGGCTTCGTCTCCGACGGAGGGCCACCCTGCTTCGTGTTGTTCAGGAAGATCTTCGACGTTCCGAACCCGACGATGAACCGCCCCGGCCCGGCCGCCTCCTGCACGATCCTCGCGTCCATCGCAACCTGAACCGGATGCCGCGTGTAGGGCGAGATGATTCCCCAGCCGATCGTCAACCGTTCGGTGTCCCGGGCCATCAGCGCGGAGAGCACCGTCGAGGAGCGCGCCTCCATTCCGTGCTTGCGCCACCACGGGTAGGCCTCCGCCAGCCAGATCGTGTCGAAGCCTCCACGGTCGAGCTCGCGCGCGGTCTCGAGCATCTCCGCGAGCGGCTCCATGGTGAGCTGCATCAGCCCGATGCGAAGCGGTGGTGCCATCGCGTCCTACTCTACGACGGCTCGGCCGGCGGGGGAGGCTGGGTCTCCGCCGCCGCGGGCTGGGCCTGCGCCGCCGCCGTGACCTGCTTGTCGAGCGCGGTCAGCACCTGGTTGACCTGCTGCTTCACGATCGGCTGCAGGACCCTCTGGCCCATGGCTCCGACCGGCCCGGCGATCTTCACCTCGGCTGCCCACAGCATCTTCGTCCCGTCCTCGAGCGGCTCGAGCGTGAACGACGTCTGCATGTTCAGCATCGCGCCGACGCCGTTGCCCTTCGCATGCAGGCTCGAGTACTCGGGCGGCCGCTCCTCGGTCTTCTCGAAGTCGATCGTCATCGCGAGCCCGCCCAGGCCGAGCGGGATCTTCACGTTCGCGGTCCAGTGCGTGTCGTCGGTGATGCTGAACGACTGGACGCCCGGCATCAACTCGGCCATCTTCGACGGGTCGTTCAGGACCTCCCAGACGATCTCGCGCTTCACCCCGAAGGAGCGCTCGCCTTCGGTCTTCACGCCGGCGCCACCTCCAGGCCCTTCCGGCTCGCCTCGGGATCCTGGATCAGGTCGAAGACCCGGAACGGCGGGTTGCAGGAGTCGGAGACGATCGGCTTGCCGACCGGCCTCAGCGCATCCTGCAGCGCCGCGCAGATCGCGTGGATCGCCGCGCCGCCGCCCTCGCCCATCCCCTTCGTGCCGAGCGGGCTGAACGGGGAGGGAGACTCGATCGCGCCGGTGCGGAGCGGTGGAACGTCCATCGCGTGCGGGACGTGGTAGTCGTAGAAGTTCGGCGTGAGCAGGTTGCCCTCTTCGTCGTAGGTGAACGTCTCGTGGGTCGCGGCGCCGATCCCGTGCGCGAGCGCGCCCATCACCTGGCCCTCGACGATCTGCGGGTGGATGCGCGTGCCGCAGTCGTCGACCGCGGCGTAGTCGACGATCTCGTAGGCACCCGTCTCGCGGTCGACCTCGACGACGGCGACGTGCACCTGCGAGGCGTAGGTCAGCGTGAGGTTGCCGAACTTGCGCTCGAGATCGGGCACCTCGAAGGGTGGGACGTAGACGTAACGCTGGTTCAGTGTGATCTCCCGGCCCTCGTCGGAGAGGATCGCGTTGTTGGCGTTCACGATCGCGCCGACCGCGAAGAACGGAAGTGCCGCCTCGGGGTTGTCGGCGCGCTTCGCAAATCCGCCTTCGAGCACGATCCCGTCGGGCCCGTCGGCGCCGAGCACACCCGCTGCGAGCTTCTTGATGTCGAGCGCGAGCGCATCGGCGGCACCCTTCACCGCCGAGAGGCCCGTGACGGCGAACTGGCTCGCGTAGGTGCCCGAGAAGCCTGCGTGCGAGTTCCAGTAGGAGTCGTGGCCGACGCGCACGTTGACCTGGCCGGGGTCGCAGCCGAGGATGTCGGCGACGACCTGCGAGGTGACCGTCTCGTGCCCCTGGCCCTGCGGCGTCGTGCCGAGCGTGACGACGATCTCGCCGAAGATGTCGAGCTTCACGGTCGCGACCTCGTTGTTGCCCGAGAACTGCAGCTCCGGGTTGATCAGCTGCGACTGGGCGAAGTTGTTCGTGCCGCTGTCGAGGGTGGAACCGATTCCGAGCCCGAGGAGCTTGCCGCCCGCCTCCGCCTGGGCGCGCCGTGCCGAGATCGACTCGTGGCCGATCAGCTCGAGCGCCAGGTCGAGCATCGCGGCGTAGTCCCCGGAGTCGTAGACACAGCCGTTCGGCGTCGTGTACGGCATCTCGTCGGCGCGGATGTAGTTGCGCTTGCGCACCTCGACCGGATCGAGGGCGAGCTCGCCCGCGACGATGTCGATCACGCGCTCGGTGAACCAGAGGTGCTGCATCCGCGAGTAGCCGCGGTTCGGCGAGCACGGTGCCTTGTTCGTGACGACCTGGGTGAAGTCGAGCCGGATGTGCTTCCAGCGGTACATCCCGGGCGTCACCTGGGCCCAGATCACGCCGCCGAGCGGCTCGTAGCGGGTGAACGCGCCCGCGTCGTCGAGCGCCCTCGTCCGGAAGCCGAGGAGCGTGCCGTCGTCCTTCACGGCCACCTCGACGTCCTGGAAGTAGCGCTCGTTGCCGTGCGACATCGTCATGTGGAACTCGGTGCGCCACTCTGTCCACTGGATCGCGCGGTTCAGCTTCCGGGCGAGCAGGCAGATCGCGACGAGCTGCGGATGCGAGGTGATCTTGTTGCCGAAGCCGCCGCCGATGTCCTGGGTGACGAAGCGCATCTTGTCGAGGCCGGTGCGCATGGCCGGGCCCATCATGATCGCGGCGAAGCCGGGGAACTGGTTGTTGCAGTAGATCGTCCACTGCCCGGTGCCGCGGTTGTACTCGACGAGCGCGCCGTCGGTCTCGAGCGGGGTCGAGTTGAAGCGGTCGAAATGGAGCTCCGGGATCTTCACGATCCGGTCGGCCTCGGTGACCGCATCGTCCCAGCTGCCCCATTGGTAGGTGCCTTCCCAGACGAGGTTCGTGCCGGCGTCGGGATGAAGGACGGGCGTCTCCGGGTCGAGTGCGGTGCGCGGATCGACGACCGGCGGCAGCGGGTCGTAGTCCACCTCGACGCGTTCGGCCGCATCGCGCGCGAGCTCGCGCGTCTCGGCGACGACGATCGCCACCGGGTCGCCCACGAAGCGGACGCGGCCGACGGCGAGCGCGTAGTCCTTGATCTCGTTCCCCGGGGCGGTCGAGAGCTGGAAGAACGGATCGGTGAGCGTCGCGACCTCGTCGCCGGTCAGCGTCCCGTACACCCCGGGCATCGCGAGCGCCGCGGAGACGTCGACCGACTTGATCACCGCGTGCGCATACGGCGAGCGGACGTAGTGCGCGAAGCCCATGTTCGCGCGCTTCATGTCGTCGACGAAGACGCCCTGTCCCTGGACGAGCCGGCTGTCCTCCTTGCGCGGGATGCTCTGGCCCTTCCACTCCTCGGCCGGCGCCTCGATCTCGACGCGCTCCGGCGCGATCGTCGTCTCGCTCATGGCCGAACCGCCATCGTCTCTCCGGGGCATGTCCGGTGCCAGGTACCGCAACAGAAGTGGAACGAAACCGAGACGGAAGTGTCACGGCCGGCGAGAAATCCCTGCTCGTTGCCCACGGCGTTCTGGACATGTCCGGTGCCAGGTACCGCAACAGAAGTGCGACGGGAGCGCCGCGTCATTCCTCGACCTCCTGCCCGGAGGCGGCCTTGACCGCCTTGATGATGTTCCAGTAGCCCGTGCAGCGGCAGATGTTTCCCTGGAGGCCCTTGCGGATCTCGTCGTCGGTCGGCTTCGGGTTCTTCTCGAGGAGCGCGGTGGCCGAGATCAGCATCCCCGGCGTGCAGTAGCCGCACTGGAGCGCGTGCTGCTCGTGGAAGGCCTGCTGGAGCGGGGTCAGCTCACCGTCCGGCGAGAGCCCCTCGACGGTCTGGATGCTCGCGCCGTTGGCCTGGATCGCCAGCATCATGCAGCTCTTCACGAGCGTGCCGTCGACGAGGACGCTGCAGGCGCCGCAGTTCCCGGTGTCGCACCCGATGTGGCTTCCGGTCAGGTCGAGGTCGTCGCGGATGAAGTGGATGAGGAGCCGGCGCGCTTCGACCTCGCGCTCGTAGCTCACGCCGTTCACCTCGACGGTGATGCGGCGGGAAGTCTCGACCGCCGTCACGAGGCGCCGCCCCGCTCGCCGGCCTGGACGATCGCCCGGGCGACGACGACCTCGGCAAGGCGCTGGCGGTACTCGGCCGGCGCGTGAACGTCGCCGGGCGGATCGAGCGTTGCCCCGAGCCCGGCGGCGGCAGCGCGCGCGGCGTCGAGCCCGTGGTCGCCGTTCAGCTTCGCCTCGACGCCGGTAGCGCGGTGTGGAACCGCGTCGACGCACCCGACAGCGATCCGCGGCCCGCCGTCGAGCGACACCGCCGCGTTCACGATGCACGTCCCGTCGCGGCCGATCGTCACGGACGCGAACCCGTCGCGCCGGCCGGGCGGGATCAGGATCGAGGTCAACACGTCGCCGGGGCCCGCCGCCGTCATGTAGACGCCGAGGAAGAAGTCTTCGGCCGCGACCGTGCGCTCTCCGTCGGGGCCGGAGATCTTCATCTCGGCTCCGAGCGCGACCATCAGGGGCGGCAGGTGGTTCGTCGGGTCGTTCGCGCAGACGTTCCCGCCGATCGTGCCGCGGTTTCGCACCTGGACATCGGCGATCTGCGCACAGACCTCGCCGAGGATCGGCCGGGCTCGCGCCTCAGCGCTCTCCATGATCTCGGTGTAGGTCGTCATCGAGCCGATCTCGAGGCTGCCGTCGGCGCCGAGCTCCACTCCTTTGAGCTCCGGCAGGCCGTTCAGGTCGACGAGCGCGTCCGGCGAGGCGGCGCGCGCCTTCATCACGCTGACGAGCGTCTGCCCGCCGGCCAGGGCGCGGGCGCCGTCCGTCGAGCCGAGCAACTCGAGTGCCTCGCCCAGCGTCGCGGGCTTTGCATATCCAACTTCGCGGGGGAGCACAGGCAGGTTCTAGCGCAAATCGGGGGTTGCCTGCGTTGACTTGGTCATGCCTGTGCGAGGAGCTCGCGGTGCCGGGCGAGTGCCGCCACCACCTCGTCGATATCGCTCTCGACGTTGTAGGCATGCGGCGAAACGCGAAGGTTGCCGTCGCGTTGCGACGTCATGATCCCTTCCGCGCCGAGAACCTCCACGAGCCGGGGCGCGTCGGTCGACCCGATGCAGACGAGTGCGCCGCGCTGCTCCGGGTCGCGTGGCGTCGCGACTATTCCGCCAAGTTCGTCGACCCCCGCGATCAGCCGCTCGTTGAGTGCGGTCACGTGAACGCGCGTCGCCGCGATCCCGATCTCCGAGATCAGCTCGATCCCGGCGATCCCGGCGTAGATCGCAGGGATCGGCGGCGTCCCGGACTCGAAGCGCCGAGCCGTGGGCGAGGGCGAGTAGTCGTGGATGTCCATCTCGTAGATGTTCCGGTCGGCGAACCACCCGGTCTGCGTCGGCAGGAGGCGCGAGGCGAGCTCGCCGCGGCACCAGAGGAACCCCAACCCGGCGGAGGCGAGCAGGTACTTGAGAGCGCCCGCCCCCAGGAAGTCCACGCCGAGCTCGCCGACGTCGATCGGATAGGAGCCGATCGCCTGGTAGGCGTCGAGCAGCACGAGCGCACCGCGCGCGTGCGCGAGCTCGACGATCTCCTCGACGGGCAGCCGGGCGCCGTTCCGGTAGCAGACCGCCGTCAAAGAGACCAGGGCAGTGCGCTCGTCGATCAGCGCGTCGAACCGCTCCAGAGGGATCACGCCGCCGGACTGTGACGTCTCGATCTGGGGGACGTGGACGATCTCGGCACCGCGCAGCTCCTGGGCATGCCAGATCTGCCCGACGGTGGGGAACTCGAAGTCGGAGACGACAACCCGGGGCCGCTCGCTCCAGTCGAACGTGCTCGCGAGCGAGCTGACGCCGGCCGACAGCGACGTCGTCACCGCGACCTCGTCCGGCTCGCCGCCCACGAGCCGGGCAAACGCCGAGCGCGCAGCCTCGGCCCGCTCGATCCAGTACTCCCACGGCGCGCCCTTCTCGTCCCAGTCGGTGAGGTAGCTGTCGTAGGCCGCCCGCACCGAATCCGAGAGGGCGCCCTGCGAGCACGAGTTCACGTAGGTGAGCCGCTCGAAGATCGGGAACCGCGAGCGGCACCCCGCGACGGAGGCCGACGCCTCAGCGACCAAGGTAGGCCTTCCGGAGGTCGTCGTTCTCGATGAGGTCGCCGGCCTTGCCGGACAGAACGACGCGTCCGGTCGAGAGCACGTAGCCGCGGTCGGCGATCGAGAGCGACACGTTCGCGTTCTGCTCGACGACGAGCACCGCGACACCGTCGTCGTTGACCTGCTTGATGATCTCGAAGCTCTTCTCCACGAGCAGCGGTGCGAGGCCCATCGACGGCTCGTCCATCAACAGCAGCTTCGGCTGCGACATCAGCGCCCGACCCATCGCGACCATCTGCTGCTCCCCGCCCGAGAGCGTCCCCGCGAGCTGGGAGCGCCGTTCGTAGACGCGTGGGAAGAGCTGGTAGACGCGCTCGTAGTCGGCAGGCTCGCCGCCGCCTCGCAGGTAGGCACCCATCTTCAGGTTCTCGAGCACGGTCATCGGTGCGAAGAGCCGCCGGTTCTCGGGCACGATCGCCATTCCCTGGCGGATCCGGTAGTTCGTCGGCTTCTTCGTCACGTTCTCGCCCGCGAACTGAACCGTGCCGCGGCGCGGCGAGACGACTCCGAGGATCGTCTTCAGCGTCGTCGACTTGCCCGAGGCGTTCCCGCCGAGCAGGCACACGAGCTCTCCCGGCCCGACCTGCAGCTCGATGCCCTGGAGGATGTGGATCGGCCCGTAGAACGTGTCGATCGCCGACAGCGTGAGGAGCGGGGCGGGCGTGTTGCCGTTGGCGCTCATTTCGTGGTCGTCGTCGCCTTGAGGCCGAGGTAGGCCTCGACGACGCGCTCGTTCGTGGCGACGGCGTCGAAGGTGCCCTCGGCGATCTTCACGCCGTGATCGAGTGCGACCACGCGGTCGGAGATCCCCTCGACGACGTGCATGTCGTGCTCGATCACGAGGATCGTGAAGCCGGCCTGTTCGCGAAGGCGGCCGATCAGCTCGGCGATCTCGTGGGTCTCGACGGGGTTCATCCCCGCGGCGGGCTCGTCGAGCAGGAGCAGGCGCGGCCGCGTCGCCGTGGCGCGCGCGATCTCGAGCCGCCTCCGGTTCGCGTACGAGAGCGAGTACGCCGGCTGGTTCCAGCGGTAGCCCATCAGCCGGTCGCCGAAGAAGGCCAGCCGCTCCTCGGCGAGCTTCTCGATCTCGCGCTCCTCGCGTCGCATCCCGGGTGTGCGCAGGATCGAGCGCAGGATCCCCGCGTTCGTGTGCGCGTACGCCGCCGCCATCACGTTCTCCTTGACCGTGAGGTTCAGGAAGAGCCGCAGCGACTGGAACGTCCGCGCGACGCCCCGGCCGACGATCTCGTGCGGCTCGAGCCCGAGCAGGCTCTTCCCGTCGAACGTGATCGCGCCCGAGTCGGGCTTGTAGACGCCGGTGATCAGGTTGAAGAGGGTGGTCTTGCCGGCGCCGTTCGGGCCGATCACGCTGACGATCTCGTTCTCGTCGACATGGAGGTCGAGATCCGAGATGCACTGGAGACCGCCGAAGCTCTTCGAGATCCCCGACAGGTCGAGCAGCCGTTCCGCCACTAGACGATCTCCACACGCGTCTGGCCGACGAGCCCCTGCGGCCGCGCGTTCATCAGGACGATCAGGATCACGCCGATCATCATCAGCCGGGTCGTGCTCGGCTCGGTGGAGAGCCGGACGACCCACACGAATGCCGCGAGGTACAGGACGACGGGGAGCATGATGTTGCGCCAGATCGTCGGCACGATCGTGAGCGCGAGAACAGCCGCGATGAGCAGGACGAAGGCCCAGTTCCCCACGGTCATCTGCGTCGCCGGGTTGCCCGGAACCGGGATCCAGTGCTCGATCAGGCGTCCGAGCTCGCCGTCCACCCCGCCATGGCCCGTTGTCGCGGAGGGCCAGATCGCGTCGACGACCCCGTAGACGAGGAAGCCGAACGCGACGGTGCTCGCGAGCACCGCGCCGAGCACCCACCACGGGCGGAGCTTCGCGAGGAGCGTCCCGGCGACGAGGATGAAGAACATCCAGGTTGCGTGGTTCGGCGTGCGCAGGAGCTCGAGCGAGATGTTCACGACGAGCGCCCCGAGGATGACGCCGCCGAGGCTGCCGGCGCCTCCGAGGATCAGGATCGCGTAGACGAGGATCAGCACCGGGGTGTCGAAGTCGCTCGAGAAGACCGCGGTGTTCAGCGAGGCGAAGAGGGTGCCGGTGAGCCCGGCCACGCCCGCTCCGAACGCGAACGCATAGAGCTTCAGCCGGTTCACCGGCATGCCCATCAGCTCGGCCGCGAGCGAGTCCTCACGGAGGGAGCGCCACGCCCGGCCGGTCCGCGAGACGTTGACGAGGTACACGACGGTCAGCACCGCGATGAAGAAGATCAGCGCGATCCAGTAGTAGCTCCGGAGCGTCTCGAGCTGGTGGCCGAAGAGGTGGAACGGGTCGATGTTCGCGATCCCGTTCGGCCCGTTCGTGACGTTGAACCCTCGGGTGAGGCCGAGGACGGAGATGTTCTCGCCGTTCTGGGTGACGGTGACGAAGAGCTGCCCGAAGAAGAGGGTGACGATCGCCAGGTAGTCGCCGAGGAGCCGGCGCGACGGGAGCGCGACGAGGAAGCCGAGGAGCGCCGTCGCGGCCGTGACGACGACGAGAATCGCGGGGGTCGGCCAGTGGAGCCCGAACTGCGAGGAGGCGAGCATCGCGTAGCCGTACGCGCCGAAGCCGAAGAAGGCCACGTAACCGAGGTCGAGGAGCCCCGCGAAGCCGACGACGACGTTCAGCCCGAGCGCGAGCAGCATGTAGATCAGCGTGTCGAAGCCGACGCGGAGGACGTAGCCGTTGTCCGTGAAGAACGGAACGCACGCGGCGGCGACCGTGAAGGCGACGTAGTACCAGATCACCGGAATGCGCCCCACCTCGCGGCGTACCGCGCCGGTGATCCCGCTGCCTGCGTCGCGGCGGCCCTCGTGCGAGGCGACCCATTCGTCGGCACCGATCGCCGGTGCCGGTGTCTTGGGTTCCTCGGCTGCAGTCCCCGTCATCGGCTCAGACCTTCTGCAGTGCCGGCTTGCCGAGGATCCCGCTCGGCCGGACAAGCATGACCCCGATCAGCATCACGAACACGATCGCGTCGGAGAACGTCGAGGAGATGTAGCCGATCGTGAAGGACTCCGCGAGCCCGATCGTGAGGCCGCCGAGGACGGCGCCGGGGAGGTTGCCGATGCCGCCGATCACCGCGGCGGTGAACGCCTTCAGCCCGGCGGCGAAGCCCATGTAGGCCCAGAGCTGCTGGAAGACGAGGCAGTTGAAGATGCCGGCGGCGCCGGCGAGCGCGGAGCCGATGAAGAACGTCACGGCGATCACCTTGTTGACGTCGATCCCCATCATCTCCGCCGCCTGGCGGTCGAAGGAGACGGCGCGCATCGCGCGGCCGAGCTGGGTGCGGGCGACGAAATAGGTGAGCGCGACCATCAGGACGAACGTCCCGACGACGACGATGATCTGCGCGAGCGCGACGTGGACGCCGGAGGGCAGGGTGAACCCGGTCGACCAGAGCACGCCGCCGCCCCAGTCGAAGGTGTCGAAGCTCTGGTAGTCGGCTCCGACGAGAAGGAGCGCCGCGTTCTCGATGAAGAAGGACACGCCGAGCGCCGTGATCAGCGGAGCAATTCGAGGCGCGTCACGCAGCCGTCTGTAGGCGAAACGCTCGATCACCACCCCGAGCAGGCCGCCTCCGAGCATCGCGCCGAAGAACATCACGATCAGCAACACGAAGATCGGGACGGTCAGCGCGAGTGCGCCGCCGAACATCGTCAGGACGCCGTAGCCGATGAACGATCCCACCATGTAGATGTCGCCGTGCGCGAAGTTCAGGAGCTTCAGGATCCCGTACACCATCGAATAGCCGAGGGCGATCAGGGCGTAGACGCATCCGTGAACGATTCCGGACACGAGCTCGGTGACGAAGAGGTTCCAGTTCATCTGGGCAAAGCCCGTGGGGGCACGGCGGTTGCCGGGCCCCCACGATAGGACGAACTACGCGACCGTGACGTACTTGCCGTTCTCGATCTTGAAGATGTGGAACTTGGCACCGGCGATATCACCGGTCGAGGAGAACGACACCGGCGTCCCGAGGATCGTGCTCGGAAGCTTCACCTTGGCGAACGCCGCCCGTAGTGCGGCGCGGGTGACCGTGCCCTTCGTCGAGCCGCCGCAGGCCTTCACGGCTGCCGTCGCATACATCTGCGCGAGGACGTAGTTCGGTGCGCCGAACGGGCTCGTGCCGCCCGGGAACTGCTTGTGGTACGCCGCCACGAGGGCCGAGTCGGCCTTGATCGTGGTCACGTCCGGGGCGAAGAACGAGACGTAGTTGCCGCTCGCGTTGAACTTCGACGAGTCGAACGTACCGTCGCTGCCGAACACGACGGCCGACTTGCCCTGCGACTTCAGCTGCTGTGCGAGAAGCTGTGCCTCCGAGGCGAGCTGGAAGGGCACGAAGACGACCTTCGTCGAGCTCGAGACCTTGGCCACGAGCGACGAGAAGTCCGTCGACTTCTGGCTGACCGACTCGCGGTCGACGTTGACGCCCTTGGCCTTCAGTGCGGCCTGGACGGCGTCGGCGAGCCCGGTCGAGTACGACTCCTGGTCGTCGATGACCATCACGTTGCCGCCCTTGGTCACGCCGAGGTGCGACATCATGTAGGCCGCGTCGGTGGGAGCCTGCACGTCGTCGTTCGGGACGTCACGGAAGAAATACCCCTTGTTCGAGCCCGCCGTGAGCTTGACGTTCGTCGCCGAGCCGGAGGCGAATGCGAGCCCCGCCTTCTTCAGCACCGGAGCGACAGCGGTGACCTCGTCGCTGCCCGCCGGCCCGATGACGCCGACGATGCTCGAGTTCGAGGCGAACGACTGGGCCACGGTCGAGGCGAGCGCCGGGTTCAGCTGGGTGTCGCCCTGGACGAGGTTGATCTTGATCGGGTGCGACTTGTTCCACTGCGCGGCGAAGAACTCGGCCCAGTGGAGCTGGTCGTCGCCGATCGAGGCGACGGGCCCGGTGAAGGGGCCCATCATCCCGATCTGGATCGGGTTCGCGCACGACGGACCGGCGGGAGCTGCGGCGTGTGACTTCACCGCGGAGCTCGCGACGCCCGAGACGACGAGCGCTAGCGATGCGACCGCGGCTCCGGCGACGATGAGTGCTGCCTTTCTAACCATCAAGCCTCCTTGGACAACTTCTGGCTGAGACCCGACGGGATGCCGCGGGCCGAAGCGATTTCGATTTTCGGGGGGATGTGATTCATGCGGTCTCGACGAGCCCGCTTTCAACAGGCGCCAGATCCTACGCGGTCGGCACTGCGGGTTACAACCGCCCACCGCCTGTTGACGTTCTGTCGCAGTGTGTTCGTTAGATTCGTCCGATGCTTCATTCGATCGTTCGCGAGGATGTCGTCGCCGAGAAGGTTCCCGGTGACACGTTCGCAATCCTTCCGTTCTTCGATGACGCCTCCGGCTGTGAGAAGTTTGTGCAGCGGGTCCTGCTGTTCGCTCCCGGGACATCGCACTCCCGGCTCGAAGCGGCCGCCGACGAGGTCCTCTTCGTGCTCGACGGCTCGGCGACGCTCGTCCTCGACGGCGCGCCGGCCAGGGTGCAACAGGGGGTTGGCGCCTTCGTCAGCCGCGGTACGCCGTGGCACGTCGAGGCCGACTCGCCGCTCGAGCTGCTCTCGGTCCTCGTGCGCGACCCGGAGCCCGTCCCTCCCGGGTTCCACGCGGTCGTCGACCTGGAGGAGGAGGGCCGGCAGAGCGCGACCGCGGCCCGGCAGTTCACGCTCGGGCTCACCGCCGAGCGTGGGTGCGCCTCGGTCACGCAGTTCATCGGCTTCGTCCCGCCCGGTCGCGCGCCCGACCACTTCCACCGCTACGACGAGGTGCTGATGATCCTCGACGGCACCGGCGTCCTGCACATCGACGGCAGCGCATCGCCGCTTCGCGCCGGGACGTGCGTCCACCTTCCGGCCACCGTTGTTCACAGCCTCGAGAACGCCGGCGACACCGAGCTGCGGCTGCTCGGCGTCTTCCGCCCCTCCGGCTCGCCGGCGGAGGCCTACTACCCTGACGGCACACCTGCGACGTATCCAGAGGAGAACTGACTTGCCGAGAATCGAACGTATCGCCGACATCGCCTGGGAAGGCAATCTCGCCCGCGGAGCGGGCCTGATCACGGCCGGCTCGTCCGGCGCCTTCGCCGCCCTGCCCTACACGAATGCGAGCCGGATCGGGCAGCCCGAGGGCAAGACGAGCCCGGAGGAGCTTCTCGCCGCTGCGCACGGCGGCTGCTTCATCAGCTCGCTCGCCGGCGAGCTCACGCGGCTCGGGCATCCGCCGGAGTGGCTCGAGGCGTCCTGCCAGATCGTGATGGACGAGGTCGCCGGCGAGGGCCACCAGATCGTCGGCTCGAACCTCACGGTGCGTGCCTCGGTGCCCGGGATCGACGCTGCGGGCTTCGACGAGGGCGTGCGCCTGGCCGACGAAGGCTGTCCGTTCTCCGCGCTCCTCAAGCGCGCCGGAGCCGAGGTCGGCATCACCGCGCAGCTGGCGTAGGAAGGTGACGCTCTTCCTTCGCGAGAAGGAGGTGGAGGGGTTGCTCACGCCCGGGGATGCCCTCGAGGCGGTCGAGGGGTCGTTCCGGCGCCTTGCGCGGGGTGTCGTCGACAACCGGACACGGACGAGGCAGCGGCTCGAGGACGGGCAATACGCGGTGATGGCGTGCGTCGACCCGGAGCTCGGCTACGCGGGGCTCAAGTCCTACGCGTGGACGGAGACCGGTACGCCCTTCGTCGTGCTGCTCTTCTCGCTCGCGGAGCCGACCCGCCTCGCGGCGGTGATCGAGGCCGACACGCTCGGTCGGCTGCGGACGGGTGCTGCCTCGGGCGTGGCGGCGCGGTACCTCGCCCGTCGCGAGGCGGCGAGCCTCGGCGTGATCGGCTGCGGCCGGCAGGCGGCCTCGCAGATCGCGTGCATTCGTGCGGCGCTGCCGGCGCTCGAGCGCGTCGTGGCCTACTGCCGGAGCCCGGAACGGCTCACGGACTTCTGCCGCGCGAACGACTGCGAGCCGGCGGAGCTTCACCGCGACGCGGCGGACGCCGACATCGTCGTCACGGCGACGACGTCGAAGGATCCCGTGCTCCGCGGCGAATGGCTTCGGGAAGGCGCCCTCGTCTGCGCCGTCGGGGCGAACGACCCGACGCATCGCGAGCTCGACAACGCCGTCCTCGAGCGGGCCTCGTTCGTCTGCTGCGACTCGCGAGCCCAGTCGCTCGAGGAGTCCGGCGATCTGATCGAGCCGGTGCAGGCCGGCGTGCTCGACTGGCTCGAGGTCCACGAGTTGCAGGACGTCGTCTCGGGCGAGATCCAGGGGCGTGCCTCGCCCGAGGACATCGTCCTCTTCAAGTCGAACGGGATGGCGGCGTGGGATCTCGCCGTCGGTGCGCGCGTGCTCGAGCTCGCGTGCGAGCGCAGTGTCGGGACCGAGCTCGACTAGCTGCCGGTGGCGGAGCGCTGCGCGGCGACGAGATCGTCGCCGAAGGTCTTGAGCACGTCGGGCCGCTCGAGCAGCCGCGGGATCTGGTTCGGCGAGAGCAGGTTCACGATGTAGGAGTCCTTCATGATCTCGTCGAGCGGCCGGCCCTTGTGATGCTCCGTGATCAGGTGCTGGGCACCGAGCTCGAGCTTCCGGTTCTTGCCGAACGAGAAGGCCGAGTTGATCGTTTCACGGAGGGACACGGCGGCGATTCTACGTAGCGGCGCGGCGGAGCGCAGTTTGCCCGTTCCTTTCGCGCCCCGCCATGCCCAGGGTGGCCGCCGCCGGCGCACCTGCGGAGGGCCCGGTCGCCCGCAAACGGTGCCATGCACCGGTCGGAGACGCGAGGCGTAGAGCCAGCAAACGTGGACTCGGAGCCGCACGGCGGTGCCATGCACCGGCGTTTGCCTTGCGTGGCCCGGCGAGCACGAACCCCTCCGTCGCTCGGCTCGCGCCGCTCGTTCTACGTCGCCTTCGGCGACTCCGATACGGGCCACCTGAGGTTCGCGTCCGGAATCGGATCGCCGTGCGGGTCGTGTGTCGGATAGCCGAGCGCCTTGTCGATCCGCTCCTCGAGCTCCTCCGAGATCACGTGCTCGAGCCGGTCGGCCTCGTCGTGGACGTCGTCGACGCTCAGTCCGAGCGTACGCGCGAGGTAAAGCTCGAGCAGGCGGTGGTGGCGGATCACCTCGAGCGCCACGCGCTCGCCGGCCGGGGTGAGGCGGGCGCCGCGGTAGGGCTCGTGCTCGAGCAGGTCGAGGGCCGCGAGCTTCTTCAGCATCACCGATGCCGATGCGGGCGAGACGCCCTGGTCGCGCGCGAGTGCGGTGACGGTCGCGCGGCCGCCCGCCTCCTGGAGCTTGTAGATCCCCTTGAGGTAGTCCTGGATCGTTTCGGAGAGCACCGGGCGGGTCATCGGGGCATTGGTAGCGTGGCACGTCGTGCGTATCCGTGTCGGACATAGCGCTGATCCGGACGACGCCTTCATGTTCTGGGCGATCGAGGCCGGACGCGTCGACACGCGCGGGCTGGAGCTCGAACAGGTCGTCTCGGACATCCAGACGCTGAACGAATGGGCCGGCGAGGGCCGTCTCGAGGTGACGGCGATCTCGATGGGCGCCTACGCGAGCGTCGCGGATCGGTACGTGTTGCTGCCGCACGGCGCCTCGTTCGGGATCGGCTACGGACCGATACTCGTGACCCGCGGCGAGACCGATCTCGACGTCGTCCGCACCAAGGAGATCGCGATCCCGGGGCGCCTGACGACGGCGTACCTCGCGCTCGGCCTCGCGCTCGGCGATGACCTCCGGGTGCGCGAGCTGCCGTTCGACGCGATCCTCGACGAGGTCTCGTCGGGGCGGGCCGAGGCCGGCCTCGTGATCCACGAGGGGCAACTCACCTACGCCGCCTCCGGTCTCGCGAAGGCACTCGATCTCGGCGAGTGGTGGCAGTCCGAGACCGGGCTGCCGCTCCCGCTCGGCGTGAACGCGGCCCGGCGTGATCTCGGCGACCGGCTCGGCGACGTCTCGGCGGTGCTCGGCGAGGCGATCCGGACCGGCCTCGACCACCGCGACGAGGCACTCGCCTATGCCGAGCAGTTCGGTCGGGGGATCGACCGGGAGACCGCAGACCGCTTCGTCGAGATGTACGTGAACGACCTCACCTGCGACTACGGCGAGGTCGGGCGGCGCGCGGTCGACGAGCTTCTTCGGCGATCCGGCTCGGGTGTCACGGCCGACTACGCCTGACCCGCAGAGGAGCCCGTATCGCTGGGCGGTTCTCGCGGCGGGGACGTTCGCCCAGACCGGCTACGCCTCGTTGGTGTTCGGGATCGCGGTCTTGGCGCCGGAGCTACGGGCCCGGTTCGACCTCGGGCTGACGGAGGTCGGCCTGATGCTCGCCGCGACCTCGCTCGGGTCGGTCGGGACGCTCTATCCGTGGGGGCGCGCCGCCGACCGCTTCGGCGAGCGTGCGGTTCTCGCGGCCGGACTCGGCGCAGCTTCGGTGTGCGTGGCGGCGAGCGCCTTCGTCTCGTCGTTCGCGGCGTTCGTCGCACTCCTCTTCCTTGCAGGGGGCCTGGGGGCGAGCGTCAACTCGGCGAGCGGTCGCGCCGTGATGCACTGGTTCGATGCCCGCGACCGTGGGCTCGCGCTCGGGCTTCGCCAGAGTGCCGTCCCGATCGCGGGCGCCTGGGTCGCGATCGTGCTTCCGGCGATCTCCCCTGGCGGTGACACACGCCCCGCGCTCCTGACGCTTGCGGCGGTCGTTCTTGCGGGCGCGATCACCGGCCTCGTCTTTCTCCGGGAGGGCCCCGGGGCGAGCGCGAGGGAAGCAGCGCCCGGCGGCCCCGAGCCGCTGCACGACCGGAGGATCTGGCTCCTTTCGGCCGGAAGCACGCTGCTGCTCGAACCGCAGGTCTGCCTCGTGGGCTTTCTCGTCGTCTTCCTGCACGCCGAGCGGTCGATGTCGACCGCGGAGGCTGCAGCGGTGCTCGCCGTCCTCAACATCCTCGGGATCGGAACGAGGATCGGTGCCGGTCGCTGGTCGGACCTGATGCAGAGCCGTATCCGCCCCCTGCGCCGGATCGCGGTCGGCTCGGCGGTGCTCGTTCTCTGCTGCACGGCGCTGCTCGGTGCGCCGCTTCCCCTGCTCGTTCCGGCGCTCGTGCTGATGGGCTGCGTGACGATCAGCTGGAACGGGCTCTCATTCGCCGCAGTCGCGGAGACTGCCGGCCACGCACGGAGCGGCACGGCGCTCGGGATGCAGCAGACTGCGCTTGCGATCGCGGGCGCCGTCTTCCCGATCGCGTTCGGCGCGTTCGTCGGGGGCACGTCCTGGCGGCTGGGATTCGCGGTCAGCGCCGTCTTTCCGCTGGCCGGGTGGCGCCTTCTCCGCGGCGTCCCAGGTTGACCGTGCCGTCAGCCCCCGGTGACCTTGGAGAAGTCGAGTGCGTTCGTGGGCGGCAAAACCGTCACCGCGGTATCCCAGCTCTCGAACTTGATCTCGCCCTGCCCCTTCGTTCCCTTCAGCTCGAGCGGGTAGGGCGGTCCGGTCGTCGCGACGTAGAGCGTCCCGCCCTCGGAGGTATCGACCAGCGCGATCGCCGGGCGTCCGCCGATCGTCACGTGGCTGCCGAGCGCCAGCTTGCCGTGCGTGCCGAGGACGGCGTCCACGAGTTGAACGAGGTCGGTGAGCGGTGCGATGTCCTTGAAGTCGTGAACCGCCGTCGAGACCTTGAACCACCTGCCCGCAAGCACCTTCACGGCGGCGGCTCCACCGTTCGCCTCGAGGAACTTCCGGTCGGCTTTGAGGTAGAGCGTGTTGCCGATCCGGATGATGTTGAACGTGGCGCCTCCGACCGAGAGCCGGCCGACCCCGACCTTGCTGTTGATCAGTTTCAGGTTCAGCGTGATCGGGCCGCCCTTGTCCGCGATCGTGCCGACGATGTGGACGGTGGCGGCCTGGGCCACCGCGGCTCTCGAGGCTGTCAGGATCTGACCCGCTGTCTTCAGCTCCACGCCGTTCGGCGCGGCAGCAGTCGAGCCGCCGACCCCGGCGACGAGCGCGGCAAGCACCGCAACGGAGGCAGCCAGCGTGAGCCTCATGCGCGGACTTTCGCAGCTTGGCGCCTGCGACACAACCCGAACGCGGTGCAGCCGCGGCGCAACCTGGTGAGAATGTGCCGGTGACCCGGATCCTTCAACGCCTCGAGGAGCTCTATGCGATCGGAGCGACACGCATCGGCGGCTCGCGTGAGGAGGATGCGGCGCACCGGCTACTCGCCGTCTGGCTCGCCGAGGCGGGGCTCGAGCTCGAGGTGGACGCTGCGGGAAATACCTTCGGCCGCCGCGGCGATGCGGCGGTCTGGATCGGCTCCCACCTCGACAGCGTCCCGAACGGGGGCCGGTTCGACGGCGCTCTGGGGGTCGTCGCGGCGGTTGAGGCAGCCGGGCTGACGGATGCGCCTCTCGCCGTCGTCGCGTTCCGCGACGAGGAGCGCGGCTGCGCGGGAAGCAAGGCATGTGTCGAGGCGGGAAGGCTGCCCGACGCATACCTCGAGCTCCATGTCGAGCAGGGCCCCGTGCTTGCACGCGCGGAAGAGCCGGTCGGGATCGTCTCCGCGATCTTCGGCCAGGCCCAGGGACAGGTCGTGTTCGAAGGCCGCGCCGACCATGCCGGCACGACCCCGATGGACGCACGCGACGACGCTCTCGTCGCCGCGGCGGAGTTCGTACTCCGCGTCCAGGCGGCTGCGCTCCCCGGCACCGTCGCGACGGTCGGCCGGCTCGAGGTCGAGCCCGGGACCGCGAACGTCGTGCCGGTGCGCGCCGCCGCGTCGCTCGATGTCCGTGCTTCGACCTCGGCGGAGCTCGACGCGGTGATCGCCGCGGTCGGCTTCCAACCGACGCGCCGCGTCGAGCCGGTCGCGATGAGCGGAGCGCCGCTCGAGGCTCTGCGCGCCGCGGCACCCGAAGCTCCGGAGCTCCCCTCCGGTGCCGGCCACGACGCGGGGATCCTCGCCGCGGCGGGCGTGCCCACCGGGATGCTCTTCGTCCGCAGCCTGAACGGGGGCGTCAGCCATTCGCCCGACGAGCTCTCGAGCGCCGACGACATCGAGATCGCCGTTTCCGTTCTCGCGTCGGCCCTGGATAGGATCGTCCGGTGAGCGAGATCGAACGCGAGGTGATGACGTGGGCCGATCTCGGGACCGGCACACGCGAGCTCGCCCAGATCGTCCACGACGACGGGTACCGCCCCGAGATCATCCTTGCGATCGCCCGCGGGGGCCTTCTCGTCGCCGGCGCCCTCGCCTACGCGCTCGACGTGAAGAACACGTTCACGATGAACGTCGAGTTCTACACCGGGATCGACGAGCGCCTCGACATGCCGATGCTGCTGCCGCCCGTGCCCGACCTCGTCGACTTCTCCGAGACGAAGGTGCTGATCGCGGACGACGTGGCCGACACCGGTGCCACGCTTGCACTCGTCAAGCGCTTCCTCGAGGGAAGGGTCGCTGAGACCCGCTGCGCCGTGATGTACGAGAAGCCGCGGACGACGGTGCGGTGCGAGTACGTCTGGCGACGGACGGACCGCTGGATCGACTTCCCGTGGAGCGTCGAGGATCCGGTGACCGCGGCACTCGCGCGCTAGCGCCGGGCTTCCTCGGCGCCAGAGGCGCGGCGGTACAGGGCCCATCGGCCGGACGCTGCCTCGGTCGGTTTCGCGGCCCATCGAGCCGGGCCGGGTTTGGGTGCGTCTTCGTGGACGTCGTCCGCGCCCGAGCAGGGCCTGCCGCTGTTGCCCGAACCTGACAATTTTCGGGGACCCGCCTCCCGCCCCTGATGCCGCCGAGGCTACCGGGAAAGGTGTGACGTGTCTGTACCGGTTCGTCCACAGGGGGCGGCACAAGGCGGTGAGGCCCATGGTGCGGGAGACGAACCGAGCACCCACCATCCGATGTGGCGGAACGCCAAGCGTCTCGCCACCGAGTACGGGCCGGGAACTCGAGGTTTCACGGTCTCACGGAGATCGCGCTGATCGCTGCCGCGGGCCTCAGCCTCGTGCGTGGGTTCCGGGTTTCGCGGCGGCGACGTCGCTCGGCCGCGCTCGAGCCGCGTTCCGCTCAAACCAAGCCGAGGAAACTGCGTCAAAGGGTCTAGTTCCGGATCGCGCGATTCCCTATAGTCGCGAGTGGTTTTCTGTTACCGCGGACGGGTCGAGGAAGGGAGCAGTATGAGAGGGAGAACGAGAGTCGGCGCACTCGCGCTGGCGGCGTTGGTGTTGGCGCTCGTCGTGTCGGCCGCCGGTTCGGCGACCCACAAGGCAACGCCGTTCAAGGTGGCCTTTATCTACGTCGGGCCGCATAACGACGGGGGTTGGTCGCAGGCGCACGAGGCCGGGCGGCAGTACGTCGACAAGATGTTGGGGAGCAAGGTCCAGACCACGTACAAGGAGAACATCGCGGTCGGCACCCAGTTCGCACAGACCGTGCAGAGCCTCGTGGCCCAGGGCAACAAGATGATCTTCGCCACCTCCTACGGTTACGTCTCCAAGGCGTTCGCCGCGAAGTACCCGCAGGTGATCTTCGACCAGGCGACCGGAACGGACCAGTCGGCGAACCTCGGCGAGTACTTCGGCGCCGCGGAGGACACCGTGTTCCTTTCCGGAATGGCCGCCGGCGCGGCTTCCAAGACGGGCAACATCGGCTACGTCGTCGCGTTCCCGATCCCGGAGGTCATCCGGCACGCTGATGCATTCGCACTCGGTGCACAGCTGACGCACCCGGGGGCGAAGGTGCACCTCGTGTGGACGAACAGCTGGTACGACCCGGCCAAGGAGAAGCAGGCCGCCGAGAGCCTCGTCTCCGCTGGAGCAGACGTGCTCGGCCAGAACGTGGACTCGACGGCAACCGGGCAGGTCGCGAAGGAGCACGGGATCCCGTGGGTCGGGTACGACTCGGACTCCGCGTCGTTCGCACCGAAGTCGTGGCTGACGGCGTCGGTCTACAACTGGGGCCCGTACTACGTCAAGCAGATCGAGGCCGCGATGGCGGGCAAGTGGAAGTCGAGCTTCTACTACGGCTCGATCAAGGACGGGTTCACCGCGCTCGCACCGTACGGTCCGGGCGTCAGTGCCAAGACCAAGGCGGCGATCGCGGCGAAGAAGTCGGCGATCGAGTCCGGCAAGTTCTACGAGTTCGCCGGGCCGCTGTACGACCAGAGCGGCAAGCTCATGGTCAAGCCCGGCGTGAAGCTCACCGTGCAGCAGCTCTACTCGCTGGACTGGCTCGTGAAGGGCGTGATCGGAAGCCCGAAGGGTTAGCGGCCCGCGCCTTCGGCCCCGGCTAGGTAATGCCCATCGAGACAGGTAGCGCGCCCGCCACGGCGGCCCCGGCAGGGGTCGCCGTGGCAATGCGCGGGATCACGAAGCGGTTCCCGGGAGTCGTCGCGAACGACGGCGTCGATCTCGAGGCTGCGGTCGGCGAGGTGCACGCGCTCCTCGGCGAGAACGGCGCCGGCAAGAGCACCCTCTCGAACATCCTCACCGGGCTCTACCGGCCAGACGAGGGTGAGATCGTCCTCTACGGCGAGCCGACGCGGTTCGACAACCCGCGCGAGGCGCTCGATGCCGGGATCGGGATGGTGCATCAGCACTTCCGGCTCGTCGAGACGTTCACCGTGGCCGAGAACATGGCGCTCGGCGAGCACCGGCCGGGGAAGCGCTCGTCGTTCCGGATCGACCCGGGCCGGATCGAGGCGAAGGTCGCGGAGCTCTCCGACCGCTACGGGATGGATGTCGATCCACGAGCTCGCGTCTGGCAGCTCTCGCTCGGAGAGCAGCAGCGCGTCGAGATCCTGAAGGCCCTGTACCGCGACGCCCGCGTCCTGATCCTCGACGAGCCGACCGCTGTGCTCACGCCGCAGGAGGCCGAGGTGCTGTTCGCGACGCTGCGTCAGATGGTCGCCGACGGGCGAACGGTGATCTTCATCTCACACAAGCTGAACGAGGTGAAGGCGGTCTCCGACCGGGTGACCGTGCTCCGTGGCGGTCGCTCCGTGGCGACCCTCTCGATGGCCGACGCCACTCCGCGGTCGCTGGCGGCACTCATGGTCGGGAGAGAGCTCGCCGAACCGGTGCGCGAGGCCCGGCCCGCCCCGGGTGAGCCGATGCTCGAGGTCGACGGGCTGTGGGTTACGGGAAGTCGCGGCGAGTCCGCGGTGCGGGGCGTCTCCCTCGTCGTGCGGGCCGGCGAGATCGTGGCCGTCGCCGGGGTCGCGGGGAACGGGCAGCGCGAGCTCGCAGAGGCGATCGCCGGGCTGCGAGCCCCCGCGCGAGGCGCGATCAAGGTCGGTGGCAAGGCGCTTCGGCTCGGCGATCCGCAGGCATCCCTCGGGGCCGCGATCGCGTTCATTCCCGAAGACCGGATGGCGACCGGCGCCGCTCCCGGGCTCAGCATCGCCTCGAACCTCATCCTCCGCTCCTACCGCGATCCGTCGCTCTCGCGAGGCCCGCTGCTCGTGCTCGGCCGGATCCGCGAGCGGGCTGTTCGCCTGATCGAGCGCTACCGGATCGCCACGCCGGGCCCGATGCTGCCTGCGCGGCAGCTGTCGGGCGGCAATCTGCAGAAGGTCGTGATCGCTCGCGAGTTCTCGGGCAATCCACGGGTGGTGATCGCGGCCTCGCCGACCCAGGGTCTCGACGTCGGCGCCACAGAGACGGTCCGCGCCTATCTTCGCGAGGCCGCTGTCGGCGGCGCGGCGGTGCTCATGTTCAGCGAGGACCTCGACGAGATCCTCGAGCTGGCCGACCGGATCGACGTGATCTACGAGGGAGCCATCGCGGGCGAGGTTCCGGCGGGCGCGAACATCGAGGAGATCGGGCTCCTGATGGCGGGCGGCTCCGTCTCGCCACCCTCGGGCGCAGGAGCCTCTGATTCGCCCGCCGCCGGAGGCGCCCAAACCGGTGTCTGACCCTGCCTCGAGCCTTTCGGCCTGCGGCTGAGCAGGGGTTTCTCCCGAGACGTGACACGCAAGTTACGGCGTCTGACCCCGGTCGGCGAAGCGCGGCCCCGCCCGGTCTGGCTGAACCTCAGTCCGCTGTCAGCTTGAAGCTGATCGGCTGCGCGCCTTCCCAGAGCGTCAGCCGGCCGAGCTCGGAGAAGCGTTCGCCGCCCTCGACGATCGTCGCGAAATGGTTTCCGGCCAGCGCCCCGGCCTTCGAGCCGAATGCGCAGTGGCCGTAGGGGAAGAGGAGCTCGGTCTCGCTGATCCCGCCGGGGTAGAGCAGGAGCTGCCCGGGCGCCGGGTAACAGGTGGCGTTCTCGGGGCCGATGCCGAGCTCGCGATCGCCCCACGGGATCCAGTTCGACTCGCCGCTCCAGCGGCAGTGGATGATCCTGTCCTCGAACGGGAGGATCGCCTTGAACGCGGCCACGGTGGCCGGAGCCTCGACCTCCTCGAACCGGGCGCGGAACGTGAAACCGGCGGCGGCGATCTCGAGCACGCGCCCAACCTAGCGGGAGGCGAGCCAGCGTGCGAGCGTGTCGCGCTCCGCCTGGGTCATTCCCGTTGCGTTCCCGAGCGGCATTGCCCGCGAGTCGACCGCGACCGATCTGATCAGGGCGGCGTTCGCCTCGATCTGCGCCGCCGTCTCGAGCACGATCCCCGCGGGGGGAGAGCTGTACCCCGGCTGGGTCGGCGACAGCGAATGGCAAGGTGCACAGCGGTTGGCGACGATCGCCTGCACCGTCGCGAAGCTCGGAGCCGGGCCGTTCGCGCTCGACGCGGACGACGAGGGCCGGATCGCGATCGCGAGCGCCACGAACCCGATCGCCGCGGTCACAGGGATCCACCAGGCGTTACGCCCGCGGTGGCGCAGGTTGAAGAAATGGCGGATCCACACCCCGAGCGCCATCAGCGCAACGAGGATCAGCCAGGCGTTGTCGTGCCCGTAGGTGAACGGGAAGTGGTTCGAGAGCATCGCGAACACGACAGGCAGCGTCAGGTAGTTGTTGTGCACCGAGCGCTGCTTCCCCTTCGCGTTCCACGCCGGGTCGGGCTCCTCACCGGCTTCCTTCGCCCGGACGAGCTTCCAGTGCATCGGGATGATCACGAAGAAGACGTTCGCGGCCATGATCGTGCCGAGCATCGCGCCGACCTCGATGTAGGCGGCGCGGGGTGCGAGGAGCTCGCCGGCTCCCCAGGCGGCGAGGACGACGAAGGCGGCGACCGCAGCGCCGAGCGCGCGGTCGTTACCCGCGAGGAGACGGCAGAGGCCGTCGTAGACGAGCCACGCGAGCACGAGCCCGCCCACCGAGATCGCGATCGCCTCCCAGGTCGTCAGGTCGGCGACCGACGGATCGACGAGGAAGCTCGACGCGTGCGCGAAGTAGACGACGATCAGAAGCGCGAACCCGGAAAGCCACGTGGTGTAGGCCTCCCACTTGAACCAGTGAAGCCTGTCGGGAAGCCGTTCGGGTGCGACCCGGAACTTCTCGATCCGGTAGAAGCCGCCCCCGTGGATCTCCCAGACCTCGCCGCCGACTCCGCGTGCGGCGTCGGCCGGGTCGGCCGGTGGCTCGAGGTGGTTGTCGAGCGCGATGAAGTAGAACGACGAGCCGATCCACGCGATCCCGGCCACCACGTGCAGCCAGCGGAAGATCAGGTCGCCCCAGCTCCACCAGTAGTCGCTAGGACCTAAGAACGCTGCCATCGGTCCAGTGCGATCGAGACGAGCTCGTCGAGCGCGGTCGCGAGCTCCTGTTCACGTGTCCGCTCGAGGCGTGCCTCGAGGAGCGGCACGAGCTCGCGCTTGGGCCGGCCGTTCACGAAGACGACGAAGCGGAATCCAAAACGCTGCTCGTACGTCCGGTTCAGCAGCTCGAGCTCGGGCGCCTCGTCCGTGCCCTGCTCGGCGGCCGAGCGGGCCGAAAGCCGCTTCGCGCCGATCGCGGGATGGGCGTCGAGCACCTCTTTCTTCTCCTCGTCAGAGAGCCCGGCGGCGACCTCGCGAGCCCGGCCGAGCGGATCGTCGAGCTCCGCCAGCCGCTCCACGAAGCGGGTGCGGCCCTCGAACAGCGCGGCCAGCTCGTCGACCGTCAGCTGCCGCGGTAGGTCGCGCACCCGTACGAGGAGACGAGAAGTGGAATGTGGTGGTGGCCCTCGCCCAACTCGACCTCGAGCTCGACGCGCCGGAAGAACGGCGAGTACGGATAGAAGACGAGCCGGTAGCTGCCGGGGCCGGCCTCGGAGAGCGAGCGGATGCGGCCCTCCTCGTCGGTGTCGCCTGCCGCCAGGAGGTTCTCCTCCTGCCAGAGCTCGACGCGCACCCCGGCTGCCGGCTGCCCGCGCTCCGTGTCGAGGACGTGCGTCGAGATACTCATTCGGCGACTTTACGACATGTCCCAGCCGTCGAACAGCTCGGGGGCGGGCCACTCCGGGTCGGGCTCCGCATCCTCCCAGCCGGTCGGCCACGGCCGTTCGTCGGCGACACGCTCCGCCTCGGCGCGGTACGCGTCGGCCTCCTTGCGTGTTCGGCTTCCAGCCGCGACGGCCGCCTCGAGCTCGTCCTCGTCCTTCCAGCGCGCCTCGCCGGTCGTCGCGGGCACCCAGAGATCGAGGATGTGGTCGCGGGTCGAGATCGTCCGGCCGGCGAAGACCTGCGGATCCTCGAGGTTGACGTACCAGCCGATCACGCCTTCCGGGCCGCGGAAGATCCAGATCGCATAGGCCCGGCCACGTGGGAAGACGATGACGAGGCTTCCCGCGCCCTCCTCGAAGAGGAACGGGCGCCGGAGCGCCACCCGAGGGCCCCAGCGCTCGGAAAGCGGAAGCTCGCGCAGGTCGCGGCCGTCGGCCGCGACCGGCCGCGAGACCACCGTCCCGTGTGGCAGGAAGCCGACGACGGCGTCGGGGCCGTCCTCGAGGACGGTCAGCGGCAGGCCCGAGTAGTAACGGGCGTCCGAGGCAAGCGACCGGTAGACGACGGTGTCGCCCGGAGACCAGCTCACGCCGGGAGCCGTGCCGCCTGCACTCGGTGAGCACGTGCGATCTCGGCCTCGTCGGCACGGACGAGCCTGCCGTCGCGGACGACGTCGTCGCCGCCGACGAGCAGCCGGTCGACCCGATGCGGGCCGGAGAAGACGAGCCCCGCAACGGGATCCTCGGCTCCGCCCAGCTCGAGCCCGTCAGTCCGCCAGATCGCGATGTCCGCCCGCTTTCCGGGCTCGAGCGACCCGATGTCGCTCCGGCCGAGAACCCGAGCACCACCTTGTGTTGCAAGTTGCAAGCTCTCGCGTGCGGTCATCGCGCCCGGTCCGCCGCGGCCGCGCGCGACGAGCAGCGCCTGCTTCGCCTCGAAGAAGAGGTCGCTCCGTTCGTTCGAGGCCGAACCGTCGGCCCCGAGCCCGACCCGGACGCCGGCATCGAGCAGCTCGCGCACCGGCGCGACCCCTGCTCCGAGCCGGAGGTTCGAGGTCGGGCAGTGCGCGACCCCGACACCGTGCCGTCCGAAGCGCTCGATCTCCGGCTGCGAGAGGTGGATGCAGTGCGCGCACCAGACATCGCCCTCGAGCCAGCCGACCCGCTCGAGGTACTCGACGGGCGTGCAGCCGTAGAGCTCTCGGCAGTAGGCCTCCTCCTCGACCGTCTCCGCCAGGTGCGTGTGCAGGACGAGGCCGAGCCGGCGCGCGGCAGCGGCGGACTCCTCCATCAGGCGCGTCGTCACGGAGAACGGGGAGCACGGCGCGACCGCGATCTGCACCATCGCGCCGTCGGCCAGAGCTGCAAGGCGCTCGGTGTCGGCAAGCACCTCGTCGATCTGCTCGACAAGGTTGTCCGGCGGCAGGCCGCCGTCGGAGACGCCGAGGTCCATCGAGCCGCGCGAGGCGACGATGCGGACGCCGAGCTCCCGGGCGGCCCGGATCTCGGCCTCGACGAGCCCGGACACGCCCTGCGGGAAGACGTAGTGGTGGTCGAAGACGGTCGTGCAGCCCGAGAGCGCGAGCTCGGCCAGGCCGGTGCGCGCGGCGGCGTAGAGCATCTCGTCGTCGATCCGCGCCCAGACCGGATAGAGAGTGCGCAGCCAGGTGAAGAGGTCGGCGTCCTGCGCCCGGGCGCGCGTCAGGGTCTGGTACAGGTGGTGATGGGTGTTGACGAGGCCCGGGGTGACGACCGCGCCGTTCAGATCCTCGGCCACTCCCGGCGGATCGCCTGCGCCGAGCTCGGCCACGAGGCCGTCCTCGATTCGCAGCCAGCCACGCTCGTGCTCGGTCGCGGCGGCATCCATCGTCACGATCCGGGCGCCAGAGAGGATCATGGGCTCGAACCGTACAGTTCCGGCAATGGAGATCCTGACCCCGCGAAGCCTCGAGGAGGCGCTGACGCTCAAGGCCGCTCATCCTGCGGCCGTCCCGATCCAGGGCGGAACGGACCTGATGGTGGCGCTGAGCTTCGACCGGGCGCGGCCGGCGCTGGTGCTCAACCTCAACGAGGTGTCCGAGCTGCGCGGCTGGGAGCACGCCGACGGCTCGGTTCGGCTTGCCTCGGGCCTCACGTATGCCGAGGCGATGTTGCCCGAGCTGGCTTCGCTCCTCCCTGCTCTCGCCGAGGCATCGCGCACGGTCGGCTCGCCCCAGATCCGTAATCGGGGCACGATCGGCGGCAACCTGGCCACGGCCTCTCCGGCCGGAGACGCGCTACCGCCTCTCCACATCGAGGGCGCGGAGATCGAGTGCCTGTCCCTGCGCGGCTCCCGGCGGATCGCGCTCGACGAGTTCGTCACCGGCGTCAAGCGAACCGTGCTCGAACCGGACGAGCTGATCAGCGCCGTCTGGCTCGCGCCGTCCGGAGCGCCGCAGACGTTCATGAAGGTCGGACCGCGGAACGCGATGGTGATCGCGGTCGTCTCGCTCGCGCTGTCTGCCGGCGAGGAGCTCCGGGCCTCGTTCGGGTCGGCCGGCCCGCGACCGGTGCTCGTGACGGCACCCCGTTCCGAGGCGGACACGTTCCCCGAGCGGGTCGCCGCGGCCGCCTCGCCGATCGACGACGTGCGGGGTAGCGCGGCCTATCGGCGCCATGCCCTGCGGGTGCTCGCCGCGCGCGCGCTCGAGCGGACGATGTCATGAGGATCCAGCTGCGGGTGAACGGGGTCGAGGCCGAAGCCGACTGCTGGGAGGGCGAGTCGCTGCTCTTCGCGCTGCGCGAGAAGCTCGGGTACCCGGGGTCGAAGAATGCGTGCGAGCAGGGCGAATGCGGCTCCTGCTCGGTGCTTCTCGACGGCGCGCTCGTGTGCGCCTGCCTCGTGCTCGCCGCACAGGCCGACGGCCATGACGTGACGACGGTCGAGGGTCTCGCCGACGGGGAGACGCTGCACCCGGTGCAGCGGGCCTTTGTCGAGGCGGGTGCGGTGCAGTGCGGCTTCTGCACCCCGGGGCTCGTGGTCGCCGCGAGCGACCTGCTCGCGCGCTCGCCGGATCCCTCGGACGACGAGATTCGCGAAGCGCTGTCGGGCAATCTCTGCCGCTGCACCGGGTACGAGAAGATCTTCGACGCCGTGCGCCTGGCGGCACGGAACGGGCCGGGATGAGGCGGCCCGCGCTCATCTCGGCAGGCTCTCGAGCCGCGTTTTGCGCGCCGAGGTGTGACGACATTGGTGCAAAGGACACCTTGCGCCCGGGCCGTTTTTTGGGCCATGATCCTGGCGGGTGGAGGGTGGTTTTGGTCCCCACCCAGGGTGGGGACCGATTTGCGGGCGCCTGTTTCGGGCTGGTCCGGTTTGAACGCCCACCCGCCCGGCGGGGCGGTTCGACGCTGCGGCCGCGTCACGCACCGACCGCTGGTCGAGTTCCTCGCGCTGCTGTCGCCGGAGGTGGCCGTTGACCACGACCGCGACCCCCAAAGCTCCCGCCCTCGGCCGGATCGGCGAGGTCGTTCCACGCGCAGACGGCGTGCCGAAGACCCGCGGGGAGTTCGCCTACTCGAGCGATCTCGCCGCCCCCGGCATGCTGTGGGGCCACACGCTGCGCAGCCCCTACGCCCACGCGCGGATCCGCGAGATCGACATCTCGCAGGCCGTCTCGATGCCGGGAGTCCACGCCGTCCTCACCCACGCCGACGTACCGGGCGAGAAGCGCTACGGGCTCGAGTTCCGCGACCAGCCCGTGCTCGCGGGCGACCGCGTCCGATACTTCGGGGAGCCGGTGGCGCTCGTCGCCGCCGATCATCCCGAACAGGCGCGCCGCGCTGCCGAGAAGATCCGTGTCGACTACGAGCCGCTCGAGCCGATCGCCGACATGGAGCGCGCAACAGACGGCCCCGAGCTGCATCCCGACCGCCCGACGCAGGGGCACGGATACCGGGACGACCCACGCCCGAATGTCGTCCGCACCCTCGTCGTCCGCCACGGCGACCCCGAGCTCGACGGTGAGGTCGTCGTGGAGGGGGTCTACGAGACCGGGATCCAGGACCAGGCCTTCCTCGGCCCCGAATCGGGGCTTGCCGTTCCTGACGGCGAGGGCGGGATCGACATCCATGTCGCGACCCAGTGGCTCCACGTCGACCGGTCCCAGATCGCACCGTGCCTCGGGCTTCCGCTCGAGAGCGTGCGCGTTCACCTCGCCGGCGTCGGAGGTGCGTTCGGCGGCCGCGAGGACGTGTCGATGCAGATCCACGCCGCGCTGCTCGCGCTCCACACGAGCCGCGCCGTGAAGATCGTCTACAGCCGTGAGGAGTCATTCACGGGCCACGTGCACCGGCACCCGTCGAGGATCTGGGCGAGACACACCGCGGACGGGAACGGCCGGCTCGTCTCGGTTGCGATGCGCATCCTGCTCGACGGCGGCGCCTACGCGTCGAGCTCGACCGCCGTGTGCGCGAACGCCGCCGCGTTCGCCTGCGGGCCCTACTCGGTCCCGAATGCGCTCCTCGAGGCCACCGTCGTCTACACGAACAATCCGCCGTGCGGCGCGATGCGCGGGTTCGGGGCCGTGCAGACCTGCTTTGCCGGGGAGGCTCAGATGGACAAGCTCGCCGCGGCGCTCGGGCTCGATCCGATCGAGCTCCGGCTCCGGAATGCGCTCGCACCCGGTGACACCCTGCCGACGGGACAGCGGATCGATTGCTCGCTTCCGACGGCGGAGGTGATCCGCGCCGCCGCCGCTCTCGAGCCGCCACGGGCCGAGGAGCTGCCGCGCGACCCGCTCCGGCTGCCGGGCGGTGCCGGGAACACCACCCGCGGGGAGGGAGTCCGGCGAGGCAGCGGCTTCGCCGTCGGGTTCAAGAACATCGCGTTCTCGGAGGGTTTCGACGACTACTGCGCCGCCCGCGTTCGGCTCTTCGCGGACGGCGCGGCGGAGGTGCACTGTGCCGCCGCCGAAGCGGGCCAGGGAGTGACGAACGTGATCCTCCAGGTCGCGAGGACGGAGCTCGGAATCGACGACGTGAGGCTCGCGCCCCCTTCGACCGCGACCGTCGAGTCGGCCGGCTCCACCTCGGCCTCACGCCAGACGTGGATGGTGTCGGGCGCCGTGCGTGACGCCTGCCGGGCCGCCCTTGCCGAGCGGGACGCGCGCGGGGGAGGCGAGGTCGACGTCGAGCGGGTCTACCGTCACGTCCCGACGAGCCCGCTCGATCCGGAGAACGGCCAGATCACCGGCGAGCGGGCACACGTCTCGTTCGCGGTCTCGGCGATGCGGGTCGTCGCCGAGGTCGACGTCGAGCTCGGCCTCACACGCGTCGTCTGGATCGGTGCCGCCCAGGAGGTCGGGCGAGCCGTCGACCCGCAGTCGGTCGAGGGTCAGATCGAGGGCGGGATCGCGCAGGGCCTCGGGCTCGCGCTGATGGAGGAGATCCAGACCCGCAACGGTTTGATCACGAACGCGAGCTTCACCGACTACCTGATCCCGACCACGCTCGACATGCCCCCGATCGACACCGTGATCATCGAGGACCCCGACCCGAACGCGCCCTACGGCGTGAAGGGCGTCGGCGAGCCCCCGACCGTCGTCTCGACCGCAGCGGTCGTCGCGGCCCTCAGGGACGCCACCGGCCGCGAGCTTCCGCGGGCCCCGGTCGGTCTCGACGACATCGTCGGCCTTTGAAGGCCTGATGCGCGTTATTCGCGGCACCGGATGCCGTCCCAGGCGCGGCGCCTGACCGTCTTCCACCCCCTCACCCAGGCCACCGGCCTGGCCCTTGGGTGCCAAGCCGCTCAGGCTTGGCCTGGAAGAACCCCGCAGAGACGGCCAACACGCATCAGGCTTCAACGCACTCCCTCTTCCGGCTGGGTCGCGGCCGGCGGCTCCTGCCGCACGACGAGCGCGACCGCCGAGACGACGATCGCGGCTCCGATCAGGATCCTCCAGGTCACGCTCTCGTTGCGGAAGAAGAGCCCGAGCAGGATCGCGACGACCGGGTTGACGTAGGCATACGTCGAGACGAGCCCGAGCGGCGCGTTCGCGAGGAGCCACGTGTAGGCCGTGTAGCCGACGACCGAGCCGATCGTCACGAGGTAGAGCCACGCGAGGATCGACGAGGTGGAAGGCGAGAGCGATCCGACCGACGTCAGCGCGAACGGCAGCATCACGAAGCCGCCGGCGAGCATCTCCCAGGCGGTGGCGGCGAAGGCGTCTCCGGGCATCTTCAGCCGCGCCGAGGCGACCGAGCCGAGCGACCACATGAGTGCCGAGACCACGCACAGGACGATCCCGATCGTGGTCGCCCCACCCTCGGGCTGGGCGAGAACGGCGACGCCGGCGAAGCCGATTCCGACGCCCACGAGCACCGGTGTGGGCACACGCTCTCCGAGGAGAAGCCGCAGCACGACGACCCAGAGAGGCACCGACGCGATGATCAGCGAGGCGAGCCCGATCGGCACGTCTCGCTCCGCGTAGAAGAGCACGGCGTTCGCGCCGGGAAGCAGGCACCCGACGAGGAAACACGAGACGAACTCGCGCCGTGAGATCCTCATCGTCCCGCCGCGCTGGACGACGATCACCGCGAGGAGCGCTCCCGCCGCGACGAACCGGGTCGAGACCGCAAGGAGCGGCGGGAGCGTCTCCACCGCGATCGCGATGAAGAGGTAGGTCGATCCCCAGATGATGTAGACCGCCCAGAGGGCGGCCCAGACCCTTGCGCCGTGGCTCACCTGTGCGTCTTCAGGCCGCGGCGCTAGTCGCCATCAGGCGGCCGACTCGTCGCTCTGGAACAGGCTGAAGTCGTTGCCCTCTGTGTCGGTGCAGCGCGCGAACCAACCGACCTGCGGGATCGAACTCTTCTCCGCCGCCTCGCCGCCGAGCTCGCGGACCTTCCCGATCGACTCCTCGATGTCGTCGGTGTCGAAGTACACGATCGGCCCGCGCATGCTTCCGTCGCCCTGGTAGACGGCACCGCCCTGACCCTCGCCGGTCCGCGTCATCCAGTACTCCATTCCGGGCATCCCGGGATTGCCGAACGACCAGCCGAAGACGCCGCTCCAGAAGGCCTTTGCCCGTTCGATGTCCTTGGATGGGAGCTCGAAATGAACAAGCGTTCCTGGCATCCGGTGGTTCCTCCTTCTCGTCGGGCGGGCAGTTGCAGAGCTCGAGGCCCACTCTATGTCGAGAGCAGGTCCAGCAGCGCGGACGCGGTCCCGAGTCCCTCGTGGCATTCAGCACATTCTCTTGTGCATTTCGGCACGATTTACCCGAATCGTGCGCTTCGGCACAAGCTGCTGTTCGTGCAATTCCGCACGATTTCAATTCGCTTACAATCCGCCCGAAAAAACGCGTGTGCTATTAATTAGTTCTCGAAAACGGCGCGGAGACTGCGCCCGACCTCTGACCGCCGACCTTTGAAGGAGTGAGTAATGAGCGCAGTCGCGACTACCGAAGCCGTCCCTGTGAGTGATGCCCTCGCTGTGCATCTCGCGCCCGTTCACGGGCAGACCGTGCAGGAGATGCACGGCGCCGAGCAGAAGCGCTGGATGCTGTGGTTCGGCATCCCGGCCCTTATCGCCTCGGTTTTCGTCGGCCTCACGTTCAGCATGAACCAGGCCTGGATCATGGGCCTCGCGATCACGGCGATCGTCGTCGACATCTTCATCCTCGTGTGGCTCGCGATGACGTCGGACACGAACGGCTCCACCGGCGATTTCCCGAGCGCCTCCTCGCACTGACCCTGGTTTGGGCCTGACCGGTTCGCGAGTCAAGGCTCGACACCGGCGCGCGAACGGGTCCGCGCCGGGATAGGCACGGAACTACGATTCGGCGCGTGCGCCGGGCCGTCCTGATCGTCAACCCGTTCTCGACCGAGGTCACCCGGCAGCGCGTCCGGGAGGTGAAGGCTGCGCTCGAGCGCCACGCCGACGTGGTCGTACGGCAGACCGAGCGCCGCGGGCATGCGAGCGAGCTTGCCGCAGAGGCGGTCGGGGAGGCGGATGCTCTCGTCGTCTTCTCGGGCGACGGTACCTACAACGAGGCGATCAACGGGGCGGCCGGAGAGCTTCCCTTCGGGTTCGTCCCGGGCGGCGGAGCAAGTGTGTTTCCTCGCGCGCTCGGGCTCCCGCGCGACCCGGTCGCGGCCGCAGAACGTATCGGCCAGGCGCTCGAGGCCGACCGGACGAGCTCGATCAGCCTCGGGCGGGTCAACGAGCGGCGCTTCTGCTTCTCGGCCGGGATCGGCTTCGACGCGGAAGCGGTGCGGCGCATCGACCGGCGGGGCCGTGACGGCGACGGCAGGCGCGCCGGGAATGTGATCTTCGCCGCGACCGTGATCGGCGTGATCGTGGAGAACGGCTTCCGGCTCAAGCCCAATCTCTCGATCGACGGCTACGGCCGCGCCGCATCGCTTCTCGTCAACAACGGTCGTCCGTACACCTATGCGGGCCCGCTCGCGATCACGGTCTCGGGCGGCGCCGAGTTCGAGGCCGGCCTCGATTTCGTCGCGGCGCGGGAGGTCAAGCCGGCCTGGATCCCGGGCCTTGCGTTCCGCGGGTTCCGCGGCAAGCTCGTCCACGATTCCCGCGTCCTGACCGGGCACGATCTCGACAGCTTCCACGTCCGCTGCGACGAGCCCCTCCCGCTGCAGGCCGACGGCGAGGATCTCGGCGATGTGACGGAGGCCGTCTTCGCGGCCGAGCGAAACGCACTCCACGTGCTCCGCTAGTCCTTACGCGACCCAGATCCAGAGCACCCAGCGGGCGAGGTTGATCCCGAGGAGCAGCGTGAAGCCGACGAGGATCGCCGTGTTCAGCCGCGAGCTCTGCCCGAGCTTCCCGAGCACGAGGAAGACCGGGAACACGCCGAGTGCGAAGCGGGGCATCGAGAGGAGCGGCGTGATCGGCACGGGGTCTGAGAACGGCAGCGCGAGGCTTCCGATCACGAAGATCCCGTAGGCCGCACCGAGCATTCGCCACGCATAGACGCCGAGCACGAGGAGGAGGACGGCGTAGGCGAGCTGCTCGAGATTCAGCCCGGCGTAGTACATCGCGCCGTGATCCGGGTTCGAGAAGTAGGTGTGCCCCGAGCCCGCGACGAGTTGGCGGACGGCGCGCCAGCCTGCGACGAGCGCGTCCCAGGCGCCCCCGAACGGTCCCGCGGGCGAGAGGTGGCGGTCCCAGCCGGAGCGCTGGGCGGTGAGGAAGACGAACGGCCGGTGATACTGCAGGCCGAGGTAGAGAGGCCAGAGCGCCATGATCGGGATCGACAGCGCAAGCCGTGCCAGCGCGCCCCGCCGGTTCGGCGAGCGCCACGCGATCACCGCGAGCGCGGGAAGGAGGATCACGCCGGAGACGCGCGTCAGCGCTGCGAGCCCCGTTGCGACCCCGGCCCACGTCCAGCGCCCCCTCACCGCGCAGAAGAAAGCGGCAACGGTCAGGGCGAGATAGAGCGATTCGCTGTAGACCGCGACCAGGAAGAGCGTCGTCGGGAAGATCGAGAGATAGAGGACGCTCCGGTCGGCTCCGCGCTCGTCGAGCAGCGCGACCCCGAGCTTCCAGAGCAGAACGAACGCGATCGCCGAGGCGACAAGAGACACGAGCACCCCGGCGAGCAGGTCGTGACCGAGCAGGAACCACCCCACACCACGCACGAGCACCGGGTAGGCCGGGAAGAACGCCGTCGAATGGGCGGGATCGGCGTACCCGTGGTGCGCGATGCCGAGGAACCAGCCGCTGTCCCAGCGCCCCCAGACATCGATCCCCCAGCCGACGTCGTGCTGCACCACGTCCTCGGCCCCGCCGGTGTGGAGCGGCTGGGCGTACTGGGCCTCGAACACGAGGTAGGCAAGGAGCGTGCCGCCCCAGATCAAAACCCGTGTCCAGAAGAACGCCTCGAGCGGGTAGCGCGGGAGTCGGCGGAGGGCGGCGATCGGATGCATTGCGCAGGATGATGGCCGAAGTGGTGGAGCGGGCGTCCCGAAGGACAACCGGAACGCCCATCCGCGGCAGGAACCGGCCGGCCACCGGCCTGTCCGCACCTTTTCGCGAAAAGGAACGGACGCCCCACCCTGGGTGGGGAAGCCAACCCGCCACCCTCAACGACAATTCTACGGGCTCTCGGGGGCTCTGTCTGTACCAACTCTGGAACGATCTCTCCACAGCCTCAGCGTCCTGAGCGCGCCGACGTCCTCATCCCCGGCCGGGGCGATCCTCCCGAACCGGCGGTCCGGTGCGGCCTCATCTCCGCCGAGTACACTCGAAAGCCTGATGGGGGCCTGGTACTGGATCGGCGTTCTCGCCGGTGTCGGCGTTGCCCTCGGGATGTTCGCGGCCGGGATCGTCCTTCGCTGGCCTCTTGCCGCAGCGATCGGCGGCGTGGCCGCGGTCGCGATCGCGATTGCCGTGTTCGCGTGGCCCGAGGCGATTGCAGGTGGCGCCGGTGCGGTCGCCGGAGCGTTCGGAACCGCGGTCGTCGCGACCGGGGCCCTGAGGCGCGGTGGGACGCGTGCCGGGGTCGCCCTCCTCGTCGGTGTGGTGTCGATCGCCGGCGCGGCGATCGCATTCATTCCGGTCGCGGGCGTGCTCGAGGCTGTCGCGATGCCCCTGCTCGCGCTGCGGCTGAGGCGCCAGACGCCGGAGCGCTACGCGGGCCTGCGTACGCTGGCTCGCGACTGACCGGCTCGTGTCGCCTGCGCCGGCCCCGAAGAAAGCCGTCCTGATCATCATCGACGGGCTCACGCCCTCGATGCTCGAAGCCACCGACGCGCCGGCGCTCCGCTTTCTGCTCGAGAACGGCAGCTACCGCCGAGCCGTCTCGACGTTCCCCTCGCTCACCCCGGTGTGCCTCGCCTCGATCGCAACCGGGGGCCACGGCGAGCACCACGGGATCCCGCATCTCGTGTGGTGGAACCGCGAGGAGGAGCGTATCGTCGAGTACGGGTCGTCCTTCGCCGCACTCAGAGCCTCCGGGCTCGTCCAGGGCGTGCGCGACACGGTCGTCAACCTCAACGAGCGGCATCTCCTGAAGGACACGGAGACCGTCTTCGAGTCGCTCGAGGACGCCGGTCTCACTACAGCGGCGATCAACATCACGACCTACCGCGGGCGCAATCGCCAGGTGTCCCCGATCCCGGGCTTCCCGCCGGTGCACGGGCCGAAGCGGTTCTTCTTCTACAGCGTGTACGAGTCCGACCGGACCGGGGCCCCGATCGCCTTTCTGAACCGCTCGCTGGGCTCGATCGACGGGTACGCGGCCTCGATCGGGCGGTGGCTCGTGACACGCGACGGCTTCGACCTGCTCGTCCACTACCTGCCCGACTACGACTACGCCTCGCACGCGCTCGGCCCGAACGCCGCCCACGAGGCACTCGGCCGCGCCGACGAGGCGATCGCTGCGCTCTTCGACGCCGCGGGCGGCCCCGACTCCTTCCTCGAGCGCTACGCCGTCGTGCTGTGCTCCGACCATGGGCAGACCCCGATCTCGAACACTGCGCGGCTCGACGTGCCGGGTGCGTTCGTCGCCGCGTCGAACCGTGCCGCGATGCTGTACGGCGACGATCCACGCCGGCTCGCGCTCGCGCTCGACGGCGAGCCCTCGGTGGACGTCGCGCTCTTCCTCGAGGGCGGCGAGGTCGTGGCCCGCCGTGACGGCGTGGAGGATCCGGCGATCCTCGACGACTATCCCGACGGCCGTGCCCGCGCCGAAGGAGCCCTTCGCAACCCGAACTCGGGCGAGGTGCTGGTCTCCGCGGCCGACAGCTGGGAGTTCGTCGACCTCGCCGGACGCAGCCACCTCGGCGGCGGGAGCCACGGCTCGCTCGCGCACGCCGACTCCGAGGTGCCGATGCTCACCGTCGGCCTGGGCGAGCCTCCGGCGTCGATCACCGCGATCAAGGGCCTGCTTCTCGCTCACTTCGGCGTGGCGGTCGCGGCTGCGGCGTAGATCGTGGAACTACTCATCTGACCGTGTGGCCGCAGTGGATCGAACGCCAGCTCGTCCGGCGCGGGATCGGAGACGAGCGGGTGCTCGAGGCGATGGCGCGGGTCCCGCGGGAGGCGTTCGTCGCCGAGGACCTCCGCGACCAGGCCTACGACGACCGGCCGCTGCCGGTCGGCCACGGGCAGACGATCTCCCAGCCCTACATGGTCGCGCTGACCTGCGAGGCCCTGGCGCTCCAGGGCGACGAGCGGGTGCTCGACATCGGAACCGGTTCGGGATATGCGGCGGCCGTGCTCTCCGAGCTCGCCCGGGAAGTGCACACGATCGAGCGGATCCCCGAGCTGGCGGAGACGGCCCGCGCCGCGCTTCTCGCAACCGGCTACGAGACCGTCCAGGTGCACGAGGGTGACGGCGCACTCGGGCTTGCGGCCTTCGCCCCATACGACGGGGTCGCGGTTGCCGCGGCCGGACCGGACATACCGCCCGCGGTCTGGGCACAGCTCCGGGAAGGGGGCCGGATTGCGCTGCCGCTCAGGACCGGGCGGCGCTCCCAGCAACTCTGCGTAATCGAGCGGGCGGCGACGGGCCCGCGGCTCCTGGCCTCGGTTCCGGCCAGCTTCGTCCCCTTGATTCGCAACGAAACCTAACGAATACCCTGTGATGTCCCTGCTAGCCTCGACTCGGGTGGCCGTGCTCGAAAACCGCACAGTGCAGGCTCTTCGACGGCCGGCCAACTGGATCCAGGTCGCGAAGTTCGGCGTCGTCGGCGCCAGTGGCTACCTCGTGAACCTGGGCGTCTACAGCCTCCTGCTGAAGTCCGCCGGCTTTCACTATCTCGCTGCGGCAACGGTCTCCTTCGTGATTGCGGCAAGCTGGAACTACTGGTGGAACCGACACTGGACCTTCCGCGCCGAGCGTGGGCACTTCGGCTATCAGGGCATGCGCTTCTTCGTCGTGTCGGGTTTCGTGTACGCCGCGAACCTCGGAGTGCTGACGCTGCTCGTCTCGGCGGGAGCCGGGAAGATCTCCGCGCAGGCGGTCGCGATCGTGATCGTCACGCCGCTGAACTTCCTCGGGAACAAGCTCTGGTCGTTTCGCCGCTGAGGCCGGACGGCCGCCACACACGTCGGGTTTCGAAGGCGCTGGGAGCCGCGGCCGTCGCGCTCGTAGCCCTCGCGCTCGCTTCGGCCGCCCTCGCGCCGGCGGCAGGAGCCGCGGCCCCGACGAGCACGACGACAACCGATCCGTTCCACGTCGACGTCACCCCGCCGGCTCCGCAGCAGAAGGCCAGGCTCACCGGGCCGGGCGCCGAGCGGATCCTGCTGCACGACCCGAAGGTGAAGGCATGGCTCGAGCGCTACCCGCCGCACCCGACGATCGATGCGACGTATTCGAAGGGGACGTGGACGATCAACGTCTTCTCCGGGAAGGCCGGCGAGATCGTGACCGGGACGGTCGACGACGTCACGGGCTCCGTGCTCACGGCGTGGACCGGCCCGCAAGTCGCCTGGGGGATGGCGCGTGGCGGCAGCGGTGCCTTCGGCGGCACGATGATCAACTCGTATTCGGTCTGGCTCGGCTTCTGTGCGGCGTTCCTGATCGGCCTCGTCGACTGGCGGCGGCTCTTCTCGCTCCGCAACCTCGACCTGCTGATGATGCTCTCGTTCTCGGTCTCGCTCTGGTTCTTCAACCGCGGGCGCGTCTTCGCGGCGATGCCGCTCATCTACCCCGGCTTTGCCTGGCTGCTCGTCCGCTCGATCTGGATCGGCCGCACCGGCCGGGCACCGCGTGGCTCGAGCGTCTGGCCGGTCTGGGTGCTGATCGGTGCGACGGTCTTCCTCGCCGGGTTCCGGGCGACGCTCAACATCGAGCACTCGAACGTGATCGACGTCGGGCTCTCCGGCGTGATCGGGGCGCAGCGGATCGCCACGGGACATGTCCCGTACGGCAACTTCCCGATCGAGGGGACGCGCCCGCCGTGCGGGCCGCCTGATGCCTCCGGGGAGATCCGGAACCGGATCCAGACGAACGGCCGGTGTGAGGCCGCCGACGCACAGGGCGACACCTACGGGCCGGTGTCCTACGAGGCCTATCTCCCCGGCTACTTCGTCTTTGGCTGGAACGGGAAATGGGACGACACCTCGATGGACACCGCGCACGCGACCTCGATCCTCTGGGACTCGCTGTGCCTCATCGGGCTCTGGCTCGTCGGCTGGCGGTTTGGAGGGGCGAGGCTCGCAGCGACCCTCGCCTTCGCCTGGGCCGCCTGGCCCTTCTCGCAGTACGTCTCGAACTCGAACACGAACGATGCGATCCAGCCCGCGCTCCTGATCTTCGGCTTCTACTTCCTGAGCTCACCGGCGCTGCGCGGCGCGTTCGGAATGCTCGGAGCGCTCGTGAAGTTCTCGCCCCTGATCCTGCTCCCGCTCTGGTCCGGCTATCCCGATTCGCGGGACAACCGCCTCCGCCTGCGCTTCGTCCTCGGTGCGCTCGTCGCTGCCGCCGCGGCGTTCTCGATCCTGCTGCTCGACGGAACGCCGCTGCACTCGGCCTCCGTCTTCTTCCACCACACCTTCGGCTACCAGTTCGGCCGCTCCGCGCCGTTCTCGATCTGGGACTGGCGCCAGTACCACGCCCGGGGGCTTCCCGACCTCCACTGGCTCCAGAACGTGCTCCAGGCCGCCCTCGTCGTCGGCGCCCTGGCGCTCTATCGCTGGCCGCGCCACCGCACGCCGGTCCAGATCGCCGCCTTCAGCGCCGCGCTCCTGATCGGCTTCGAGTCGGTGCTGACCTACTGGATCTACCACTACCTCGTCTGGTTCTTCCCCTTCGTCGCGATCGCGTTCCTGATGCCGCGGACGGCCGAGGAGACCGTTCCGGCCCCGGCCGAGGACGAGCTGCCGGGAACGCTTGCGATCGCCTAGATGACTCGTGGAACAAGTCATCTAGACCTCGGCCGGCCCTCAGCTCTCGACGGAGACACGAACGAGCTCACAGCTCGTCGCGCGGCCGTTCGTGTCGCAGTCGACGACAACACCCTCGATCCGCACATCGCCAGAGGCGACCTCGAGTCGCACCGGCAGGCCCGTCGTGAAGCGCTTGATCGGCCCGTCCGGGAGGCTGCCGATCACCGAGTCGTGCGGTCCGGTCATCCCGGCGTCGGTGACGGCAGCGGTACCCCCGGCGAGCACGCGGGCATCGTTCGTCTGCACGTGGGTGTGCGTGCCGAAAACGCCGGTGGCGCGGCCGTCGAGGTAATGGGCGAGCGCGATCTTCTCGCTCGTCGCCTCGGCGTGGAAATCGACGATCACGACCGGTGTCTCCCGCAGCGCCTCTTCGACGAGGCGATCCGCGGCGAGGAACGGGCTCTCGAACGGGTTCAGGGTCATCTGGCCGAGCAGGTTGATCACGGCGACGCCGCCGACGACGGTCAGGCCCCGGCCGGGGGTGTGCGGCGAGAGGTTCGCAGGCCGCAGCACGCGGTCGGTGCCGTTGAGGTACGGGGGGAAGCCGTGCTGGCCCCACGCCCAGTTGCCGAGCGTGATCACGTCGGCGCCGGCCGCGAGGATGCGCTCGGCGAGCTTCGCGGTGATCCCGCGGCCGTCGGCGGCGTTCTCGCCGTTCACGACGCAGTAGTCCGCGCCGAGCTCCTCGCGCAGCCCCGGGAGCCTCGCCTCGATTGCCCGGCGCCCGGGTGCGCCGAAGACGTCGCCGACGAAGAGGATTCTCAAGGCCTGGCCGGGCTTTTCGGCAAGCTCACCTGACCGCGAGCGCTGCGGCCGGATGCACCTCGACCAGCACGTGGTTTCCCGCGTCGTTCGTGTAGCGCGAGAGCGACTGAGTCTCGACCTTCGAGAGGTCGAGAAGGGTGCCGAGCCGCGTGCTGCCGGCGGTGACGGCCGCGCCGACGGCGAGCGACGGGTCGACCGCGAGGTTCGAGACCGAGAGGACCATCGACGGCGCCGAGGTCGGCTGGATGTCGATCCGCTGGCCGTGGACCTGGCCGTCGATCACGACCTTCTCGATCCCGACGACGATGCCGGGAATCGGGGCGTAGACGTCTGTTCCCGGTCCGGCCCCGACGTCGAGCGCCGAGGTCGCGGGGCCGCTTCCGCCCGGGAGCAGGTACCAGCGCGGCGCGCCGGAGCCGCCGCCGAAGATCGCATGCACGAAGCGCCGGAGCAGGCCCTGGTTCGCCTGGGTGCCGAGGGGCGTGAGCCCGAGGGCGCCGTCGGCCGCGGGGTGATAGCCGATCGCGGTCAGGCGGCTCTGGTTCACCGGAAGATCGATCGTGAGCGCCCCGAGCCGTGCGACCGCCTGCGGTGTGGGCGGCCCGGCCGGGAGCAGGCGTGCGGCGCTCGCAGGGGCGGTGATCCCTGCGGCTGGATCGCTACTGCTCCCGAACGCGGTGACGACGAGCGTCACTACGGCAACGGCGGCAATCGCGGCAATGAGAGCAAGACGGCGCCTTCGAGCGTCGGTGCGATGACGGCGGGAACGCGCCGCCCGCCCTGGGGCCGGGCGCGGCGACATTCGGATGACCGTACCGGACCCGGGAGGCTCGTTCAACCGGGTAGCGGTCGCGGGCCCCTGCGGAACGGGGCCGAAATCGAGCGCCAGAGCGCCCTCCTCGCCAAGTGACCAGTCCCAGGCGGGCGGCCGGATGCTTCGGCTGCCGGGCTCGCTTGTACGATCGGAGCCGTGAGCGCTCCGGTAGGCCCGCCGCCGCGAATCGAGATCCCGCGGTGGATCCAGCTCGTCGCACTGCCGCTCGGCATCTTCTTCGCGTGGGTGTTCGGGCAGGCGGTCGCTCACACGCTGTTTCTCTTCCTGGTCGCGCTCCTGATCGCGCTCCTGCTCGACCCGATCGTGTTGACGCTCGGGGTGATCAAGCTGAGGCGTGGGTTCGCGGTCGCACTCGTCTATCTCACGTTCGCGGCGGCTGTTCTCGTGATCCTGCTTGCGCTCGGCACCGTGGTCGTCAGTCAGACGAAGACGGCCGCCGAGCGGTTCAACAGCTATTTCACCGCTGCGCACGGACAGACCCACCTGACGTCGGCCGATCGCGACGTCAACCGGCTCCAGACGTGGCTCGACAGGCACCACCTCCGGAGCATCAAGGTCGAGAAGAGCGGACATCGCCTCGTCGAGCGGATCCGCGAGCGCGACGTCGGCCGCTACACCCACCGGATCGTCAACTTCGTGGAGGGGGCCGCGATCTCGATCGGCAAGGCGCTCTTCGACGGCGTGCTCGTGCTCGTCGTCTCGATCTACATGCTCCTCGACATGCAGAGGCTTGCCCGAGTCGTGGACCGGCGGTTCCCGCCGCACGGCGGCCGGCCGTTGATCTCGCGAATGGAGCACGCGCTCGTCTCCTACATCCGCGGCCAGATCCTGCTCAGCCTGATCATCGGGTCGAGCGCCGGGCTCGGCTTATGGATCCTCGGCGCCACCGGGCTCCTCCCCGGCGCGGACAACTACGCCCTCCTCTTCGGCGCGTGGGTCGCGTTCACCGAGGTACTGCCCTACCTCGGGCCGTGGCTCGGCGCGATCCCGCCGGCGATCTACGCCCTCGTCGTGCATCCCTTCTCGGTGATCTGGGTCGTGCTGCTGTTCCTCGTGATCCACCAGATCGAGGGCCATGTCGTCGTGCCGAAGGTGATGGGCAGCGTGCTCCGGCTCCATCCGCTGCTCGTCATCTTCGGGCTGCTCGCGGGCACGAACCTCGACGGGCTCGTCGGCGCCCTGATTGCGCTGCCGCTCCTGGCGGTCGGGCGGGCCGTGTGGGAGTTCTTCGCCGAGCGAATCACCTTCCAGCCCTGGGCGGGTGGCGGCGGGATCCCGGTCGAGGTCGAGCAGTTACCGGAGCCCGCCCAACCGGAGAAGATCGGTTGACAACCGACGCGAGGATCCGGCACCCACGCTGCGAGGTCGACATCGTGGAGCACTGCAACCTCGCGTGCCGCTCGTGCAGCCACCTCTCGCCGGTGCTGCCGCGCTACGAGCTCGCGGCCGAGGATCTCCATCGCGACCTCTCGCGGCTCTGGGAGCACTACGCCACGAACGCCGTGGCGTTGCTCGGCGGTGAGCCGCTCCTCCATCGCGACCTCGTCGGGGTGATCGAGGCGGCCAAGGCGGCCGTCGCGCCCGCGAAGGTGTCGGTAGTGACGAACGGCACGCTGCTCCCGAAGATGTCCGAGGCCTTCTGGAAGGCGATCGACGGCGTCCAGGTCTGCCTCTATGCCGGGCATGCGCTCTCGCGGGAGGAGCTACGAGCCTGCCGCGATCGGGCGAAGCGGTACGAGGTCGCGATGGTCGTCACCCGGATCGTCGAGTTCCGCGAGTCCTACTCCGAGCTCGGGACGGGCGACGATGCGCTCGTGGCAGAGATCTACGGCGCCTGCACGCTCAGGCACGCTCACTCGATCGCCCGGGGCAGGTTCAACAAGTGCCCGCAGTCCTACTTCCTGCCGAAGGTCGTCGAGAGCCTCGGCGGTGCCGAATACGGTGTCGAGCTCGACGGCGAGCCCGATCTCGGCGCTCGCCTGCGCGCTCATCTCGCCGAGGAGGAGCCCATGGCCGCATGCCGCAACTGCCTCGGCACGGCCGGCCGGCGCTTCACTCAGGCGCAGGTGCCGAGGCGTGAGTTCCGCGAGCACGGGCGGCGAACGACCGAGGAGCTCCTCGATCGGCGGCGTCTGCGACCGCCGAGCCGGATGCGGAACCGGCTCAAGCTGATCTCGCCCTCGTACTACCGGCACGAGCGGCGGCTGCTCTGACCTCGTGCCGTACCCTGTGGGTGTGAGCGCGTTCCCGGAAACGAGGCTGCGGCGACTCCGCCGCACGCCGGCTCTGCGCGAGCTCGTGCGCGAGACGACGCTCTCGCTCGACGACCTCGTGATGCCGCTGTTCGTGGCGCTCGAGGCGCTTCCGAACGAGGCGCTTCCCGGTATGTCGCGGCACACCGTCGAGGGGGTCGTCCGGGAGTGCGAGGAGCTCCTCCGCGCCGGCGTGAAGGCCGTGATCCTGTTCGGGATCCCCGAGGAGAAGGACGACGACGGCTCCGGGGCCTGGATCCACGAGGGGATCGTGCAGCAGGCGCTCCGGGCGCTCCGGCCGCGGTTCCCCGAGCTGCTGCTGCTCACCGACGTGTGCCTGTGCGAATACACGGCCCACGGCCACTGCGGCGTCCTTCGGGACGGCGAGGTCGACAACGATGCCTCGCTCGACCTGCTCGCACGGACCGCCGTCTCACACGTCGAGGCGGGCGCCGATGTCGTCTGCCCGAGCGACATGATGGACGGCCGGATCGCAGCGATCCGCGCGGAGCTGCCGGAGACGCCGATCGTGTCCTACGCCGCCAAGTACGCCTCCGCGTTCTACGGGCCGTTCCGCGAGGCTGCCGGCTCGGCGCCGTCGTTCGGCGACAGGCGCGGCTATCAGATGGATCCCGGCAATGTTCGCGAGGCCTTGCGCGAGTGCGAGCTCGATGTCGCCGAGGGCGCCGACGTGCTGCTCGTGAAGCCGGCACTCCCCTATCTCGACGTGATCCGGGCCGTCCGCGAGCGCTTCGATCTTCCGGTCGGGGCCTACAACGTCTCGGGCGAGTACGCGATGGTGAAGGCGGCCGCCGCGGCCGGGTATCTCGACGAGCGCACGGCCGCAACCGAGTCGCTCACCGCGATCCGGCGGGCCGGGGCCGAGATCGTGATCAGCTACTGGGCCAAGGAGCTCGCCTCCTGGCTCTGACGTCGCGTTCGGAGCTCTGGCACCAGGCGCAAAAGCTCATTCCCGGCGGCGTCAACTCTCCCGTCCGCGCGATGCGGGCCGTGGGTGTCGACGAGCCGTTCTTCGTGCGCTCCGGCGAGGGTGCCTACATCGAGACGGCCGACGGCCGGCGGCTCCTCGACTGGGTGCAGTCGTGGGGCCCGCTCGTCTTCGGCCACGCCGACCCGGAGACCGTCGACGCGATCCGGGAAGCGGCGCTCGCAGGCACGAGCTTCGGCGCACCGACCGAGCGCGAGGTCGAGCTCGCCGCCGAGATCGCCGACGCCGTTCCCTCGATCGAGCAGGTCAGGCTCGTCTCGTCCGGCACCGAGGCCGCGATGTCGGCGCTGCGCGTGGCACGCGCCCACACCCGGCGCTCGCGCGTCCTCAAGTTCGCCGGCGGCTATCACGGCCACGCCGACTCGTTCCTCGCCGAGGCCGGCTCGGGGCTCGCGACGCTCGGGATCCCGGCCTCGCCCGGCGTCCCCTCCGCAGTCGTCGCGGACACGGTGGTCGTCGCCTACAACGACATCGACCTCGCCGCGGCAGCCGTCGAACGCAACAGCGAGGATCTCGCCGCGATCTTCGTCGAGCCGGTCGCCGGGAACATGGGCTGCGTGCCGCCCGAGCCGGGATTCCTGGAGGCCCTCCGTGCCCTCTGCGATGCGGCCGGAGCGCTGCTCGTCTTCGACGAGGTGATCACCGGCTTCAGGGTCGCCCGCGGGGGCGCTCAGGAGCGCTACGGCGTCCGGCCCGACCTGACGATCCTCGGCAAGATCGTCGGAGGGGGCCTTCCACTCGCGGCATTCGGCGGACGTACCGAGATCATGTCGCGCCTGGCGCCGGGCGGCGAGGTCTACCAGGCGGGAACCCTCTCCGGAAACCCTCTCGCCACGGCGGCGGGGCTCTCGGTTCTCCGCAGGCTCCGCGACCCGGCCGTCTACGACGGGCTCGAGCGCCGCGGCGCCCGGCTCGAGGAAGGGCTCTCCCGCCACGGGCTCGTCCAGCGAGTCGGAGCGATGCTCACGCTCTTCCTGCGCGGCGACGGGCCGCTCCCGGCGGTGACGCGGATGCAGCCGCTCGAGACCGAGCGCTACGGGGCGCTGTTCCGCAGCCTCCTGCAGGACGGGATCTACGTCGCCCCGAGCCAGTACGAGTGCCTCTTCCCCTCGCTCGCCCACGGCGACGAGGAGATCGACGCGACGATCGCCGCTGTCGCGGCCGCCGTCTGAGGCCCACGCCCCAAAGCGCTTGTGTTGCAAGTCACGATGTCCGCCGGCTCGTGACGCGCGACACACGCCGGTTCGGAGCGCTCGAACCGCGTCAGGTACCGCGCGGCGGCGAGGCGGCCGGATGGCCGGGCCATGGCGTCGAGATGCCGTCGAGATGGCCGCCGGTCTTCCCGGCGATCGCCCGCACGCGCGTGATGTAGCTCTCGATCTCGTCGTCCTCCATCTCGCGGTCGGCGAGCACCGACCACGCCGGGTCGCCTTCCTCGGGCGGGTCGGCGGGATAGGGCGAGAACCCGTCCGCCGTGAGCGCTGCGTGCGCCTGCTCGGCGTGGGCCTCGTCGTCGAAGTAGAGGAAGAAGGTGACCGTCCCGGTTTCCGGCACCGCACAAGTCTAGGCAGACTGCCCGGGTGGAGACCTTCGGCTTGATCGCAAGGGATGCGCAGGCGGAGAGTGCCCTCTGGGCAGCCGCACTCCTGCCGGTGGCAGAGCGCGACGCCGTCGCGGTGTTCTCGCCGCTGGCCCCCGAGGTGTTCACGCTCGGCCTCGAGACGGTGTACGAGGCCTATCTCGTCCACTACGGGCAGCCACGGCTCTTCGCCTCCGGCGAGGAGAGCGAGCGCGTGCTGCTCGGCGACTACCTCTACGCCCACGGGCTCGTGCGGATCTCCGAAGCGGGCGGGGTCGAGGCGGTCGCGGCGATGGCCGAGCTGATCTCTCGCTGCGCGTCGCTTCGCGCCGCGGGCGACGGCGGGGACGGCGAGGCCTGGGTCGCGGCGGCCAGATCGCTCGGCGGAGAGCCGTCCGGGGCCGAGGTCGCGCTGGCACTCGACCGGCACGTCGCGCGGATCGAGTCCTCGGCCGCTCGGGTCGCCGGTACGATCCCGCGGTGATCTTCGACGCCGCCACCGACGGGCTGCACATCATCACGGCGATGCTGATCGTCGGGCTCGTCTTCCTCGGGGTGATCGGCCTCGGCCAGCTGACGAAGGCCGTCGGTCACAGGCGCAAGGCGCGCCGCCCCGGCAGCTACTAGTGCCGGTTGCGGATCTGCGCGAGTGGATCGCGCTGCTCGAGCGCGAGGGCGAGCTCCGGCGAATCGGCGCGGAGGTCGACCCGCACCTCGAGGTGACCGAGATCGTCGACCGGACCGTGAAGGCAGGCGGCCCCGCTCTGCTCTTCGAACGTCCGGGCACCGCCCACCCGCTGCTCGTGAACCAGTTCGGCACGGAACGGCGGATGTGCCTCGCGTTCGGGGTGTCGAGCCTCGACGAGGTGGGGGCGAAGCTCGCCGACGTGCTCGAGATGCAGCCGCCGGCCGGCCTCGCCGAGAAGCTCCGCGGGCTGAAGCAGCTGAAGTCGATCGCGGACTCGCGTCCGAACGTCGTTCGCAAGGGCGCCTGCCAGGAGGTCGTCCTGCGCGGCGAGGAGATCGACCTCGGCGCCTTGCCGATCCAGACCTGCTGGCCCCTCGATGCCGCTCCGTTCATCACGCTGCCGGCTGTGATCACCCGCGACCCGCGCACCGGCTCGCGGAACGTCGGGATGTACCGGATGCAGGTGCTCGGGCCCCGCTCGACCGCGATGCACTGGCAGCTCCACAAGGACGGTCGTGCGGACTTCCGGGCGACCGACAGCCGGATGGAGGTCGCAGTCGCACTCGGCCTCGACCCGATCACCGCCTACTCCGCGAGCGCCCCCCTTCCCAAGCACATCGACGAGTTGATGTTCGCCGGGTTCCTGCGCGGCGACGCGGTCGACCTCGTCAAGGGAGTGACGGTCGACCTCGAGGTTCCGGCCGCCGCCGAGATCGTCCTCGAGGGCTACGTCGAGCAGGGCGACCTCACCGAGGAGGGGCCCTTCGGCGACCACACGGGCTTCTACACCGCCGCCGAGCCGTTCCCGGTCTTCCACCTGACGGCGCTCACGATGCGGCGGGACGCGATCTACCCGTCGATCGTGGTCGGCAAGCCGCCGGCGGAGGACGCCTGGCTCGGCAAGGCGACCGAGAGGATCTTCCTGCCCGCGATCCGTGCGACGGTACCCGAGATCGTCGACTACGACCTCCCGGTCGCGGGCGCCTTCCACAACTGCGCGATCGTCTCGATCAGGAAGAGCTACCCCGCGCACGCGCAGAAGGTCATGCACGCGCTCTGGGGGCTGGGACTGCTGTCGCTCACGAAGCTCGTGATCGTGGTGGACGCCCACGTCGACCCCCACGACTACGCCGAGGTCGCCTTCTACGTCGGCGCAAATGTCGATCCGGCCCGCGATCTCGTGCTCACCTCGGGGCCCGCCGACCATCTCGACCACGCGACCGCGCGGCAGTTCGTCGGCGGCAAGCTGGGAGTCGACGCGACGGCCAAGCTGCCCGAGGAGGGTGCACGCGAGTGGCCGGCGGAGATCGAGATGAGCCCGGAGATCCGTGCGCTCGTCGATCGCCGCTGGGACGAGTACGGCCTCTGAGCAGGCATTTTTGTCGTCCACGCCAAAATAGGGCGCAGGGTCGCCCGCTCCCGCAGCAGGCCGGGCCGAGTTTCGGCATAGTTCCGGGCCCTGGTTGCTTCCGCCACGAAGTAACCGCTTGTGATATTTGTTGCTAGCGACTTGGAACCGAGCCGCGAACACCCGCACGCTCCTGGCCCCAGCCTTTGGCCCTTCGGCCTTGCACTGGGGGTCGTCGTCCTGCTCGTGGGCTTCGTCGTCTCCTGGTGGATCGTCGCGATCGGCGCTGCGATCACGCTGCTCTTCGTCTTCCTCTGGGTCAGGGAGCTGACACGGGGAAGCGGGCTCGCCGGGGAGGCGCCTCCGGTCGAGCCGGAGAAGAAGCTGCCCCGCGCACCCGCCGCCGTGCCGCGGCCCGCACGCGCGGCGGATGAGGAGAAGGTCTCGCGCTCGGTCTTCCTCGAAGGCACCACGCTCGGCCTCGGTGCCGTGATCGGCGGTCTCGTGACGCTGCCCGTGCTCGGCTTCGCCGTCGGCCCGGCGTTCCTCAAGCAGGGTGTGAAGCCGCAGGACGTCGGCCCGATCAAGGACTTCCCCGAGGACGGCGGCTTCATGATCACGACCTTCCAGTCGAACCCGGACGAGGGCGACGTCTCCAGGCGGACGGCGTTCATCCGCAACAACGGCTTCCTCGGCAAGCAGCCGAGCTTCACGATCATCTCGAACCACTGCGCGCACCTCGGCTGCCCGGTCGCGCCGAACGGGGTCGTCGAACACTCGAAGACGAGCCATTACAAGGACGTCACGCTGATTCCTGTCACTCCCTCCGGCTTCGGCTGCCCGTGCCACGGCGGCCAGTACGACACGGAGGGAAATCGCACCGCCGGCCCACCCGTGCGCGCGCTCGACCGGTACTCGTTCTCGATCGTCGACGAGCACCTCTTCATCGGCAAGCCGTTCTCGGTTTCGAAGGTCGTGGGCAAGGGCGCGCAGGCCGAGATCCATGCCACGACCTACACGTTCCCGGGTGCGCACGTGACCGGGCTCGAGTCCTGGCTGTACCCGATCCAGCCCCCTCACTGATGGCGACGAACAAGCGCACAGCCCAGGAGCAGATCCTCTATCCGCTCGATTGGATCGAGGAACGCTCCGGCCTCGTCGGGGGAGTCCGCTACTTCCTCTTCCGCAACGTCCCGCGCGACGTCAACTGGTTCCAGACGCTCGGTTCGGCGACCCTGACCGCGTTCATCGTCCAGGCGGTCACCGGGATCGTGCTCGCGATGTACTACCAGCCTGGAACCACCACGGCCTACCCCTCGATCCAGCACATCACGAACGATGTCTGGGGCGGCTGGCTCGTCCGCGGGATGCACAAGTGGGGCGCGTCGGTCTTTATCATCCTGATGTTCCTGCACATGGGGCGCGTCTTCCTCTTCGGTGCCTACAAATACCCGCGAGAGCTGAACTGGATCATCGGCGTCCTGCTCCTCGCCTCCGGCCTCGCCGAGGGCTTCACGGGCTACCTGCTCCCGTGGGACCAGACCTCGTACTGGGCCACCACCGTCGGGATCAACCTCAACGGCACGGCGCCGTTCCTCGGCCCGTTCTTAGCGCAGTTCCTGCAGGGCGGCACCTACATCAACGCGACGACGATCAGCCGCTTCTACTCGATCCACATGCTGGTCCTGCCCGCGACGATCGGCGGGCTGATCGCGCTGCACATGTACCTCGTGATCCGCCTCGGCGTCACCTCGCCGCCGTGGTCGAAGGAGGCCGCCGGCTCCGGCCCGCCGCCGCCGTCGAAGAACGGCTCGGGCCCGAACGGGTCGGGGTCGCACGAGGCCTCGAAGCAGGCCGTGAAGCGGGGCACGAGTGGCTAACGACCGGATCGCCGAGCGCCAGCGCGTCTTCAAGCAGTACAAGGAAGACGTCAGGACCCGCGGGAAGCCGTTCTTCCCGGGCGCGATGCTGCACGACACGATCATGTCGCTCGTCGTCGTGGTCGTGATCATCACGCTCGCGGTGATCTGGAAATGGTCGGTTCCGGGCGACCACGCCAGCACAGCGTCGGGCTGGCTCGGCAAGCTCTACGACGAGCCGGCAGACCCGGGGACGTTCAGCTTCGTCCCGCGCCCCGACTGGTACTTCTACTTCCTCTTCTACCTGCTGCGGATCTTCAAGTGGCCCTCGACGGTGATCCTCGGCACGGTCGGGATCCCGACGATCCTGCTGCTGCTCCTGATGGCGATGCCGTTCATCGACGTGCGGCCCGAACGCAATCCGGCCAAGCGCCCGGTCGCCATGGTCGCGGCCGTGCTCACGATCCTCACGATGGGGATCCTCACCTACCGCGGCGCGACCGCGAAGGAGTCGCTCGCAACCGAGCTCGTCAAGAACGTGCCGACCTGGGCGAAGCAGCAGGGCTTCCAGAACAACCCGACCGCGGTCGCCGGGGCCACGCTCTTCGCCTCCGTCGGGTGCATGACCTGCCACACCTATCTCGGCGCCGGAAGCAGCAACGTCGGCGCGCCCGACCTCAGCAAGATCGGCGCCACGAACCAGGGCGTGGAGTTCTTCCAGCAGTACGTCGCCGATCCGTCGAAGTCGGGCAACAACGTCATGCCGAAGTTCGGCAAGCAATACGGCGGGGCTCTCACCGACGCCCAGCTGCACAAGATCGCCGTCTTCCTCGACGCATCCAAGGGCCCGAAGTAGGGCCTGCTGGGTCGCGCCGAGTGGCGGTCTGCGCATAGGCTTCACCGATGCGCGTCTTCGTCGGGATCACGGGCGCGTCGGGAGCGCCGTATGCTCGGCGGCTGCTCGAAGCGCTGGCGGCCGGTGGCTGCGAGGTGGGCCTCTGCGCGTCGAGCGCGGGGATCCAGGTGCTTGCCACGGAGCTCTACGACGACGCTCTCCTCTCGCGGGACGAGGTGCTCGCCCGGCTCGTCGCGAGCTCGGCCGACGCGGTCACGGTGATCGACCCGAACGACTGGCACTCGCTCTATGCCTCCGGGTCGTCGCGGGTCGACGCCTACGCGATCTGCCCGTGCTCGTCAGGGACGCTCGGGGCTCTCGCCTCCGGCATGAGCGAGAACCTGATTCACAGGGCCGCCGCGGTCGCGCTGAAGGAGGAGCGGAAGCTCGTCCTCTGTCCGCGCGAGACGCCGCTCTCGGCGATCCAGCTCGAGAACATGCTCACGCTGCGACGGGCCGGGGCGACGATCCTGCCGCTCGAGCCGGGCTTCTACTCGAAGCCCTCGAGCATCGACGATCTCGTCGACTTCGTCGTCGCGCGGGTGCTCGACCAGGTCGGCTTCGAGAACGGGCTCTCCGAGCGCTGGGGCGAGGAGAGCCGTGACGCTCGCGCCTGAGTCCGTCCGCACGATGTTCGACCGGATCGCCCCGGTCTACGACGCGATGAACCGGGTGATGACCGTCGGGCTCGACCTGCGCTGGCGGCGGCTCGCGTCGTCGTCGGCGGTCCGGCCCGGCGATCGCGTGCTCGACGCGGCGTGCGGCACGGGCGATCTCGCGCTCGCGGACCTGCACGCAGGTGCGGCCTCGGTGACCGGGCTCGACTTCTCGCCGGGGATGCTCGAGCGCGCGCGGCGCAAGGCGCCCGAGCTCGACTGGGTCGAGGGCGATCTCCTCGCGCTCCCCTTCGAGGACGGGAGCTTCGACTCGGCAACCGTCGGCTTCGGGGTGCGAAACGTGGCGGATCTCGAGCTCGGACTGGCCGAGCTCCGCCGTGTCGTACGTCCCGGTGGACGGCTCGCGATCCTGGAGATCACGCGCCCACGCGGCGCGCTCCGCCCGTTCTTCTCGCTGTGGTTCGACCGGATCGTGCCGCTGGTCGGCCGGGTGCTCCCAGGAGGTGCGGCCTACAGCTACCTGCCGGCGTCGGTGGCCCGGTTCCCCGTTGCCGAGGAGCTTGCCGCGATGCTCGAGCGCGCCGGGTTCGAGCGCGTCGAGTTCCGCCTGCTCGCGGGGTCGATCATCGCGCTGCACACAGGAGTCGCTGCGTGAACGCCCTCGCTTCGGTCGATGCCACCCCGGGCCTTGCGGCCTACATGACAGTGCTCGAGTCGCGCCTGTCGCGCGCGGTCGCGCGGGAGAACGGTGCTGTCTCGGCGGTGGCGGGCGAGGCGCTCGCGGCCGGCGGCAAGCGATTGCGGCCGCTGCTCTGCTTCCTCTCGGCTTCCGACGGCGAAAGCGAGCTGCTCCTCGCGGCGGGCGTCGCAGCCGAGCTCGTCCACATGGCGACCCTCGTCCACGACGATCTCGTCGACGGGGCGCGGATGCGTCGCGGCGCCCCTTCGGCGTGGTCGGTCTTCGGCGCCGGCGCCGCGCTGTCGGCGGGCGACTACCTCTTCGCGTGCGCCTTTGCCGAGCTCGCCGAAACCGGCGAGTCGGCGGCGGTCGCGGTTCTCGCTGACGCGTGCCTCTCCCTGGCGCGGGGCGAGGCGATGCAGCGCGCCCAGACCCGCCGGCCGGACACCTCGATCGACGCCTACCTCGAGCGTTGCGCCCTCAAGACAGGGAAGCTCTTCGAGGCGGCGTGCCGGCTCGGGTCCGCCGGCGACCCCGACCTGGCCGCCTACGGCCTTGCGCTCGGGATCGCGTTCCAGATCGCCGACGACATCCTCGACTGCGCGGGTCAGACCCAGGAGACCGGGAAGATCCCCGGCACCGACCTCCGCGAAGGCACGCCGACGATGCCGCTCCTCCTCGCCGCGCAGCAGGACGAGGTCGTGCGGCGAGCGCTCGCGGGCGGCCCCCTCGAGGGAGCGCTCGTGCGGGTCGCCGGAACCGATGCGCTCGCTCGTTCACGTGAGGCCGCACTCGACTATGCCGCGAAGGCGCGCTCCTTCGTCGCCGGTGCGAGGCATCGCGAGGAGCTCGAGGCACTCACCTATGCCGTCGTCGACCGGGCCTCCTGATGGCCGTCGCCGTCGAATCCACGCTGGGCCGGATCAGCGACAAGATCGAAGCGGGGGAGCGTCTCGACCTCGAGGACGGCCTCGCGCTGTTCGAGTCCGAGGACCTGCTCGCCGTCGGCGAGCTCGCCGATCTCGCGCGCCGGGTTCGGGGGGGCGACGACCGCGTGTTCTTCGTTCAGAACCTCTACTTGAACCAGACGAACGTCTGCCGCGTGAAGTGCAAGTTCTGCGCGTTCGCCGCGACCGAGAAGCAGGAGCGCGCCTACACCACCTCTCCGGACGACCTCGTCTCGGATGCGCTGGCGCAACGCGAGCTCACACCCTTCACCGAGATCCACATGGTGAACGGCGAGAACCCGCACGTCGACTTCGACTTCTACCGCGACACGATTGCGAAGCTCCACGGTGCGCTCCCGGATGTGTTCCTCAAGTGCTACACGGCCTCCGAGATCCACCATATGACGACCCTCTCCGGGCTCTCGCACGAGGAGGTGCTGCAGGAGCTGAAGGCGGCTGGCCTCGGCGCGCTCACCGGCGGCGGCGCGGAGGTCTTCGCCGAGCGGGTGCGCCGCCTCGTCGCGCCGGGCAAGGAGTCCGCGGAGACCTGGTTCCACGTGCACGACACGGCCCATCGGATGGGGATCCCGACGCACTGCACGCTGCTCTACGGCCACGTCGAGACCTACGAGGAGCGGATCGAGCACCTGATCCGCCTGCGCGAGCAGCAGGATCGGACCGGGGGGTTCCTCGCCTTCATCCCGCTTGCGTTCCACCCCGCGAACACCGTGTTCGAGCGCCGCGGCTTCACCTTCCAGACCGGCGCCGCCGACCTCAAGATGCTCGCGGTCTCGAGGCTGATGCTCGACAACATCGCGAACGTCAAGGCCTACTGGATCTCGCTGACCCTGCCCATCGCGCAGGTCGCCCTTCATTTCGGAGCCAACGATCTCCAGGGCACCCTCGTCCGCGAGGAGATCTTCCGCGCTGCCGGCTCGGCCACCGGCACCGAGCAGAAGACCGAGGAGCTCGTGCGGACCGTGCTGGCGGCGGGGCGCGTGCCCGTTCAGCGCGACACCCTCTACAACGAGGTGCGGAGGTGGGCCGCGTGAGCGCGAGCGCGGTCGTCTCCGGTCTGACCTCCCGCGAGGGCCTCTACGGGCTGCTCGACCCGGACGTGATGTGGTACGCGGCCGCCCTCGACTCGAACGACACCTGCAACTGCGCCGAAGACGTGATCGAGACGATCGAGCGCGGAACGGGCGCAGGCCGTACCGGGCACTTCGAGGTGGTCGCCGAGCGCGGCGAGCTCGTCGTCGTCCGCGCCGTCGTCGATCCGCCGGGCCCTGAGCGCGACTGCGCGCTCCTCCTCCGCCGTCCGAGACGGGCTCATCGCCGAGATGCGCAGCTTCTCCTCACCGGCGGCGGCACTCGCCTACGCGGAGATCGTCCGATCGTGACCCTCGCGCCTCCAGCTCCACCCGCTGTCTTTTCCAGCCACATGTGGATGAACCGGTACAGACACGTCACACCTTTCGCGGTAGCCTCGACGGCATCTGGGGCGGGAGGTGGGTCCCCGAAAACTGACAGCATCGAGGAGCGCCGCCTGATCGCTTCGGACACGTTCTCTCGTCACACGGCCCGTTCGGAGGTGTCCGTTTGATCCGCCTCGGCCGCATCTCCTACGCCAACATGGCTCCGGTCTTCTACCGGGTCGATGCCGAGTACGAGGAGGTGACGGGTGTCCCGACGGAGCTCAACCGGCGGTTGATCGCCGGGGAGATCGATGCGGCCCCGATCTCGTCGATCGAGTACGCGCGCCATGCCGGCACCCTGCTCCTCCTGCCGCGGCTCTGCGTTTCCAGCGAGGGCGCGGTCGACTCGATCCAGCTCGTGTCGAGGCTTCCGCTCGACCGGATCCAGACGGTCGCGGTGACGCCCGAGTCCGCGACCTCCGTCGTGCTCACCAAGGTGCTCCTGCCGGAGGCCTCGCATGTCCCGCTCGGCGAGGAGGCTGACGCGAAGCTCCTGATCGGCGATGCGGCGCTGAAGTCGGCGTTCGAGGATCCGACGCCTCACCACGACCTCGGCCGTCTCTGGCTCGAGCGGACGGGCCTGCCGATGGTCTTCGCCGTCTGGGCCGTGAAGGTGCCCGCCCATCCCGGCCTGCTCGACCTCGAGGAGGCGCTCGTCGCCTCCGTTCGCGCCGCCCGCAGCGAGCCCGAGACGCTGGCCTACGAGTCCTCGGCGCTCTACGGCTATCCGCCGGGCTTCCTCGCCCGCTACTTCGAGAAGCTCCGCTACCGCTTCGGCCCCCGCGAACGGGCGGGCCTCTACACGTTCCTCGAGCTCGCACGCGACGTCGGGGAGCTCGGGGAGGTTCCGGAGCTCCGCTTCGTCACCGAAGGCGCGACCGTATGACGGGGCCGACGACGACCACGCTCTGCAGGCCGGACGGGCCCGAGAAGCTTGCGACGTTCAACGCGCACATCGCCGGCTCGACCCATGTCGTCGCCGAGTTTCGGCCCGGGGCGGTGAGCGCCGGATGAGCGCCGCCGCCGTCCTCGACAAGGCCCTGGCGGGCGAGCGAATCGACGACGCCGACGCGCTCGCGCTCCTCGAGTCGCGCGACCTGCTGGCAGTCGGCCGTGCCGCCAACGAGCTCCGCGCGCGCCGCACCGACCCGCACCGGATCACGTTCATCGTCGATCGGAACCTCAACTACACGAACGTCTGCGTCACCGACTGCGACTTCTGCTCGTTCTACCGCCGGCCGGGCGACCGCCGCGAGGGCTATCTGCTTCCGAAGCCGATCATCTACAAGAAGATCGAGGAGACGCTCGCGCTCGGCGGAACGGGGCTGCTGATGCAGGGCGGCCATCATCCCGACCTCGGGATCGAGTACTACGAGGATCTCTTCAGCTCGATCAAGGAGCGCTACACGGTCCACCTGCACGCGCTCTCCCCGCCCGAGATCCAGCACATCTCGCGGCGCTCGAAGCTTTCCGTGCCCGAGACGCTGACCCGGCTGCGAGACGCGGGGCTCGACTCGATCCCCGGCGGCGGCGGCGAGGTGCTCGTCGACCGGGTCCGCGAGATCATCGCGCCGAAGAAGACGAAGACGGCCGAGTGGTTGAACGTCATGCGCCATGCTCATCGGCTCGGGATGTCGACTACCGCGACGATGATGTACGGCCACGTCGAGACGCTCGCCGAGCGTATCGAGCACATGCGGCGGATCCGGGATCTCCAGGACGAGACGCGTGGTTTCCGTTCGTTCACCTCCTGGACGTTCCAGAACGACGGCAACCGGCTGGCGGCGCTCGTCCCGCGCGAGACGATGCCCACCTCGTTCGACTATCTCCTTACGCAGGCGGTCTCGCGCATCTACCTCGACAACATCGACCACATCCAGTCGAGCTGGGTCACGCAGGGAATGAAGATCGGTCAGGTCGCGCTCGAGTTCGGTGCCGACGATCTCGGCTCGATCATGATCGAGGAGAACGTCGTCTCCGCCGCCGGCACGACCTACCGCGCCTCGACAGACGACTTCGTCCGGACGATCAAGGGTCTCGGGAAGATCCCGGTACAGCGCGACACGCTGTATCGCGAAGTTCGCGTCTGGAACTGACGCAGGTCACGACATAGGCTTCCAGCATGAGGAAGCTCCTGTGCCTTTTCGCGGGTCTTCTGGCCCTTGGTGTCGGCGGCTCTGCCGCCGGCGGCGGCGGGCCGTTCGCTCTCGTCGGCGGATCGGCATCCGGGGGCATACCGCTCGCCGGATCCGGCCCACGCGGGATCACCGTGCGGTTCGTCGACCACGGCACGTTCTACGTCGGAGTCACCGTCAGAAACACGTCGACGAAGACCCTGACGATCGTTTCCGCGCGGACACCGGAACGGGCCGGCAGCATCGTGCGGCTCGCCAGTGCGCGGCTCATCCCGACCACGCCGTGCAACAGCCATGGAGGAGACCTCCTCTGCCTGCCGTGGGATCCGCGCGCACCTCCCTCGTCACATTCGCTCGCCGTGAAGCCCGGCGCATCAGCCGCGATCAAGCTCAACTACCGCCTCGGGACCTGTGCGGAGGCGAAGACCGCCTCCTTCGCGACCGGTCGCGAGCTGCAGCTCAGCTTCGAGACCCCGGGCGGCTCGATCCAGGAGCAGAGCTTCCCGCTGGCCGGCGCGAAGCTCGAGCTCCAGAAGCCGGCCGGCGTCGAATGCCTGACACGGCCGTTCAGCCACATCGGTCTCGTCGGCTCCTTCACGACCTCGCCGGGGCATCTCCCGATCCCCGGCAGCGACGGCGACACCTGCACGAGAGAGCCCGGCGGAGGCCTGAGCTTCCAGAGCCGGTACTTCCAGGATCGCAGCGAGATCGAGTTCCGCATCGCGATCGACCTGCCCCGCTTCCACGGTGCGGGCTCGTACGTGCGCCGGGGTGTCGTGACCGTGTACGGCGGATTCGGTGCAGGCCCCTTCACGGTCTTCCACGATCCGAAGGCGCCCGTCACGGTCACCGAGGCGGCACGCTCGACGGTCACCGGAACGTTCAGCGCGGTGCTCTCCGGACACCGGACGTTCTTCCGCGCGTACGGCACCTGGCGCTGCGCCATCCTCCCGTCCTAACGAAACCCTCGCAGGCGTCGGCTAGCCTCGACCGGGGTCATGCGTCTCGTTCTCGCCTGCGGTCTCTGCGCTGCTCTTCTCGTGCCGCTCGCCGCTGCGCAGGGGCCCGTTCCGCTGACGCCGGGGGTGACCTCCGAGCGGCATGTCGAGCTCACCCCGCACGGGCCCGTGGCCTACACCGTGATCACGGCCCCGGCGCCGGTCGGCCTCACGACGATCGGGCCCGTGCTCGGCGGCGGAACCGTCACCGGGCCGCGCCAGACGATGACCCAGCTCGAGGAGTCCGTCTCCGGCAACGCGGTCGCGGCGGGTGTCAACGGCGATTTCTTCAGCGGCGCGAACGCGGTGCCGCAGGGGATCGTGATGGCCGGCGGCGTCGTCCAGCACACCCCGACGCCCGCGCACTCCTCGATCGGATTCGACGCGGCCGGCGGGATGCACGTCGGCCGGATCTCGTTCACGGGCACCTGGCAGGGAACCGGGCAGCGGCGGCCGATCGCCGGGGTCAACCAGCAGCCGCGCTCGGGCCAGGCCGTGCTCTTCACGCCGGCGTGGGGGGCAGCGACGCCGAACATCGCGAACGCGGCCGAGGTCGTGCTCGAGCCCTTCCCCGCGGCGGCGATCGACACCGACCTCAGCGCGACCGTGGCCTCGGCGACCTCAGGCGCGACGCCGATCCCCGCCGACGGCGCCGTGCTCGTCGCGACCGGCTCTGCCGCGGCGAAGCTCCAGGCCGAGGCGCCGCAGGGAACCCAGGTGACCGTCCGACTGATCCTCCCCGACGCATGGGCGTCGGTCGTGTCGGCGATCGGCGGCGGGCCGCTCCTCGTGAAGGGCGGCAAGGCCGTCTTCGCGACTGGGGAGCATTTCGACGAGGCAGACCTGACGACGCGTGAGGCCCGCGCCGCCGTCGGCCAGCTTCCCGACGGCCACGTGATCCTCGTCGCCGTCGAGGGCGGAAGGCCGGGCTACAGCGTCGGGATGACGACCTACGAGCTCGCGCGGACGATGGCCGGCCTCGGGGCGGTGACCGCCGCGGGCCTCCAGTACGGCCGGTTCGTCGAGGCGGCCTTCGACGGTCAGCCGCTCACGCGCCCGAGCCAGGGCTCGAACCAGGTGCCGGTCAAGGAGGCGTTGCTCGTGCAGTACGCGGGCGTCTACGCACCGGCGCCGTCACCCGCCTTCGTCGGCAAGGCCAACGCGGCTGCCGGGGTGCAGCTCAGCTACCGCCTCACGCGGCCGTCGAGCGTGACCGCAACCCTCATCGGGCCCGACGGCTCGAGCCATCCGGTCGATTCCGGCAGCCGGCAGCCGGGCACCTACCACTTCGCCTTCTCCGCACTCGACGCCGAGGGGACCTGGCACTGGAACGTGCAGGCCGTCGATGACCAGAACCGCAGCTCGACCGCCGACCAGACCTTCGTCTTCGACGAGACGCTGACCGGGCTCGCGGTGCCGCGCTCAGCGGCCGTCGGAGCGGGAATCCATGCGTCCTTCACCCTCTCTCGACCCGCCTCCGTCGTGCTCGCGATCGAGGCGGCAAACGGGACGCGGGTCGCGGCCCTCCCCGGCACCCAGCTCGCCGCAGGTGCGCAATCGCTCGCCTGGGACGGGACGATGGCGGGGGGCGCGAAGGCGCCGCCGGGCTCCTACCTCGCCGTCGTGACCGAAACGAGCTCGGTCGGAACCGCCTCGTACACGGCGTCGTTCTCGCTCCATCGCTGAGCCGCCGCGTTGTCCGGCGGCCAGCCGATACGCTCGCGACCGTGACCTCGCTGATCGGCGACCACGGCCTCATCGCCATCTTCCTGCTCATGACGGTCGCAGCTGTACTCCCGGCGGCCAGCGAGGTGACGATGTTGTACGGCGGCGCGCTCGCTTCGGGTGCGCTCGCGGGGCACATCTCGCTCTTCGGTCACGAGTTCAGGTCGGGGCTCCCCGCCTATCTCGCGGTCGTCGTCACCGGGTTCGCCGGCAACACGCTCGGCGCTGCGGGGGGCTGGCTGATCGGCGTCCGCGGCGGGCACCCGCTCCTCGAGCGCTACGGCCGCTACATCCACATCACTCCTTCCCGGATCGCCCGGGCCGAACGCTGGTTCGCGCGCTTCGAAGGGATTGCCGTGCCGCTCGGCTTCGCGACTCCGCTCATCCGCTCCTTCGTCGCGATCCCCGCCGGGATCCTCGAGATCGGCTTCCGCCGCTTCCTCGCCTCGGCCGCCGTCGGCATCGCCGTCTTCTGCTTCGTGCTCGCGGGAATCGGCTGGGCGGTGGGGTCGAGCTGGAGCTCCGTGCACCACGATTTCGTCTACGTGGACGTGGTTGTCGTGCTCGCTGTCGTCCTTTTGGCGGTGGTCCTCGTTGTCCGGCGTCGCCGGTCGATTACGATGACCGGCAGTGCCGATTCCACACGTTGACGTCAAGGCGCAATACGAGCCGCTGATCCCGGAGTTGATGGCGGCGTTCGAGCGGACGCTCGAGAGCGGCCGCTTCATCTTCGGCCCGGAAGTCGAGGGTTTCGAACGCGAGGCCGCCGAGGCGCTCGGGGTCGAGCAGACGATCGGAGTCGCGAACGGAACCGACGCGATCGTGCTCGTGCTCGACGCACTCGGGATCGGAGCCGGCGACGAGGTGATCTGCCCCTCGTTCACCTTCTACGCGACGGCCGAGGCGATCGCGCGAACCGGCGCGACCCCGGTCTTCGCCGAGATCAACCCCGACACGCTCAACATCGACGCTGCGGATGCCGCGAAGCGGATCACGGCCCGCACGAAGGCGATCGTCCCGGTCCACCTCTTCGGGCGGCCGGCGGCGATCGGCGAGCTCCGCGAGCTCGGCCTGCCGATCGTCGAGGATGCCGCCCAGGCGTTCGGCTCACAGGGAATTGCGACGAGCATCGCGTCCACCTTCAGCTTCTTCCCCACGAAGAACCTCTTCGCGCTCGGCGACGGGGGGCTCGTGTCGGTGAACGACGCGGAGCTCGGCGACCGGATCCGGATGCTCCGCTTCCACGGCTCGCGCGACAAGAAGGACTTCGACCTGATCGGCTACAACTCGCGCCTCGACGCCGTCCAGGCCGCGATGCTCCGGATCTTCCTGCCACACCTCGTGGGCTGGAACGCCGCCCGCCGCGAAGCGGCCGCTCGGTACGAGGAGCTCGGCCTCGGGGAGGTCGCCGAGCTCCCGGTCGACGAGCCGGGCCACGTGTACCACATGTACTGCATCCGTTCGTTCGAGCGCGATCGGCTCGCTGCAGCGCTCAAGGAGGCGGAGATCGGCTTTGCGTCCTACTACCAGCCGCCGCTTCATCTGCAGCCGGCACTTCGCCATCTCGGCTATTCGGAAGGCCAGTTTCCGGAGACCGAGAAGGCCGCGCGCGAGAATCTCTGCCTTCCGATGTGGGGCGGCATCTCCGAGGAGCAGCAGAGCGAGGTCGTCGCGGTTCTCCGGCGCGCATCGAGTCTCGTCAACGCATGATCGCCTTCCCGATCACGCGACACCGCATCTGGCAGTTCGTGGCCGACGGGGTCCTGATCGCGGCAGCCTGGTGGATCGCGTTCTTCCTCTGCTTCAGCCCTCACGTCCCGTTCTTCTACCGCAACTTCCTCTCCGGGGGCGTGTTCGTCGAGGTGATCGCGATCAAGCTCGGCGTGTTCGTCGTGTTCGGGTTCTACAACCGCTGGTGGCGGTATGTCTCCACGAAGGACATGTGGCGCGCAGTCCAGGGCGTCACCGTCGCGTGTCTCGTCGCGGGCCTCGTTCTCTACGCGCTGCCGCCGAACGACACGGCCCATCTTCCGAAGAGGATCGTCGCGCTCGACTACCTGCTCCTGCTCGCCTTCGTCGCGGGCACGCGGCTTCTGGCCCGTTCGCTGATCGAGCGCCCGAAGGCCGGGATCGTCGCGCGCGGGAAAGGCGTGCTCATCGCCGGTGCGGGCGACGCAGGCCAGCTGATCGTTCGCGAGATGCAGCGCAACCCGCGTCTCGCACACACGCCGGTCGGCTTCGTCGACGACGATCCGAGCAAGCGGAACCTCCGGATCCACGGTGTCAGGGTGCTCGGTACGACCGACGATCTCGGCCACCTGATTCGCGACCACCGGCCGGACGAGGTGCTGATCGCGATGCCGTCCGCACCGGGCGAGCTGCGGCGCAAGATCGTCGAGACCGCGCGCGCCGAGGGCATCCCCGTGAAGACGCTTCCCGGCCTGCACGAGCTGATCGCCGGCGACGTGAACCTGGCGGTGCAGATCCGCTCCGTCCAGGTCGAGGACGTTCTCGGCCGCGAGCAGGTCGAGGTCGACCTCGAGGCGATCGCCGGCTACATCCGCGACCGGGTCGTGCTCGTGACGGGCGGCGGCGGCTCGATCGGGTCGGAGCTCTGCCGGCAGGTCGTGCAGCTCGGCGCCAAGCGGCTGGTGCTCGTCGACAAGGCGGAGTCGGCGCTGTACGAGGTGCAGCGGGAGCTCGTCGACGAGCGGCACTTCACCGCGGTGCTCCCGGTCCTCGCCGACTGCGGCGACGCCGCGAACATGCGGCAGGTCTTCGAGCGCTATCCGCCCGACGTCGTCTTCCACGCGGCTGCCTACAAGCACGTGCCGATGCTCGAGTCGAACCCGATCCAGGCGGTGACGAACAACGTGCTCGCAACCCGGGTGATCGCGCAGGTCGCGGTGGAGTTCGGGGTGGAGCGATTCGTCTTCATCTCCACGGACAAGGCCGCGAAGCCGAAGAACCTGCTCGGGCAGTCGAAGGCGGTCTGCGAGTGGATCGTCGAGTCGTTCGCCCACCGTGACGATGTCGCGACCCGCTTCGTCGCGGTTCGGTTCGGGAACGTGCTCGGGTCGTCGGGCTCGGTGATCCCGATCTTCCGGCGCCAGATCGAGCGCGGCGGCCCGGTCACGGTCACCCATCCCGAGATGACGCGGTTCTTCATGACGATCCCCGAGGCGGCCTCGCTCGTGATCCAGGCAGGCGCCATGGGCGGCCGCGGCCAGGTCTACGTCCTCGACATGGGCCAGCCCGTGAAGATCCTCGATCTCGCCCGCCAGATGATCGAGCTCTCCGGCCGTACCGAGGACGAGATCAAGATCGAGTTCGTCGGCTCGCGGAACGGTGAGAAGATGCACGAGGTCCTCTGGAACGCCGACGAGGAGGTGGCCGACACGAAGCACCCGAAGATCATGCGCGCCACCCGCCTGCCGATCGATCCGATCTGGCTCGAGGACGAGCTCGCCGAGCTCGAGGCCCTCGTGGCCGAGAACGACGTGCTCGGCGTGACCGCCCGGCTCCGCCTGATGGTCGCGGTCCCGAAGCGCGTTGCCTCGGACGCCGTGCTCGAAGACACCCTGCACTAGCCATTCCCCGCTGGGCGTCTGCGGCGGGGTGCGGCCGAACCGGCCGGGAAATGGCTAGTTCCCTTGGTCTGTCTCGTGACGATGTCGATCGCGGTGTGTGGGGCTCACGCGCAGTGTTGTTGTCCGGGCCAAACACCCTGTAACGCGTCTGGTACACGCCTCGGCCGGGGGCCCGGGTAGGGTGGCCGGGTGGACGTCCTCGAGGGCCTGAACGACGAGCAGCGGCGCGCCGCCGAGGCGATCCGCGGGCCCGTGTGCATCCTCGCGGGCGCCGGTTCGGGCAAGACGACCACGATCACGCGCCGGATCGCACATCAGGTCGCCGAGGGAGCCTTCCGCCCGGGCGAGATCCTCGCCGTGACCTTCACCGACAAGGCGGCCGGAGTGATGAAGTCGCGCCTCGCGGCGCTCGGGGTCTCCGGGGTGGTTGCGCGAACCTTCCATTCGGCGGCGCTCGCGCAGCTCCATCACTTCGCACCGGGGTCGGTCGGGCGGATCCTGCCCACCAAGGCGCTGCTTCTACGCCAGATCGCAAATGGGCTCCCGGCGCCGTTCAAGTTCCGGCCAGCGGGCGATCTCGCCACCGAGATCGAGTGGGCCAAGGCCCAACGCCTCCCGCCCGAGCACTATCGTCGCTCGCTGGGCGATCACACCCCACCGATCCCGGCCGACCTGATGGACACGGTGTACCGGGAGTACGAGCGCCGGAAGTCGGCGCGCGGCGAGATCGATTTCGAGGATCTGCTCGAGCTGACCGTCCGCCTGCACGAGAGCGACCCGGGTGTCCGTGCGACGTTCCAGGGGCGCTACCGCGCCTTCACCGTCGACGAGTACCAGGACGTCAACCTGCTCCAGCAGACCCTGCTCGACCTGTGGCTCGGCGACCGTGACGACCTCTGCGTCGTCGGTGACGACTACCAGTCGATCTATGGGTTCACGGGCGCCTCGCCACGCTGGCTGCTCGGGGTCGAGGAGCGCTTTCCGGCGGCGACCGTCGTCCGGCTCGAGAGCAACTACCGCTCGAGCCCCGAGGTGCTCGAGCTTGCGAACCGGCTCGTGCCGCTGCTCGAGGGGGCCGAGAAGACGCTGCGCGCAACCCGGCCGTCGGGCCCGGCGCCCTCTGCGCGGCGGTTCGTCGATTCCGAGGACGAGGACGCCTGGATCGCAGCCGAGGCGAAGCGCCTTCAAACGGGCGGCACGCCCTACGAGGAGATGGTCGTCCTCGCCCGCACGAACGCGCGGCTGGCCGACTTCGAAGAGGCCTTTCACGACGCCGGGATCCCGTTCCAGGGCTCTTCGCTGCTGCAGCGGGATGCCGCACGGCGGCTGCTGAAGCTCCTCGACCGCGACGGCTCGAGCGGTGTCGCGCGGCGTGTACGCGAGCTGGCCGAAGAGGCCGGGATGCTCCATTCGCTACCCGACAAGCTCGGTGAGCGCGAGTTGACGCGCCAGTCCGATCTTTCAAGGCTCGTCCGGCTCGCCGCCGAGCTGGACGACGGCGAGATCACCTGCTCCGGCTTTGCCGCCGAGCTGCGGAACCGCTTCGACCCGGGGGGACAGAGCGCGAAGGGCGTTCATCTCATGACCTATCACCGCGCCAAGGGCCTGGAGTTCGACGCCGTCTTCCTACCGAGGCTCGAGGAGAAGGAGTTGCCCTCGAAGCTCGCACGCACCGTGGACGACGAGGCGGAGGAGCGCAGGCTCTTCTACGTCGGGATCACGCGGGCGCGGCGATTCCTCGCGATCACCTGGTCGAAGCGTCCGAGCCCGTTCGTCGCGGAGCTCGGTCTCGCTGCGAAGCCTCTCGAGCAGCCACGTGAGCCACGAGCCTCGCGCGAGGCGGCCGTCGCGTCCGACCCCGTCCTGTATGACGCGCTCGCCGCGTGGCGCAAGTCACGGGCGAAGCTCGAGGAGATTCCGGCCTACATCGTCTTTCACAACAGCGTCCTCGTTGCGATCGCTGACGCTCGTCCGGGATCACTCGACGATCTCGCCGAGGTTCCAGGTGTCGGCCCGGCGAAGCTCGAGCGCTATGGCGATGACGTGCTCGGGGTCGTCTCCGGCGTCGCCGCCGTAGCTTCCTGAACCGGACGCCGAGGAGGGCGGACGGGCCCCGCTGGTAGACCTGAGCCGGTGACGCCGCTGCCCTACAGCAACCCGGCGGCCAGGATCGCGTTCTACGCGGTCTTTGTCAGCTTCGTTCTGCTGGAATGGCGGGTCCGGTTCCGGAGCCGGCGAAACCGCGATGGAACCCCGACGGACCAGGGCAGTCTCTACGTCGTCATCGCGTCGGTGGTCGTCGGCTTGCTGGGAGGATTCGCTTTGGCGGTCAAGGCGCCGGGGGCGTCGATCGCCCAGGCGCGATGGGCGTTCTTCGTCGCCGGGCTCGCGTTGATGATCACCGGGGTCGTGATCCGGCAGTGGGCGGTGATCACGCTCGGGCGCTTCTTCACGGTCGACGTGCGGGTGCACTCCGGCCAGACCGTCGTCGAGCGCGGCCCTTACCGGTGGGTACGGCATCCCTCCTACACCGGCATGATCCTCACCTTCGTGGGGCTCGGCTTAGCGCTCGGCAACTGGGCTTCGCTGGCTGTGCTGGTTGTGGTGCCGACGGCAGGCCTCGTCGTGCGGATCCACTATGAGGAACGTGCGTTGGGCGACGGCCTCGGCGAACCGTACCGTCGCTACGCGGCGACGCACGCCCGGCTCTTGCCCGGCGTGTGGTGAGCCCTCAGGTCACGAGGTCGGCCGCGCCGAGAGCAGCAACGCGAGCAGGTCGGCCGGGTCGCGGTGTGTCCGCTCCCCGCTTCCGGCCCCACGCTTGCCGAGCTCGAGCGCCCGCGGGTCGGTGAGCGGCCGGAGGCGGCCCTCGCGGATCAGGACCTCGTCCACGCCACCGAGCCGGCCGCCGTAGGTGGTGTAGACCGGTATCCCGAGCGCCGCCGCCTCACGGTTCATCGTTCCGCCGGCAGAGACGACGAGATCCGAGAGGGCGATCAGGCTCTGGGCGTCGACGGCATGGTCCGGAACGATCACCGACGGAAGGTCGAGCGAGCGGACGTAGTCGCGCTGCTCCTCGGTCCGCGGCAGCACCACCGCATGCACGGTCTCGAGCCGGCCGAGGTGCTGCAGCGTCTGCGGGAACAGCGGATTCGAGTGGCGGTGGTAGAGCGACACATCGGGTGGGGGCCGAAGCACGACGAGCGTCCGAGCCGGATCGACCTCGAACTGGTCGAGCACGCCTGGATCGGGCTCGAAGTCCGAGAGGTAGTACTCCTCCTTCAGCCCCGGATAGAAGAGGAGCTTCGGCGGCACCGCGCCGTACCGGGCGAGCCGCTCGGCCGGGATCGAGTCGGGCACGACGACCTTCGTCGCCGCCCGGCACCCGAGCTGGTGCTGCAGCCACGCCCACTCGTAGTCGAAGGTCGTCGAGCTCGGAATGCCGAGCCGGTGCGCCGTGATCGTCAACTCGTGCGACCCGTGCGCGAGCGCGATGTCGAAGTCGCGCCCCTTCGCCCACTTCTTCAACGCCCCGAGCCGCGAGGTGAGCTGCCGCGCCTTCCCGAATCGCGACCGTCCACCGTGGTGGCCGATCGTCGTCGCGGTCATTCCGTGCTGCTCGATCAGCTGGAGGGTCTGGGCGTAGTCGCGCGCTGTGATCTCGACGGTGTCCCCCCTCGCCTCGAGGAGGCCGACGAGTGGCCGGAAGACGAGCGGATGCGCGCTCGCCGTCATGTCGATCCAGACCCTCACCGTGCCTCCCTGTGGACGAACCGGTACACGCGCGTCACACCTTCCGGAGTAGCCTTGACGGCATTGGGGCGGGAGGTGGGTACCCGAAAACTGACAGCGCGGAAGCCCGGCCACGGTTGTTTCTGGACACGTCGTTTCCGTTCCGCTTGGCGTTGAGCGGGCGCACGCAGTCGCTCCACGCCTCGGCTCGCGACACGCCCGTGGAAGACCGCACGATCAACCGGTGACCAGCGCCTCGACGGCCACGTCGCGGCTCACGCCCTCGACGTGCCGCTCGTACCAGAGGGTGAAGGCCAGCAGTCCCCAGAGCTGCCGGGAGAGATCCTCGCCGCCGCTGACATGCCGGTCGAGCACCGCGGTCACCGCCTCGGGCTGAAGGTAGCCCTGGCGGCGCAGCACTTCCGGCGCAAGCGTCTCCCGCGCGAACGGCTCGAGCTCGCCGCGGAGCCAGGCTGCGGCCGGGATGGAGAAGCCGCGCTTCTTGCCGTGGACGACCGACCGCGGCAGCAACGGCTCGGCCGCCTTCCGCAGCAGCCGCTTCTTGTCGAGACCGCGCACCTTCAGCCGGGTCGGAAGCGAGAACGCGAACGAGGCGACCAGCGGGTCGAGGAACGGCACGCGCGTCTCGAGCGACCAGGCCATCGAGGCCCGGTCGGTCTTCACGAGCAGGTCGTCGGCGAGATAGCCGCCGAGGTCGACGTCCTGGAGCCGCGCCAGAAGCTCGGAGCCCTCCGTCTCGGCAAACCGGGCACGCTCGAGAGACAGCGGATCCCAGCCGTGGGAACGCCCGGTCAGCTCGGCGCGCGCGTCGGCGGAGAAGATCGTCTTCCAGCCCTCGTGCCGCTCGAGCGGCGGCAGGTGCGCCGCCCGCACGAAGCGCTTCGCGCGATAGTCGAAGCTCGCCCGCCGCGACGACGACGGCAGCCGCTCGACCGCAGGCCCCGCGAGCGACGCGAGCCGCCCGAAGCGCTCGGCCAGGAGATCGGCCGCGTAGGTGTAGTAACCACCGAAGAGCTCGTCGCCCCCCTCGCCGGAGAGCGCCACCTTCACATCCTCCGCGGCGAGGCGCGACACGAGATACGTCGGCAGAGCCGACGAATCGGCGAACGGCTCGTCGAACGCCTCGGCGAGCGCCGGCAGGAGCAGAGCCGCATCCGGGCGCAGCACGAGGTCGCGGTGCCGCGTGCCGTAGCGTGCGGACACAGCACGTGCCCCCGTCAACTCGTCGAACGACTGCTCTTCGAATCCGATGGAGAAGGTCCGCACCGGCTCCGAGGCCTCGCCTGCCGCGAGTGCCGTGAGGAGCCCCGAGTCGACCCCGCCCGAGAGCAGCACGCCGACGGGCACGTCCGAGACGAGGTGCGCGCGCACCGAGTCGCGCAATCGGGCCCGGCACTCCTCGACGAGCTCGGCCTCGTCGTCGGCCCGCACCGGCAAGGGGCCGGGCCGGGCGAAGCGAGAGATCGACACCGAACCGCCCTCCCAGACGAGCACATGCCCCGGCAGCAACTTGTGGATCTCGCGGAAGATCGAGAGCGGCGCCGGCACCGTGTTCGTCGCGAGGAACGCCTCGAGCGCATCGAGGTCGAGCTCGCCCTTCGGCAGCGCGTCGAGCTCGGAGGCGAACGCGAGCTCGCCGTCCACGTCCCGGTAGTAGAGCGGCTTGATCCCGAAGCGGTCGCGCGCGAGCACGAGCCGCCGGCGCGTCGCATCCCAGATCGCGATCGCGAACATCCCGCGCAGCCGCTCGGCGAAGCCGAGGCCCCACTCCTCGTAGGCGTGGACGATCGTCTCCGTGTCCGAGCGCGTGCGGAAGACGTGGCCGGCGCGCTCGAGCTCGTGGGTCAGCTCCGCGAAGTTGTAGATCTCGCCGTTCTGCACGACGGTGCAGGTGCCGTCCTCGTTCGAGATCGGCTGGTCGCCGCCCTCGAGGTCGATGATCGCGAGCCGCCGCGCGGCCAGCCCGATCCCGCCTTTGACGAAGGTGCCCTCGGAATCGGGCCCGCGGTGGATGATCGTCGCCGACATCGCGGTCAGCAGCTTCCTGTCGATCCGTCCCTTCGAGGACGCGATTCCGCAGATCCCGCACATGGGGATCGAGTCTAGAGGCCTGATGCGTGTTAGCCGTCCCTGCGGTCAGGCGCCGCGCCTGGGGCGGCATCCGGTGCCACGGACAACGCGCATCAGGCCTCTCGAGACGGACTACGCTGCTGAAGGCTCGGTGCCGGGCTCGGCCGGCGGCCGAGCCTTGAGGAACAGCGCTTTCGCCGCCACCGACGGCAGCCACCAGTTCCAGCGGCCGAGGATCGCCATGATCGACGGCACGAGGAGCGCGCGGATCACGGTCGCGTCGAAGATGATCCCCGCTGCGAGGCCGATCCCGAACTGCTTGATGTCGACGCCGGGGCTCGACGACAGCACGAGGAACGCGAACATGAGGATCAGCGCCGCGCTGGTCACGAGCTTCCCGGTGCGCGCCAGGCCGAGCTCGATCGCCTTGTTCGTGTCTCCGGTCTCGTCGTAGGCCTCGCGCATGCGGGTGAGCATGAAGACCTCGTAGTCCATCGAGAGCCCGAAGAGGAACGCGAAGATCATCAGCGGGATCCACGGGATGATCGACTGGGTCGCATGGACGTGCCAGATCGTCTCGGAGCCGTGGCCGAGCTGGAAGATGATCACGATGATCCCGTAGGCCGCCGCAAGCGACAGGAGGTTCAGCACCGCCGCCTTGATCGCGAGCACGAGCGAGCGGAACGCACGCGTCAGCAGGATCAGCGTCAGCAGCACGACGAACGCCAGCACGTAGGGGAAGTTGGAGTAGACGGCTGAGACGAAGTCGCGATCCTCGGCGGGAACTCCCCCGAGGGTTGCATCCGTGCCCTTGAGCTCGGATCTGATCTGGCTGATGATCGGCCGGATCCCCTGGGCGGCACCGTCGACGGCCGGGAACGCCTCGACCAGGCTGTCGCCGTTTCTCTGCCAACCCGTGCCGGTCGGCGCCACGGCCCCGACGACGCCGGGCGTCCGCCGCAGCGTGGCGACGACCGGAGCGGTCGCGCCGCCGTGCTCCACGAGCACGACGAACGGCTTCATCACGCCGGGCGAGATCCCGGCCTCGGCAAGCGCCGTTCGCCCGGCGATCGCGTCGCCGGCGCCGGGCAGATCCTTCACCTGTGCCTCGCTCGGGTTCAGCTTGAAGCCGTAGAAGACGAGGATTCCGACGATCGTGAGCCCGATGATCGCGATCGGCCACGGCCGCCGGGTGACGGTGCGGCCCCAGCGGCCCCACGCTCCGTCCTCGGGGTGGCCGGTGTCGAGGAACCGCTTCGGCAGCACCCTGATGCTGTTGATCTTCCCACCGAGCGTCACGAGGAGCGCCGGAAGCAGGGTGATCGCCGCGATCACGGACACGGCCGGGATCAGCATCCCGCCGATCCCGATCGAGCGGATGAACGGGAGCGGAAGGAAGACCATCGAGAGCAGGCCGACGGCGACGGTCGAGCCTGAGACGATCACCGACCGGCCGGCGTGGGTCATCGTCTGGACGATCGCGGTCTCGACGTCCGCGCCCTCACGTAGTTCGTCGCGGAAGCGGAAGATCATCAGCAGGGCGTAGTCGATCGCCACGCCGAGGCCGACGAGGGCAATCAGGAACTGCACGATGATCGAGACGTTCGTGAAGTACGTCAGGATCCAGACGAGCGTGAACGTGTTCAGGATCGAGGCGATCGCGACGACGATCGGCATCAGGACCGCCGGCAGCGTCCCGAAGACGAAGAACAGGATCACGAGCGCCCCCAGGCCCCCGATCAGCGCCTCCGTGAGCACGCTCGGACCGTTCCCTCCCGACGACGCCGCCTCGAGCGGGTCGCGTCCCGTGAGGTAGGCCTTCACGCCGGGCGGCGCGTTCGCGAGGAGCTTCGCACGCACGGCCGGGATGTGGGTCGTCGCCGTGAAGCCGGTGTTCCCCGGGGGATAGATCTCGGCGAAAGCCGTGTGGCCGTCGGTCGAGACGTAGACCCTGTTGCCGGTCGACCAGAACGACGACACGCGCGAGCCCGGATTCACCGCTGCCGCCGCGGCGATCGCCTTCTTGATCCCGGTCTGCTTCGTGATGTCGCCGCTCGTGTGGAAGACGGCGACGAGGGGAGCCTGCTCGCCCGTGCCGAAGACCTTCAGCGCGCGCTGGTTCGCCTCGTAGCCGGAGTAGCCCGGGATCGAGAAGCTCTGGTACCAGCGGTTCGATACCGCCGAGGCGGCGAACATCCCGAAGCCGGTCAGCGCGATCCAGAACCCGATCACGATCCAGCGCCTGCGTACGACGAGGTGTGCGAGACGTTCCAGCATCGGCCCGAGCATACCCCCATATCGTGAGATGTCAAATGGTTTATGATCTAACGAAGTGGTGAAGCCTCCGAAGACTCTCGATCCCGTGGGCCGCCAGCTCGTCTTCACCGCGAAGTCGATGCGCGAGGCGTTCGAAGACATGCTCGCTGCGGAAGGAGCGACGCTTCCGGGCTGGGTCGTACTGAGTGGGCTCGCCGACATGGGCTGCGTGACGCAGGGCGCGCTCGCGAGCCACGCGCATCTCGAGGGAGCGACGATCACTCACCACGTCGACAAGCTCGAGGCCGCCGGGCTCGTGCGGCGCCAGCTCGACCCGCTCGACCGTCGCGTGCGCCGGCTCGAGCTCACCGAGGCGGGGACAGAGCTCCACCGACGGCTGCTCGGAGCGGTGATCGCGATGCAACGGCGGGTGCTGGCAGGCATCGACCCGGCCGACATGGCCGTGCTCGCCCGGTGCCTGGAGACGATCCAGGCGAACCTGGCGTCAGGTCCCTCGTCCTAGGGTCTGCCCGAGCACCCGGAACCCGGTCGAGACGAGCGTGCGCAGATAGAGCGGCACGGAACGGTCGGCGATCCACTCGAGATCGTGCGCGAGCTTCTCGGCCATCGAGGTCTCGTACCCGCGGCGCACCTGGGCGAAGCCGGTGAGCCCGGGGCGGACGACGAGGCGCTGCCAGTAGGCCGGCAGCTCGCCTGCGAGCTCGGAGAAGAACCGCGCCCGGATCGGCCGCGGCCCGACGAACGACATGTCGCCGAGGAGCACGTTCCAGAGCTGCGGGATCTCGTCGAGCTGCGAGGACTTCAACCAGCGGCCGATGCGCGTGTACTCCTCCTCGGTCAGCCGCACGAGCTCCTCACCGAGGAAGGGCCCGAGCCGCGACTCGGCGTCGCGCGTGAGCGTCCTGAACTTCCGCATCCGGAAGAAACGCGCTCCACGGCCGACCCGCTCGCCGCTGTAGAGCACGGGGCGACCGCTCGAGATGAGGATGATCAGTCCGATGATCGCCGCGACGGGCAGCAGCAGAAGCCCGAAGAACGCTGCAAACAACAGGTCGAGCGCGCGCAGCTCGATGTCGATCCGGCGACGGGGTGCCTCGGCCGCAAGCCGGCGGTAGCCGCCGACGAGCGTGTCCTCGAGCTGTGCTGCCACGAGTCGATGGTAAAGCTTCGGGGATGACGGTAACCGGGATCGACCACGTCCAGATCGCCGCGCCGGCCGGATGTGAGGCCGACGCCCGCAGGTTCTACGGTGAGCTCCTCGGGATGAAGGAGCTTCCGAAGCCGGAGCCGATCCGCGCCCGCGGCGGCTGTTGGTGGAGCGCCGGCGCCCAGGAGCTCCACGTCGGAGTCGAGGCGGATTTCGCTCCGGCCCGCAAGGCGCATCCGGGGCTCGTCGTCTCCGACCTCGACGCGGTGCGCGCGAGATTCCGCGCGGCGGGCGTCGGGTGGGAGGACGACACGAAGATCGCCGGGGTCGACCGCCTGTTCGTCAGCGACCCGTTCGGGAACCGGTTGGAGCTGCGAGCCCAGGCGTGAGATCGTCAGCGAAACGACTGCACGACGACCCGGATCGATGAGATGATCCGGCTATGTGGTTGAGCTCATGGCACCTTCAGATGGCGCTCTTCGGGGTTGTGGCCGTCGTCGCGAACGTCTACGCGACCTTGTATTGGTTCGGCCCGACGTGGCTGATCTTCATCGCCTACTTCGGGACGTACCTGGCTCTCAAGGCCATCTGGCGGCGGACGCGCAGTCGTGTCTGACGATCGCCGTACGGAGGTTGTCCCGCTATAAGCTTCGCTGATGGGAAGTAATCGACGGATTCGACTTGGCGCGGGTTCGCCAGGGACGTAATCCCGGGCTGTCACATGGACACGCGTCAGCTTGCTGCGTTCTGCGCGGTCGTCGAGCGGCGGAGCTTCTCGCTGGCGGCTGAGCGGCTCGGAGTCACCCAGCCCGCGGTAAGCCTCCAGATCCAGGCGCTCGAGAAGCGCCTCGGGACGAAGCTGCTCGATCGTTCGGGCAGGCGGGTCGAGCCGACCGAGGCGGGGATGCGGCTCTACCGTGGCGCTCAGCGGCTGCTGGCGCTCGAGGAGCAGGTGGTCGCAGAGGTCGTGGACGAGGGGAAGGAGGAGCTCGAAGGGACCTTCGAGATCGGCGCCTCGACCGGGCCCGGTGGGATCGTGCTCTCGCACCTGCTCTGCGAGTTCCAGGCTCTCCACCCGGAGCTTCACGTCGTGCTCTGGGTCTTCGACACCGCGACGATCGTCGATCGTGTCGCCGCGCGCGAGCTCGAGGTCGGAGTCGTCGGTGCAGCACGGCGGCACCGCGGCGTCGTGTTCGAGCCGTTCTTCCACGACGAGGTGATCCTTGCCTGCCCGCCCGGCCATCCGTTCGCGGGACGGACGGTGACGCTCGACGAGCTCCGCGGCGCGGGCCTGATCGTGATGCAGGAGGGAGCCGGCGTCCGGCAGCTGATCGAGGACGAGCTGCAGCGGGCGGGTATCAAGCTTCGCGATCTCGACGTCCGGCTGGAGCTCGGGCTACAGGAGTCCGCGACGAGCGCCGTGCGTGCCGGGTACGGCGTGACGTTCATCTCGCGCTCCTCGGTCGAGTCCGATCTCGCCGCGGGGACGCTGGTCGAGGCCCGCGTCGAAGGGCTCGAGCTGCGCCGCGAGATCCACCTCGTCCGGGCCGCCGGCCGAGCAGAGACGCGAGCGTCGGCCGCATTCGTCGAGTTCGCCCGAGCACGGCTGCCGTGATCGTCCGCTGGACGCTCGCCGAGCTGCCGGAGGTGCTCGCCGAGCTCGGGATTGCCAGGCCCCTGCTCGTTGCGAGCCCACGCTGGGACCCGCCCGCCGGCATCGCGCTCGCCGGGCGCTGGGATGAAGTGCCGTCCGACCGGATCGAGGTCCCGCACGATGCGGGCGGGATCGTCGCGCTCGGAGGGGGCTCGGCAATCGATACGGCGAAGGCCGCCTCGTCGAGAACGGAGCTCCGGCTCGTCTCGGTACCGACCACGTACTCGGGCGCAGAGTGGGCTCCGTCTTTCGGGATCCGCGACCCTTCGCGCCGGATCGTCGGCGGCGGTGGCGGAGCCCGGTTGGCCGCGATCGTCTACGAGGTCGACCTCACCCTCGACCTGCCGCGGTCGCAGACCGTAGGCACCGCTTTGAACGCCCTTGCCCACTGTGCCGAGGCGCTCTACGGCCGAACGTCGAAGCGCGGCGACGAGTGCGCGCTCGAGGGAGCCGCGTTGATCGCGCGCTGGCTCCCGCGTGTCGTCGACGCTCCTCATGACCGGGAAGCACGAGAAGGCCTTCTTCGCGGTGCCGCCGCTGCCGGCGAGGCTCTGGCGCTCGCTGGTCTCGCGCTCGCCCACGCGATGGCGCAGGCGCTCGGTGGAACCTTCGGCCTGCCGCACGGCGCGATGAATGCCCTGACCCTGCCGCCTGCGCTTCGCTTCAACGACGAAGTCGTGCCCGATGCGATCGCACGGTTCGGAGCGGCGATCGGCGCTCCCACCGATCCCGCGGGGCGCGTCGAAGAGCTTGCCCGGCTCGGCGGTTTCGAGCGTCTCTCCGACTTCGATGTCCCGGCCGGCGAGCTTGCCGCCGTGGCCGAGACCGGTGCGGGCCGCATGGGGAACAAACAGAACCCGCGTCCTGCGACTCCCGCGGAGATCGAAGCGATGCTCCGCTCGATCTACTGAGGCGCGGCGCCGGCCACGGCCACCCGGCAACCGCGAGCCGCAAGCGAAACCATCGGTGCCTTGCACCGATTTGACGTCGCGAATCTCGTCAAGCAGGGTTTTTCGAGAACTGGCGGCGTCGATTCTTTCGGTGTCTGGCACCGAGGGCTCGACGCCAATGTGCCGGCTCCCGCTCGGGGCCGGTCTCGAACCGGGCGCCGAACACCGGTGCCTGGCGATGCGGCGAGCGGGCTTCCCCCGGGAATCCGCCGCGAGAAGCCGGTCGTGATCCAGACCGTTGCGGGCCCTCTCGGGCCTAGGCCCTTCCAGGCGATCGAGACCAACGAGGTCTTCCCGTGCGAGGCGTTGGAATGACGACTTTGGAATAACGTGCGCTAATCCCGTTCATAGGGGCATGTGATAGGTTGCGGGACATGGCCCCCGAGGTTGCGTTCGACGTGCTCGTGGTCGGCAGTGGGGCCTCCGGCCTCGCCGCTGCCGTCTCCGCCGAGCGCTCCGGTGCCCGTGTCGCCGTGGCGACCAAGGGTTCCCTGCAGGCGAACAACTCGTCGAAGGCCCAGGGCGGGATCCAGGCCGCGTTCGGCGCGGAGGACTCGCCCGAGCACCACGCCGAGGACGTCTGGCGCTCCTCGCACGAGACCGCCGACCGCGAGCTCGTCGAGGTGCTCACCAGCGAGGCGCCCGGCGCGATTCACTGGCTCGAGGAGCTCGGGGTCGAGTTCACGAAGGAGGCAGACGGCTCCTACCGGCTCGCGCGCTGTGGCGGTGCCTCGCAGAAGCGGCTGCTTCAGGTCGGCGACCGGACGGGGCATGCGATCACGAAGGGCCTGCGCACGGCGTGGACCGCGGGCTCCGGCACGTCGTTCGAGAATGCCCCGCTACAGGCGCTCGAGTCGGGTCCGAACGGCTGGCGTGCCGTCTGTGGCGAGCACACGATCGAGGCCTCGACCGTCATCCTCGCGGCCGGCGGTCGCTGCTACGCGGAAGCCCAGGCGCGGAACGAGCTCTCGACGAACCATCCGAATGCGACCGGCGAGGTGACGCGCATGGCGCTCGCGCTCGGTGCGGAGTCGCGCGACCTCGACGCGCTCCAGTACCACCCGAACGGGGGCGCCTGGCCCGCGAACATGCAGGGCTACTCGATCCCCGAGACGACACGCGCGTACGGAGCCGTGCTCCTGAACGCCGACGGTGAGGAGTTCACCGATTCGCTCGGAATGCGTGACGTCGTCTCCCAGGCGATCGTCGACGAGGTCGCCGGCGGCCGCGGCGTCGAGACGCCGGACGGCCGCCCCGCCGTCTACCTCGATACGACCCGGATCTCCGAGGCCGACGCTGTCGTTTCCCTGCCGTACATGTTGCGGCGCTACCGGGCGGCCGGGATCGATCCACTGGCCGAGCGGATCCTCACCTACCCCGTCCTCCACTACCAGAACGGCGGGCTCGTGATCGACCGCGACGCCGAGACGACGCTCGAGGGGATGTATGCCTGCGGCGAGATCGCCGGCGGCACCCACGGGCGCAACCGGATGATGGGCAACTCGCTCCTCGAATGCGTGGTCTACGGCCGCCGGGCAGGGCGCGCCGCCGCCGGGAAGGCCGCATGACCACGGTCGCCACCGACCTCGAAGCCACGGTCGAGGACGTCGCCGCGTTTTTGTATGTGTGGGCGTTGAAGGATATTCCGCAGGATTTGCGCGATGCGCTCGGGGCCGCGCGTGAGCGTGAGACGTCGGTTCCGGGGCGGCGGGTGCTGGAGACGATTCATCGGAATGTGAATGTGGCTGATTCGGAGAAGAACCTCGTGTGTCAGGACACGGGGATCGCGGTGTATCACTGCCGGGTTGGGGAGGGTTTTCCGTTGCATCCGGCGTTGATCTATGAGGGGTTGCGTGCGGGCACGGCGCGGGCGACGGTTGAGCATCCGTTGCGTTCGAATGCGGTGCATGTGTTGACGCGGGAGAACACGGGCCCGAATATCGGGTATCGGCTCCCGATCGTGCATTGGGAGTTCGTCGCGGGTTGGGATGGGTTGGATGTGAAGTGTGTGCCGAAGGGTTCCGGGTCGGAGAACATGAGTTTCTTGAAGATGTGTGTTCCGGCTGACGGGGTGAACGGGATCAGGCGGTTTGTGTTGGAGTCGATCGTGGGTGCGGGTGGGAAGCCGTGTCCGCCGGGGATCGTCGGGGTCGGGATCGGCGGTTCGGCTGATTACGCGATGCATCTGGCGAAGGAGGCGATCATGCGTCCGATCGGGACGCGGAACCCCGATCCGTTGGTGGCCGCGTTGGAGGACGAGTTGTATGGGTTGTTGAACGAGACGGGGATCGGCCCGATGGGCCTCGGCGGTGATGTGACGGTGTTGCAGTGCCATATCGAGCATGCCGACACGCACATGACCCTGAACCCGGTTGCGGTGAACTATCAGTGCTGGGCCGCGCGCCGCGCGAGCGCGCATATCTCGCCGGCCGGCGAGATCGACTACGACCGGGAGGCCTGAACCATGGCGCTCGCGTTCATTCCGGCCCGCCAAACCGGGCTTGTGTTGCAAGTCACGAAGTCTGTTGAGACGGGTGGGCCTGTGGAGAAGATTTTCCAATCTTGGTACAGACACGGGGGCTCCGGGCTCGTAGAATTGGTGTTGAGGGTGGCGGGGAGGCGTCCCCACCCAGGGTGGGGGCTCGCGCGCTGGCATGTCTTTTCTCGACAGGCGGAGGTGGCTCGTGGCGGTTCATGAGCTGACCTTCCCTGTGAGCGACCCGGCTGAGATCCTGAAGCTCCAGGCCGGCGACGAGGTTGTCGTGCAGGGCCACATCATCGGGATCCGCGACCGCACCCAGATCCGGATCTTCGACCAGGGGATCGAACCGCCGATCGACCTCACCGGCGCGATGCTGCTCCACACCGCCCCCAACGTCCGCAAACTCGGCCCCGGACGCTACGAGAAGCTCTGTATCGGCACCACCACAAGCGCACGCATGGTCCGCTTCACCGAACCACTCGGCCAGCAGTACGGCGTCCGCGCGATCTGCGGCAAAGGCGGCTTCCCCGACGAGGCAATCGAGCCGATGCGACGACTCGGGATGGTCTACCTCGCGATCGTCGGCGGCGCCGCCGCACTCGAGACGACCCAGATCGAAGAGATCGAACAAGTCGCCTGGGAAGACCTCATGCCCGAATGCCTCTGGAAGTTCCGTGTCAAAGACTTCGGCCCCCTCACCGTCGGCATCGACGCCCACGGCAACTCCCTCTACCACGACGTCCAAACCACAGCCCACAGAAAGCTGGAGGAGATCCTTGCCCGCTTTTGACCTCGAACTGAGCCGCAACGGCGGCCTCACCCACGTGATCGACAAGGGCCTCGGCCCTGCGGCGTGGGAGGACGTGCTCGACACGTCCGGCGACTACATCGACATCGTGAAGTTCGGCTGGGGCACGGCGTATGTCACCCCGAACCTGCGCCGGAAGCTCGATGTCCTCTCCGACAAGCGCGTCGTCCTCGGCGGCACGTTCTTCGAGGTCGTCTACCTCCGCGACAAGCTCGACGAGTACAAGTCGTGGCTCGGTGAGCTCGGGATCACCTACGTCGAGATCTCGGACGGCACCGTCGAGATGCCCCGCGAGCGAAAGCTCGAGCTGATCGCCGACTTCGCCCGCGACTTCACCGTCCTTTCCGAGGTCGGCTCGAAGGACTCCGAGGTCGTCTTCGCCCCGTACGAATGGGTGCGCTGGATCAAGGAGGAGCTCGCCGCCGGCGCCTGGAAGGTCGTGACCGAGAGCCGCGAGGGCGGCACCGCGGGCATCTTCCGGCCCTCCGGCGAGATGCGCACCGGCCTTGTCGAGGAGATCGTGCACGAGATCGACTTCCACGATCTGATCTGGGAGGCGCCGACGAAGGCGAGCCAGGCCTGGTTCGTCAAGCAGTTCGGCGCCGACGTGAACCTCGGGAACATCCCGCCCGACGAGGTCATCCCGCTCGAGACGCTGCGCCTCGGTCTTCGCGGCGACACCCTGAAGGAGATGCTGCTCGGTGGCGAGCCGGCCGCAGCTTCCTGAGCGCGACTGGGAGGCGATGCCCGCGGAGGAGATCCTCCGGGCGTTCCTCTCGGCGTTCCCGGGCCGCGTCTCGCTCGCCTGCTCCTTCCAGAAAGAGGAGTCGGTGCTCCTCGACATGCTGCTCTCGATCGACCCCGGCGCCCGCGTCTTTGCCCTCGACACCCACGTTCTCTTCCCCGAGACGTACACCGTCTGGAAGGAGGTCGAGCGCCGCTACAACACGAAGGTGGAGATCTACGAGGGGCCGACGCTCGCCCGGCAGGCCGAGATCCACGGTGATGCTCTGTGGGGGCGCAAGCCGGATCTCTGCTGCTCGATTCGCAAGGTCGAGCCGCTCACACGCGCGCTCGGCGAGCTCGACGCCTGGATCACCGGGATGCGGCGCGACCAGTCGCCGACCCGCGCGAACGCGCCCAAGGTGGGCTGGGACGAGGCACACGAGCTCTGGAAGGCAAACCCGCTCGCCGACTGGAACGACGAGCGGTGCTGGGACTACATCCGCGAGCGTGGCCTCCCGTACAATGAGCTCCACGATCGCGGCTACTCGTCGATCGGCTGTACCCACTGCACGCAGCCCGGCGCCGGCCGCGAAGGCCGTTGGACGGGTAGCGACAAGGTCGAATGCGGGCTCCATCTCCCGTCGTCTGCGAACGCCGGCGAAGCAATCAGAAAGAGCGGTGTCGCATGACTCGCGATGTTTCCCCCAGCCATTTCGGGCAGCAAAATCGCCTCGGCTTCGAGGTCGCCGCATGAGCGCCACGATCGCTCCGTTCACCCTCTCCCACCTCGACGAGCTCGAGTCCGAGGCGATCCACATCATGCGCGAGGTCGCAGCCGAGCGCGAGCGGCCCGTGCTGCTCTTCTCGGGCGGGAAGGACTCGATCGTGCTGCTCCGGCTCGCCGAGAAGGCGTTCCATCCCGGCCGGTTCCCGTTCCCGGTGATGCACGTCGACACGGGCCACAACTTCCCCGAGGTGATCGAGTTTCGCGACCGGCGCGTCGAGGAGCTCGGCGAGCGGCTGATCGTCGCGAGCGTGCAGGACTCGATCGACAAGGGGCGGGTTTCCGAGCAGACCGGCCCGCGCGCCTCGCGCAACGGGCTCCAGACGACCACGCTCCTCGATGCGATCGAGGAGAACGGCTTCGACGCCGCGATGGGCGGCGCCCGGCGCGACGAGGAGAAGGCCCGTGCGAAGGAACGGATCTTCAGCTTCCGCGACGACTTCGGCCAGTGGAACACCCGCGCGCAGCGCCCCGAGCTCTGGAACCTCTACAACGGCCGGATCCGGAAGGGCGAGCAGATCCGCGCCTACCCGATCTCGAACTGGACGGAGCTCGACGTCTGGCAGTACATCGCCCGTGAGGGGCTCGAGCTTCCGTCGATCTACTTCGCGCATGAGCGGGAGATCTTCCGCCGCGACGGGATGCTCTACGCGGCCTCCGAGTTCGTCGAGCGGCTCCCGGGCGAGGATCCGTTCGAGGCCTGGGTGCGGTTCCGAACGGTCGGCGACATGACGTGCACGGGCGGCGTCGAGTCGAGAGCGGTGACGATCGACGAGGTGGTCGAGGAGATCGCTGCGACCCGGATCTCGGAGCGCGGCGAGACGCGCGCCGACGACCGGGTCTCCGAGGCCGCGATGGAAGACCGCAAGCGCGACGGGTACTTCTAGGCCGTGAGCACCTCCGAGCAGATGATGCAGTCCGAGCTCCTCAGGCTCGTCACGGCAGGTTCTGTCGACGACGGCAAGTCGACCCTGCTCGGCCGGCTTCTCTTCGACACGAAGCAGATCCTTGCCGACCAGCTCGAGCACATCGAAGAGACCTCGTTGCGGCGCGGCGACGGCTACGTGAACCTCGCGCTGCTCACCGACGGGCTGCGGGCCGAGCGCGAGCAGGGGATCACGATCGACGTCGCGTACCGCTCGTTCGTCACACCGCGCCGGCGGTTCCAGCTCGCCGACGCGCCGGGTCACGTCCAGTACACGCGCAACATGGTCACCGGTGCCTCGACCGCGGATGTCGCCGTGATCCTGCTCGACGCCCGCAACGGCGTCGTCGAGCAGACCCGCCGTCACGCCTACATCGCCGCGCAGCTCGTGATCCCACACGTCGTCGTCGCGGTCAACAAGATGGATCTCGTCGGCTTCTCGGCCGATCGCTTCGCCGAGATCGAAGGCGACCTGCGCGCCCTCTCGGAGCGGCTCCGGCTGCACGACGCGCGCGCGATCCCGATGTCCGCGCTCGAGGGCGACAACGTCGTCGACAGGGGCGACTCGATGCCCTGGTACACGGGCCCGACGCTGCTCGATCATCTCGAGGCGATCGAGATCGCGGCCGACCGGAACCTCGAGGACAGGCGCTTCCCGGTGCAGTGGGTCATCCGCCCGATGTCCCACGAGCACCACGACTACCGGGGCTACGCCGGCGAGATCGCGGGCGGGATCTGGCGTGCCGGGGATGAGGTCGTCGTTCTGCCGTCCGGCCGACGCACACGCGTCGCCGCCGTCGAGACCTTCGACGGCCCGCTCGAGGCGGCGATCGCGCCGCAATCGGTCACGATCCGCCTCGAGGACGACATCGACGTCGCCCGCGGCGACATGCTCGCCGATCCCGAGCGCCCACCGATCGTCGCCCGAGACCTGGTCGCCGAGCTCTGCTGGATGAGCGAGCGGCCGCTCGAGCCGCGCACCAGGCTTGCCGTGAAGCACACGACCCGTTCGTCCCGCGCGATCGTGGAAGAGCTCGTCTCGGTCGTCGACATGCACAGCCTCGAGAATCGATCGGCGCCCGAGCGGCTCGAGCTCAACGACCTCGGTGTCGTCAGGCTCCGGCTCGCCGAGCCGCTCGCCGTCGACCCGTACGAGCAAAACCGCGCGACCGGCGCCTTCATCCTGATCGACGAGGCCACGAACGACACCGTCGCGGCAGGCATGGTCCTGAGCGCGGGATGATCCGCTCGGTAGACCCCTACCGCGACCTCGACGTGATCGATTCCCGCGCCCCGCGATTCAACCAGACCGTCGTCGGAACGCTGGCGCTCCTCGCGGTCGTGACCGGTTGGTGGTGGCTGCTCGCGCTCCTCGCGCTGCAGCTTGCGCTCGGGCTCACTCTCGGCCGGCGCTGGTGCCTGCCGTGCCTCGCCTACTTCGAGCTGATCCAGCCGCGCTTCGGTGAGGGAGCGCTCGAAGACGCCCGTCCACCTCGCGCGGCGAACATCGTCGGGCTCGTCGTCCTCTCGGGCGCGTCGATCGCCTACCTCGCGGGGCTCACGGTGCTCGGCGCCGGGCTCGGGCTCCTCGTCGCCGCGCTTGCGCTGCTCGCCGCGACGACCGGCTTCTGCACCGGCTGTGAGGCCTACAAGCTCGGCCGGCGGTTGACGCGCAGGCCCTTCGTCTCGTGTCCGATCCCGCCTCGGCCCGCGGCATGAGTGCGGCCCGCTCCGGCGGCCCCGGCGTGCGCGCTGCCCTCTCGACCTGCCCCGGTTTTCCGCAGGCACCTGTGGACGAACCGTTCCAGAATCGGTTCGAACGCGTTACAGGTCGTCGCGTAGACTTGATCTCGAGGGCGGAGGGGATGCGTCCCCGCCCTGGGTGGGGGACCCGCACCGGGGCTGCGTTTTGGCTGCCCGGAGTGCGCTCACGTGCCCCCGAGGGCGCGGTTCGGAGGCCCGCATGACCTGGCAGTTCACGTTGGCGGGGCTCTTCGTCGGGGTGCTCGTCGGGATGACGGGGATGGGCGGCGGCAGCCTGATGACGCCGATCCTCATCCTGCTCTTCGGCTTCGACGCGAAGGTCGCGGTCGGCACCGACATCCTTCACGGCGCGATCTTCAAGTCGTTCGGCGCGGCGCGTCACCGGATGCTCGGCACCGTTCACGCGAGGCTTGCCTGCTGGATGCTCGTCGGGTCGGCGCCGCTCTCGCTCGTCGGCGTCGAGCTTGCGAACTCGATCAGCGAGAAGAGCATGAACAACTTCCAGCAGATCGTCGGCGCGGCGCTGATCCTCGGCGGCACCGGTTTCCTGGCGCGCACGTTCATCAAGGCCCACTCGAGCGATGCCCCGTTCAAGCTCTCGACCCGGGACAAGGCGATCGCGATCGCAATCGGGGCCTTCGGCGGGTTTGTCGTCGGCCTGACCTCGGTGGGGTCGGGCACCTTCTTCGGCCTCGCGATGCTCTTTGCCTACCCGCTGACGGCACCGAAGATGGTCGGAACCGACATGTTCCACGCCGCCGTGCTCCTCTGGGTCGCCGGCGTCTCGCACCTGCTGCACGGCGACGTCGACAAGCACGCGATCCTGTGGCTGCTCACCGGCTCGATCCCGGGCGTGCTGATCGGCTCGCACCTCTCCATCCGGGTGCCCGAGCGTGGGCTGCGGATCGGCTTCGGGGTCGTCCTGCTTCTTTCGGGGCTGAAGCTCGTGGGCGTGCCGCAGGCGAACTGGGTGATCGCGATCGGGCTCGGCGTGTCTGCGGCGGTGCTCGGCCTCTGGTTCCTCTACAACGTGCGCTTGCGCCGGCTTGCGGCGCAGGAGGCCGCGTAGAATCACCGGGCCGTGGCCCGGGTGCTCTCGACCGCGTTCTGCGTCGCACTCCTGGCTGCGACTGCGGTCGCATTCGCCCTCACCGAGGGCGCGAAGACCGAGCTCAGCCCGATCTACGGGACGAAGATCTACCCGAAGATCTTCTCGCCGACCTGTAACCCGAAGCACTGCCTCTACCAGGCCGTGAACATCGACTTCACATTGCGAAAGAAGCAGCACATCGAGGTCTGGATGGAGCGAAACGGCAAACCGGTCGCGACGATCGTCGCCGGCAGGACGTACCCCAAGGGCAAGGTGATGCTCCAGTTCGACGGCACCTCCGACGATGGGGTGACGATCCTGCCCGACGGGACCTACGAGCCCGTGATCCGCTTCACCGGCGACCACCGGACGATCACGCTCCCGAACCCGATCCAGCTCGACACGGTGCCGCCGTCGGTCACCCAGGTGCCTCATCGTGTGTACACCCATATCTCGCCCGACGGCGACCATCGCAACGACGTCTTCCGCGTGCCGTATGTCCTGAGCGAGGCCGCCCATGCGGTCCTGCTCGTCGGCACCCGGCAGGCCGGCTTCACGAAGAGCCTCAAGGAACGGGGCACGCTCAAGTGGGGCGGCACCGTTGACGGGGTGCTCCAGCCGCCCGGCAAATACGTGCTCTCGATCGCGGCGCAGGACGCCGCGGGAAACCGCTCGAAGCCCTTCCCGTTCGCGGTGGTCACGATCCGGTACATCGCCCTCGGCCGGACGCAGATCTCGGCGACGCACAACCGTCGCTTCGCCGTCTTCGTCCTCACCGACGCGAAGGAGATCAGCTGGCTCTTCGACCGCGGCCGCGGTAGCCAGAGATCGCACACGCTGCGCCTGCGCGCACCCCGGAAGCCCGGCACCTACAGCCTGTTCGTGACCGCCTCCGGTCACACGGCCAGGGCGACCGTGACCGTCGGATGACCGCCGACGTTGTGCGTCTCGGCGGCCTCGTCGGGGCGCTCGGCCTGTCGGCGCTTCTTCTCGGGCCGACCCGCCTGTGGCGCGGCGCCGGCCTCGCGGCGTGGGCCGTCGGGTGCGTCCTCCTGGCGCTCGAGCTCGCCCCCTCGGGACATCAGCGTGCCTTCGCCGCCGCCGGCGTCGCAGGAGCGCTCGCCGCACTCCTCGTGGGCTGGCTCTTCGTCCGCGTCCCCTGGACACTGGCCGTGGCGGTGGTCGCCTGCGCCCCGGCGCGGATCCCGGTGACGGTCGGCGCGACGAAGGCGAACCTCCTGGTTCCGCTCTACCTCGTCGTCGCCGGTACGGCGGTCGCGCTCGCTGTCGAGCTCCTCGCCCCCGAGCGGTTTGCGAAATGGCGGGCCGGGAAGATCTTCGAGCCGCGTGGACGGCATGTGGGCGAGCCGCCGCCGCTCGAGGTCCCGCCGGAGCGGGAGCGTCCCGTGCTCGGCGCGTTCGCGTGGCCCGCGGCGCTCCTGATCGGCTGGTCGGGCATCTGCCTGCTCTGGTCGCCGGTTGCCGGAAAAGCGCTTCACGACGGTGCGGTCTACCTGCTCTTCTACATGCTTCCGCTCGGCCTGATGGCCGCCGCGCTTGCACGGCTCCCGTGGCGGATCGGATGGGTGAAGGTGCTGTACGTCGAGCTCACGGCGATGGCGCTCGTGTTCGCGGCGATCGGCGTCGAGCAGTACGTCACCCGCGCGATCTACTGGAATCCCAAGGTCATCGTCGACAACGCGTATGCCCCGGTGGGCTGGTACTTCCGGGTCAACTCGGTGTTCTACGACCCGTCGATCTACGGCCGGTTCCTCGTCGTCGCGATCCTGGCGAGCCTCGTGCTCATCCTGTTCGAGCGAAGCGGGAGCGCCTGGATCGCAGCGGCCCTCGCGACCGCGACGCTGATCGGCCTGCTGCCGTCGTTCTCGCAGTCGAGCTTCGTCGCGCTCGCCGCCGGGATCGGCGTGGCCCTCATCGTGCTCTGGCGCCGGCGGGCGATCCTGCCGCTGGCGCTCGCCGCGGCCGTGCTCGTCGGGCTCACCTTCGGAGTACCGCAACTCCGCCATCGCGTGATCGGCAAGGCCGGGATCCATCATGCGACAGACGGCCGGGCGCCACTCGTCACCGCCGGGGTGAAGATCGCCGTGCACCATCCGCTGGTCGGCGTCGGCACAGGTGGGTTCGCGGCCGCCTACGCAAAGGAGACCCGCAAGGCGGGGCGAGCCTCTCACGCCGCGCCGATCACGGTCGCTGCGGAGACCGGCATTCCCGGCCTGGCGTTCCTCATCTGGCTCGTCGGCTGCACGTTCGTGATTCCCTTCCGCGGCAACCGCGGCCGGACCGCCACCGGCCGCGCGCGTCTCGCCTTCGGTCTAGCCTTGGTCGCGATCTTCGTGCACAGCCTCTTCTACAACGCCCTGATCGAGGACCCGCTCTTCTGGGGCGCGCTCGCCCTGAGCGCCGTCGCCTACCGCCAGGCGGAGAAGTCGTGATCGGCGGCTGGAAGCGCGCGCTCGTCCTCGCGCCGCACACCGACGACGGCGAGTTCGGCTGCGGCGGGACGATGGCCAGGCTCGTCGAGGACGGAGCCGACGTGCGCTACATCGCCTTCTCGATCGCCACGAGGTCGCTGCCCGAAGGCTTCCCGCCGGACACGCTCCGCCACGAGGTCGCCGCCGCGACCGCCGAGCTCGGGATCCCGTCGGAGAACCTCACGGTGCACGATTTCGACGTGCGGACGTTCCCGGACCACCGCCAGGAGATCCTCGAGCTGCTGATCGAGATCTGGAACGACTGGCAGCCGGACGTCGTCTTCCAGCCCTCGCTCCACGACATCCACCAGGATCACCAGGCGATCGCGACCGAGGGCCTGCGCGCGTTCAAGCGCACGACGATCCTCGGCTACGAGATCCCCTGGAACAACCTGGACTTCGCCTACCAGGCCTACATCTCCCTCGAGACCCGCCACGTGGACAGAAAGATCGCCGCCCTCGACCAGTACGCCTCGCAGCAGCACCGCCGCTATGCCGACCCCGAGTACATCCGCAGCCTCGCCCGGATCCACGGCACGAACGTCAACCGCGAGCACGCCGAAGTCTTCCAGGTGTATCGCGCAGTCGGTTAGCCGCCGCCGCGACGCCTGGCTCCCCGGAGCATGGCTCGAAGCGGGAAACTAGACTCCGCCCGTGAGCGCCCGCGTGATCTTTCCGACGGCATGCTTCGTCGGCGCGACCCTCGCGTGCGCGGTCGCCGCGATGGCGGCTTCACAGGCTCCGGTGGGAACGTCCGTGCTGGCCCACCGCGGCGACTCGGTTGCCTACCTCGTGCCGAGCCAGGTCGGGTCGTGCGGGCTGGGCCAGGTCGTCACCGGCCGGGTCGTCGCCTCGGGTGGCAGCGTCGTCCGAGTCGGCGCGAAGCAGATCACGCTCGGGGGAGAGCGGTTCTCCCAACTCCTCGTGAACGGTGAGTTTGCGGGCGCGATCCCTCACCTCGGCGCTCAGTCGTTCAGTCCGGTCAGGGTTGACCCGCACCAGTTCTTCATCCTGGGTACCGGTGGGTCACGGGCGTGTGACTCGCGCGCGTTCGGGACGGTCGCCGCATCGAGCCTGGTGGGCTACACGCAGACGGGAATGGCTCAACGCGTGGGGGCCGTCCAGAGGCGACTGGACGACCGGATCACGGCGGAGAAATACGTCGCCGGCGTCTACCTGCTGTTCGTCGCGTTCTTCTTCGGATACCTCCTGATCCACGCCGGGAAGCTCTCGCGCCTGCAACGCGACGTTGCCGCCCTCGGCGCGCTCGCCGAGGAGCCGTTGCTTGCAAACGACGCCGGCGAGCGACGCACGACGTAGCCAGGCTGCGCGACGCGAATGGACTGGCGGCTGCTCGAGGACGTTCCGGCCGAGGAGGTCCGGCAACTCCTTTCGGTGGCGCGCCGACGGAGCTTCGCCCGGAACGAGGTCGTCTTCCACCGGCACGATCCGGCCGACTCGCTGCATCTGATCAGCAAGGGCCGCTTCGCGATCCGCGTCATGTCCCCGCTTGGCGACACGGTCACGATTGGCGTGCGCGGCCCCGGTGACAGCTTCGGCGAGATGGCTGTCATCGTCGAAGGGGCAGACAGGGCCGCGACGGTCGCCGCGCTCGAGGAAGCCGAGACCTTCTCGGTGTTCCACGCCGACTTCGAGCGCCTTCGAGCGCAGTACCCGGCGATCAACCAGGCTCTGATCGCGTTCCTCGCCGGTGAGGTGCGCACGATGAACGAACGGCTGCTCGAGGCCTTCTATGTCCCGGCCGAGCGGCGAGTTCTGCGGCGGCTCCTCGAGCTCGCCACGCTCTATGCAGGGCCTGCCGCCGAGGTGGAGATCCCCCTCACCCAGGAAGCGATCGCGGAGCTCGCCGGCACTGCCCGCGCCACCGTCAACCGTGTCCTCCGGGACGAGGAGCAGAAGGGCACGGTCGAGCTCCGTCGCGGACGCGTGATCGTTCCGGATCTCGAAGCACTGAGGGCGCGAGCCCGCTGACAAAAAAGCCAGGGCCCGTTTTCGGGCCCTGGCTCCTGGCGAACGTTGGTGGTGCTGTTAGCTGATGCCTGCTGCCTTCAGCGTCGCGCGCACGCGGCCCGGTGACATCGGGGCCTCGTGCATGCGAGTCCCGCACGCGTCGTAGAACGCGTTCGCGATCGCACCGATCGTCGGGCAGGTGACGGGCTCGCCCGAGCCGAGTGACGGCTGGTCGAGCCTCTGGACGAGAACGGTCGTGAGCTTCGGCGCATCCGCGAAGCGGAGGATCGGGTAGGTGACCCAGTCGATGCTCGTGACCTGGTTCTTGTTGAACGTGACCTCTTCGGACAGGGCCCGGCTCGTGGACTGGATCAGGTTCCCGACCATCTGGTTGTAGATGAGGCTCGGGTTCATCCCGAATCCGGAGTCCTGTGCCCCGTAGAGGTGGGTGACGCTGATCTTGCCGGACTTCTTGTTCACCGAGATGTCCGCCACGACGGCCGCATACGCGCCCCCGTGGTGGCCGTTGGCGATGCCGCGTCCTGTGACGATGTTCCCCTTGCCGAGGTTCGTGCCGGGGACCTTCGGCTTCCAGCCCGCCGCCGTCGCTGCCGCCTGGAGCACGGCCGACCAGCGCTGGTTCGTCGAGTCGGTCAGCATGTTCTGGAGGCGGAACGCGAGCGGGTCCATGCCGGCGGCGACCGCGAGCATGTCCATCACCTGTGCATCGGCGAACACCGTCTGCGGCGCTCCCGGAGCCCGGAGTGCACTCGAGTGGACGATGCCCATCGTCGAGTTGATCGGCTTGTTGATCAACTTGTAGTTCCCGTTCGAGATGTTCATCCACGGCGAGAGGTTCTCCGAGACGGTGCCGCTGCCGTTGACCGAGGTCGGGAGGGCGTTGGCGGCTGCGGAGGGAGAGCCCGGGCCGTTACCGAGAAGCTCGCGGCCGGTGTAGAGCGAGGTGCCGCCCTGGCTGAAGCCGGTTGCCTCGTACGCGGTCATGTTGCCCTTCGAGTCGACGCCGGCCCGCATGTCGTACAGGATCGCGGGGCCGTAGTGCGTCCACCCGTGCTCGTCCCAGCGCATCATCTGGAGGCGGACCGGCGCGCCGGAGGCCTTCGACATGATCGCTGCCGACTCGGCCGTGTCGAACGCGACACAGCCGTTCCCGAACGAGCCGGCGCCCTCGTAGAAGAGCACGCGGATCTGGTTCGCCGGGAGCGGCGAGAGCACGTTCTGCAGGTCGGTGACGAGGCTGTAGACGTTCTGGGTGTTGCTCCAGAGCGTCGCGTTCGTCGCGGTGACGTCGGCGAGACAGCAGCTCGGGCCGATCGGCATGTGGCCCTGGTAGTGGTGGGCGAAGCTGCCCGACACCGTGTGGGCCGACGAGGCCAGAGCCTGGTCGACGTTGCCCTTGTTCGTGGGAACGGTGGCCGCGATCTTCCCCGCCGAGTCGAGCTGGCGGTAATGCGACCACAGATTGCCGGTACCGGGAAGGATCGGGTTCGTGTTCCACACGACCTTGAGCTGCGCCGCAGCCTGGATCGCGTCGTACTCCGCCGGCGCCGTGACCCCCAGGAAGTTGTTGACCTGGACGACCTTCGCACCCGGGATGTGCGCGATCGACGTGGCATCGACGCTGACCGGCACGTTCGAGTTGTACGGATAGGCGCCCTGACCACGCGGCCGCACCATGCGACCGTGCAGCATTCCGGGGAGCCGGATGTTCTGAACGTACGTGTAGCTGCCCGTCACCTTGTCGGGGATGTCGATCCGGACGACCGGGTTCGGGTCCTTGTTCACGGTCGTATACGCCGACATCGGCTTCGCAGGGGCGACACCCGGCTGCAACGAGGCGTTACCGCCCGAGAGGTTCAGCAGCTTGCCGCCGACGAGCTGGCCGTAGGTGACGGTCTTGCCGCCGCCCGAGACCACGCCGCCCTTGACGGTGAGGTTCGCGACCGGGACGCCGAGGTTCGTCGACGCCATGCCGAGCAGGGCGTTGTAGACGACCGCGCCGACCTGGCGGACCTTCGGGCCCGTACCGGACATCGCGTTCGAGCCGCCCTCGCCGCCCGAGCTCACAGCGAGCCAGGTGTCGACGACGTCGAGGCTCGCCGCGTTGAACATGCCGTACCGCATCTGCGACATGTCGGTGCTGAGCTCTTCTGCAAGCACCTGCAGGAAGCCGGTCGTGATCCCGTTTCCGACCTCGATCTGGCTCGTCTTCAGCACAACGGTGTTGTCAGCGTTGATCGTGATCCAAGCGTCGATCTTGGTCGCGTCGGGGTTGTAGCCCGCCGGGGTGGATGCCGCTCCCGCCTTGCCGGCGAGAGCCGAGCCGGCGATCGAGAAGCCCATGATCAGCGCCCCGCCGCCCTTCAAGAACGTCTTGCGAGAGAAATCCTTCTCGTGAAGCAGACCTGTCATCTCTACGCACCTGCCTTTGCCATGACCTTGGCCGCCTGCTGGATCGCGGTCAGGATTCTCGGATACGTCCCGCAACGGCACAGATGGCCGTTCATCGCCGTGCGGATCTGGTCCTCGGACGGGTTCTTCGTCGTCGCAAGGAGGTCTGCGGCCTGGATCATCATCCCGTTCTGGCAGTAGCCGCAATGCGGCACCTGCACGTCGATCCACGCCTGCTGCAGCGGATGCAACGCCGGCGCCGCCGCCGTCGT
>DATBBA010000066.1:0-7410 GCA_036271235.1 Gaiellaceae bacterium
TCTTGACGACACGGTCTACGCCGAGCCCGACCACGCCGAGCTCGACCCGGAAGCGATCCCGTTCTGATGCGTCGCGGCCCGCTGCTCCCCGCGAACTTCACCCATGACGACCTGATCGCGGCCGGGCTCACCGAAGGCGACTGCGACGAGGTGCTCGCGTTCCGTGAGTTCCTCCACGTCGCCGGGCCCGTGCCCTCGAAAGACGAACGCGACGCCGGCGCGACCGTCGCTGTGCCGGAGCCGTGGTACTCCTACGCGCTCGGCACGCTCACCGGCAGACAGGCGCTCGAGGCGGCCGCGCACGCCGAAGACGACGGGCCCGCCTGTGTGTCGTGCGGCTGCACCGAGAACCGCGCCTGCGAGGGCGGCTGCAGCTGGGTCTCGCTGAACCCCCCGATCTGCTCGGCGTGCCTATGAACACACCGATGAAAGCCCTCTCGCTCACGCAGCCATGGGCGAGCCTGGTGGCGGCCGGGGCGAAGCGGTTCGAGACACGCTCGTGGTCGACCGGCTACACGGGTCCGCTCGCGATCCACGCCGCGAAGGGGCTCTCCTCGATCGGCGGGAAACGCGGCCTCCTCGAGGTGTGCGACCTGCCGTTCTTCCGGCAGACGCTCGCGCTCACCGGCACCGTCGCGGCGGATCTGCCGCTCGGGCAGATCGTCGCCGTGTGCACGCTCGCGCAGAGCGCGAAGACCGAAGACGTACGCGCCTACCTCGAAGGCGTCGACGAACCGGCCGAGATCGCGTTCGGCGACTACAGCCCGGGCCGTTACGCGTTCGAGCTCGTCGACGTGCAGGCAGTCGCACCGATCGCCGCCGTGGGGGCGCTCGGGCTCTGGGACGTTCCGCGGGAGGTCGAGGCGCTCATCGGCCGGATGGTCGGGGCGGCGGCCTGATGCCGTACGTCCCGAGATCGAAACAGCAGGTGATGAAGGGCCGAGACAACCGCCACCACGGCCAGGTGTTCGGTGAGGTCACGTTGAGGTGTGGCCACCAGGCGCATGGCGAGCCGCGGCTCTCGAATCCGGACAAGTGGTTCTGCGGGGAGTGCCGGTCGTACGAGCTCGCACGGAAGAGGGCCGCGTGACGGCCACGTTCGCCGAGGACACCCAGCTCGCGATCAAGCAGCTGCAGCGCTCATGCCCGGCGTGCGCAGGCCTGGGGGTCCTCGAGGCGACCGACATCTTCTGCGGCGCCGGCGGGTCGTCGCTCGGACTCGAGAACGTTCGCTGTCACGCCTGCGGCCGCTCGCTGATCGTCGTAACGCAGGCGCTGAACCACTGGGACCTCGCCGTCGAGGCGCACAACTACAACTTCCCGTTCGCCGACCACGACGTCCACGACGTCCAGGGCATCCACCCGAAACGGTTCCGGAGAACACCGCTGCTCTGGGCGTCCCCTGGCTGCGGTTACCACGCGTTCTGCCGTGGGCCCAAGGAATCGACGGAGGAGGCGCTCCGCTCGCGCGCGACCTTCAACGACATCATCCGCTGGACGGAATACCACCGCTACGACGCCGTGATCGTCGAGAACGTGATCGAGGCGCGGCTCTGGTGCGACGACGCTACCCACGGCGAGAAGTGCAACTGCGGCTCGCATTTCGACTGGTGGCGCGCCCAGATGGAGCTTCTCGGTTACGAGAGCCAGATCGTCTTCTTCAACTCGCAGTTCGCGCTCCCGACGCCGCAGTCACGCGACCGGATGTACGTCGTGTTCTGGCGCAACGGGATCCGCGCGCCCCTGCTCGACTTCGCGCCGATCTCGTGGTGCTCGACGTGCGAGACGGTTGTCCGTGGCCGCCAGGTGTGGAAGCAGGCGGGGAAGCGGACAGTGCGGGCGCAGCCTGGGAAGTTCGAGTGGGGCCGCTACGGCGCGCAGTACCTCTACCGCTGCCCCGAGTGCGCCGACCCGGTCGCGCCGGCGGTCACGGGCGCCCGCACGATCCTCGACTTCGATCTGCCGGCGGAAAGGATCGGCGACCGGAAGAAGCCGCTGAAGCCGAACACCTACGAGCGGATCCGTGGCGGCCTCATCGACCTCGGCGCGCTCAAGCCGATCGTGGTTCAGGTCGGCGGTCATCTCTACGAGCGCCGCCGCGGAGTGCGGGTGTGGAGCGTCGAGGCTCCACTGAAGACCGTTCACGGCACGAGCGACAAAGCGGTGGTGTTCCGGTACGGCGGTCAGTCGCCAGCGCCCCGCGCAGTCGGCGAGCCGATGAACACGATTACCGCCCATGACCGGCAGATCGGGCTTTGCGTTCCTGCCGGCGGGCAGCGCGCCGACGCGAAGTCGCTCGGCGAACCGACTCACACGGTGATCGGGAACGACCGGCTCGGCGTCGTGATCCAGAACATGGCGAACAACGGCGCGCGGCCGCTCGAGCAGCCCACGCCCCCAGTAACCACGGGCGGCAACCACATGCTCGTGCTGCAGAAGTCGAGCAACGGCATCGGCCGCACCGAAGGCGAGCCCGTCCCGGCCATCACCGCGTCGAGCGGCGAGCACATGCTCGTCCAGGTCAACCGCGGATCGAAGGGCAAGTCGCGCGACCGGAACGTCCAGGTGCTCGGCGAACCGACCCGCACGATCGCCGGGCATGGCGAGCTCGCGCTCGTCTCGCTCCGCAACCACGGATCGGCTCGGCCGCTCGACGAACCCGCGCACACACTCGCCGCGAGCGGCCAGCATCACGGCCTCCTTGTCTACAACGGCTCGCCCGGGTTCGTGCGGTCCCTCGACGACGCCGCGGGCACGGTCACCGGCCGCGACAAGCAGAGCCTCCTCGTGCCCTACTACACGAACGGGCGCGCCCGTGGCGTCGACGAGCCGATGGGCGCCATCACGACCCGCGACCGGGAGGCGCTCGTCGTCACCGACGCCGACATCAACGAGTGCCTGTTCCGGATGCTGCAGTGGCCCGAGCTCCTCCGTGCGCAGCAGATGCACATGCACGGCGACGGGCGCGAGTACGAACTGACCGCGAAACGGCGCGGGCCAACCGGCCGGATGCGGGAGCTCTCGAACGAGCAACGCGTGAAGATGATCGGCAACGCGGTCTCGTCACCGGTCGCGACGATGCTCGGCGCCGCTCTCGTCGACGTTCTGGCGAGGGCCGCATGATCTGGCCCTTCAAGAAGCAGCACGCGCCCGCCGCCCCGGAACCGCAGGTCGAGGAGCAGACGACCGACCCGCCCAATCCCCGGCAGCAGCTCGACGCGATCGCGACAGGCATCGTCCACATGCTCAACCCGCACGCGTTCCGCGTCACGCACGGCGCCCCAGAGGGGCCGCTCACCCAGCCGAACGCCCGCACCGCAGTCGAACGCGAAGCGAACTGCACGAGCCAGCCATGGGAGTGGGCGAGCCACGTCTACCTCACCGCCCACGGTGAGCTCCGGTGGCGCTGCTGCGCGAACCTCTTCACCGACGACCACTCGCCGTACTGCGGAATGCCCGAGGGGAAGCAGCTGTGATCTGGCGCTCGACGATCGAGACCGACATCGTCGCGAACGAGCTCGCCGACCGGCACTACAGCCGCCAGACCCCCGGGTGCGGACAGGTCGGGCCGCCCGGCTCGAGGATCGTCCTCGTCAGCATCTGCGGTCGCGCGCTGTGGATCAGCCAGTACACCCGCTATCCGGACGACGGCCTCGACGCCTACCGCTGCTCCATCTTCCGGAACGAAGGCGCGGGGCTCTCCTCGACGCTGATCGCCGCGGCGATGGAGGTCACCGAGGAGAACTGGGGGCCAGCGCCTGACGGGTGGGTGACCTGGGTCGACGTTCGGCGGATCCGGTCAACGAACCCGGGCTATTGCTTCCTCGCGGCTGGCTGGAGCCGCGACGACGGGTGGTCGCCCGCGCGGGGGCGCCGCGGCCGCGTTCGGCTTCGCGCCGTTGCGAAACGGGGGGGGGCTTCAGCAGAAGCAGCTTGCCCTTGGAGCCGCGGCATGAAAGCGACATCGACCTCGCGCAGCCCGATCCCATGGTTCGGCGGGAAACAGAAGCTCGCCGACCAGATCATCGCGCTCTTCCCCGCCCACGACAGCTATGTCGAGGTGTTCGGCGGAGGCGCAAGCGTTTTGCTCTCGAAGCCGCCGGCGACACTCGAGATCTACAACGACCTCGACGACGGCCTCGTCACGTTCTTCCGGGCGCTCCGCGACCAGCCAGACGAGCTCGTCCCGATGCTCGAGCTCAGCCCCTACTCGAGGTCCGAGTGGCAGCGGTGCCGGGAGACGTGGCGGGAGGAGGGGATCACGGACGTCGAGCGCGCGCGGCGGTGGTTCGTCGTCGCCACGCAGAGCTTCGGCGCGATGACCGCCCGCGGCCGCGAAGGCTGGGACGAATCCGGCGTTCGGATCCCCGAGCCCGCATGGCGCCGCGAGCTCCGTGCCGGCGGCGGCCCCGCAGGATGGAAAGACGACCGGGGCCCGAACGGCGAGCGCCACCACGGCCGCGGCTGGGGCGGGGAACGGCTCGGCCGTATGTACCTCTCGAGGGCCGCGTCGAACGCGAACCGGATCGACCACATCTGGCGGTTCGTCGAGCGGCTCCGCGTCGTCCAGATCGAGAATCTCGACTGGCGCGCCTGCCTCGAACGGTACGACCACGCGGACGCGGTCTTCTACCTCGACCCGCCCTACGTCCCCGCGACGCGACGCGCGGGCGGCTACGAGCACGAGCTCGGCCCCGAAGACCACGAGGAGCTCGTCGAACGCGTCCTCGCGTTGACGGGTGTCGTTGTGATCTCCGGCTACGACCACGAGCTGTACGCGCCGCTCGTCGACGTCGGCGGGTTCACCCGGCACGAGTACGGGGTGTGGTCGAGCGCCGGTCGGAAGCAGAGCGGCGACAAGCGCGACCGTCGCGTCGAGGTCGTATGGGCATCCCCGCACGCTGCGATGCCGACGCTCTTCACGGCCGCGGCGGGTGTCGCGTGACGACGCTACGCGGGCTTCACGACGAGGCACCCATCGACGTCGTCGCCGTCCTCCGCGACCGTCACCGCGACCACAACGAGGCTGCTGTGGCCCTGGTGGATCCGGTCTCCGGGCGTCCACGTCGGCGTCGCAGCCCGGAACGTCCCGAGATCCTCACCCGTCTCGCTGAGCAATCGGAACGTCGGCACGACGCGGGAGGCTACCGGTGACCGCCACGTTGTTCCCGACAGTCGAGCTGCTCGAGCACCAGTTCACCGAGCAGGTCATCGGCACGAAGAACAAACCCGGCATCGCCCGCCAGGTCGGGTTCCGGGTCTACCACACCTACCGCTCGAAACGGTCGGAGCCCGGGTGGCCTGATTGGGCGCTCGTCCGTGAGCGCTTCATCACGCTCGAGCTGAAGACGAGCTCGGGGAAGGTCAGCGACGCGCAGAAAGCATGGGGGCGCGACCTGATCTCCGGCGGCGTCGAGTTCTACATCCCTCGGCCCGCTGACCTCGACCTCCTCGCGCTCATCCTCTCCTCCCGGGAGAACGCCGGCACCGGGCTGCTCTCAACGGTTGAGGCGCAGGCGGCACGGGAGTTGCTGCATGCGAAAACCGTGGAGGCGATCGCTTGACCATCCTCGCCATCGCGCTCGCCGCGCTGCTCGCATGGGCCCTACTCCACATCGCCCTGACCACGGAGGAGGACGAGCTCGTGATCGCGGGCGCCGCGCTCACCGGCAGCCACCAAGTCGCGTTCTCGATCCATGTCCTCGAGCACGCCGTCGACCAGGCCCAGGCGCGCTACCCCGGCGACGACATCACCGGCGCAGCGATCGCCGCCGACGTCGCCAACGCGCTCGAGGAAGGACGCAACGGCAACCAGCTCACGGAAAGAGGCCGGTCGCTCCGAGGCGCCAAAGACGGATCGCAGCTCGCGTGGACACGAGCGGGCGAACGGATCTACGTGTGGAAGCCAGACGGTCCGCACAGGCTGATCGTGATCACCGCGCTCCCGCCCGTCGAGACCGCGCCGGTGGAGACGGCTGTCGCGCGGGCGTTGCGAAGGGCGATGGTCGCGTGAAAGAGCTCACCCTTTTCGATCCGCCAGCCGCGATTCCGCGGTCGCTCACGGATCACCAGGCCGAAGCGTTCGAGCACGTCCGGGAGGCCGGCCACGACGGCATCCGCGCGGACGAGCTCGGGCGCCTCATCGGATCCGCGCCTTTGCACTGCCGCCAGAACGGGCTCTCGCTCCTGCAGGCATTGAAGAAGAAGGGGTGGGTGCGGCAGACGAAAGGCGGCGTGTACGTCGCGATCGAGCTCCCCACCGGCGACGACTTCGGCGAGATCCCGTTCTGACCATCCCGACTTTCACCCGCACGACCAACCCAACAAAGGAGAGACCGTGAACAAGCTCTACCGGCAAGGCGACGTCCTCATCATCCCCGTCGCATCCATCCCCCACGCGACCGACGCGGTCAAGCGTGAGAACGGCCTCGTGATCCTCGCCCACGGCGAGATCACCGGCCACCACCACGCGATCGCCGACCAGAAGGTCGAGCTCGTCACAAGCCAGGAGGCAGACGAGCTCCGCACGTGGCTCTCGATCACCACCGACGAGCCCGTCGCTCTCACCCACCAGGAGCACGACACGATCATGCTCCCGCCCGGAAGCTATGAGGTGCGGAGGCAAAGGGAATACGCCCCTGACGCTCCGCGCAACGTCCAGGACTGATCCCGATGCCAGCGAGCAAGTCTGGGGTCTGGGTAAGGCCTCGTCACGGAACGATCACCGGCTACAAGAACTACCGCTGCCGCTGCGCGCCTTGCAAAGCGGCGAACGCTGCGTCGCATCGCCGGTGGGCGGCGAAGAACCGGCCGCACACGCGGAGCAAGGCACGCGATTACTACCGCGCGCATCCGGACCGTCGTCGCGTTCAGACGCTTCGGCGGTATGGGATCACCGCTGAACAGTTCGAAGGGATGCTGGAGGCACAGGAAGGTGCCTGCGCGATCTGCCACGCAGAAGAGGTCGTTCTGCAGGTCGATCACGATCACTCCTGCTGTCCTGGTCAGCGCTCGTGTGGCGGATGTATTCGCGGTCTGCTGTGCGCGAAGTGCAACACGGCGGTCGCGTTCTTCGACGACGATCCCGAGCGGCTCCGTCGGACGATCAGCTACCTGACGATCTCCGCTCTTGAGGCGGCGATCTGATGACGAAGAAGAAGATCGCTCAGCTCACAAGCGAGCAGGAGGCGGCGCTCCACGAGAGCGTCGCCTCCTGGCTCCAGACCGGCCGGAGCACCGAACGGTGTGACAGGGAGGCCTGCGAGGCGGCATGGACGGGCATGTACGCGAAGCTCGGCGAGCGGCGGCCGATGGTGCTCTGGTTCGACAGCCCCCTCGCGTGCATTCTGGCATGGGGGATCCTGTCGCAGCTCGGCTCGCAGCTCGGCTCGCAGCTCCGCTCGCAGCTCG
>DATBBA010000067.1:0-5443 GCA_036271235.1 Gaiellaceae bacterium
CGGCGAAACTCGCGCGAGCGTCGCCCTCGTCGTCGGCTGAACCGGTCGGCTGCCTACCGGCGTCTTCGGCACCTGTGCGGAGCGGTCAGGACGTGTCGATCAGGCCCGGAACGGGAACCACTGCACGTCGGGAGGAAACGATGTGCTCGGTCCACTTTTGCGCCGGCAGTGCCTCGTGTTAGAGGTCGCCTTCTACGCAGCCCTCACCCTGTTCTTCGCGATCGTTCTCTCCCCCGACGGCGCCGCAGCGCTCCCCTCCCGCCCTGCCGGCCTGCTCCGGGGGCCGCTCGAGGACGAGCCGCTTGCACGCCACAACGGGTGAACGAAAGGAGAGATCAATGGAGAAGACACAGATCAGGACGAAGGAGCTAGGGACGACCGGCCTCGAGATCACCCGCGTCGGCTTCGGCGCCTGGGCGATCGGAGGCGGCGGCTACGACTGGGGCTGGGGTACGCAGAACGACGACGAGTCGATCGCGGCGATCCACCACGCGCTCGAGCTCGGCGTCAACTGGATCGACACGGCCGCGGAGTACGGCTTCGGCCACTCCGAAACGGTCGTCGGGCGCGCGCTCGCAGGACTCGAGGAGCTTCCGTACGTGTTCACCAAGGGCGGTCAGCCCGAGGGGCCGGCGCGAACGACGACACAAGACCTGCGGCGCGACTCGCTCAGGCGCGAGCTCGAGCAGAGCCTCTCGCGGCTCGGGCTCGACGCGGTCGACCTCTACCAGATCCACTGGCCGCTCCCCGCCGAGGAGATCGAGGAAGGCTGGTCGGCGCTCGTCGAGTTCCGTGACGAGGGCCTCGTCCGCCACATCGGCGTCTCGAACTTCAGCGTCGAGCAGCTTCGCCGCATCGGGGAGATCGCCCCCGTCCAGACACTCCAGCCGCCCTACTCGCTCATCGCCCGCGGGGTCGAAGACGAGGTCCTGCCGTTCGCCGACGACGAACAGATCGGCGTAATCGTCTACTCGCCGATGGGCTCGGGGCTCCTGACCGGGGGGATGACCCGGGAGCGGATCGCGAGCCTCGCCGACGACGACTGGCGCAAGCACGATCCACGCTTCACCGAGCCGCAGCTCTCGCTCCACCTCGCGCTCGTCGAGCGGCTAAAGACGGTCGCCGACAGACACGACACGACACCTGGCGCAGTCGCCGTCGCCTGGGCGTTGCGCAACCCGGCAGTGGACGGCGCCATCGTCGGCTTCCGCCGTCCCGACCAGGTCGATCCGATCCTCGTCGCTGCGAGCCTCGAGCTCACGGACGAGGACATCGAAAAGATCGAAAGGAGAACCTCATGACCACGCTCGGCTTCGTAGGCCTCGGACATATGGGCGGAAACATGGCCGCCCGGTTCCTGGCCGCGGGATACACGGTCTTCGGCGAATCGCTCGACCGCGGAGACGCGCAGGACCTTGTCGACCAAGGGCTCGGCTGGCGCGACACGCCGCGCGAGGTCGCCCAGGCCGCCGATGTCGTCTTCACGTCCGTCCCCAACGACACCGTGCTCGAGAGCGTCGCCTCGGGCCCCGAGGGAGTCCTCGCCGGCCTCGGCGAAGGGAAGGTCTGGGTCGACATGAGCACGGTCAGCCCGCACGCGAGCCGCGAGGTCGCGGAGCGCGTGAAGGCGCGCGGGGCGGCCATGCTCGACGCGCCGGTGTCGGGAAGTGTTCCCCAGGTGCAGACGGGAACGCTGACGATCATGGTCGGTGGCGACGAGCAAGCGTACGCGCGCATCGAGCCGATCCTCCGCGAGCTCGGCACCCCGACGTATATCGGGGAGAACGGGCAGGGACTCGTGCTCAAGCTCGCGATCAACATCAGCCTCGCGGTCCAGATGCTCGCCTTCGCCGAAGGCCTGCTGCTCGCAGAGCGCTCGGGCGTCGACCCGCGCCGCGCGCTCGAGGTGATGGAGTCGAGCCCGATCGGCTCGCCGATGCTGCGCGCCCGCGAGACGCTCATCCTCGATCCCCCCGCGGATCCCTGGTTCGACCTCGGCCTCATGCAGAAGGACATCGGGCTCGCGCTTGACACGGCTCGCCGGCTGGAGGTTCCGCTCCCGACGGCAGAGCGCGTCGACGAGGTACTCGAGCGAGCTCTGGCAGAGGGCTACGAGCACCGCGATCTCGCCGCACTTTTCCAGATCCTGGATCGGGAGACCGCAGCGGTCGGAAAGGAGAGCTGATGGCGCGCGCGACAGAGAAGAAGCAAGACGCGGAGCAGTTGATGCTCGGCGCGATCCCGGGGCAGCCCGCGCTCGGTCGCGGCCCCGCTCCGAACGGCGACTACTCCCGGCACGAGTACCACCATCCCGCGGCGGGTTGGGGTGCGGCACGCAGCGTCGGCAAGGTGCTCGAGCGGGCCGGCGAGCCGATCGAGGGCTTCCGCGCGCTGTTCGTCATGAATCATGAGGACGGCGGCTTCGACTGTCCCGGCTGCGCGTGGCCCGACGATCCGTCCGGGCTCAAGCTGGACCTCTGCGAGAACGGCGTCAAGCACGTCACGTGGGAGCTCGCATCCGCGAAGGCCGACCGTGATTTCTTCGCCGAGCACACGGTGAGCGAGCTGGCCGAGTGGAGCGACTACGACCTCGAGGCGGTCGGCCGGCTCGCGGAGCCGCTGAGCTACAACGCCGCCGGCGACAGGTATGAGCCGATCTCGTGGGAGGACGCGTTCGCGCTCGTCGGCGAGACGCTTCGCGGGCTGGCGAGCCCGAACGAGGCGGCCTTCTACACCTCGGGCCGGCTCAGCAACGAGGCGACCTTCCTCTACCAGCTCTGGGTGCGCGAGTTCGGCACGAACAACCTGCCGGACTGCTCGAACATGTGCCACGAGGCCAGCGGCCGTGCGTTGACGGCGGCGATCGGGAGCGGGAAGGGGACGGTCGACCTGAACGACTGGGAACAGGCAGATGCGATCTGGCTGCTGGGGGAGAACGCTGCCACGAACGCGCCGCGCATGCTCACCTGGCTGGCGGAGGCCGACCGGCGCGGCGCGCAGCTCGTCCACATCAACCCGCTGCTCGAAGCGGCCTCGCGACGGACGATCGTCCCGCACGAGTTCGTCGACATGGCCACCTTCCACACAACCGAGATCGGCACGATGAACGTGCAGGTTCGGATCGGCGGCGACCTCGCCCTGCTGCGCGGCGTCGCCAAGGCCGTGCTCGAAGCGAGTGAGAAGGATCCGTCCCTGCTCGACCGCGAGTTCATCGAGCGCCACACGGACGGCTTCGACGAGTACAAGGCGTCGGTCGAGTCCACTTCGTGGACGGAGATCGTCGAGGGATCGGGGATCTCTGAGCTGGAGATCCGCAAGCTCGCCGACTCCTACCTCGCGTCCGAGCGCGTGATCATCGCCTGGTGTCTCGGCCTCACCCAGCACGAGCACGGGGTCGACACGGTGCGCGAGATCGTCAACGTGCTGCTCCTGCGCGGCAACATCGGCCGCGAGGGAGCGGGACCGTGCCCGGTCCGCGGGCACAGCAACGTGCAGGGCAATCGCACCCTCGGCGTCGATCACCGGCCCGCTGACGCCTGGCTGGATCGCCTTGGGGAGGTGTGCGGCTTCGACCCGCCGCGCGAGCCCGGGCTCAGCGTCGTCCCGACGATCGAGGCCATGCAACGCGCCGACATCAAGGTCTTCGTCGCGCTCGGAGGCAACTTCGCGCTCGCGGCGCCCGACCTGCCCTACACGGCCGAGGCGCTTCGGAAGTGCGAGCTGACCGTCCAGGTGAGCACGAAGCTCAACCGCAGCCACCTCGTGCACGGCAAGCGGGCACTGATCCTGCCCTGCCTCGCACGCACGGACAAGGACCGGCAGGCGAGCGGCGAGCAGGGCGTGACCGTCGAGGACTCGATGGCGATGGTGCACATCTCCTACGGCATGAAGGAGCCCGGCTCGCCGCACCAGCGCTCGGAGTGCGCAATCCTCGCCGGCATGGCCCAGGCAACCCTGCCGGACTCGAAGACGGCATGGCAGGCCTACGCCGACGACTACGACAGGATCCGGGACACGATCGAGCAGGCGATCGAAGGCTTCGAGGACTTCAACCGCCGTGCCCGCCACCCGCACGGTTTCCGGCTCGCCCAACCCGCGCGGGACCGAGTCTTCACGACCGCGTCCGGAAAGGCCGAGTTCTCGAGCGTCCCGCTCCCGGACGACGTCGACCCCGGCGAGGGCCGCCTCCTACTCACGACGATCCGCTCGCACGACCAGTTCAACACGACGATCTACTCGAACGACGACCGCTACCGCGGCCTCAAGGGACTGCGCACAGTCGTGTACATGAACGAGAACGACATGAAAGACGGCGGGCTCGACGAGTTCGACCTCGTCGACATCACGAGCCATTCCCGCGACGGCAGCACTCGGACCGTCCACGGCTACCGCGCGGTCCGCTACGAGATCCCGCCCGGCAACGCCGCCGGTTACATGCCCGAGCTGAACGTCCTCTGCGGCATCGCCGATGTCAGCACCGAGAGCGAGCAGCCGGTCACCAAGCACCTTGTCGTCGAGGTGACGCCCGCGGGTCAAGGAGGCAAGCAACAATGAACACGCTCGCTGCGACCACGTTCACGTTCCCGGAGTCGGCATTCGTTCCGATCGCTGTGGGCTTCTTCGGCCTCGGTGTCGGCTATCTGATCTACGGCGCCCAGGAGCTGTTCGGGCTCCCGGAACGGAACCGGCCGGTGGACATCACGACCGGAATCTGGGGCGTGTGGATGCCGGGCTTCATGCAGTTCTTCACCGGCGTCTACCTGTTCGCCGGGCTCTCGTGGTTCCACTCGTTTCGCGCGCCGGCCCTGTACATGGCGGCGCTGGCTTTCACGGCGTACGGGGTGCACTGGTTCTCGCTCGGGTTGGTGCGGGCACTGGGCGGCGACCCGCGCCCGAACGAGTTCATGGCGATCGCGTTCATCGTCATCTCGGCGCTCGGGGTGACCGTCTTCTTCAAGGCCGACGACTGGCCCGTCGGGCTCGTGTTCGTCGGCCTCACCTGCGTCTACGTCAGCGAGCTCTTCTCCGGGTTCTTCTCGCGCCGTCCTGCATCCGGCGAGTCACCGCGGAGGGTGAACGTCCTCGGGGAGAGGGCACTTGGCTTCTGCCGGCTCGCCACGGGCGCCTGGCTGATGTACATGACGGTCGCGGTGACGCTCAACACGACGAGCGGGACGAGCCTCCCGACGTAGCCATGGCCTTCTTCGTCTCAGACGCAATGGTCACGGTCCCGAAGACGCAGGCCTCCGACGTCGCGCTCGACGAGATCCGGGAGCTGTTCAAGGACGACCACGTCCGCATTGCCCTGATCGTGGCGCCGGACGGGCGGCTCGTCACGACGCTCGAGCGCGAGGATCTGCTCGCGGCGGCCTCGAGCGACGGCCGGGCCGCCCGGCTCGGCACCCTCGCCGACCGGACGGTGCTTCCCTCAGACTCGCTCGCA
>DATBBA010000068.1:0-60795 GCA_036271235.1 Gaiellaceae bacterium
ACCTTCATCTGGCCCGTCGGCAGGTATACGGACGACAACCTCGTCGGGCCTGCGATCACAGGGCTGCTGCAGCAGGTCGGCTTCAACGTCAACCAGATGCCGCTGAGCTCCAACGCCTACAGCCAGCAGCTCAACTCGAACAACATGCCCGGCGTGCATCTTCTGGGCGGCGCGGTTGCATTTGCCGATCCGTCCGGCACGCTCGCGAGCAAATACCTTCAGAACAGCGTCATCACCTACGCCGCCGATCCGGACATCTGGACGCTCGCGGCGAAGGCCGCGGTGCTTCCCGCCAGTTCCCACCGTGACAACCTCTACCGGGAGATCGAGGACATCATCCTCTTCAAGAACTGGAACCCGATTCCGCTCTACATCCAGCACGACTTCTACGGCGTCGCGAACAACGTGAAGGGCTTCACGACATATTCGAACCCAGGCATCGTCTGGAACTCGCTCGGCTCCGTCACCCTCACGGCCTAAGCGTTGTTGTATATCGCCAAGAAGCTGATCCTGGCGATCATCACGATCGTCATCGCAGTGAGCCTGGCGGTCTTCCTCAGCAACCTCGGCGGCGATCCCGTCGAGAACATCCTGGGGCCGTTTGCCCCGAAAGCGGAAGTCAAGGCCGAGCGACACAAGCTCGGCCTTGACCGCCCGCTTGTCGTTCAGGTCGCATCGACGCTCGGAAACGTCGCGCAGGGAAACTTCGGAACGTCGCTCGAATATGAGCGGCCGTGCCTCCAGATCATCCTCGGGCGGCTGCCGGCATCGCTCGAACTCATGGCCGGCGCACTGCTCATAGGCCTGCTCATAGGATTACCGCTCGGGATCATCGCTGCCTTACGACCGTTCACGTTCGTCGATCGGTTCGTGATGTCGATCGCCATCTTCGGCTACTCGGTGCCGCTCTACTGGCTCAGCATGATCGCCGTCCTGGTCTTCGCGATCGACCTCCGGTGGCTCCCCGCCGGTCTGCGCGGCAGCCCCGACCATCTGGTCCTACCCGTGCTCGTGCTCTCAGCCCTTCCGATGGGCCGGATCGCCCGGATTACTCGCTCGAGCATGATCACCGTGCTCGGCGAGGAGTACATCCTCGCCGCCAGGGCCCGCGGCCTGAGCCGGACGCGCATCGTGGTCGGCCACGGATTGCGCAACGCGGCGCTCCCGGTCATCACGGTCGTCGGCCTTCTTGCCGGCGCGCTCCTCTCCAGCGCGGTCACGGTCGAGGCCGTGTTCGCGTGGCCCGGCATCGGATCGCTCGCGGTAGACGCCGTGGCGTTCCACGATTTCAGACTCGTTCAGGCCGTAGTGATCTTCGGAGCCATCGTGTTCGTCGGGATCAACTTCATCGTCGACGTCATTTACACGCTCCTCGACCCACGCATCAAAGCGCAGGCTTCATGAGCGTCGAGTCCGGCTTCGGGATCATTTCTCCGGGCGAGCCGACGGTCCCTCCGACAACGGAGACGCCGTTCGAGCCGTCACGCCGTCGCTTCCGGGTCACACCTGTCGGTCGGCTGCTGATCCCGCTGGCTCTGATCGGACTGATCGGGCTCCTCGCCCCGATCCTTCCGATCCCGGGCCCGAACCAGCAAAACCTCCTCCATAACCTACAGCCGCCGATCGGATTCGGCGGTACCTGGAGCCATCCGCTCGGCACCGACCAGTTGGGCCGCGATGAGCTGTCGAGGCTGATCTGGGGCGCGCGTATGACGTTCTTCATCGGCATCACCGCCGTCGCGCTGGCCGGCACCGTCGGGATCTTGCTCGGGATCGGCGCCGGATACCTCCGCGGCTCGTTCGACGTCGTCGTCTCACGAGTCGTCGATGCCCAACTCGCGTTGCCATTCCTGCTGCTGGCCCTCGCGATCCTCGCCAGCGGGCAATCGATTACCGCCCTCGTCCTCGTCCTCGCGATCTCGGGCTGGGCGCAGTTCGCGCGGATCCTCCGCGGCGACACCATCGTGCTGCGAGGCCGGCCGTTCGTCACGGGGCTCCGGGCATCCGGAATGTCCAGCGCCCGGGTGATGGTCCGGCACATCGTCCCCAACGTGCTGAGCAGCATCGTTGTGATCGCGACGCTCGAGATCGGGACGATGATCCTCGGCGAAGGGGCGCTCAGCTTCCTCGGGCTCGGAGTGGAGGAGCCGAACGTCAGCTGGGGGTTGATGCTCGCGGAGGGTCGCAACTACCTGAGCAGTGCCTGGTGGATCGTCGTGATTCCCGGAATCGCGATCACCGTCGTCGTCCTGCTCTCGAATCTGGCAGGCGACGCCCTTCGTCTGCGTTATGACCCGAAGCTGAAGACGTCGCGTTCATGAGCATCGGGCCGCTCCTCGACATCACCGATATGACGGTGATCTATGCAGGCAGCGACAGCGACGTGCTGGCGCTCAACGGCGTGACCCTCTCCATAGGCCGCGGCGAGATGATCGGGATCATCGGCGAATCGGGATCGGGCAAGTCGACGCTTGCCCGATCGATTGTCGGACTTCTCGCACGGAACGCTCGCATCCAGAGCGGCCAGATTCGATTCGCCGGCGAGCTTGTCTTCCAACCAGGGGCTGATCGTCTCCGGATGCTGCGCGGCGATCGAATCGGGATGGTTTTCCAGTACGCCGCAGGCTCGCTCGACCCGGTGGTCAAGGTCGGTGCGCAACTACGTGAGGTGGTCCGGTCACACCGAAAGATGTCGCGCCAGGAGGCCACACGAACGGCATCGGCGCTGCTGAAGCGGCTCGGATTCGAGGATCCTGACCGAGTGCTCGGCTCGTACCCCTTTCAGCTCTCGGGCGGCATGTGCCAGAGGGTGGCGATCGCCGCCGCCACGATCACCGAGCCTGACCTCGTGATCGCGGACGAGTGCACCTCGGCACTCGACGTGACGACGCAGGCAGACGTGGTACAGGTATTCAAGAACCTCGCAGGCGTCGGAAACTGGTCGCTTCTGTTCGTGAGCCACGACATCCTGCTTGCCGCAGAGCTCTGCACCCGCCTTGTCGTCATGTACGCCGGCCAGATCGTCGAAGACGGAGACGCGCGGGAGGTACTCACCTCGCCGCGGCACCCCTACACCCGAGCGTTGATCGACGCCGTCCCTCTTTGGCAGCCAAAAACCGCTCTTCGCGGGATCGATGGAACCCCGCCGCAGGTGACCCCTGACGCGATCGGGTGCCCTTTTGCGCCACGTTGTAGCGCGAGCAGCGAGCGGTGTCACGTCGAGCAGATCGCCTGGACCGAAGGGGAGAACGGCCATGGCTTTCGGTGCATCAGCCCAGTGCCGCCCGTGGCCGCGGCGACGGCGTCTGAATGACTGCCCGGCAGCGGGACTTATGCGTCTTCGTTCAGGCCCGCCCAGATCCCGCGTGTGTGGCGGAGATGGCTCCTCATCAGCCGCTCTACCTCGTTCGGGTCGGACCCGGTCAGCGCCGCGAGGATCTGTTCGTGCTCGGCGATGAGCGTCGTCTCTCCCTGTCCACCGACTCCGATCAGATTCGGGAGCCCGTGCAGCCGCGTTTGCTCACGCAGACGGTCCACGATCCGGACGAGCCGGCCGTTGCCATACCGGGCCAGAAGGGTCAGATGGAACGTGCGATCCGCTTCGAGGTAGCCGACGAGATCCTGCCTCTCGCTCGCCGCCTTCATCGAGTTGATCGCGCCCTCGAGGGCGTCAAGTGTCGGATCGTCCAGCAGCCCGGTCAGCTGAGCTACCGAGGGCGCCTCGAGCATCACGCGCAGCTGGAAGATCTCGTCGAGATCTCCGTCGGTGATTTCGGCGATCCGAAATCCCTTGTTGCGCACCGCCGTGACGACGCCCTCGGCCGCAAGCTCCGTCATCGCCTCCCGCACCGGAGTCGGAGAGACACCGAGCTGCGCCGCGATCGACGGGGCGGAGTAGATGACTCCTGGTTTGATCTCGCCGAGCACGATCCCGGTCCGGATCGCCGAAAGCGCTTGCGCGCGCAGGCTCACGGTCTCTATCTGCCTCAGCGACATCAGTCTCCGTCTCCAGTAGCCAAGCAACCGCTGCGAGGGTCGACGCAAGCTTAGTTCTCTTGCTCCGGCTTTTGACAACGTTCGTCCGACCTCTCTACGATGTCACATTCTATAGCCTGCGGGTTCCAATAAAGGGGGACGATGTTCACGACGAGGCCTGAGCTACAGGGCACCTTCGGCATGGTTTCGACAAGTCACTGGCTCGCCTCGTCAGCCGGGATGGCGGTGCTCGAGCTGGGCGGCAACGCGTTTGACGCCGCGGCCGCCGCCGGCTTCGTGATGCAGGTCGTGAAGCCACATGTCAACGGGCCCGGAAGTGAGGTTCCGATCCTGCTGTACGCCGCCGGCGAGGACAGACTCCGCGTCATCAACGGGCAAGGTCCCGCACCATCATCGGCCTCGATCGACGCCTTCCACGAGCTCGGCCTCGACTACGTCCCTGCGACAGGACTTCTCTCGGCGTGCGTCCCCGGCGCCTTCGACGCGTGGATGCTCCTCCTCCGCGATTACGGACGGCTCTCGCTCGGGCAAGTCCTCTCGTACGCGATCGAGTACGCAGGGGGCGGGTACCCGGTCACACCCGGAATCACCGCGGACGTGCTGAAGGCGGAGGGGCGCTTCCGTGAGAGCTGGCCCACCTCCGCCGCGCTCTATCTCGCAGGCGGGATCCCCCAGCCCGGGACGCTGTTCCGCAACCCGGACCTCGCGGCGACCTACGCACGGATCGTCCGGGACGCGGAGGCTGCCGGTGGCGACCGCGAGTCACAGATCGAGTCGGCGCGCAACAGCTTCTACCGCGGATTCGTCGCGGAGGCAATCGACTCGTTCATCTCGAGCTTCGGCGGTGCGGACTTGCCGGTCGATCGTCACCGAGGTTTCCTTACGGCCGACGACATGGCTCGTTACGAGGCCCGCTGGGAAGAGCCCGTGGCCGCCGACTATCACGGCTACACGGTCTTCAAGAACGGCCCATCGACCCAAGGCCCGGTGTTTCTCCAGCAGCTGATGCTCCTCGCCGGATACGACCTCGAGGCGATGGGACACAACAGCGTCGAGTACATCCACACGATCGTCGAATGCGCCAAGCTCGCGTTCGCCGATCGAGAGGCCTGGTACGGCGATACGGCTTTCGTCGATGTCCCGATGGCGGACCTCCTGAGCGCCGACTACGCCGACGACCGACGGAAGCTCGTCGGCGAGACGGCATCCGGCGAGTACCGGCCGGGGACGGTGAACGGCCGCCCTCCCTATGTCGGGCCGATAAACACGCCTGGGCGCTCCACGGCCCACATTGCGATCGTCGACCGCGAAGGGAACATGGTCTCTGCCTCGCCGAGCGGCGGCCTGATGCAGTTTTCGCCGACAATCCCCGGAGTCGGCTTCAGCCTGTCCGAGCGCGGCCAAGCCTTCTACCTCGAGCCGGAGCATCCGAACGCCCTCGTGGGCGGCAAGCGGCCGCGGACGACTCTTTCGTGTTCGATCGCCTTCCGGGAAGGAGTTCCGTACATGGCATTCGGGACGCCGGGCGGCGATCGCCAGGACCAGTGGAACCTTGCGTTCTTCCTCGCGCACATCCACTTCGGCATGAATCTCCAGGAGGCAATCGACACGCCGCTCTTTCACAGCATTCACCACCCACGATCGTTCCATCCGCACGACGGTTACCCTCGCGAGTTGCTCGTCGAGGCGAACATGCCGCTCGCGGCCCGGCAGGGCCTGCGGAAGCGAGGGCACGTCCTCGTGCTGGTCGACGAATGGACGCTCGGATGGATGAGCGCCGTGACGCGTCAGCCGGACGGATCGATGCGAGCCGGTGCCAGCCCACGCGAGATGAATGCCTACGCGGTCGGTCGCTGATCAGGCGACGACGGCTGAAGGCGCTGCCGTTCGTACGACAGCGCCGTCCTTCATCACGAAGCGGATCGTTCGGAGCCGCGAAACATCCTCGGTCGGGTCGCCATCTACGGCGATGAGGTCGGCGAGCTTGCCCGGCTCGACCGTTCCGAGCCGGTCGTCCACTCCGAGCATTCGAGCAGCCTCGCTTGTAGCTGCAGCGATCACCTGACGCGACGTCATTCCGGCCTCGACCATCATCTCCATTTCGCGGATGGTGCCGGTCGTGCCGCCGAACGGCTCGGCCGGCATCATGTCCGTCCCCATCGCTATCGGAACCCCGGCGGCTATACAGGACTTGAACGAGGCCCAGTGCAGCTCACCGGCGGCGAGAGCACGGGCGATCATCCAGTCCGGCGCCCCGATTTTCACGAAGAACTCCTCGGCGCGGCTCACGCAGATTGTCGGCACGAGCCACGTACCGCGCTCGGCCATCTCCCGCGCGACTCCATCGTTCAGGAAATACCCGTGCTCCATCCCGTCGATGCCGCAGTCGAGCGCCTGGCTGATCGCCTCCGCCGGCCCAGCGTGAGCTGTCACCTTTCGCCCCCACGCATGTGCGATCTCCGCAACAGCGCTGATCTCGTCACTCGAGAGTTGGCCGCCAAAACCCTCGTGCTGGCCGGCGATCCCCCCTGAGATGCAGATCTTGATCAAGTCGACGCCCGACTTGAGTTGGCTGCGAACAGCACGGCGGAAACCGTCGACGCCATCCGCTTCGATCGCGCCGGAGTGCTGCCAGCCATGCCCTCCGGTGCAGATGATGTGAGCGCCCGCCGTGTAGATTCGAGGACCCACCGCCTCGCCGCGGTCGATCGACGCGCGAAGCGCGAGATCCGTCTGCCGCGCCTCACCGAGAAGCCTGACCGTCGTCACACCAGACTCGAGAGCTGCCTTCGCATTCGCCGCCATCCGCAGCACCCTGGCCGCGTCGCTCTCGTCATAGAGATGAGTCATGCCTGGGAGGACGAGACCGAAATGCACATGCATGTTCATCAGCCCGGGCAAGACGGTTGCCCCGTCGAGGTCGACGATGCTGAACGGCCCACCAGCTTCCGCCGCGCGCACCGTCTCTTTGAAATCGCCGATGGCTCGGATCCGAGCGTCGTCGATCCAAAGGGCCACGTCGTGGTCGGGCTCGTCGCGCATCGCATCGACGACGGAGCAGTTTGCGAGGACGGTTGCCACTTGCGATAGTTCTAGCGGAATCACGGACTTGGCTCGGGCTGATGGTCTTCAGCGTGTGAGCGACGCCGCGACCTGGCCGACGATCAATTCGACGCCGCCGCGTTCGTCGAGACCATGCGGCGTACCGAAGTCGATTCGTCGGACCCCCGCGTCGAAGAGCGCTTCGGCCTGGGCGGCGACCTGACGCGGCGTGCCCGCGAAGGCAAACAGGTCGAGGACGTTGTCGGAGATGAGCTTCGCGGCGCTTTCATCGTCGCCGGCGGCGACATGAGCTTTGAGGGCTGAGAGCACATCGGGGTCAAGCTCGACGGTTGGATCGAAGTCGGCGACGACGTCGAGGTACATCGCAACCTGGCGACGCGCGTGCTCTCTCGCCTGCTCGCCGTCCTCGTCGACGACCGTGACTGCGCCGACGACGACGCCGGTCTCGCTTTCGGGGCCAAGGCGCTCGCGCGTCAACTGAACGAGCGCCGGGTTGGCAGTCCCGCCGAGCTTCAGCTCGTCGGCGTACTCGGCGGCGAAGGCCGTCAGCCGCGGCGACCAGGTGCCGACGAGGAGCGGCACCGCCGGTCGTTCGCGTGCATAGGCGAGGCCCTGCCCGTGAGGAAGGCGAAAGACGTCCCCGTCAAAACCCGAGCGCTCGCCGGATAGAAGGCGGGAGACGATGTCCCAGGCTTCGCGGATAGCCGTGACCGGGCGGCCCTGCTCGACGCCGAGCGGCCCCAGCCACGTACCGGCGGCAAGACCGAGGAAGGCTCGCCCGTCTGAAGCGAGATCGAGTGCAGCGATTTGTCCGGCGATCTCGACCGGGTGCACCGTGAACGGATTCAGGCACGACGGCCCGACGCGGACGCGGTGCGTCTCACGGGCTATCTCGAGTAGCGCGGGGAGGGCCGGCTGGAACCACAGGTCGTTGTAGACCGTGACGACGCCGAAGCCGCCTTCTTCCGCGAATTGCGCGAGCTTTGCGTAGTCCCCCGGCCGCTTGTTCGTCTGCATCGCGAGTCCGAGCTCGCGGATCTCGTTCACGTCAGGTCGACGGTGGCGATGCTGACGCGCCCGATCCGCTCGATCTTCATGATCAGGCGCTCTTCGGGGTCGGGGCAGCAGACGAGCGAGTCCTGCTCCAGCCAGTCGCCTTCGGGAAGGTCACGCTGCTTCGCCGCCAGAAGCGGCAGTACGGCCTGCAGCGCGTAGAGGCAGAAATGCTTACCGACCGGTATCCGAAGCCGGCTCGACTCCGTGAGCTCGAAATAGTCGCCGACCTCGAGGCCGCAGACCGAGCGGCCCTCGATCCGCTCGACTGTGATCCGGAGGTCGTAGAGCTCAGTCCGTTCGGCGCTCAAGCCGCTGACGCCTCGAGCACCGGCGCGGCCTTCGCTCCCTCGGACGCGACCGCCGGGCCGATCGAGTTGGCTATCCGGCTCGAGCAGCTCGGGATTACCACCTCCAGCGGCAGTTCGGCGCGCGATGCCCTCAGCATCGGACCGATGCTAGACGATCGCTGTTTGCGGTGGGGCCGCGCGAACCTACGTACGTTCGGCTGGTGTTCGGGGGACGTGTTCGGGCGCGGCTCAAGCGAAGTAGTGGCCTTTCTCCACATCGTCGATCCAGCCGGGATGGGTCGGCTCCCAGCCCAGGAGCCGGCGAGTCTTGTCGTTGGAGGTCGGGTTGTCCAGGTCGGCGAAGGCGGCGAGGAATCCGAGATAGTGGGGTGCTTCCTCGTCGGTGATGCTCCTCGCCGGGATCCCGAGCTTGCCTGCGATCGTCTCGGCTATCACCTTGCGAGGGATGCCGGTGTCCCCGACGCCGTGCAAGGTCGAGCCGGCGGGAGCCTTCTCCAACGCGAGGCGATAGAGAAGGCCGATGTCGTAGGTGTTGGCCGCCGGCCACCGGTTTGCCCCGTCGCCGGTGTAGGCCGCGACGCCGTTCTCGCGGGCGAAGTTGATCAGTGCGTGGGTGAATCCATGATGGTCGAGGTCGCTGTGGATCATCGGTGCGAGCCGCACGACGGAGGAGCGCACTCCCTGCCGGGCGAGACCGATCGTGTAGTTGGCCGCGTCGACGCGAGGGCCGCCCTCGGATTGGTCGTCTTCGGTGCCGGGGCGTTCGGTGATCCCGGCCATGGCGAGCATGAGGGTGCCGCCCGTCGTGACGAACGGCTTGTCGGTCCCGATCAGCGTCTCGCCCATCGCCTCGATAGCTGCGAGATCTGACCCGACTGCGCCCATGAAGTCGCCGGTGCGAAGCGCTTCATGCCTGAAGGCTAGGTGCACCACCCCGTCGGCCTCGGCAGCCGCCTGCCTGAGGCCGTCGCGGTCGTCGAGGTCGCCGCGGCGGACCTCGGCGCCGAGTGCGGCGGCGGCGCTGGCGGAAGCGTCGGAACGGGCGAGGCCGACGACCTCGTGGCCGTTGCCGAGAAGTTCCGGGATGACGGCGGCGGCGATGTGCCCTGAGGCGCCGGTGACGAATACGCGCATTGAAATGGCCTCCGAAGCAGGTTGTCGGTGACCTTCATGTCACCGGGTGACATCACTGTAGCACCACCATGGCACCAGGTGTCATCGACTACGCTGGAGGCGGATGACCCGCTGGGAACCTGATGCCGCCGGGCGCCTGATGACCGCCGCGATCTCCCTGTTCGAGGAGCAGGGCTACGACGACACGACGGTCGCCCAGATCGCCGCCCGTGCGGGGCTGACCAAGCGCACCTTCTTCCGCTACTTCTCAGACAAGCGCGAGGTGCTGTTCGGCGGCAGCCAGGAGCTCGAGCGTCGCTGGCTCGAAGCAGTCGCCGCCGCCCCGGCGGCTGCGAGTCCGCTTGCGGCCGTCACGGCCGGCTTCGATCCCGTCGCGGAGATGGTCACCGAGCGTCACGCCTTCGCCCGGACACGCGCCGCGATCGTCGACGCCAACCCCGACCTACAGGAGCGCGAACTGATCAAGCTGCAGAACCTCGCCGGCGCGATCGAGGCCACGCTTGTGGAGCGCGGTGTACCGCCAAACGCAGCGATCCTCGCCGCCCAGGCCGGCGTCACCGTGTTCCACGTCGCCTTCGCGCGCTGGCTCGCACAAGACAACCCAACCGCCTTCAGTCGACTCATGGATGAGTCGCTCGAGGAACTGCGTTCGGTGACCGCGACCTAGGCTCGGCTCGGAAACCGTGCGGTCGGCCGTCTTGGCGACGGTGAGAAATGCCGCACAGAGCGCACAATTCGCTTACGGCCCGGGCTGAGAGAGGTTTGAGATCGGCGCCGGCGCGGAAGGGGCGGAGCAAGCACCGTTCTTCATCCCGTTTGCACTTGGAAACAGGACGCGAGGGAGCGGGAGCGGCTTTCGCTCGACTCGACTTCCCGGCATCTTTCGACGCGCTGGGACCGATTTCGTGGCTCGTCCGCGACGTGCGGACCGTGCCTGCCTCTCTCGCTACGCCTGCAGATCCCCAATTTCGAGGAGGCTTCACCCATGTCTCAGGCCCTTACCGAACAACGCAAGAGTACGCCTGCACGCACGAACCAGCTCGAGCGCGGGACGCCGATGACCGACCTCGACCAATTCGAGCAGCGGATGCAGCAGTTCCTCGACCAGACATTCGGCTCGCTGGCGCCTGCCGCGCTCGGCGGCGTTGTGCCGCACGTCGACATCGAGGAGCAGGACGACGCCTACGTCCTCGAAGCGGAGCTTCCGGGCGTCAAGCGCGAGGACGTCAGGATCGAGCAGGTCGGCAACGAATTGATGATCAGCGGCGAGTTCAAGGAGCGCGAGCGAAAGGGAATCGTCCGCCGCCAGAGCAGGCAGACCGGCCGGTTCGACTACCGCGTCGCGCTTCCCGAAAGCATCGAGAGCGAAAAGATCGAGGCCAAGCTCAAAGACGGTGTCCTGACCCTCCGTGTCCCAAAGTCGACGAAGGCGCAACGGCGCAAGATCGAGATCGAATCCTGACACACGGCGTACGGGAAAGCGGGCGGCGACCGCGACCAACGGGCGTGTCAACGGCCCGGGCCCTCAGCGGCCTGGGCCCGTCGCCTTGTGCGTCGCGCCGCGACCTTCTCAGAGACTCACGGGGCGTGAGCGTGTTCGGCTGTGGTCGGACGGTTCCGGTCGTGCCCTACGCCACCGATGTCGAGGATCCGATTCGCAAGCTCGCGACGGCGTCCTCTCCTGCGCCGGTCTCCGACCCTCGTGACGGTTGAACGGCGCCTCACTCCTCAGTTGTCGTCGTACTTCACGGCGAGGATGTCGATCGGGCGAATGTCGGGGTCGGCGGCCAGAAGGTCGGGGCCGACTGCGGCGAGTGCTTTCGGGATCTCCCCGTCGATGTGTGCCTGGCGGGCTTCGAGGGTTTCGAAGCTGTCAAAGATGCCGTAGCTCGTGTCGCTGAGCCTGAAGGCGTACCAGGTCACGGTCCCCTCCTCCTGAAGGGCGAGCTCACGGCTGGCAACGAGAAACGCTCCAAGCTCGGCACCTTTGTCGGGCTTCGCTTCGAGGAGGGCAAGCAGTCCGAACTGAACGGTCATTTCTGGGTTCCCCTTTCTGGTGTGGTCGGGTGGGTGGGCTGAGATCAGGCGGCGGCGAGGCGGAGATTTGCGCGTGCCGCGTCGAGGGCGATCCGGAGCTGGCGCGGGTCGCGTCGTACCTGGGTGAGTAGGAGCCCGCCCTGGAGGCTGGCCATCGTCGCGGTGGCGAGCTCGGCCGGGTCGGCGTCGGGGCGGAGCTTGCCGCGGGCTTTCATCCGGGTGAGACCGTCGCGGAGGTGGGCTTCCCAGCGCTCGAAGCCGGCCGCGAGCGCCACTCGGGCGCCGGCGTCCCGCTCTGCGAGCTGGCCGGCAAGCGACCCGATCGGGCAGCCACCACGCGCTTGCCGGTCGACCTGAAGCTGGACGAGCGAGTCGAACCAGCGGTCGATCCCGGCCCACGAGTCGAGCCGGCCGAGCAGGTCGCCCTGGGCGCCCAGTACGGCGTCGGTGGTGACGTCGATGACGGCGCGGACGAGGTCGTCTCGATCGTCGAAGTAGTGGTAGAGCTGGCTGCGGCTCGCGCCCGTCGTGGCGCGGACATCATCGAGGCTCATCCCGGCCGCGCCCTTTTCGGCCACGAGCTCTGCTGCCGCGTGGAGGATGCGCTCCCGCGTTGCGCGCCCCTTCTCTGTGGCCGGCGGCTGCGTCATGACGAACAGCTTAGCCGGTTTGGACTTGACAGTCCACTCTTGGTGTGCTTCCCTTGTCGAGAGTTTTGGACTATCCAGTCCATTAACCGAGGAGGGCAGATGAACGACCTCGAAGGAAAGCGCGCGCTCGTCACCGGCGGGACGTCAGGTATCGGCCGCGCGACCGCGGAGGCTCTCGCACGTGAGGGCGCCCACGTCGTGATCACCGGCCGCAGCGAACTCCGCGGTGCCGAGGTGGTCGCGGCAATCGAAGAGGCCGGCGGCAGCGCCGAGTTCTTCCGCGCCGATCTTGCATCGGCCGACGAGGTGCGCGCGCTCGCCGAGCGAGCCGCCGACACCGACATCCTCGTCAACAACGCCGGTGTCTTTCCCCTCGGGCCGACGCACGAGCTCCCCGAGGGAGCCTTCGACGAGACCTTCGCGGTCAACGTCAAGGCGCCGTTCCTGCTGACGGCGGCGATCGCGCCGCGGATGGCGGCGCGCGGCGACGGGAGCATCATCAACGTCACCACCATGGTCGCCGAGTTCGGCATGGCCGGCCTGTCGGCCTACGGCGCCTCCAAGGCGGCCGCCGCGCTCCTGACGAAGGCCTGGGCCGCCGAGTACGGCCCGCAGGGCGTCCGCGTCAACGCCGTCTCGCCCGGCCCCACCCACACACCGGGGACCGACGCCATGGGTGACGGCTTTGCCGCGATCGTCTCGACGATCCCGCTCGGCCGTGCTGCTGCTCCGGAGGAGATCGCCGAGGCGATCGTCTTCCTCGCTTCCGACCGTGCGAGCTACCTGAACGGGGCAGTCATCCCGGTCGACGGCGGCCGCGTCGCCGTCTGATGGAAACCGACATGAAGGAGCACGATGCCGGGCGCGACTACCCGGAAAGCATCGTTTCGGTCGGCCATCGTGAGCCCGTGCCTGGCCGGATGCGCGGCGTCCTGAACGGGGTCGCCGTCCGCGACACGACGCGAGCGGTCGACGTCTGGGAGTGCGCGAAGGACACCCACTCCTACGTGGCGAACGAGCGCGACGGGAACCTGATCGTTCCCGAGCGGTCGGCAACGTCTCTCCTTCGTCGGATCGCGGGAGAAGACAACGGCCAGGTCTGGCGAGTCGATGCCTGAGCCGAGGACACCGATTGCAGATCAAGTGCACCAGATGAAGGTCGCCGCCGAAGGACGCGGCGCCTCCGGCAACGTGTTCACGGCGGAGCAGGCCTCGCTTGCCGCGGCGTCGGCGGGTCAGGTCTTCCCGCTCGGCGCGCCGATCCCGGATGTCGAGCTGCTGGACGTCCATGGCACGGAGACGACCCTGCACGCCGAGGTCGGTGGACGGCCCGCCGTCATCGTCCTCTACCGCGGTGCCTGGTGCCCGTACTGCAACCTGACCTTGCGCACCTATCAGGAGGAACTGCTCCCGGGCCTGCTCGAACGTGGTGCGCTGCTGATCGCGGTCAGTCCCCAGAAGCCCGACGGATCGCTCTCGGTGCAAGAGAAGAACGCGCTCGAGTTCCCGGTGCTATCCGACCCGGGCAACTCGATCGCGCGAGCGCTCGGAGTGCTCACCGCGCCGTCCGCCGAGGTGCTGGCTGTGCAGCGTGAGCATGGTCTCGACCTGACCAAGAGAAACGCCGACGGCACCGCAGCGCTGCCGATGCCGACCACGGTTCTTCTCGACGCAGCCGGCCACGTGCGCTGGCTCGACGTTCACCCGGACTACACGACCCGCTCCGAACCCGACACGATCCTCGAAGCGCTGGGGCGCCTGATCTCTACAAGCGGGCCGGGTCGCTGAGAGCGGCACACCCGCGATCCGAGCGTCCCGGGGCGACAACCCCTGCGCACTCTGCTGCGCGATCGCGGAAGAGCTCGCGGCGTGGCGGTAGGAGACTTCGAGGAGCCCGGCGGCGTCGGCGGCGGTGGGTCTTGGTGCCTGTGAGATGGGACTCCGGCCGCGAGCGAGTTTGATGCGCCGCCGATCCGTATCGCTCGATCAGCGAGCTCGTCTCGGCAGATGTGACGTTGGTCTCACGGGTCGACCGTATGCTCGAACGCGTGTCCGGGTCGGAGCCGATTTCCGTTTTCGCCGTGATCAGGCGGCCTCTGCCGTGAGAGGGAGATCCCGTGTTGCGGGCTGGGTGAGAGTGCCGCTGGGCGTGGTTGCTCTGGCGCTGTTTGCCCTGCCCGGGACGGCGGGCGCTACGCCCACGCGAGCCGACGGAGGAATCCCGGCCTGCCCGGCCGGAACGAACGTGTTCACCCTGCCCGGGTGCGTCGTCGCTTCGTGGATGGAACCCACCAGCTACGGCAGCCGGATCACGGCCACGCTCAGGGGCAGCTTTACCCGTAAGTGGGTCAAGGCGAGCCCCGCAACCGGCTATGCCCATTGGGTCTACGCGGCGACCGTTCTCATCCACGATCCGCTTGCGCTTTGCCCGAATCCGACGCCCCTGAGCTCGATCCCTTGCCAGAACGGCGGGCCGGGCGTGTCTCTGCGAGCTTTCCAGCGAGCGAAGGGCAAGCTGGCGCCCGTACCGGCCGGGTTCTCGGCCGAGCCCGCCACCTGCAACGCTCAGGGCACCGCCTGCGCGCTCTCGTTCGTCATCTTTCCCGAGATCGTGTACGGCACCGTGGAGATGCTCTTCTCGGTCGGCGTGCAGCAGTTGACGAAGAACCCGGCGGGAGATCTCGGGCAGGCGGGAGCGCAGTTCCCGGTCTCGATCGACGTCGCGAAGGTCGCGAAGCCGAAGTGATCCTCCGTCGCGTGCAACCCGCTGATCTCGATCGGCCTCTCCTGCTCCGGCGGTCGAGCAGGTCCCGCGCGGGCCGGCTTCTAGGAGTCGGCTTCCTTCTCGCGGCGATGGCTGCCTGTCTCGCAGCGGGGTTCGGGCAGGCTGCGTCGCTCCCGGCGTTCAAGACGGGCGCGTATCAGGGAAAGACGAGCCCGGTTCTCCTGCAGAGTCCCACCGGCAAGATCGAGCGCGAGGTGTCGGTGGTGAGCATCGATATCGAGCCGGTCGGGGCGAGCGCCTGCGGAGGACACGGCAACGCCACGGTGCTCTGTATGACAAACGGCGGTACTGCAGGTGGCCCGACGTTCGGAGAGTGGTCGACCGAAGACGTCGGGGGCGGAGAGAAGGTCTGCGGATCTTTGTCTCCGTCCTCCGACGGGATCGATGGTGGGTGGACGCTCGAGTTCGTCGTTCCGAAAAGCGGCATCGTCCTGGTGAACGAGAATCTGCCGGGCGACTCCGGCCATGTCACCGCGAAGATCGTCGTGCACAAGACCAAGGTCATCACGGGAACGGTCAAACAGTTCGTGAACGTCTCCAACGCGTCCACCAACGGTGCCATGAAGCCGCTCTGCACGACAGGCACCTGGACGTTCGTCGCTCACTTCCTGGGCTGAGCTCGGCCGGCGCGTCGCCATGACGCACTCGTGTCCCTCGGAGCCCTTTGGGCGCTTCGGCCTGCCTGACGACCGCGCGTCGCGCGTTCTACGTTCCCGCGGGTCATCCCGCGCGAGGGAATCGACGGGGGCTAGTCGTAGATGCGGTAGAAAAACGGGCCGCGAGCTCGAGCGACCGCGATGCCGAGCCCGAGGAAGTCCTCGAGTGCCCGCGCGGCGTCAAGACCGCCCGCGTAGACAGGCTCGTAGCCCGCGTCGCGGACCAACGTCTCGGTCACCTCTCGCGCCCCGTCGTCACCGGCCCACGCGCAGCTGGGACGTTCGGCGATGTCGTCGAGCCGGTCGTACAGGAGTGCAAAGACCGTGCTGAACGCCTTTGTCGTCGGACCGCCGGCCAGCGACTTTGCGTACTCGGCGAGCGAGTTGAAGCCTTCGGGACGGTTACCGACTGCGTTCGTCGTGTCGATGAGCGGCTTGCCTGCGATCCCCTGCGCCGCGGCGATCGCGGAGGCGATCGCGTCGTCGGGCACCGCGAGGACGACGACGTCGGCCGCCGATACATCGCCGCCGTCGCGGCCGAACTCGTCGACCTCATGCCCCTGCTTAAGCCATCGCTTCGCGAGTCCGCCACCGACGTTGCCGCGCCCGAGAACCGCGATCCTCATGTGCGGAGATTACCCACGCCGCGATCGAGAACGTGACCCCGCAGTAGCTGCGGATGGTCACCGCGACGGGGAAGATCCAGTCCGACAGACCTAGGGCTGAGCGCGAGCGCCGTCGAGGAAGAACGACGTCAGCACGGCCGCGGTTTGCTCGACGCCGAGCTCGCGCTGCAGACCCGCGTGGATTGCGCTTGCGACGGTGTTGCCGAACAGCTGCACCTGTGTCTCCGCGGTCAGGTCGGCGCGGAGAACGCCTTCACGGATGCCGCGCTCGAAGAGCGCGCGGAGCGGTTTGCCGAGCCGCTCCTCGGCATCCGACTCGTCGGGCTTGACGCGCTCGCGGACGAGTACGACGTAGCGGTCGGCGACTGTGAGGAGGACGCGCGCGAGTCGCTCGATGCCCTCCTCGACGCTCGTGCGCTCGAGGTTCGCGTCGGCGATGCGCGTGGCCATCTCGTCGAGTGCCTGGACGGCGATGGCGGCAAGCAGCTGCTCCCGTGTCGGGTAATGGCGGTAAAGGGTCGCGCGCCCCACGCCGGCGGCGGCTGCGATCTGGGCCATGCTCGCGTCGTGCTCGGCGAGCAGGTGGGCCGCCGTCTCCAGGATCGCGCCGCCCGTCTTGAGGTCAGAGGGTGTGGTCACTAACCAGTGACGTACCGATAGCGAGACACAAGCATCTCATCTATGATACACATATGTTGTCGTCCCGACCAGCCCAGAGGAGCCAGATGTCGTACGCATGTCCCCTTTCTTTCCGCGTCCATGCTTCCGAGGCGCGCTGATGCGCGCCCTCGCAACCTGGTGCGTACGCCGCCGGCGCGTCGTCGTCGGCGCCTGGCTCGTGGCGCTCGTCGGGCTCACGTTTCTGAGCCACAGCATCGGCTCGACCTACAAGGACAGCTTCAGCCTGTCCGGGACGCAGAGCTTCGACGCGCTCAACCTTCTGCAGAAGGTGGCTCCGCGGGCGGCCGGCGACCACGAGCAGATCGTCTTCGCAGTGGACAGGGGGAAGGTGACCGACCCGGCCGTGCGCAGCCAGGTCGAGGCGATGCTGGACAGGGTCGGAAAGCTGCCCACCGTCGCGTCCGTCGCATCCCCGTATGCGTCGACCGGCGCGGAGCAGATCGCCAAGTCGGGCCGCATTGCGTTCGCGAACGTCGTTCTGAACAAGCAGTCGATCGGGATCACGAAGGACGAGGCCGACACATTCGTGAAGACCGCTGAGGCTGGCGACGGACACGGCGTCCAGGTCGACGTGCAGGGCCAGGTCGCGAAGGCCGCGAGCCAGGGAAGCGTGAACAGCGTCGGGCTCGGCGTCGCCGCCGCGCTGGTCGTGCTGCTGCTCGTCTTCGGCTCGCTACTCGCCGCGACGCTGCCTCTGATCACCGCCGGCATCGCGCTCGGCAGCGCAGTCGCCGTGATCGCGCTCCTCTCCCATCTGATGGACGTCGCGTCGTTCAGCTCCGAGCTCGCCCTGCTGATCGGTCTCGGCGTCGGCGTCGACTACGCGCTCTTCATCGTAGTCCGGCACCGGCAAGGTCTCCAGGCCGGTAAGACGATGACCCAGTCGATCGTCGACGCCGTCGACACCTCCGGGCGCGCGGTGATGTTCGCCGGGATCACCGTCTGCGTCGCGCTGCTCGGCATGTTCGCGCTCGGCGTGAGCTTCCTCTACGGCGTCGCCGTTGCGGCGAGTGCCGCCGTGGTCCTCACGGTGGCAGCGGCGCTCACGCTGCTCCCGGCGCTGCTCGGCTTCTTCGGGACCCGGGTCCTGCCCCGCAAGGCACGGCGCGCGCTGGCTGCCGGCGAGCTGACGTCGAGCGATGCATCGGGCGGCTGGGCGCGGTGGGCGAACACGGTGCGCGACCGGCCGGCGCTGATCGCGGGCGCCGCGGCCGTGCTAATGCTGGTCTTCGCGATCCCGTTCTTCTCGATGCGGCTCGGGTCGGCAGACGCCGGCTCGGACCCGTCGAGCAGCACGACCCGTCGCGCCTACGACCTCCTCGCCGAGGGCTTCGGGCCGGGCTACAACGGCCCGCTGCAGCTCGTTGCGCAGGTCCAGGGGCCGGCGCAGGAGCGCGCGTTCGCGAAGGTCGTCGCCACGGTGGCCAAGACCGGCGGCGTCGTCCGCGTCGGGCCGACGACCGTGATCCCGGGCGCCAAGGGCGCGGCAGGCGTCGCGCTTGCCGACGCGTATCCGACCGGCTCGCCGCAAGACGCGTCGACGACGACCCTGCTCCACCACCTGCGCAGCGACGTCGTTCCGGCGGCGAGCGCGGGCAGCGGCGTGAACGTCCTGATCGGTGGCCAGACCGCGATCTTCGACGACTTCTCGACCGTACTCAGCAACAAGCTCCCGCTGTTCGTGGGCGTCGTCGTGCTCATCTCGTTCCTTCTGCTGATGGCCGTCTTCCGGAGCCTGCTCATCCCCGTGATCGCAGCGTGCATGAACCTCCTCGTGGCTGGCGCATCGTTCGGCGTGATCACTGCCGTCTTCCAGTGGGGCTGGGCGGCGGGCCTGCTCGGGATCGACAAGACCGGGCCGATCGAGGCGTTCGTTCCGGTCATGATGTTCGCGATCGTCTTCGGACTCTCGATGGACTACATGGTCTTCCTCGTCAGCCGGATCTACGAGGAATGGCATCGCACGAGCGACAACCGGCTCGCCGTGACCCGCGGCCTCGCCGCTACCGGCCGCACGATCACCGCGGCCGCGGCGATCATGATCCTTGTCTTCGGCGCGTTCATCCTCGGTGGCGAGCGCGTGATCATGCTCTTCGGCCTGGGACTTGCCGGCGCCGTGCTGCTCGACGCGCTCGTCGTGCGAGTTGCGCTCGTGCCGGGGCTGATGCTGCTCACCGGCAAAGCGAACTGGTGGCTACCGGCTTGGCTCGACCGCGCGCTGCCCCACCTCAATGTCGAGGGCGACGCACAGCACGACCCGCACCCGCCTCATCGAACGCGAACCCCGATCACCGTCCCGACCGTGGCCCCCCAGACGGACTGACGCCCCGAACCCAACCGGCCCGAGCGCCCGTATCTACCGGGCTTCCAGTACCGGAAGCCCAGGACAAGGAGACGCTGACCGTGGGAGCCGAGATCACCCAAGGCGGCCAAGGGGCCCACGACGCGCTCTTCAAAGCCGACCGCGCGGCTCCGATCGAGGAGCGCTTCGATCCGGAGTTCGTCGACCACGACCCTGCCGAAGGTCAGCCTGCCGGAGGCGCCGGCCTGGCGTGGTACTGAACACAGTTCGGTCAGTCCTTCTCCGAGATCGAATACAGCCCTATCGAAACGATCGCCACACCTGAACACATCGTCACCAAGTCAGCCCGGGCGCCTCGGGATGAACGGGAACGTAAGTTCAGGCGACCGGCGCGGTCGCGGTGCCGATGATCAGCGGGCGGATGAAGGGCGGCGCCTTCGGCAGCTCCGTCTGCTCGAGCTCCGTCACCTCGAAGCCCCCGGAGCGGATCGTGTCGAGCGTCGCACGGTTGCAATCGCAGCACACCACGAGCCGGTTGAGCGGGTTCATACGATCCTGCCTCCTCGCCAGGCGCGGGTCGTCCGAGCGTACGTGCTCGATGAAGATGAGCCGGCCGCCGGGCCGAAGCACCCGGCGGAGCTCGCCCACCACGCGCGGCTGGTCATCGACGCCACAGAGCACGAGCGTCGAGACGACCGTGTCGAAGGTCGCGCTCTCGAACGGAAGGTCCTCGGCCGCAGCACGCAGAACGGTCGCCTGCGATCTCTGAGCACGGCCTTTCTGCTCCAGTCGCTTCAGCATCGACGGCTGCGGCTCGGTGACCGTGAGCGACTCCACTTCCGGTCCGTAGTAGCCGAGGTTCGCGCCCGTCCCGCCGCCGATCTCGAGCACATCGCCCCTCGCGCCGGAGATCAGGTTCTTCCTCATCTCGGCGAGGCCGGCCTCTTCGCTCCCTCTGCTGAAGCGGTCGTACGTGAACGCGAAGATCCAGGTTCGAAGACCCAACGGTGCCTCCTCGATCGACGCATCGAATCTACGCCGCGCAGAACGTGATCGCCAGAGGCATTCGCCTCACGTTTCGGCGGAACGCAGGCCCTTCGGGATCAGCCCACGCTGGACGGCGAACAGGCAGGCTGGGTAGTGGCTCAGCTGAGCCACTACAGGCAGGCTCGACCAATCTCGCCTTCGCAGAATGGAGGGCAATGAGCCCTCTTGTCAGTGGTGCCTGAGCGATGCGAATAAACACGATTCGCTCGCTGGGGCGGTAGACCCGCCCCGCCCGCGCCGGTCGGTGGACCAAATCGCAAATACCGCAGATCGGAGAGCCGACGCGCGGATTCGAACCGCGGACCCCTTCATTACGAGTGAAGTGCTCTACCAGCTGAGCTACGTCGGCGCGAGGCTCATAGTATCGGCGCCGGGCAGGCCGGATTTGAGGCCACCGTGTGCGATCGACCGCTGGCCCGGTTAAAAAGGTTCACCGAGCCGGTCGCGCTTTCATCCCCCGCTTCCATTGACCTTCCGCCCTCCGGTCTTGCGACCTTCTGCGTACTGGTCCTCAGAAGCGGCTTCGACTTACTCGCGCTCCGTACTCGGTGCGAGGGGGAAGCTACGCGCTTCCGGGCATCGCGGCAAGGGTGGCCCGAACGCGAAAATCGCAACTTGCGACGATTTTGTTTCAGACGGCGTCGGCGGCTGCAGCGGCCGCGCGGGTGGAGTCGATCATCGCCTCGGCCTCGGCGCGGTTGCCGAAGCCCCGTGTCTCGACGGAGCCCTTGTGATCGAGGTCCTTGTAGACCTGGAAGAAGTGCTCGATCTCGTCGCGGAGGCCCGGAGGGATGTCGTGGATGTCCGAGAGCCGGCCCCAGGTCGGGTCGTTCAGCGGGACGCAGATGATCTTCTCGTCCGGGCCCTTCTCGTCGGACATGTGGAAGATGCCGACGGGGCGGACGCGGATGCGGCAGCCGGGGAACGTCGGGTCGCTCACGAGGACGAGCGCATCGAGCGGGTCGCCGTCGGCGCCGAGGGTGCCCTCGACGTAGCCGTAGTCGGACGGATAGCTCATCGAGGTGAAGAGGCGCCGGTCGAGAACGATCCCGCCGAGCTCCTCATCCCACTCGTATTTGTTCCTGGATCCTCCGGGGATCTCGACGAAGACGACTGGATGCATGGCGGCCCAGGCTACCTGGAGGACACGGTGACTCAGTCGTGGAGCTCGCGTGCGACCTCGACGAACAGCGCCTCGAGTGCGAGCTGCGGCGCGAGCTGGAACTCCTCGAGCCGCCGCCACGTCTCGCGCACCGCCTCCGCAGCGCGCTCCGCACCGAGCAGCCGTTCGCGGGTCGCGTCGGCGCGCAGCTCCTCGAGCATGTCGACGTGGGTGGCCGCCGCCTCGGCTCCGACTCCGACCACGACGAGGTCGCGGTACCAGGCCGCGAGCTCCTCGAGTTGCGCGAGCAGCTCGTCGCGTTCGGCTCCGCGCTGGGCCCGGCGGACGCGCTGCTCGGCCTCGCGTGTCGGCAGCTCGAGGCCCTGAACCTTGACGTCCTCGAGCTCCTTCGCCTCGGTTCCCCGCTCGCGCGCCGAGTCGAGCAGCACCCCTGCGGCGTCGGCCGGCTCGAAGGCCGGCTCACGGTAGGCCGCCCGAGCCTGGGCGAGCAGAAGGCCGCGCCGGCGGGCAGCGTGCGGGTCGAGGAGGCGCTCGAGCCGGTCGAGCCGGCCGCCGGCAACCCGCGCAAGCGCGATCCGATGGCCCTCGTCGAGCTCCGGGACGCGCGCATCGACGACCTCACGGATCGCGCGCTCCGACAGCCGGGTGAACGGCACGAGCTGGCAGCGCGACCGGATCGTCTCCGGAATCGGCCCCAGGTCGTCGGCGACGAGCACGACGGTCGCGTAGTCGGGCGGCTCCTCGAGATCCTTCAGCAGGGCATCGGCGGCGTCCTCGTTCATCAGGTTTGCGCTGAGGATCAGGTAAACCCTCCGCGAGGCCTCGAACGGCCGCATGTGGAGGTCGCGACGAAGCTCCCGGATCGCGTCGATCCGGATCATCTCGCCGAGCGCATCCAGCTCGTAGATGTCCGGATGGGTCGTTCGCGTCGTGCCGATGACCTCACGCGCGAATGCCCGCGCGAGCTTCCGCTTGCCGACACCGGCCGGTCCGTGCAAGAGGTAGGCGTGCACCGGGCCCTCGACCACCGCGGCCTCGAGCAGGCGCTTCGCCTCGTGCTGCTCGCTAAAGGCCTCGAACCTGCCCACGAACCTCCTCGGCGATCTCCTCGGGTGCCCGGGAGCCGTCGAGCACGACGGCACGGCCGGGAAAGAGAACGGCGAGCTCGCGGTAGGCGTCCGCGACGGCGCCGCGGAACCGCGCGTCCTCGCGCTCGATCCGGTCGAGGTAGCCGTTCTGGCGGTCCCGCGCCGCGACAGCGTCGAGGGCGAGCACGAAGGTGCGGGCCGGGAGCAGACCCCCGGTCACGGTGTTGTTCAGGTCGAGCACCTCCTGGACGCCGAGCCCGCGGGCGATGCCCTGGTAGACGATCGACGAGTCCACGTAGCGGTCGCAGATCACCCAGGCGCCGCGCTCGAGCGCCGGCCGGATCACCGCCGCGACGTGTTCGGCCCGGGCCGAGGCGAAGAGCGCCGCCTCGGTCCAGGGCGTCATCTCGAGCCCGTGCAGCACGACGTCGCGGATCGCCTCCCCGATGGGCGTCCCACCCGGCTCGCGGGTCGAAACGACCTCGTGACCCTCCTCGCGGAGCCAGTCCGCGAGCAGCCCGACCTGTGTCGTCTTGCCCGATCCGTCCTGTCCTTCGAAGCTGATGAACATCGAACGCCTACGATACGGCGTGTGCACGCTGCGGTAACCGGAGGCGCGGGCTTCATCGGGTCGAATCTCGTCGACGCGCTCGTCGCGCGCGGGGACGAGGTCACGGTGATCGACGACCTCTCGTTCGGCCGCCGCGAATACGTCAACCCCGCCGCGAGGTTCGTGCTGGGAGACATCCGCGACGGGGTCGATCTCAGCGGCATCGACGTCGTCTTCCACCTTGCGGCGCAGACCGATGTGCAGACCTCCGTGAGGGAGCCCGCACGCGACGCCGAGCTGAACGTGGTCGGCACCGTGGGTATCGCCGAGTCGGCATTGCTCTCCGGAACGCGGATCGTCTTCACCTCGACCGGCGGTGCGATCTACGGCGAATGCCCCGCCCCGGTCAACGAGGACGCGCCCCGTCGGCCGCTGTCGCCCTACGGGATCGCGAAGCTTTGCGCCGAGGAGTACCTCGGCGGCTTCAACCGCATCCACGGCTCGAGCCATGTCGTCGCGCGGCTCGGGAACGTGTTCGGCCCGCGTCAGGCGCCGAGCCTCGAAGGAGGCGTCGTGTCGATCTTCCTGGATCGCCTCGCCCGGGGCGAGCAGGCCGTGATCTTCGGCGACGGGCTCCAGGTTCGAGACTTCGTCTTCGTCGGCGACGTGGTCGCGGCGCTCCTCGTCGCCGCCGGACACGACGGCGGCGTCTTCAACGTCGGGAGCGGGATCGAGACCTCGGTGCTCGCGCTCTACGAGGCGTGTGCCGTGGCGGCCGGCATGCCGGCGGAGCCGACGTTCGAGCCGGCACGGCTGGGCGACATTCGCCGCTCGGCTCTCGACGTCTCGCGGGCGGCCGAGGAGCTCGGCTTCCGTGCAGGCACGCCACTCGGCGAGGGCATCGCCCGAACGCTCGAGTGGGCCAGGGCCCGCTCGGACTAGTCCCTGCGCTGTAGGCGTACCTCCGCGTCACTCCGTTTCTCGGAGGACTCCGCGTCGATCCGGCGAACCCGGGAATCCCGTGGATGCACCGCTTCACACGCCACACGAGCTGATTCGCCCCTGGAAGCGGGCCACCGTGATCGCAAGCGCCATCGCAGCGCTCGAGCTTGCGGCGCTTCTCGCGCTCGCATTGCTCCTGCTCGCGAAGCCGATCTCGCATGCGATCCAGCACCACGCCGCCGGCGCGGTCGCGAAGACACCGCCGGCGCCGAAGCAGCTCACCAAGGCGATCCACCGGATGAACGCGCCGGCCGGCAAGGCGCGGCCGCGTGGGCACGTCAAGATCATGGTCTTCAACGGCAACGGGCTCTCGGGCGCTGCAGGCTCGGCGGCAGGCCGTCTCCAGACCCTTGGATACAAGATTGCCGGCACCGCGAACGCCGGACACCAGAACTACGCGACGAGCGTCGTCATGTATCGAAACGGTTTCCGCGCCGAGGGCATGCGGCTCGCACGCGACCTCGGGATCAGCGTGGTCGGGCCGCTCGACGGGATCCGCGCCTCCGCGCTCGGCGGCGGCCAGCTCGCCGTCATCGTCGGCGGCTGATCAGCAGCGGGGCTTGCCCGAGTTCACGAGCGCGAGCGTCTGCGAATACGCGGTGATGTACGTCGGGTTCTGGCCGTCGAGCACGGTCGCGTGACTGAAGTCGGGAAGCGCTGCGCGAGGGCACTTCCGCGTCAGGATCTGGAACGAGCCGAGCTGGTACCAGGCGTCCGCGTCCTCGGGCTGCACCTGGGTTGCCTTGTCGTAGAAGCCATAGGCAAGGCGGTTTGCGGCTCGGTACTCGGCGAGCCAGCCCTTCGCGTGGGCCTGCTTGATCCCGGCGCCCCTGTCGGTCTCGGCGATCGCCGCCTGGATGAGCGGGTCGACGGCGACCGGATTCACCGAGCGCGAGCGCTGCGCGAGCGTCACCGCACGGGCGTTGTCCACTCCGACCGCGGCGGCGGCCTGGTCGTCCCAGCGGGCGCCGAGCCAGACCGCGAACAGCGAGAACGCGAGGGCGAGCAGGAATCCGCTGGCGGTGACGAGCGTGAATGCGCGCGGCCGGGGGTTCTTCGCGGGGCGGACGACGAGAGCGCCCGCGATGAAGAAGACGAGCCCGGCGACCGAGAGGAAGTCCCAGTCGATGTCGAGCAGCCCGTGCAGGAAGAATGCGGGAAGCGCCAGCGCAAGCGCGAGTTGCGGCCCCGGACGCCGGCGACCCCTCACGACAAGCCAGGCGACCGAGCCGAGGAAGAGCAGCAACCCGACGATCCCGGTCTCGCTCAGGAACTGCAGCGGCAGATCGTGCGGCTCGATCGTCTGGTCGAGGTTCGAGGTCCGGTAGCGCAGGTTCGTCACCTGGAAGCTGCCCGCACCCGTGCCCTGCAGGGGGAAGCGCTCGAAGCCCTTCCACGCCTGCTGCCACCAGGCCCAGCGGAAGTTCCCCCCCGTCGAGGTGAGACGGCCCGGCGAGTTCGAGAGCTCCGCCCCGGACGGGCTCGTGAACGAGCTCCACCACGAGTGGGCGTGCGCGGCTCCGACGCCGATGACTGCGGCAATCGCAAGCGCGGCCACCGCGAGCGCCACACGTCGCACCACGGTCACCCGCGGCAGCGGGAACCGGGCGAGCGCGACGGCGATCAGCGCGTCCAGCACGAGAACGACGCCGAACACGATCCCGGCGTGAACGCGTGAGGAGTGCGACTGCCCGTCGTCGGTCAGCCCCGGCAGCGCGAAGGCGACAGCGAGGACGCCGGCGGCGGGGAGACCGGCGGCGATCAGCGTCGAGAGCGACTCGATCCACGCGTGCGAGAGCACCATCCAGAGCACCACCACGACGACCGCGACGAGGACGCCGCCCCGCGAGTAGGTCATTCCGATCACGACGATCCAGCCGTAGACGAGGAGCGTTCCCGCGGTCCGCATCCGCGTCGCCAGGCAGAGCCCGAGCGGGAGCGCGATGTCCCCGAGGAGCGCGAGACCGTTCCAGTAGCCGACCGGGCCGCGGAGGCGGGCGATCCGGCCATAGTCCTCGTACAGCCACGGCAGGACCTTGCCGAGGAGCGCCCACACGCAGACGGCGCCGAGCAGGATCGAACAGCCGTAGAGGAGTCTCCGGGGCTCAGCCCCGAGCAGCGCGCCGACGAGCGCGAGCGTCAGATAGATGAACGTCCGGTTCGCATAGCTCCAGGTCGCATCGGGCTGGATCGACCAAGCGATCGAGATCGCGCACCAGAGAGCGAGCCCGGCGAGGGGGATGAACGCGCTCATCCCGTCCGGCGCGCCCTTCGTCGCGAAGAGGCCGGCCGCGAGGAGCAGCGCCGCGACTCCGATCCACGGAAGTGAGGAGATCCCCGGATCGTGGGCGAGGAAGAGCGTCGCGCCGACGAGGGCCAGTGCGAGGGTGAGCGGCGACCAGAGTTCTCGCGCCAGCCGCATTCCCATCGAAGCTACCATCCGCTCATGACTGCCCCGGTGGTCTAACAATCGCCTTACACAGTCGAAACCGGCCGCATATCCGCGTCCGGAAGACTCGTCAGTATTCCCCCGGACCTGTTGTCGTGCCCTATCGCTCGCCCGCATCGATTGAGCCCAGCCCGTAAGCAACTCCTCAGCCTCGCCGTGCTCGTCGGCGCCGTCGCCGTGCTCGCGCCGCTCCCCGCGACCGCTGCCGGGACCTCGAAGACCGTGAGCGTCCCGTGCTGGAAGCGACTTCTGAACGACTGGTACGACGGGACGATCAACAACGTCTATCCGATCGCGTGCTACGGCGCCGCGATCAAGCATCTTCCCGCCGACCTTCGGATCTACGGAAGCGCGAAGGACGACATCCTCGCCGCGGAGCAGGCCGCGATCCACAAGCAGCCGACACCGCCCGAGAAGGTGAAGCCCGGCTCGTCGACGACCACGCTGTCGCCGGGCGAGACCACGGAGACGACGACCGTGACGACGAACGGAACGACGACGACCGCGGTCGTGATCGTCTCGTCCCCGACGACGACGAACAAGAAGAAGGGCTTCACGCTCGCGCTTGCGAAGATCACGCCGGGCGATTCACAGTCCTTCCCGCTGCCGCTCCTCATCCTCGGGGCGCTCGCGATCATCCTCGTGATCGGCGGGATCGCCGGAATGTTCTGGCAGCGCTCGCATCCGCGCGACGAACCGCCGCCGGCGTAGCCCGGCAGCCGGGGAAATACCCGGAAAATCCGGTATTTCCAGGCTTTTCCACCTCACCGGAGCGCTACAATGGCTCCATCCGACGCCGTGTCTAGGGTCCTCCGTTCGCCCGTGAATGGGCATAGCGACCGTAGGCGACCGTTAAAGGGGAAGAAGAGATGGCGTCCGTAGAAAAAGCGTCGGTAGTCGGGGAGAGCGTGGAAGCAGAACGTACGAACGAAGGGACGGTGTCGGTGGCAAGCTCGGGCTCGGTGCAGATCGATCAGAACGAGCTTGCGAACAAGGTCGCCCGCGAGGACGCCAGCCTTGCCGTTCGCCGCTACTTCACGATTCCGGGACGCGACCCGTTCGACGAGATCGAATGGGAGCTCCGCGACGCCTTCATTCCCGGCAAGGACAAGCCCGTGTTCGACCAGAAGGGCGTCGAGTTCCCCAAGTTCTGGTCGCAGACCGCGACGAACATCGTCGCCCAGAAGTACTTCCGCGGCCGCATGTCCTCACCCGAGCGCGAGCACTCCGTGCGCCAGATGATCGGCCGCATCGTCTCGACGATCGGCAAGTGGGGTCGTGAGGGCCGCTACTTCGCGACCGACGAGGAGGCGCAGACCTTCGAGGACGAGCTCAAGGCGATCCTCGTCAACCAGCTCGCCGCCTTCAACTCCCCCGTGTGGTTCAACGTCGGCTTCGAGGAGAAGCCGCAGTGCTCCGCCTGCTTCATCCTCTCGGTCGACGACTCGATGGACTCGATCCTCGACTGGATCCGCCGCGAGGGGGTCATCTTCCGCGGCGGCTCCGGCTCGGGCGCGAACCTCTCGAAGCTCCGCTCGTCCAAGGAGCAGCTCTCCAAGGGTGGCTACGCCTCCGGCCCTGTCTCGTTCATGCGCGGCGCCGACGCCTCCGCCGGGACGATCAAGTCCGGCGGCAAGACGCGCCGCGCCGCCAAGATGGTCGTGCTGGACGTCGATCACCCGGACATCCTCGAGTTCGTCTGGTGCAAGGCGAAGGAAGAGGAGAAGGCCCGCGTCCTCGAGTCCGCCGGCTACGACATGTCGCTCGACTCGCCCGACTGGTCGTCCATCCAGTACCAGAACGCGAACAACTCGGTGCGTGTCTCCGACTCCTTCATGGACGCCGCTGCCGCCGGCGCCGACTGGAATCTGACAGCCCGCACCGACGGCTCGGTCATCGAGACGATGCCGGCCCGCGAGCTCCTCCACCAGATCGCCGACGCCGCCTGGCGCTGCGCCGATCCGGGCCTGCAGTACGACACGACGATCAACTCGTGGCACACGCTTCCGAACTCCGGCCGGATCAACGCGTCCAACCCCTGCTCGGAGTACCTGTCGATCGACGACAGCGCCTGCAACCTCGCCTCGCTGAACCTGATGAAGTTCCGCCGCGAGGACGGCGAGCTCGACGTCGAGGCGATCGAGCACGCCGTCGACGTCGTCTTCCTCGCCCAGGAGATCTGCGTCGGCTACTCGTCGTACCCGACGTCCGAGATCGATCGCAACGCCAAGGGATACCGCCAGCTCGGGCTCGGCTACGCGAACCTCGGTGCGCTCCTGATGGCGCGCGGGCTGCCGTACGACTCCGACGAGGGCCGCGCGTACGCGGCTGCGATCACCGCGCTCATGACCGGCCGCGCCTACCGCAAGTCGGCCGAGATCGCGTCGCGCATGGGCCCGTTTGCCGGCTACCGCCCGAATGCCGCCGCGATGATCGGCGTGATCGCCAAGCATCGCGCTGCGGTCGGCAACATCGCCGAGTCGCAGACGGTGCCGGCAGACCTGCTCTCGCACGGCCGCAAGGCCTGGGACGAGGCGCTCGACCTCGGCGAGGTACACGGCTACCGCAACGCGCAGGCCACCGTGCTGGCGCCCACCGGGACGATCTCGTTCATGATGGATTGCGACACGACCGGCGTCGAGCCCGACTTCTCGCTCGTGAAGTCGAAGAAGCTCGTCGGCGGCGGCGAGATCACGATCGTCAACAAGACGGTGCCGCTCGGGCTCGAGAAGCTCGGGTACTCGCCGAACGAGATCTCGGAGATCGTGGCCTACATCGACGAGCGCAACACGATCGTCGGTGCGCCGTACGTCAAGACCGACCATTACCCGGTCTTCGACTGCGCGATCGGCGAGCGGGCCGTCCACCACGGCGGGCACGTGAAGATGATGGGCGCGATCCAGCCGTTCATCTCCGGCGCGATCTCGAAGACCGTGAACCTGCCCGAGGCGACGACCGTCGACGAGGTCGCGCAGGTCTACCTCGACGCCTGGAAGCTCGGGGTCAAGGCGATCGCGATCTACCGCGACAACTGCAAGGTCGCCCAGCCGCTCTCGGGCAAGTCCGACAAGAAGCAGGGCATGCTGTCACCGGTAGGCCCGGCCGCCGTCGCCGCGCCAAGGCGCCGGCGGATTCCCGACGATCGCACCGAGGTCGGACGGAAGTTCCGCGTCGGCGAGTACGAGGGCTACATCCACGTCGGCCTGTTCGAGGACGGCACCCCGGGCGACATCTTCGTCGACATCGCCAAGGAGGGCACGACCCTCGCCGGGCTGATGAACTCGTTCATGATCGCCGTCTCCCTCGGCCTGCAGTACGGGGTGCCACTCGAGGTGTACTGCTCGAAGTTCGCGCACATGCGGTTCGAGCCCTCGGGCGCGACGAACGACGCCGACATCCGCAACGCGAAGTCGATCGTCGACTACGTGTTCCGCTGGATGGGCAAGAAGTTCCTCACCGTCGACCAGCAGGAGGAGATCGGGATCCTCTCGCCCGAGGTGCGGGCTCGGCTGTCGGCCGCATACGCCGCGGGCGTGCCGGCTCTTCCGGACTTCGACGCGCCCGCCCCGTCGGCAGGCCAGACGGCGCTCTTCAACACGCACGAGGATGCGATCGAGTGCTCCCGCTGCGGCGGCCGGATGGTGCGCGCCGGCACCTGCTACACCTGCCGCGACTGCGGCACGTCCACGGGCTGCGGCTGATCGATCGCCGCCTGACCGTGTGACCGCTGAGGCCGCCGAAAGGCGGCCTCACTTCTGGGCGCGCTCGGGCTCTGGTGGCGCTGATTTCGGCTGCTCCCGCGGAATCCCGCCGGTGAAGAAGAGGCCGACCAGCGCGAGAAGCGCCACGATCGCGAGCGCAGCCCGCAGAGCGGTCAGGCGCGCGGTGCTGTTCTCGTGCACGATCGCGTCGGCCGTCTTCGGGGCCACATGCGCGTCGTCGAGTGCGGCGTTCAGGTCGGCGTCCGAGACGAACGGGATCCCGCCGACGAGCTCCGTGCTCGCCTGGTTGCTGACCCTCGCCGGCACATCGGGGTTGTTCTTGACGCCCGTGAGGAAGACCGTCGTGAGCGTGGCGATCAGCACCGATCCCGCAAGCGCGGTCCCGAGCGACGCGCCCAGGTTCGTCGCCGTGTTCTGAAGCCCCCCGACCTCCGGGCTCTGGCTGTCCGGGACAGACGAGACCGCGACGCTTCCGAGCTGTGAGGCGAGCGCCCCGATCCCGAAGCCCATCAGCAACAGCGGCACCGTGACCGCGGAGGCCGACGCGTTCGCGTTGATCGCGGTCAGCAGCACGATATCGCCGGCGACCATCGAGATCAGCCCGATCCGGACGATCAGGCGCGGGCTCACATCGGGGAAGAACCGAGGCACCCCGATCGCGCCCACGAGCAGCGTCAGCGAGAGCGGCAGCAGCCGCACGCCCGTCTCGATCGCCGAGAGACCGAGCGACACCGACAGGAAGAGCGGCACCACGAAGAACACACCCGACTGCACGAAGTACTGGAAGAAGAACATGCTGAGCCCGGCCCGAAGCTGGGGCACCTTCAGCATCGCGAGATCGATCAGCGGCTCCTCGTGCCGCCGTTCGCGGCGTGCCTCCCATTGCGCGAAGGCCCAGATCAGTGAGAGGCCGCCGAGGATCAACCAGAGGACGAGCGACAGCCCCCAGAGGTCGGGCGCGCTCGCCTTCGGCTGAATCCAGCCCCACTCGCCCGAGCGGAGGACACCGAAGACCGCGAGCGCGAGGCCCGAGGCAGAGAGGATCACGCCGACCACGTCGAGGTGCGGGCGCACCGACGGCGGTTCGTCGGCGATCCTCCGGCTGAGGACGAGGATCACGATCACGATCAACACCTCGCCGGCGAACACGTAACGCCATGACCAGTACGTCGTGAAGAGCCCACCGATCAGCGGGCCGGCGGCGACGGCCATCGCGCCCGCGGCCATCACGAGCCCATAGGCCTTCGCGCGGCCCTCGGGCGGGAAGTTCGCGGCGACAAGGGCGACGACCGCGGGGAGGATCAGGGCCGCGCCGATTCCCTCGAGCAGCGACCAGCCGAAGATCAGGACACCGAGCGACCCGGCGAGCGCGGTCGTCAGCGACCCGGCCCCGTAGATCACCGATCCGATCGCAAACGCACGCTTTCGGCCGATGATCCCGCCGACCTTCCCGCCGGTGATCATCAACGCCGCCATCACGAGCGCATACAGCGTGATCGCCGTCTGGACCCCGGACACGGTCGTGCCGACATCCTTCGCCACGGTTGCGATCGCGACGTTCATCACCGACGTGTCGAGCGTCATCAGGAACTGCGCCGTCGCAAGGGTGACGAGAACGAGTGAGGCACCGGTCACAGCCACCTTGCGGACCGTCGAGCTGTGGCCCGTCGTGGCAGCCGCCATCTCTCCACCCTAATCGGTCTGGGTCGGCGGAACGCACTACGATCGTCCGGTGGAGCGAGACGAGGAGCTTCGGAACTCGTGCTTCCTGTCGCTCGCCGTGCTGTCGGCGACGTTCGGCTCCGACATCCCTTACCGCGACGGGCTCGATGCCGGGTTCCCGTTCCGCGGCAAACGGGTGCCGTTTCTCTCGACGCAGAAGGGCATCTTCCGCGCTGCGGCGCAGCGCGGGCCTGCTGCACTCTCGGTGCAGACCTCGACCAACTCCCGCTATGACGACGCAGCGCTGGAATCGGGGTTTCGGTACGCCTATCGCGCCGGATCGCCGAACCAGGCAGACAACCGGGCTCTGCAGACCGCCTGCCTTCTCGCTGTGCCGATCGTCTACTTCGTCGCCACGCGGCCGGGCCGCTACGCGCCGATCTATCCCAGCTACATCGTCGAAGACCATCCCGAGACGAGCAGTGTCGTGCTCGCTCCCGGCCGGTTGATCGGACCGCTGGACGAGCGAGAGCCGGCGCTGATCGAGGATCCGATCGAACGCCGGTATGCGGTGCGCGAGACGCGGGTGCGCCTACACGAGAGACCCTTCCGCGGGCAGGTGCTCCTGGCCTACCGCGACTCGTGCGCGATCTGCCGCCTGAAGGAGGCGGAGCTCCTCGACGCGGCCCACATCGCGGCCGACGCCTCACCTTCGGGCGAGCCGAGGATCAGCAACGGGCTGAGCCTCTGCTCCATCCATCACAGGGCGTTCGACCAGAACCTCGTCGGGGTCTCCCCCGACTATCTCGTGCATGTCTCGAGCCGCCTCCTCGACGACGAGGACGGCCCGATGCTTGCACTGCTGAAGACGTTTCACAAGGAGCCGATCGTCCTGCCGCACCGGAGCGCCTGGAGGCCCGATCGCGAGCAGTTGGGCGAGCGCTTCGAGCGCTTCCGCGACGTCTGAGCTCAGTGAGTGATGCCGGGGAAGGAGGCGCTTCCGTGCGGAAGCGATCCGAGCATCCCGACCAGGTTCGTCGCGTCGAACGTGTCGGCCGGCGCCGGTGCCGTCACGGTGACCGGGGTGCCGTAGCCGCTGATCTCGAGCGTCAGCGCGACGCTGTCGCTCTCGTGGCTCTGGGTGAAGGTGAGCTTGTGGATGAGGCCGTCGTCGCCGATCCAGACATCGACCGGGATCGAGGTCGGTGCACCGTTCGCGATCAGGTGCTTCACGAACGCCTGCTCCTCGGTGCCGAGGTTGGCGGCTGCCTTCGTCAGATCCACGGTGGCGCGATAGTGGGTCGTCGACGCTCCGTCCACCGTTTCGGTGCCGACCGTCTCGACCGAGCCGATCGAGCGCAGCAGGTCGAGAGCGTCCGTCGGATTCTGGGTCGCGGCGGCGCCGAGGCCATTCAGGTTGACGCCAAGCTTCTGCGCCGCCTGGGCGACGTCGAGCCTGACCCAGCTCTGGCCACCGGGGATGAACGACGAGAGTGCCGGGGCGTTCGCATAGACGACCGGGTCGCCGTTCTCCTGGAGATAGCGCACCTCGATCGAGCCGCCGGCGCCGGGCAGCCCCGCCGCGGCGAGCGCGCTCGCCGCATCCAGGGTGATGTCGGCGTCGTTCTCGTCGAAGACGCCGTTCGCGGTGATCGTGACCGGATTCGACCCATGGTCGACCGTGACCGTCAGCGCGAGCTTTGCACCGCCGGCGTCCTCGGACTTCGAGATCGCCGCCGAGACCGGATCCGCGGACTTCGAGAGCGCGACCACCGCGGTCGCTGCGATCCCGACGAGAACGACGATCGCGAGTCCTACCCAGCGCATGCGCTTGCTGCGAACCATCGAGATGAAGGTACCGGACGGGGCGCCGCTAGCGGCGTTCGAGCGCGAGGCGCACACCGAAGCCGATCAGCACCACGCCGGTGAAGCGATCGAGTGCGCGCCTGACCGAGGGGCGGCGTAGCCACCCCGAGGCGTGCCCCACAGCCAGCGAGTAGGCCGCAAGCCAGAAGAGCGTCAGCACCGCAAAGACGCCGCCGAGGAACGCGAGCGGAACGAAGGCTTGCCCATCACCATGGACGAACTGCGGCAGGAGGCTCGTGAAGAAGACCGCGATCTTCGGGTTCCCGAGATCGCTCAGCAGTCCCTGGCGGAGCGCCCGCCAGCCGTTTGTGGGACGGCCCGCGACGCCTTCGGCTGAGACACCCTTCGAGCGCAGCATTCCGATTCCGATCCATGTGAGATACACGGCCCCGGCGATCTTCAGTGCATCGAATGCGACCGAGGAGGCACGCAGGAGCGCCGCGATCCCCAGCGCGGCCGCCGCGGTCCAGATCGTGAGCCCGATTGCGACCCCGACCGATGCGAACACGCCCGACCGGCGTCCCCCGACGAGCGCGTTCTTCGTGACCATCGCAGTATCGGGCCCCGGGATCACGATCAGCAGCACCGAGATCGCGAGGAACGGAAGCAGGGCGACGTGCATGGCGGCGAGTATGCCTGCCTGGTGTAAGTGAGAGTGAGACTGAGTCTCATTTATCTGTTAGAGTCGAGCCATGCCGTACACCGCTCGACTCGTTCTCGCCGCATGCGTTGCAGCCCTCGGGCTGACGGCATGTGGCTCGACGCCTTCCGGCGGTCACCGCCTGCAGGTCGTGGCGGCCGAGAACTTCTGGGGCAGCATCGCGTCCCAGCTCGCCGGTGACCGGGCCGACGTGAGGAGCATCGTCACGAATCCCGACACCGATCCCCACAGCTACGACCCGACCGCGTCCGACGCGCGGACGATGGCAGGCGCGCAGGTCGCGATCGTGAACGGGATCGGCTACGACAGCTGGGCCTCGCACCTGCTCGCGGCGAACCCGGATTCGAGCCGCGTCGTCCTCACGGTCGGCGACCTGCTCGGGCTTGCGGACGGCGACAACCCGCACCAGTGGTATTCGCCCCCTGCCGTCGAGCGGGTGGTCGACGCGATCTCGGCGGCTTACGCGAAGGCCGACCCCTCGGATGCCGCGTACTTCGCGAAGCGGAAACAGCTCTTCCTCACGCGGTCGCTCGCCTCGTACCACGCCCTGCTGCAGCAGATCCGGAGGCAGTACGCGGGCGCGCCGGTGGGGTACTCGGAGAGCATCTTCCAGCCGCTCGGCTCCTACCTCGGCCTGCGGCTGCTGACGCCGTACAGCTTCGCGAAAGCCGTGGCGGAGGGCAGCGACGTCAGCGCCGCGGACACGCGCACGGTCGAAGCTCAGCTGAGCCGACACCTCATCAGGGTCTGGGTCTTCAACGGCCAGAACGTCACGCCCGAGATCGACCACCTCAACTCGATCGCGCGAGCCGAGCACATCCCGATCGTCACCGTGACCGAGACCCTCTCCCCGGCGAACCTCGACTTCGAGCAGTGGCAGGTGGCCCAGCTCGAGCAGCTTCGCGCGGCGCTCGCGCAGTCGGCCGGAGGGTGACGGCGAGCCCCCCAGTCGAGCTGCTCGATGCTGCCGTCAGGATCGGGGAGACCACGATCTGGAGCGGGGTGGACCTGACGATCGAGCCCGGTGAGCTCGTCGCGGTTCTCGGCCCGAACGGAGCCGGCAAGTCGACGCTGCTCCGCGTGCTGCTCGGGCTGCTCCCGCTCGCGGCCGGCTCCGCCTCGGTCCTCGGCGCGCCGCCGGGCCGTCGCAACGACGCGATCGGCTATCTCCCACAGCGTCACGGCTTCGACGCCGCCACGCGCATCCGTGGAATCGATCTCGTCCGTCTCGGGCTCGACGGCGACAGGTGGGGCCTGCCGCTCGGCAGAGGGAAGGAAGCGCGCGAGCGCGTGGACGAGGTCGTGGCCCTCGTCGGCGGCACCGCGTACGCGGGCCGGCCGATCGGGCGGCTCTCCGGCGGAGAACAGCAAAGGCTCCTGATCGCCCAGACACTTGCCGCCCGGCCGGAGCTATTGCTCCTCGACGAGCCGCTCGACAGCCTCGACCTGCCGAACCAGACCGCCGTCTCGGCCCTGCTCGCCCGGATTTGCCGCTCGGAGAACGTCGCCGTGCTCCTCGTCGCCCACGATGTCAATCCGATGCTCGGAGACCTCGACCGTGTCGTGTACGTCGCCGGCGGCCGGATCGTTTCCGGACCGCCGGACGAGGTGATCACGGAAGAGACCCTGAGCGCCCTCTACGGCGTGCCGATCGAGGTCCTCCGCACCTCCGACGGAAGGCTCGTCGTCGTCGGCCAGCCCGAGGCCCCGGCTCACCACTCCGACCGGCACGCGCATTGAACCCGCACTTCTCGCTCGACCCCGTGTCGGATCTCAACGAGCTCCTGACCTATCCGTTCATGGTCCACGCTCTCGAGGCGGGGACGATCGTGGCGCTGATGGCGTCGGTCGCCGGCTGGTTCATGGTGCTCCGCCGCCAGAGCTTCGCCGGGCACACGCTGGCCGTCATGTCGTTTCCCGGCGCGAGCGGAGCTGCGCTTGCCGGCCTGCCTCTCGCCGCCGGGTACTTCGGCGCCTGCGCGGCGGCGTCGCTCGCGATCTCCGCCGGCTCTCGCGGCGTCGACGGGCGCGACCGGTCGCAGGAGTCGGCCGTCATCGGCACGGTCCAGGTCGCGGGCTTCGCGCTCGGATTCCTGTTCCTGAGCCTCTACCACGGCATCCTCGAGAGCCTCGAATCGATCCTGTTCGGATCGTTTCTCGGGATCACCCAGGGCCAGGTGTGGACGCTGCTTGCCGTTGCCGCCGGAACGTTCGTCTTCTTCGCACTCGCGGGGCGCCCGCTGCTCTACGCCTCGATCGATCCGGGCGCAGCGGCCGCTCGGGGCGTCCCAACGCGGCTGCTCGACCCGGCGTTCCTGCTCGTGCTGGGGCTCGCCGTAGCGGCGACGGCGCAGATCACCGGTGTTCTCCTCGTGTTCGCGCTCCTCGTCGCCCCGGCCGCCGCCGCGCAGCAGGTCACCCCCCGCGTGGGGCTCGGACTGGCGCTGACCACCGCCCTCGCGCTGGCGGTGACCTGGGTCGGGCTCGGGCTCGCCTACTTCACCGACCTTCCCGTCGGCTTCTTCGTGACGACCCTCGGCTTCGCTGCGTACGTCATCGCCTCGCTCAGGGCGGGACTCCGGTCCGGGTTGGCCTGATGCTGACCCAGGAGTTCGTCCGCAATGCTCTCCTCGCCGGCTCGGCGATCGCTCTCGCCTCAGGGCTTGTCGGCTATTTCGTGGTGCTGCGGGCACAGGTATTCGCCGGGGACGCGCTGAGCCACGTCGCGTTCACCGGCGTGCTTGCGGCAGCGCTTGCCGGGATCGATCTCCGCCTCGGCCTGTTCGCGGCCACGATCGGGCTTGCGCTGCTCTTTGCGGCGCTCGGCGACCGCGTCCGTGTCGACGACGTCGCGATCGGAGTGGTCTTCGCCTGGGTGCTCGGTCTCGGCGTTCTCTTCCTCGATCTGTTCAATCGCGGCTCGGGCGGGTCGAACGGCGTCATCGCCTCGCGCGCGCTCTTCGGATCGATCTTCAGCCTCACCGCGGGCCAGACCGCCGTGGCCGTCGCGATCGCCGCCGGAATCAGCGCGGCGCTCGCCACGATTGCCAGACCGCTTCTCTTCGCCACGATCGCTCCCGCCTCGGCGACCGCCCGAGGCGTTCCGGTGGGGCTGCTCGGTGCCGGCTTCCTCGTGCTGCTCGCGATCGACGCCGGCGAGGCGACCCAGGCGGTCGGCGCCCTCTTGCTTCTCGGTCTGATCGCGGCCCCTGCCGGTGCCGCGGTGCGGCTGACCGCAAACCCGCGCCTCGGGCTCACGCTCTCCGCGCTGTTCGGCCTGGCGGCGGTCTGGGCCGGAATCACGATCGCCTACCTCGCCCCGTCGATCCCGCCGAGCAGCGCGATCGTCGGCGTCGCCGTAGCGACCTACGCGGCGGCGTTCATGCTCACCGCGCGCCCGAACTAGCCAGGCGGCGGTTCATGCCGATCGGCAGGCGCCGCAGGCGCCGTGAAGCACGACGTCGTGGCCGGCGACCGCGTAACCCGAGGTCTCCTCGAGCCGGTGGATCGCGTTCTCGAGCTGCGGGTCCTCGAAGGCCTCGACCTTCCCGCACGCATCGCAGACGATGTGATGATGATGATCGCCGCCCGGATGGATCGGCTCGAAGCGCGAGATCCCGGAGCCGAGGTCGATCCGCTGCACGAGCCCCTCGGAGCTCAGGAGCTCGAGGACGCGGTAGATGCTCGCGATTCCGACCTGCCGCCCCGAGGCGCGGAGCCGGTCGAAGATCTCCTGCGCGGTCAGGCAGCAGTCCTGCCCGGCGAGCAGGTCGATCACGGCGCGCCGGGCGCCACCGTTGCGCAAGCCCTTGCGGTCGAGCGCCTCGAGCGTGGTCTTCGCCCACTCGGACCCGGCGACTGCCTCCATGGCATTGATGATAGCGATTCTCAGGAACGGTCCGCGCGGGACGCGGCCGTCCCGGATTCCCGTGCTGCGGCGTGGGATGATCCACCGGATCAGCTCGTCCCCGACCAAGGAGGCAGATCGTGAGGGATTTCAAAGCGTTTCTCCTGCGCGGCAATCTCGTCGACATGGCGACCGGGATCGTGATCGGCCTCGCGTTCGCCGCGGTCGTGACGGCGTTCGTCGCCGACCTCGTCACGCCGCTGATCGCGGCCATCTTCGGCAAGCCCGACTTCGGCGCGCTGAGCTTCACCATCAACGGGAGCGTGTTCCACTACGGCGACTTCCTCAACGCGCTCGTCGCGTTCGTGCTCGTGGCGGCCGTGCTCTACTTCGTGGTGATCAAGCCCGTCAACGCCCTCGTGGCGCGCTCACGGAGCGAGCCGCCCGCGGACCCGACGACGCGCAACTGCCCCGAGTGCCTCAGCGAGATCCCGATCGAGGCAAGGCGGTGCGCCTTCTGCACGACGGAGGTCGTCCCGGCCGCGGCCTAGCCGGCTGGCAAGCGCCCGCGATATCCCTCAACGGCTGCGTTCGGAGTGGTAGGCAGCCGCCTCGGCGACGAGCTCGCCGAACAGGCGCGCGTCCTCGCCGGCCTCCGGGTGCCAGAGGACGCCGACGGCGAAGCGGCTGTCGGGCTTCCAGAGCGCCTCGACCGAGCCGTCGTCGGCAACGGCGGCGACGCGGAGGCCAGCGGCGAGCTTCCCGAACCCCTGGTGGTGGTGCGACTTCACGGAGACGCGCTCGCCGAGCAGCGGGTAGAGCCGCTCGTCGGGCACCAACGTGACCTCGTGCTCGGCGAACTCGCCCGGGATCTGTTTGTGCGTCTCGCCGTCGAGGTGCTGGACGAGATCACCGCCGAGCGCCACGTTCAGCACCTGGGAGCCGCGGCAGATCGCGAGCACCGGCAGGTCGCGCGCGAGCGCGGCTGTGAGGAGAGCGAGCTCGGCGCTGTCTCGCTCCCGCACGACGCCGTTCGTCTCCGGATGCACTTCCTGCCCGTAGAGCTCGGGGTCGAGATCGGAGCCGCCCGAGAAGATCAGCGCGTCGAGCGCATCGAGCGTCTCCGCGATTCCGTCAGCTGCAGGCGGGACGAGCAGCGCGCGTCCACCGGCGCGCTCGACCGCACGCACATAGTCGTACGGGACGAGCGCGGTATCGAGGTCCCAGACCCCGAACGCGGCACGCGTGAGATATGTCGTGATGCCGACGAGCGGCCGGGCCATTGCGTGAGCTTAGGCCCTCCGAGTCCCCACGTGGGCGAGAGCGGAAGCGGCGCCTCAACTGGTCTCGATCCTGCAACGGAGCGGTGAACGACCCTTGCAACGGCCCGTGGCCCCGCGCACACTGGGCCGTGCGCGCTCGCAAGGCTCGATGCTCGCGGGGCTAGGCCGAACGACAAGGAGTACGTCCCTCGGCCGCTTGAGAGGAGGGGTTCGCAGGGCGAGCCTCTCCTCACTCGTTCGCTCGGCTCAGAGGGTGAGCGTGATCTTCGAGAGCCCGTCGGGGCTGTCGAGGTTCTTGCCGTTCAGGCGCGCCAGCCGCATCGCGGTGAGCTGGCCCGGGATCACCGTCGTGAGAGGGCTCAGCCACTCGGGGACGCCAGGGACGAGCCGCATCGGAGCGACGCCGCGGTCGAGTACGTCGTCGCGGTCGGCGACCGTGATCACGCGGGCTCCGCGCTCGGTGAGCCCGTCGATCGCCGTCTGCATGCTCTCGAGCGCCGGGCCAGACGGGGCGAGTGCGATCACGGGCCAGCCCGCGCCGATCGCCGCGATCGGCCCGTGCATCAGGTCCGCCGACGACCACGCCTCGAAGAGGAGCCCGGAGAGCTCGCGGATCTTGAGCGCGATCTCGAACGCGGTGCCGTAGTTGATCCCGCGGGCGACGACCGTGCCGCCGCGGATGCCCTCGTACTCGGCGAGCGCGGCGATGTCGCCGAACGACCGGTCGAGCTGGGCGGCGATCCGCCGCGGCATCAGCTCGAGCTCACGGCGGGCCTCCGCGTCCTCGGTCGAGGCTGCGAACAGGAGCGCGATCGCGCCGAGCGAGTTGACATAGGTCTTCGTCGCCGCGACCGAGAGCTCGTCGCCTGCCTCGAGCGGAAGCACCGCCTGGGCCGCCAGGGCGATCGGTGAGTCCGGGCGGTTCGTGATCGCGATCGAAGGTCGTCCCTGAAGCCGCGCCTGGTCGATGACCGCCCGCACGTCCGGGGACTCGCCCGACTGTGAGATCCCGATCACCAGTGCCCCCTCGAGGTTCGGCGGCTGTTCGTAGAGCGTGTAGAGCGAGGGGGTCGCAAACGCGACCGGCACGCGGTTCGCGCGGCCGAGCAGGTATTGCGCATAGCGCGCGGCGTTCGAAGAGCTGCCGCGCGAGGCGATCAGGAGGTACTTGACATCGTCACGGCGAAAGAGCGCCCCGAGCTGGTCGGCGTTCCGACCCTGCCGGTCGAGGAGCCGCGCCAGGGCGTCCGGCTGCTCGCGAAGCTCGAGCTCGAGCCGCGATGCGCTCATGCCCGATCTCTGAGCATCGCGTCGGCGAGAGCCTCGAAGCTCACGCGGCTACCGCCGAGCGTCGCGGCAGAGCACCGGGCGCGAGGACGCCACACCGGCAGACCGACCTCGACGACGATCGCGTCGGGGGCAGACGAGACGAGCGCGTCAGCGGCATCGCGCATCCACGTATACCGGTGGGCGTCGCGTACGACGATCACGAGCCGCCGGTTGCCGCGCGCGTCGAGAGCGCGCGCCAGGTTCGGCGATTCGCCTTCGAGGACGATCTCCCCGGTGCCGGGGACGCGCTCGGCAAGGACCGAGCCGAGGGAATGACCGGCGTCGCCCGCGGCGATGTTGACCCGCGGTCGAAGCTCGACGACGAGCGGGAGCTCGCCGTTCAGGGCGACATCGCCTTCGACGCGCAGGGCCCGCTCGGCGACTGCACGGCCCGCAAGGCCGTCGACCGGCTGCGGTGCCCTCGCCGAGAGCGTCCACGAACCTGTCTGTTCGACGCGTCCGGCGGCCTCGTGCAGCCTCGCCTCCGGAAGCTCGCCGGAGCCGACTGCGGCGACCAGCGCGCCCTGCACCGCCTTCACCGCGTCCTCGCCGAGATCGTGGCCGACAAGAAGCGCATCGACACCGGCGGCGAGCGCGAGGACTGCGCCGCGCTCGATACCGATCGTCTCGCTCAGGCCCTTCATCTCGAGCGCATCGGCGATCACCAGCCCGTTGTATCCGAGCTCCTCGCGCAGGAGGCCGTGAATGATCCTCCGGCTCGCGGTCGCCGGTGCGTCGTCGAGCTCGGGCACGCGCACGTGGGCGGTCATGATCGTCTGGACGCCGGCGGCGATCGCGGCACGAAACGGCTCGAGCCCTTCGCGGACATCGCCCGTCACCACCGGCAGCTCGAGATGCGAATCCTGTTCGGTCGAGCCGTGCCCGGGGAAGTGCTTCGCACAGCCGGCGACACCCTGACTCTGGAGGCCGTCCACGAAAGCGGCGACGTGGCGCGCGACGAGGTGGGCGTCGGCCCCGAACGAGCGGCTCCCGATCACCGGGTTCGCCGGGTTCACGTTGACGTCGGCGACCGGCGCGAAGTCGAGATTCACGCCGACCGAGGCGAGAGCTGCCCCGATCCCGGCCGCCACGTGTGCGGTCAGCTCGTCGTCGTCCACCGCACCGAGCGCGCCGGCTGCCGGAAACGAGCTGCCGCGAGCCAGCTCGAGCCGGGTGACGTCGCCGCCCTCCTCGTCGATTCCGATCAGCAGGCCGGGACGTACCGCACCGAGCGAGGCTGTCAGCTCCGCGAGCTGCGAGAGGTCGCCGACGTTGTAGGCAAACAGGCAGATCCCACCGAGCCCGGCCTCGATGCGCCGCAGGGCCCAGCTCGGGGCCGTGTACCCCGGGAAGCTCGGGAAGATGCAGGTCGCGGCGAGCCGCTCGAGCTCCGCACTCATCCGCGCACGGCGCCGGCGGTGAGCCCGAAGGCGATGCGGCGGTGGACGATCAGGAAGAAGATCACGACCGGGATCGCGGTCAGCGTCGCGCCCGCCATGAGGCCGCCCCAATCGGTGCCCCGGCTCGTGCCGAGATAGCCCGAGAGCCAGATCGTGAGCGTCTGCTTCTGCTGGTCCGAGAGCAGGATGTAGGCGAAGATGAACTCGTTCCAGGCCTGGATGAAGGCGAAGATCGCGGTTGCGACGAGCCCGGGGGCGACGAGCGGGAGCAGGATCTTCACGAACGCGGCGACCCGGCCGTTGCCGTCGACCATCGCGGCCTCCTCGAGATCCTTCGGGATCCCGATCACGAAGCCGCGCAGCACCCAGATCGAGAACGGCAGCACGAAGGTCAGGTAGGTGATGATCAGGCCGCTCAGCTGGTTCACCTGGTGGTACTTCGCGAGCACGACATAGAGCGGGATGATCAGCGCGTTCGCCGGGAGCATCTGGATCATGATGATCAGCACGATGAACAGCTTCCGCCCGCCGAACCTGAACTTCGCGAGCGCGACCGCAGCGAGGAACGCGAGGGCGACCGAGAGCAAGACGACGACGCTGACGACGAGCAGGCTGTTGCGCACGTCGTCCCAGAAGTACGGCCGGTGGATCGCGTCGGTGAAGTGGACGAGCGTGGGGTGGAGCGGGATCCACTTCGGCGTGTACGCGGTGATTTCCGGGCCGGGCTTGAAGGCCGTCGCGACCATCCAGTAGACGGGGAAGACCATCACCACGAACACGAGCGCTCCGGCGAGGTTCAGGGCCGAGCGGCGCAGCACCGTCCGGGGTCTCACGCGACCTCGCCGATCCGGATCATCTGGCGGACATAGAAGAACGTCACGCCCATCATCAGTAGGAGCATCACGATCGCGATCGCTGACCCGAGCCCGTACTGGCTGACCCCGAACGACTTCTCGTACGCGTAGATGCTCATCAGCCAGTAGTCCGGATCGGGTCGCTGGAGCCGCAGGAGGAACGGCTGCGTGAACGCCTGGAAGTCCCAGATGATCGACAGGCTCGTGAGGATCACGAAGATCGGCTTGAGAATCGGGAAGGTGATGTCGCGGAACCGGCGGAACGCCCCTGAGCCGTCGATCTCGGCGGCCTCGAGCAGCTCGGCCGGCACCTGGGTCAGCCCCGCGTAGAGGGTGATCGCGACGAACGGGATCGCGCCCCACACGATCAGCGAGGTGATCACGCCGAAGCCGACGATCGTGTTCGCGAACCAGTCGTACTGGATGAAGTTCCCGAAGTGGAGCCTCGTGAAGAGGTAGTTGAGGACGCCGTTCTCGTAGTTCGTCATCCACAGCCAGAGCTGCGCCGCGACGACGACCGGCATCGACCAGGCCAGGACGAGCGCAGCGGTGACGGCGGTGCGCATCGCCGGCCGGAGCTCCTTCAGGAGCAGGGCGATCAGCGTGCCGAGGCCGATCGTCAGCCCGACGTTGACCGCGGTGAAGAGCACGGTCCGCAGCACGACGCGCCAGAACTCGCCGTCGGTGAGGATCGTCGTGTAGTTGTGCAGACCGATCCACTTGCCCTTGTGGGCGATCAACTCGAAGAGGCCGTACTGCTCGAACGAGAGCCGGACGAGGAAGTAGACGGGGTACCCGAGGATCGCGACCATCACGATCACCGCGGGTGCGATCAGCAGGTAGGGCACCGCGCCCTGCGTCAGGCGGGCGCGTCGGAGACGCCGATGCCGCCGGAGCTGCCCGAGGGCTGCTCCGGCGGCATCTGAGGCCGGTCCTACGGTTACCGGATCGCTCGACACTCGCTCTGTCCGCGACCGGCCAGGACTCAGGTTCCGGAGTTCAGGATCTTCGTGATCGTGTCGCTCGCCGACGTGGCCGCCTGCGACACGGTCTGCTTACCCGTGAGGATCTTCGTGAGCATGGTGCGAAGGACGTTCGAGCTCTCGACGCTCGCCCAGTTCTTCGCGGTCGGGACGAACCAGGTCGACTTCGCGGACTGCGCGAGTGCCGAGCCGGGGGTGCCCTTGACGAGGTTCAGGAGCGAGGTCGTGTTCGGGAGGTTCCCCGCCTTCACGATCCCGGCCTCCTGCGGGCTCGCCGTGAAGTCGGCGATCCACTGCTCGGCCAGCGTCTTGTTCGAGCTCGACGCGGGAATCGCCAGGTCGGAGCCGCCGAGGAACGCCGGCATCGTCCTGCCGGCAACGTGGCTCGGCATCGGGAATGCGCCCATGACCGGCTTCAGCTTGGGGTTACCGGCCTTCGGGTCGAGGGCGTAGCCGAACTGCCAGCCGGGGCCAACGAACGAGGCCGCATGCCCCTGTGAGAACGGCGTGGTCGGGAACGGGTTCGCCTCGTCTGTCGACTTGCTCGCCCGCGAGAGCGAGAGGAACGTGTTCTTGAACGCGGTCAGACCCGCGATGGCCCGCGGCTTGTCGAGCGTGCCCGCCCACTTGCCGCCGCTTTGCGAGGCGATCTGGCCGCCGAAGTCGTAGACGAAGGCGAGAGCCGAGTACCAGTCCTGGCCCGCGACGTAGAACGCCGAGAAGGTCTTGTCGGAGCTGTTCGCGGCCATCAGCTTCTTGCCGTCGACGGTGAACTGGCCGAGCGTGGTCGGGGTGCTCGTGATCCCGGCCTGCTTGAACGTGGCCTTGTTGTAGATCACGATCCGCGAACCTGCGTAGTAGGGGACGCCCATCAGCTTGCCGTCGTAGGTCGCCGAGTCCGCAAGGCCCTTCAGCCAGGTGGAGGAGTTCGGGAACGTCGAGCGGTCAGCGGTGAGGTCGGCGAAGGCGCCGGCCGCCATGTACTTCGTCATCTCCGTATTGCCCATCTCGATCACGTCCGGCGCCGTGTTGCCGGCGAGCGTCGCGTCGAACTTCTGGAGATGCGTGTTCCACTGCTGGTACTGCACGTTCACGGTGACTCCCGGGTTCTGCTTCGCGAACGCGGCGTTCGCGGCGGCCACGACCTTCGGCCAGCCGGACTGCGCGTCGACCTGCAGCCAGACGGTGATGCTGCTGGCGGTTGTCTTCTTGGTCGCCCCCAGGGTCGACGCCGCGATTGCGGCTGCGACGACAGCGGAAAGGCAGAGAGCGACGATGATGCGTCTCTTCATCTGGAATGCCTCCAGGTCAGGCGGTTCGGCCGCTCGCTCGCGCCTGACGGCCGCGCGAGTAGTCCAGCTCCGCTGAGGTTTTGGGACGTTGTGTGGTCAGTACCACGCTTCATTGCGGGGGATCCTGGCACACACGGATACAAGATGTCAATACCAACTGTGCAAGTTGTTTGGTATTGCGGCTTGAATGCTTGGCGCAGCCCATGGGATTCCTCGTGTCGGTGGTACGAACCAGTTCCGCTTGGGGCGCTCTAGGCAAAGCCGTCGAGGGAGCGCGCTGCGAGCCCGATCGGGATCGCGGGGCGGCCGCCGACGCCTAGCTCAGAAACGAGACGGTACCGATCGCCCCGGTAGATGGAGCTCGTGAACTCGACTGCGTCGCCGTCCGCCGTTCTCGTGACCCGCTCGAAGAGGAGCGCCGGCGAATGGAGCGGCACCGCGAGCGCGTCCGACTCCTCGTCGTTCGTGACCGTCGGTTCGACCGTCTGGGTGCCGCCGACGATCTCGAGCTCGTAGCGGTGCTCGAGCAGGTCGTAGAACGAGCTCTCCTCGAGGTCGCGGGCCGTGAGCCCGGGGAAGAGCGCCTCGGGAACGTGCAGCAGCTCCAATGCCATCGGCTCGCCGTCTGCGAGCCGGAGGCGCTTCACCGACAGCACGGGCTCCGACGGGGAGACGTGGAGGATCCGCCCTAGGCGGGCCCCTGCAGGGATCGTGCGGAACTCGAGCGTCCGGCTGCCAGGCGTCAGGCCGCGCTGGCGCATGTCGTCGCTGAACGACGTGATCGTCATCCCCTTGGCGACCTTCGGCTCGGCCACGAACGTGCCGGCGCCGCGCCGGCGGGTCAGGTGGCCCTCGCGCACGAGCTCGTCGAGCGCGGCGCGGAGCGTGAGGCGCGAGACGCCGAGCTCCTGACTGAGCAGCCGCTCCGACGGGATCGCGTCGCCCACCTCGAGCGTCTCGATCAGCTCCAGCACCTGCTCGCGTGTCTCGCGCTGCTTCGTCATCGCATCACCGCCAGCTCGGGCGCCGCGCCGGTCGAGGCGGTGGACGGAACGCGCAGTCCCGTGTGGCTGTCGAAGAACTGGAAGGTATGCGGGTCGACGGCGAGCCGGATCGTGTCGCCCACGCGGGCCACGGTGCGGGCGCTGATCCGGGCCGTGAAGAGCGCGCCGCCCGAGGCGATCAGGCCCCGGCCGTCGTCGCCGGCCTCGAGCACCTCGGCCGTGAGCGACCGGGCCTCGACGGTGAAGAACACATGCGCGTCCGAGCCGAGGTCTTCGAGCACCTCGGCGACCACGTCGATCGAGGGCAGTCCTGACGCGAGGCTCGCATCCTCGAAGCTCTCGGGCCTGATCCCGAGCACGATCGGGCCGTCCGGAAGGCTGCTTCCCGCCGGAAGTGGGACGGAGTACTGGCCGAAGCGGACGGCGCCGCCCTCGATCGTCGCCTCGATGAGGTTCATCGCCGGGGAGCCGATGAATCCTGCGACGAAGAGGTTTCGCGGCTCGGTGTAGAGCCGCTTCGGCGTGTCGACCTGCAGGATCTGGCCGTTCCGCATCACGGCGACGCGCTGCCCGAGCGTCATCGCTTCGACCTGGTCGTGGGTCACGTAGACCGTCGTCACCCCGAGGCGGCGGTGCAGCTGGGCGAGCGAGGCGCGCATGCCGACGCGGAGCTTCGCATCGAGGTTCGAAAGGGGCTCGTCGAGGAGAAACGCCTGCGGCTCGCGCACGATCGCACGGCCCATCGCCACCCGCTGGCGCTGTCCGCCCGAGAGCTGCGCCGGCTTTCGCTCGAGCAGTTCGGTGAGCCCGAGCAGCTCGGCGACGTCTGCGACGCGCCGCGTGATCTCCGGCTTGGGTGTCCGTCGTGCCTTCAGGCCGTAGCCGAGGTTCTGGCGCACGGTCATGTGCGGGTAGAGGGCATAGGTCTGGAAGACCATCGCGATGTCCCGGTTTTTCGGCGCGAGGTCCGTGACGTCGTGCTCGCCGATCGAGATCAGCCCGTCGGTCACCTGCTCGAGCCCAGCGATCATCCGCAGCAGCGTCGATTTCCCGCATCCGGACGGGCCGACCAGGACGAGGAACTCGCCATCGGCGATCTCGAGCGAAACGCCGTCGACGGCGTTCACGCCGCCGAACGTCTTCCGCACGTCTACGAGGTGGATTGCGGCCATCTCCCGGCGGATGGTATAGACCGGAAGCGCAGGAGACAAGATTTGTTGAACTGGTATTGACCAGACGGGTGTCGCGTCCGTAGACTCTCGACGATGAAAGGCGGTCAGGCATGAGGCTCGGGGTCGAGGCGGCGCTCGTGGACGGCACCTTCGTCGCCGGCGACGTCGAGGTCGAGGACGGTCGGATCGCCCGCTGCGGCCTCGGTGGAACAGGCGGACGAGGGCTCGCGGTGCCCGGGTTCGTCGACCTTCAGGTCAACGGCTTCGGCGGTATCGACTTCCTCGAGGCCGATGCCGCGGGCTACCGGCAGGCAGGCGATGCCCTCCTCGAGACGGGCGTCACCGCCTACCTGCCGACGCTGATCACCTCGCCAGAGGACAAGGTGCTTGCAGCCCTCGCGGAGGTTCCCGCCGACTCCGAGTACCCGAGGATCCTCGGCGTGCACCTGGAGGGGCCGTTCCTGTCGGCGGTCCGGCTCGGGACGCACGACGGGTCGTCGCGGCGGGATCCCGACCTCGAGCTCCTCGACCGGCTCCTCGAGGGCGGCCCCGTGAGGTTGATGACGCTTGCGCCGGAGCTCCCCGGCGCGCTCCCGCTGATCGAGCATCTTCTCGGACGCGGGATCGTCGTGTCGCTCGGGCATTCCGACGCGACCGCCGACCAGGCGAATGCTGCATTCGATCTCGGCGTTCGAACCGTCACGCATCTCTTCAACGCGATGCGGCCGTTCCTGCACCGCGATCCCGGCATCGTCGGAGCGGCGCTTGCGCGGGACGACGTGATCGTGCAGATGATCCTCGACGGCGTGCATCTCGCGTCGGAGACCGTGAAGGTCGTCTGGCGTGCGGCCCCCGGCCGCGTGGCGCTCGTCACCGATGCGATCACCGCCGCCGGCGCGAGCGACGGGGCGTATTCGTTCGCGAGCCTCGATGTGCAGGTCCACGACGGCGCGGTCCGCGGCCCGGACGGCGTGCTCGCCGGAAGCGTGCTCACGATGATCGAGGCGGTGCGCAACCTGCACGGGCTCGGTGTCCCGCTCGCCGAGGCTGTCGATGCGGCGACGACCGTGCCCGCACGCGTCCTCGGCCTCCCGGAGCTCGGCCGGCTCGATGTCGGCCTGCCGGCCGACATCGTGATCCTCGACGACAACGTCGAGATCGACCGCGTGCTCGTCGGTGGTCGCGTCCACGTCGCGGTCTAGATGATCGATCGATACGGCTGATCGATCATCTGGTCCTGGCTGTTGCCATTTGACATCGGATCTGGCAGAGTCTGGCGATGTCCGTCAGGGTCCTGCTCGTGACGAGCCCCCTCCTCGAGGGCGGCGATGTGCTTGCCGTCCAGCGCCGGCTCGCCGCGCTCGGCTTCCCGCCGGGGCCGCTCGACGGGCAGTACGGTCCGGCAACCGAACGCGCCGTGCGCCGGCTTCAGGCAGCGGCGGGAATCGAGATCGACGGCATCGTCGGCCCACAGACGCGAGCCGCGCTCGCCACGGCAAGGCCGAATCCCGGCGGTTCGACGCCGAGCCTCGTCGGCCGGCGCGCGCTCATCGAGGCGCGGCGGTGGATCGGGACGACCGAGGAGCCCGCGGGCTCCAACCGCACGCGATTCGGTGTGTGGTTCGGGCTGAACGGGGTTCCGTGGTGCAACATCTTCGTCTCGTACTGCTTCTCGGTCGGCGCCGGCGTCACGATCTGCCACGGCTTCGCGGGAGCCGGGGTCACCGGCCGAGGCTGTGCCTATGTGCCGACCACCGAGGCCTGGCTCCGGGCGACCGGCCGGTGGCTCGGCCCCGCTCCGCCCGAGCCGGGCGATATCGCGATCTACAACTGGGACGGCGGTCCGCCTGACCACATCGGGATCGTCGAGACGGTCGGCGAGGACTCGTTCACGGCGGTCGAAGGGAATACCGCGGTCGGGGCCGACTCCGACGGGGGAGAGGTGATGCGTCGGGAGCGGTCGCTCGAGGACGTCGACGGCTTCGGCCGCGTTCACAGTTCCCGAACGACGCCCGAACCGCAGTCTCAGGCCGTTGGCCTACCCTCGTACGGTGGGTAGCGCGAGGAGCGCCGCTCCGCGCGGCGAAGAGAGTGTCATGCGCTGGCGCACTGCAGCGCGGGCTCTCGGGGTCGCACGGAACTGGAAACGGGTGAGCGGGGTCGCCATCGCGGTCGTGCTCTGTCTCGTTCTGGCCGCGGGGGGAGCTGCCTCGACGGGCGGGGCAAGCGCCGGCAAGGCCTCCTCGTTCACCGGCTTCGCGTTCGACTCCTGCAACGCGCCCTCGTCGAGCGCGCTCGGCGCGTGGCTCGGCTCCCCCTACCGCGCGCTCGGGATCTACATCGGCGGCGCGAACAGAGCCTGTCCGAGCCCGCTCCTGACTCCGGACTGGGCCGCGAACGCCGTTGCCACCGGCTGGGGGCTCATCCCGATCTACGTCGGCCTGCAGGCGCCGTGCGCCTCGGCCTCGGGCCTCGCGAAGATCTCGCCGTCGATCGCGGCGAGCCAGGGAACTGCGGCGGCCGACGATGCCGCCGTCGACGCGGGCGCGCTCGGGCTCGGCGGCGGAAGCCCCATCTACTTCGACATGGAGGGCTACGCGATCAACAACGCCGCCTGCTCGCAGAGCGTGGAGGCCTTCGTCTCCGCGTGGGTCGACGAGCTTCATGCACTCGGCCATCTCGCCGGTGTGTACGGCAGCGCCGCCTCGACGATCAGGGACCTCCAGGTCCTCGCGACCACGGCATCCTCGCCCGACGATGTGTGGATCGCCGACTGGAACGGAGAGGCGACCGTCTTCGGCAACCCGTACGTCTCGGACACCCTCTGGACGAACCACCAGCGGCTCCATCAGTACCGCGGCGGCCACCGCGAGACGTGGAACGGGGTCACGATCGACGTCGACTCGAGCTATGTCGACGGAGCGGTCGTCGGCTCGGTCGGAAGCCCGCAGCTTCCGCCGCAGCCTCCGTCCCTCGACGTCTCGAGCGTGTCGGCGGCCGGCTCGGTGAGTGCCGTCGACGGGATCTCGACGGTGAGTTGGCCCGCGGGAGCCTTCAACCAGTCCGTTGTCGTCTCGCTCACTCCGGCGCTCCCGAGCCAGCCGGTGCCCGGATTCGCGAGCGGGGGCTACGGCGTCCAGCTGCAGGTGCAGCAGACCGTGAGCTCGACACCCCGCAAGACCTTCGCGGCGCCGCTCACGATCCACATCGGCGCGCGGCCCGGGCACCTGGCGCCGATGGCCTCCACCGACGGCGTGCGCTGGACTCCCCTCGCACCGCTCTACTCCGGCGCGCTTCCACGAGGGGCCAAATCGGGATACACGCGCAACACCGACGGCAGCGTCGACGTCGAGACCACGGTCGGCGGCTTCTTCGCGCTCCTACCCGAGACAGGGCGGCCGGCCGCACCCGCGGCGCCGAGCGGACATTTCGACCACGGGCAGCTCGTGCTCAGCTGGCCCGAGTCCTCCGACGCGAGCGGGCCCGCTGTCTCCTACCAGCTCACGATCTCGAACCGCCCGCTGCTTTCGATCCCCGGCCAGACGACGGCCGTCGTGACCTCGATCCACCACAGCACCCCGAGCGTCTACCGCGTGATTGCGACCGACGCGGCCGGCAAGCTCAGCGAGCCGTCGAAGGCACTCGTCGTCCTGCCGTCGAAGCGCCCGCCGAAGCTCCCGAAGGCGCTACCGCGCTGGGCTTTCGACCTGTTCGGCTGGCAGCAGGGCGGCCGCAACGGCCCGCGCCCCGCCGCGCCGAAGATCCCGCCGAGCTGGTACTGGCGCTGGGCGGCGTGGCACGCCGCGCCATTCCACTTCCGCGGCTAGGAAACGACGAAGTAGGTCTTCGCCGCCCGCCCGGCGGTGAACGACCACCGTCCCGCCGTGAGGTAGATCGTCGTCTTGTGCGTGCCGCGCGTGCTCAGGCCGGACATCGCCATCGCCGCGTGGCTTCCCTTCTGCAGCATGAACCGCGCGGCCGAGCTCTTGTCGACGACGGTGAGCGTGTATTTCCCGGCGGCCAGCTTCGTGATCGACTTGCCGTGGAAGGCGAGGCTCGGCTTCCCCGACGCGGCCACCGCAGCGGACAGGGTGCCCTTGAACTTCAGGACGGCGCTACCCAGCACATCCTGCGAGGAGACGATCGTGACCGGGCCGAGCTTGCCGGTGCCGGTCGCGGTCGACGGCGGCGCACCCACGACATCGCTCGAGGTCGTGAACGTGTAGGTCGTCGGCGGAGAGGTGCCGTCGTTCCGCCAGACGTAGGTGGAGTTCGGCAGGAAGTCCGCGTTGAAGCCCGTGCTCATCACCTCGCCGTCCTGGAGGTTCGAGCTGATGCTCTCTCCGGGCCCCTTCAGCTCGAAGGTCGGCAGGTAGGTGCAGCCACCGGGGCCGGCGAGGAGAATGGTGTAGTAGCCGGCCGGGATCGTCGTCGGTGTCCCGCTGACCGAGCCGACTGGAGTCCCGTCGGCGAGCGTCACCGCAATCGTGCCGTTGGCCGCGAACGTGACCTGCAGCGACGGGGTCGCGGCGAGCCGGGCCTCCCCGCCCGGAGCAAGCGAAAGAGCCCCCGCGGCGAGTGCGATCAACGCGACCAGCCGTCCGTACCGAACCATCACCCGTGCAGAGTATCCCGTTCCCGCACGGATGTGAAGGAATCTCGCCGGGCGTTGCTAGACCGGATGGAGGCCGTGTGCGATCGCGTAGCGGACGAGCTCGGCGCGGCTCGCGAGATGCAGCTTCTTCATGATGTGCGCGCGGTGGGCCTCGGCCGTACGGACAGAGATGAAGAGCAGCTTTGCGATCTCATGGTTCGTATGGCCGAGCGCGAGGAGCTTCAGGACCTCCCGCTCGCGCTCCGAGAGCGGATCGGCCCCGACCGAGTCGGCCGACGGCTCGGTATCGATCAGGCGGGCGCCGAGCTCCGGGTGCACGTAACGGCCGCCGGCCGCGACCTCGCGGATCGCGCCGACCACCTCGTTTGCCACCGCCTCCTTCAGGAGGTAGCCGCGGGCGCCGGAGGCGAAGGCCTCGCGGACGTATCGGGGATCGTCTTCCATCGAGAGGATCAGCACCTTCAGCTCGGGGTCCTGGTCGAGGAGCGCCGGCATCGCCTGGAGCCCGGGCGTTCCCGGCATCGTCAGGTCGAGGAGGACGAGATCCGGCTCCAGCCGCTGCGCTTCGGCGATTGCCTCCTCCACGCTCCCGGCCTCGCCGACGGCTTCCATCTCGTCCTGTTTCTCGAGCAGGAGGCGAAGGCCGGTTCGCACGACGGCGTGGTCGTCGACGATCAGGACCCTGATGCTCATCTGACAGGCACCTCGACCACGAGCGTCGTACCCGCGCCGGCGCTCGACTCGATCGTGAGCCTGCCCTCGAGCAACTCCACCCGCTCGCGCATGCCCTCGAGCCCGATCCCGCCCCCGCGCGCACTCGAAGCGTCGAACCCCCGCCCGTCGTCCTCGAGCACGAGCAGGACGTTGCCGTTCTTCGGGGTGACGAAGACGCTGGCCCGGCTCGGGTCGGCGTGCTTTGCGATGTTCGTGAGCCCTTCCTGGACGATCCGGTAGAGGGCGGTCTCGAGCTCCGACGGCAGCCGCTCCGTCCCGAGCCGCGCCTCGAGGTCGACGGCGATTCCCGTCTGGGTCGCAAAGGTCGTCGTGAGCCGCTCGAGTGCGCTCTCGAGGCCGTAGTCGTCGAGCACCTTCGGGCGCAGCTCGATCGCGATCCGGCGAACGTCCTGCATCGTTGCCGCGACCTGCCTCCCGAGTGCCGCCACGGCCTCGCGCGTCTCCGGATCCTCGACCTTCTCCTCCACCGACTTGAGACCGAGGGTGACCGAGGTGAGCGTCTGGCCTGTTTCGTCGTGGAGCTCGCGCGCCAGCCGGCGGCGTTCTGCCTCCTGCGCTGCGACCACCCGCTGCAGCGCGTTTCGCGCGACGCGTTCGGAGAGATCGACAGCGACCGCGGCTCTCGAAGCGAACGTCTCGGCCAGCCTCAGGTCGTCGTCCGAGAATCGCGGGCCGGCGCCGAGCAGCTTGTCGTGCGCCGCGATCACGCCGATCGTCCGGTCGCGGACGACGAGCGGGACCCAGAGGCTCGTACTCGCAGCGAGCCGGCCGTCGAGATCGCGGTCGACGGGGGGCTCTCCCGGCTCGACGTCGAAGCGCTCGCTGTGGCCGCTGTCGACCACGGCTCCGCTCGCGGAGCTCGCTCTCGGGACGCGTTCGTCCTGGAAGTCGTACATGCCGGTGCCGGAAACCGCGGCGAACCTGAGCTGGGCTGTACCTGCTGGGAGCAGCACCGCGACGACGCGGGCGCCAAGCAGCTCGCGCAGCCGCGCGGCGACGAGGTCGAGCAGCGGCTGGAGCTCGGTTTCGGTGGCGAGCGCGTTCCCGACCTCGTTCAGCGACTCGAGCCGCTGCGACCAGCGGGTTGCCTCGCGCGCGCGGGCACGCGTCTCGTCCAGCAGTTTCAGGATCGTGAAGCCGACGATGGTCGCCACGCAGACCCGGAGCACGATCGGCCGCCACGATGAGTGCGGATACTCCGGTGCGCCGATCAGGACGAGCGGGACGACCTCGACCAGGATGAGGCCGATCAGGCCGACGACGAGCTCCCGCCGTCCGCCCGAGAGTGCGAGCCACAGGATCGGGAGGATGTAGAGGCCCGCGAATCCCGAGGCGGCACCGCCGTCGCTCAGCCGCAGGAGGGCGGCGAGAAACAGGAAGCCGAGCGGGACGACGAGCTGCGTCGTGCGCGGGATCCAGCGCCAGCAGAAGGCAAGTGCGATCAGCGCGGCCCCGACCGCGGCTGCCGCGCCGACCTCCCCGTAGTTCCGATGCGGCGAGGGCAGGGCCACGAGTGCGAACGCCACTGCGACGCCGAGCACGGTGAACGCGACCGAGTGCTCGGCGAGGCGTGCCTGAGGGCTCTGGCTTTCGCTTCCGCGCATCGGTCCCTCACTGAGATTACGCATCGCTGTGCGATCCGGGGCACCCGGTTCACGAGGACCGAGGAGGGCCTGCCGTGACGGCGGGCCCTCCCCGATGCTCATTGGAGGGCAGCCTTGGCGAGAGGCTGCTCGTACCAACGTGAGGGAGCCGGAGAAGTTCCCCCACGTCTCGGTTGCGGGTGCAACACGGCCACGAAGGCTAGGCTCGGCACCGCTGGCCGACAAGGGCACGAATTACTACAACCCGGCGGAAAAATACGCGTTCGTTTTTGGCCGTCGACGAGATCGGGCCCCGTTTCGCGGGACCCGATCTCGTGCCTTCCTTCTGTGCCCCCTGGCGCCTTCCGGCGCCGGCCCAGAGTGCCGCTCGAGGCGGCGCTTCTCGTTCCTCGAGGGTAGGGGGTCGCGGGCTCTCTCCACAAGCGGAAGAAGTACGGCACCCGCGCGGTAACTACGTAGGCCTGGCTTGGTAGTAACTACCTAGGCCGGCGCCACGCGTAGCCCTACTCCCCGGGAGTATGATCGCCAGATGGGTGGGTTGCGCCGTAGGCGGACCGAGGTAGCGGTTTTTGCCCTGCTCGCGCTGGTAGCCGAGCTCACGGGCCGCAGCATCACGCTCCGCCTCGACGGACGGCTGCACGTCTCGCCGCTCGCCACCTCGGTCGCGCCCTACTACCCGTTCCTTCTCGCCGGGATCCGCCTGCTCGCGGCGCTCGCCCTGGCAGCCGTGGCCTGGCGGCTCGTCCGCGCGCACGCGACGGCGGGCGCCGGGGAGGCGCTGATGCGCACACTCGGCCAGCGCGGATATTCCGCGCCCCGGCTCCGGATCACCCTGAGCCCGAAGCTCTGGCTCGCGTCGTTCTCGGCGACCTCCCTCTGGTTCCTCGTCCAGGACGACGGCAACCGCGCCTCGGAAGGGCGCTGGCCTCTCCTCGCCCCCTGGCTCCACACGTGGGCGCTCCCGGTCTTCGCGGTGCTCGCCGTCCTCTTCTCGATCGGCTGGGGTGCAGTCCGCAACTGGCTCCGCGACGTAGAGAACTACGCGGCCGCCACCTTCGCCCTCGCCTGCCGGGCGCTCCGCCGGCAGGCTCCCGAGCCTTCGCACCACCGGCCGTGCGACGCCAGCGCGCCCCGCCGTCTCTTCGGCGTGGTGTTCGAGTCGCGCCCGCCGCCCCTCCCCGCCTGACCCGCGGCCGACGCCGCGCCGCGGGCTCCGGTCCCGCACTCGCGTCTCGAAGGGGGAGAAGGTGGAAACACAACTCGACACGCACGTTTCGACGGCTGTCGGCTACAGCAGTTCCCGGGCTCGCGCGATCGGGCTGCTCGGGCCTCTGACCGTCGTTGCCGGTCTCGTCTGGGCGATCGTCCAGCCCTACCGGCTCACGCTTCTGCACCCGTACCACCAGGGGATCTGGTGGCTCATCGCCGAGCCTCCGCTGCTCGTCGTGGTCGCCGGCCTCGTCTTTGCCTTCGCGGTCGCGCACCCGCTGATGGACGATCTCGAGGAGGCCGATGCAGCCGCACGCTGAGTTCGTCCACTGGTTCTTCGCCTCCGGCGTGCTGCTGCTCGGCCTGGTCCTCGTCGCGCAGGCGGTCGTCGGCGATGAGGTCTGGCGGATGCGCCGCTGGCGGATCTATCTCTGGCCGGGAATCGCCTTCGGGCTGGGTGTCCTGATGTGGCCCGTGATGACATTCTTCACGAACTCGGCGATCCACATGGTCGCCCACGGGATCTGGGCCCAGGCGCTGATGGTGATGGGCGCCGCCGAGCTCGGGCTCGCGAAGGGAAAGCTCAAGAGCCGTTGGTGGCGGCTCGCCGCGCCGGTCGGCATCGCGCTCTCGGGCGCGGCGTTCCTCGTGCACGAGCAGAACTCGTGGTACTTCGCGCGCGCGGCCTTTCTGCATCACCTGCTCGGTTGGGCCCTTGTGGGTGCCGCGCTCTTCCCGCTCGGCCTGGTGTTCCGACCGCGCTCCATGCTCCTGCGCTACGCCTTCGGAGCATGCGTGATCGCGATCTCGGTGATGCTCTTCTCCGACCGCGACATCGCCCCGATCTTCGGTCACCTCTCACCCCTTGCCGGGGTTCCGCACCGGTGAGACGTGCTCTTGCCCTCGTCGTGATCTGCGTACTCGCCGTGCCGGCGGCGGCCTTCGCGCACGCCTCTCTGCGGACCGAGTCGCCCGGTTTCGAGCAGGAGCTCCAGGTGGCGCCGACCTCGATCAGGCTGAGCTTCGACCAGTTCGTGGAGTTCCCCTACATCCAGGTCTACGACGCGAAGGGGAAGACGTTCGCGGGCCGGGCCGTGGCGCACGGGTTGAACGTCGCCGCGCCGGTGCGGCACCTTCCCCGCGGGGCATACACGGTTCGCTGGCACGCGCTGTCTTCCGACGGCCATGTCGTCTCCGGCGTCTGGACGTTCGGCGTCGGCGTGAAGGCGCCCCCACCGACCGAGGCGTTCGGGGCGAACGGCCCGACGAGGACCGAGGATGTCGTGCGCTGGCTGTACTTCCTCTCGTTCGCCGTGCTGATCGGCTCGCTCGGATTCAGGCTGCTCTGCGTGCGCGGTCCCGTGCCGCCACGGGTCGAGAAGCGCATCTACCTGCTCGCCGGCGCCGGGGTTGTGGGGGCGATCGAGATCGGGATCGTCGCCTTTTGCCTGCGGTGTGAGGACGTGCTGCAGCTGCCGCTCGGGAAGTACGTCTACGGCGACCTGACGCCGATCGCGAAGGGCACGAGGTTTGGCGAGGCGTTCATCATCATGACCCTCGGGTTCGCCTACGTCGCCGCGGTCATCTACCTCGCGTGGCTGCTCGAGCGCCCGCGTCTCCTGTGGCCGGCGCTCGCCGGGTCGCTGGTGCTGCTCTCCGGCCTCTCGCTCTCCGGCCACGACGCCGTCGATGCGGGCTCGTCGAAGTTGACCGAGTTCGCCGACTGGGTGCACATCTCCGCCGCGTCGCTGTGGCTCGGGGGGCTCGTCGCGCTCGTCGTGATCTGGCCGGTCGCGACCGAGCTCCGGCGCGAGGCGTTCTTCCGCTTCTCGCGGATCGCGACCGTGCTCGTCGGCGTCGTGCTCGTCGCGGGCACCTATCTCGCACTCGTCCGTGTGCCGCACCTTCGGGATCTCTGGACGCAGAGCTACGGCGAGGTTCTGCTCGTGAAGGTCTCGCTCGTCGCGGCGGCCGTCGCGTGGGGTGCATTCCACCACTTCGTCGTGCGACCCCGTCTGGCCGCCGCCGGCAAGGGCTCGTTGACGCGCGTGGGCCGCAGCCTCGCGGGGGAGACGATGGTCGGCGTCGCGGTACTCCTCGTCGCGGCGATCCTCGTCGATTCGAAGCCGCCGCCGCGGCCGCTGCCGTCGGCGCCGGTCACCCAGGCGGCGGCACATCGCTGAGCAATTTGCGCAGCGTGTCCGCGTAGGCGGGAGCGGTCGGCTCGTCCTCGTGACGGAGATAGACGTATGCCGGCGCACGCAGCTGCACGGCGAGCTCGGCGAGGTCGGCATCGGTGTACGGCGGCTCGCGCAGCCGGATATAGCGGAACGGCTCGGCGTCGAAGTCGTTCACCTTCACGACGCCGCCGACGTCGGCCCACGAGTCGTGCCGGAAGTCGAAGGCGAGCTCGCGGCCGGCAGCTACCTCGAGGACGGCCGCAAGCACGTCGTCGTCGCGTGCGCTCTGGACGACGACGCGAACCGGACCGAGACGGTCGCCGAGCCCGGCGATCCGCTCGAAGTAGACCCCAGCTCGCTCCGGGCGCGCCAGCGCGAGCTTCGGCGTGAAGCGGAACCCGTCCGGCACCGTTCCCGCCCAGCGCTCGAACTGCTCTGTCGACGGCAGCCGGTAGGCGGTCGTGTTCAGCTCGACGGTGTCGAAATGCCGCGCGTAGAACTCGAGAAACCCGCTCGGCTGGAGGTTCTGCGGATAGAACCCAGGCCGCCACGTCGGATACGACCAGCCCGACGTTCCGATCCGGATCTGCAGGTCGGTGCGGCAGGACACGCCGGGAGCGTAATCCGACGGTCTCGGTGCCTGCCACCAATACTGTCCGGCCTGAGGGCTAGCCTCGCCAGCCCATGACTGCGATGACGGAAGCGATCCCTGACCAGACGATCCAGGTCCTCGATCACGGATTCGTGCGGCTCGACGGCGCGATGGCGGACGATCTCTCGGTCGTGAACGGCGCGCGCGTCTCGTTCGCGCGCCGAAAGACGGAGATGGAGGAGTCCGACGAGGCGCTGATCCGCTTCCTGATGCGCGACCGCCACGGCTCGCCGTTCGAGCACAACGCCTTCCGCTTCCACGTGCGCTGCCCGATTTTCGTGGCGCGCGAATGGTTCAGACACAGAATTTCGAGCTTCAACGAATTTAGCTTAAGGTATGCGAAGGCTACGGACGATTTCTATATACCCGAGGCTATAGATGTGCGCACCCAGGTCGGCAAGCCCGGCGCCTACACCTTCGAGACCGTCGATCCCGAGCTCGCCGAGCACACGCGGGAGCAGCTGAAGGCTGTCTACGAGACGGCGTTCGCGGCGTACGAAGAGCTGGTCGAGGCCGGTGTCGCGCGAGAGCTGGCCCGGTCGGTGCTGCCGGTGGGTGCCTATACGCAGTTCTACTGGACCGTGAATGCCCGTTCGCTCATGAATTTCGTCTCGTTGCGAAACTCCGAGTTCGCTCAGCTCGAGATTCGCCGGTACGCTGAAGCGGTAGAGACGTTCTTCGCAGAACGGATGCCCGTGACGCACGCCTCCTTCGTGGCGGGCGGCCGGACGGCTCCCTGAGCTCCCTTCGCGCCTAAGAAGGTTCTAAGAGTTCAGGCGATCTGGCGAATAGTTCGCCGTTACCAGCGTTTAACCAGGTGTAGCGCGCGACGAGTACACGGAAAGACGAAAACCGAGCGCGCCTGATTTCGCGAATAGAGGGAACATGACAAGGGAGCACATGAAAGAAGACACCATCACTCAGGACGACGCAGCCGACGGCCTCACCGTGCTGAATCAAGCGGATTTGCCGGAAGGGGAGACGTATGGCGCGGCCGCGCAGGCTCCTGCATACGTTCTCGACGAGATCGACGAGGTTCTCGCGGCCGAGGACGAAGACGACGACTTCGAGCTCGATCTCACTGCGGAGGCACCGCTCACGACCGACTCGCTCCAGCAGTTCCTGAACGAGGCCGGCCGTTACCCGCTGCTCACCGCCGCCGAGGAAGTCGAGCTCGCGAAGCGGATCGAGCGCGGTGACCGCGCGGCCAAGGAGCGGATGATCACCTCCAACCTTCGCCTCGTGGTCTCGATTGCGCGCCGGTATCAGACGCAGGGCATCACCCTCGGCGACCTGATCCAGGAGGGCGTGATCGGCCTGATCCGGGCAACCGAGAAGTTCGACTGGCGCAAGGGCTTCAAGTTCTCGACCTACGCGACCTGGTGGATTCGCCAGGCGGTCCAGCGCGGCGTCGCCAACAAGGCACGCACGATCCGGATCCCGGTCCACGTCGTCGAGCGTGAGCAGAAGGTCACCCGCACCGAGCGGGAGCTCTCCGCGAAGCTCGGCCGCGCGCCGAGCGACGAGGAGATCGCCGAGGGCGCCAAGCTGCCGCTCGCGCAGGTGCGCGAGGTTCGTGAGGCCGCCCGCGCCGTCGCCTCGACCGACGCACCGATCGGCGCGGATGGCGACACCAGCTTCGGTGACCTGTTCGCCGCCGGCGGGCCGACCACCGAGGACGAGGTCGACGCCACGATCCGCGGCGATGCAGTCCGCCGCGCGGTTGCCAAGCTGCCGGATCGGCAGCGCGACGTGATCTCCCTCCGCTTCGGGCTCGTCGGAGACGGGCCCAACTCGCTCGAGCAGATCGGCAAGCAGCTCGGGATCACACGCGAGCGCGTCCGCCAGATCGAAGCGGACGCCCTCCGCCGCCTCGCCGCCGACGAGGCAATCGCAGACGCAGCCTAAGGCGCTGGTGGGGGAGCCGACGGGCTTCCCCACCAGCCCCTCCCTTTCTCTCGAAGTGCTCTCCTCCGCGGGTGTTCCGGGCTAAACCGGCGCACCCGCCACCCGTTCCTCCTGGCGTCAAGGCAGGTTGAAGAGGGAAGCGACGAGCGCGTCGACCTGACCGGCCCCCGTTTGTCGGTCCAGCCGCTATGAGAGTCGGGCTGTTGTCTCTTTCGCTTTCGGGGTCAGGCTAGCGGCGTAGACGGCCGGGGGTTTCCAGCCGAG
>DATBBA010000069.1:0-66106 GCA_036271235.1 Gaiellaceae bacterium
GCTCGCAAACGGCCAGAGGGGGCTTCCTGGCCAAACGCGACCGCGTTTGACGCGCGCTATGCGGCGACTTTTGCCCGGTCGGCGCGATCGAGGTGCTGATGCGACGGGCAGTAGTCGCGCTCGGGGAGCGGAGTGCGCTGACACGGCTTGCCCTTGCGGGTCGTCGCGTGGCAGTGCGCGATGCCTCCCTCGAAAGCGCCGGACTCGATCTGTTCCTCGATGAACTCGACGGCGGCACGGACTCCCTGGTTCACGGACCAGGCGACCTGGGCCTGCACGTTGATCGGAAAATACCGCCGGATGTCCGCAAAAAGCGTACGATCCGGATTTGCGAAGTAGTGCGGATCGGCGGCGAGACGCTCCATCGTTCCCTCACACGCAGAAAGCACCTGGCGGCGGTACTCGAGATGGGTGCGCTGGTCGACGTAGGGATCGATGAGATCCTTGATCGACCGGTAGATCGCCCGGGAATACTGATACATACAGCTCTGAATTTGAAGGGCCTGGTCTTCCATGTATTGCCTACGTCTCCTGTTCGACTGCCTGTAAGTGGTTTGGGTAAGCGCTAAATCGGCCCCCGGACGTCTGTCTCCAAAGACTGTACCTGGTTCTCCACGCTGTTACAAATGTTTTCTTTTTCGATAACACAACCTCGGTCGAAGAGACCCCGACGACCCGGCTGCCGTGGGGCTCAGGGGGCGACGCGGAGCACGTAGGCGCCCTCGAAACCGCGTGAACGAACCGTGGTGAGGGCGGTTGCAGCGTCGGCGGCGCCGCCGTAGACGCCGCTGAAGACGACGTAGTACCCGGGGTGGAGGCTCCCGAACGCGGACGAGGCGAGGACTCCGACCTGGGTCAGCCCGTCGTGAACGGCTCGCCGCGCGACCGCGCCCGGTTTCTTCGAGCCGTGGGTGACCGGCATCGACTGGAGGACGACCGTCCAGCCGCTCAGGGAGGCCGGCCAGCGTGTGGTGCCGTTTCGTCCGCCGGGCGCGAGGGCCGCTGTCGAGCCCGGTGCCGCGGCGACGTAGGTGGCCGCCGCAGCCGCCCCGGCCGTCTGGCGGTCGAGTGTGATCGCCACGGCCGCACCGGCGATCGCGACGATGCCGAGCGGGATCACGAGCCAGACCCAGTCGCCCGGGTACCAGCCGACGCGACGGACCCAGCGGCGCCGGAGCCCGGCGACCGGACCGACGACGATCGGCAGGCGCAGCCCGCACTCGAGGCAATAGGCCTGGTCGTCCGCTCGCGTGACCCCGCACCGGGGGCACGTGGACTCGGCGAGGAGAGCGGCCGCGGCGCGCTTCGGTCTCGCCACGGGGCCTAAGCCTCTTGGTGGGGCGGAGCGACCATCGTGTCGTCGGAGGCGCCGCCCCCGACGGCCCCGGTTCCGTCGAGGACACGGCCGCAGTTCGGGCAGAAATGCGAGCCGCGCAGCACCGAGGCGCCGCACGTGCACCGCTCGGTTCCCTCGCCGCCGTGCAGGAGCTCGTCGATCTCGGCGAGGCGTGCGTCGATCCCGATCACCTCGGCGCATCGTTCCTGCAGCAGGTCGTCGCGCCACGAGCTCCGCCGGTACATCTCGACCGTGAGGCCGCCGAGATCCCGCAGCCTGTCGTCGCGGGTCTTGATCAGCGCGCGCCGCTCTCTGCGCAGCAATCCTGGGTGCGGGCGCCGGGACGGAATCGCGCTGCTCGCCGGAACGTCCTCGGACTCGGAACGACGGAAGATCGCCATTCCGCACGAGTCTAACCACCGCTGTGGCCGTCTAACGGTGCGCGAGATGGAGCGCGACGAACGCGAGGTACATCGCGATCAACACGAGGCCGGCCACCCGGCCCATCCCGCGAGTCGCGGCAAGTGCCGCGAGCGCAACGACGGTCATCACGCCCACCCAGAGGAAGTCGAGCTTCACGCTCGTCGATGCGGCCGCGAGCCCGACGAAGAGAGCCGGGACGAGGATCCCGCCCGTGAGGTTGATCGTGTTGCTCGCAAGGGCCTCGGTGACGAGCGCGTCTCCCCGGCCGCCGAGCCCGAGGCGCACCGCGGTGAATGCGTTCGGGAGACTCGTCAGGACGGCGAGCACGAGCACTCCTGTCACGGTCTCGGAGACGTTCCAGTGGTCGCCGAGCGAGAGCGCGGCGCGGACCATCCCTGTGCTTCCGAGCACGATTGCGGCAACGGCGGGGATCATCAGGAGGATCTCCTTCAGCACGGCCTCGCCCCGGACGTGCTTTTGCTCGGCACCCGCATGAGGGACGTGAGGACGGCGGAGCGTGAAGATCACGTACGGGATGGCGATGACGAGGAACAGGATGAGCGCGACCGGGGCGTCGAGCACGCCGAGGACGAGGGCGGCGGTGATCACGAGGCAGAGCACGCTGACCGTGCCCTCGACCGCAAGCGCGCGCCTTCCGATCATCACCGCGCCCGTGAGCACGGCGCTCAAGCCCACCATCGCCGCGAGATTGAAGACGTTCGAGCCGAGCACGACGCCGAGGCTCGCCTCCTTGTCGCCGGAGACGAGCGCCACGATCGCCGAGGTGATCTCCGGTGTGTCCGCAGCGACCGCGGTCAGGAGCCCGACGGCCGACTCCGGCAGCCCGAGCCGGGGGCCGACGTGGTCGAGCTTGTCGGCGAAGAAGGCCGCCGCGGCGAGCGTGATGACCGCCGAGACGGCAAAGAGCGGGAGCGCGAGTGCCGGAGACAAGGCATGCTGCTCTATCAGACTCGGAAGCCGCGCACGAAATCGTGGAAATCCTTACACCTTGGTGAATCACGGCATACTTCGAAGAGGGAAACTTCTATGAAGATGCGCAGGTTCTGTCTTCTACTCGCGGTCATGCTGTGCGTGCCCGCAGTCGCCGCGGCGGCCGTGACGGCCGTTGGCGACGGCGCGCTCGGAGTGTCCGCCGGGAACGGCACCATCTACCTCCAGGGCCATGGCGTGATCTACGGACATTTCGACTCCGGAACGCTGATGGTGCTGAAGTACGTGCCAGACGACGGAGTTTCGGTTCCAGCGGTCTCGAGCGCGAAGGGCAAGTACAGCCGCGGCACCGGCGTCTACTCGGGCACCGACGTGCGCTTCCTCTTCTCGTCCGGGACGTACACGATCGAGCTGATCGGGGTCGACATGAATGCCTCGGCGGTGGGCAAGGGAAGCATCGTGGCGACCGGGCTCGGCACCCCGGACGACGGCTCGTTCACCGTCAACGGCGGCAAGCCGGAGCTGATCTCGAAGAGCCCCTCGAGCGATCTCTTCGGCATCAGCACCAACAGGGTCCCGTGATGTCGACGACTCCCTCGACCATCCTTGTGATCGAGGACGAGAGCTCGATCGCCTCGTTCGTCTCGCTGTACCTCCGGAACGCGGGGTACACCGTGCGCACGGCTGCATCGGGCGCCGACGGGATCAGCGAGGCCGCGGCGCACACACCGGCGCTGATCGTGCTCGACCTGATGCTCCCGGACATCGACGGCATCGAGGTGTGCCGGCGGCTCCGCCAGGCATCCGACGTGCCGATCCTGATGCTCACCGCGCGCGACGAGGACGTCGACAAGATCATCGGCCTCGAGGTCGGAGCCGACGACTACCTGACGAAGCCGTTCAACCCCCGCGAGCTCGTCGCGCGGATCAAGTCGATCCTGCGCCGTGCCACGCCCGAGCGCCGCGACCTCCAGACCGAGGTGATCACCCACGGCGACCTCCGTGTCGACGCCGGCCGCCGCGAGGCGACGGTCGACGGAGTCGAGGTTCAGCTCGCGCCGAAGGAGTTCGACCTGCTCTGGGAGCTCCTCGACCACCGTGGCCTCGTCCTCACCCGCGACCAGCTGCTCGAACGCGTGTGGGGCTACACCTTCGCCGGCGACACGCGGACCGTCGACGTGCACGTCAGGCAGCTCCGCCGCAAGCTCGGCGATGCCTCGCCGGTCGTCACCGTGTGGGGGGTCGGCTACAAGGTGTCGACCGCACGCGAGACGACGCGGGACGCCGGACCCGTTTAGTCCGTCACGCGCCGTGTTCTCGTCGCTTCGAGTCCGGCTGCCGCTCCTGTTTCTGGCGGGGATCGTCCTCTCCGGATTCGTCACGACGCTGATCGCGATCCAGCTCTTCCGCGACTTCGCGCGGAACCAGACGCTGCATGCGCTGAAGCACGAGTCGCACGGAATCGCCGAGCTCTATTCGAGCGCGGTGAAGGCCGACTTCGCCGCACGGCGCGGACACTCCCGGAGCGCGCCGACCTTTGCATACGCCAACCTCGAGGAGATCACCCAGGACAAGATCTACTTCGACGGGCCCGTGAGCCTGTTCCCTGGAGAGGACCCGGGAATCCCGCGCCTCAACCTCGAGAAGATCGATTGGACATCCGGGAAGACGCTGACCTTCGTCTTCACGCCGCCGCACGAGAAGGGGGCGTACTATGCCGTCGCCAATCCGGTGGATGTCGGGCAGGCGACCGTCGGGGCGATCGTGGTCGCGAAGCAGAAGACGGAGATCCAGGAGTTCGCCGACTCGCTCGCCCGGCGACTCGCGGTTGCGCTGGCCTTCGGGCTGCTCGTCGCGGGGGCCTTCGCCTGGTACGTGTCGAGGCGGGTCGTCGTGCCTCTGCTTGTGCTCTCGGACGCCACCGACGAGGTGGCGGGCGGGAACTACGACGTCGAGGTGCCGCACCGGGCGCCGGGTGAGATCGGGCACCTCGCCGACCGTTTCGAGGAGATGGCCCAGCGCCTGATGGAGTCGGAGGCGCGCGAGCGGAACTTCCTGATGACGGTGTCGCACGAGCTGCGGACGCCGCTGACGGCGATCCGCGGTCACGTCTCGGCTCTCTCCGAGGGGCTCGTCGAGGATCCGGAGGGGCGTGAGCGGTCGCTCGCGATCGTGTCCGCCGAGGCGAGCCGGCTCGAGCGGCTGGTCGGCGACATCCTGGATCTGGCGAAGCTCGACGCGCACCGCTTCACGGTGCTGCGCGAGGAGGTCGGGATGGAGCAGGTGGTCGAGCGTGCCTACGAGACGTTCGCCGAACAGGCCCGGAACCGGGAGATCGACTTCTCGGTGAAGGTGAACGCGAAGCCGGTGATCGTCTCCGACGGCGACCGGGTGCTGCAGATCGTCGACAACCTGCTCTCGAATGCGTTCAAGGCCACTCCCGACGGAGGCCGGATCGGGATCGAGCTCGGCCAGACGAACGGGACGATCCGCGTGTCGGTCGAGGACACGGGGCCCGGGATCGCGCCCGACCAGGCCGAGCGGCTGTTCCGGCCGTTCGTCACCGGGGGCGGCGGCACGGGGCTCGGGCTCACGATCGCGCGCGAGCTCTCACACGCCCTCGGCGGGAACATCGCACTCGAGTCGGAGCCGGGACACGGTGCCCGCTTCGAGCTCACGTTGCCCGCAGCTGGCTGACCGCCTTCCGGAGCCGCTGTCCGCTCGGCAGCGCAGTCGAGGCTCTGTGGACGAACTGTTCCAATGTTGGTACAGACACGCGGCCCACCCGGCTTTAGAATTGATCTCGAGAGGGTGGCGGGTTGATTCCCCACCCGGGTGGGGGCTTTAAGGACGGGACCGGGCGTCCGCGAAGGTCGCCCTCGTCAGCGGCCGCGCTCCGATCGCAGGTCTACGCGTTTTCTGCGGGGCGAAGCTGGACGACGTCCGCCCGGGGGTCGATCGCCTGCTCGATCCGGTCGAGGCGCTCGTTCAGGCCCTTCCACTGCGCAGTGATCAGCTCGATCAGGAGTGCAAGGTCGTCGACCCGTGCGTGACGCTCGATCAGGAGATCGGTCTCCATCCGCTCGAGCCGGCGGATCATCTGGTTCGAGAGGCCCTTGACCTCGGCGAGCCTGCGGGAGATCGGGGCGGCTTCCTCACGGAGGCCGTCGCGGAGCGCGCTGCCGACCGCGTCCGGGAGGACGACCTGAAGCTCGTCGGCGGTCTGCGCGAGCGCTTCGACCTGGAGGCGCGCGCGGTCGAGAGCGGCGGCGATCTCGGGTGGCAGGGAGTAGCGGTTATCGAACATCGAGACCGACGGTAACGTCGCCGTCGGATGAATGCAAGTGACCTCGACTACGAGCTGCCCCCCGAGCTGATCGCCCAGCATCCCCTCGAACGGCGTGACGGCTCGCGACTGCTCGTCTACTCCAGGGCGACCGGGGAGATCCGTCATCGCGTGTTCCGCGACCTTCTCGCGGAGCTTCCGCCAGGCGCCGTTGCGGTCGTGAACGACACCCGGGTCGTGCCCGCACGGATCCGGATCGAGTCTCCTCGCGGGGAGGTTCTCCTGCTCGAGCGGCTCGGCGGAGACGAGTGGGAGGGGCTCGCCAGGCCGACACGGCGGCTACGTGCCGGGCGGCGCTATGGCCCCATCGAGCTCCTCGAGCATCTCGGGGCGGGCCGCTGGCGGCTGCGTCTCCACGGCGAGCCGGGCGGAGAGGTGCCGCTGCCGCCGTACATCACCGAGCCGCTTGCCGATCCCGAGCGCTACCAGACCGTCTACGCCGCGACCACGGGCTCGGCGGCGGCGCCGACTGCCGGGCTCCACTTCACCGCCGACCTGCTCGAGCGGCTCCAGCCTGAGCGCGTGACGCTCCACGTTGGCCTCGACACCTTTCGGCCGCTCACCGTGGACCGCGTCGAGGAGCATCCGCTTCACGGGGAGCGTTACGAGGTCGCGCCCGCGGCCTGGGAGCGAGTGCGTGCCGCGGAGACGGTGCTCGCGGTCGGCACGACGACCGTCCGCGTCCTCGAGACCATCGTCCGCGGCGCCCCGCTCGCCGGCCGCACCGGGCTTTTCATCCTTCCCGGCTTCGAGTTCGAGCGGGTCGACTGCCTGCTGACGAACTTCCACCTGCCCCGCTCGACCTTGCTCGCGCTCGTGATGGCCTTCGCGGGCGTCGAGCAGACCCGCGAGCTCTACCGCCTCGCCGTCGCCGAGCGCTACCGCTTCTACTCCTTCGGCGATGCGATGCTGATCCTCTGATGCGGTCTCTCTCAGCCGTGGCCGATCCGGCCGTGTCCAGCTCAGCCACGTCGTGGGGACAGGCCCCGCTCCGCGCGTTTTCGGCCACTGTCCAGGGGACTGTCCCCGCTCCACGTCCTTTCGGCCACTGTCCAGGGGTCTGTCCCCCGGACACGGCCCACATGGACCTGGCTGGTGGGGACGGGTGAGCGCCTTTCGGGTCGTCGCGACCGACGGCGAGGCGCGGGCCGGGGTGCTCTCGACGACGCGGGGCGAGATCGAGACGCCGGTTTTCATGCCGGTCGGGACGAAGGCGACCGTGAAGACGCTCATGCCCGACGAGGTCGAGAGCCTCGGTGCGCAGATCGTGCTCGGCAACACCTACCACCTGCATTTCCGGCCCGGGGACGGCCTGATCGCCGAGCTCGGAGGCCTGCACCGGTTCATGGGGTGGAACCGGCCGATCCTCACGGACTCCGGCGGCTTCCAGGTCTTCTCGCTGCGGGACACGCTCGCCGCGGTCGACGACGACGGCGTCACGTTCCGGAACGTCTACGACGGGGCCGCCGCCCGCTTCACGCCCGAGCTCTCCGCCGAGATCCAGCGGAATCTCGGCAGCGACATCGCGATGTGCCTCGACCAGGTCCCGCCGCCGGGCGTGTCGCGGGCCGAGCTCGAGACGGCGGTACGGCGCACCACCGAGTGGGCGAAGCGCCAGCGCGATGCCCCGAGAGCCGAGGGCCAGCTCCGCTTCGCGATCGTCCAGGGCGGCCTCGACCGTGAGCTACGGCAACGATCGATGCACGACCTGCTCGAGCTCGACTTCGACGGGAACGCGATCGGCGGCCTCGCGATCGGAGAGGAGCGGGGCCCGATGTTCGAGACGACCGACTGGCTGGCGCCACAGCTGCGGGCAGGCAAGCCGCGCTACTTCATGGGGATCGGCGATCCCGAGGGGATCCTGGAGGTGATCGAGGCCGGCGTCGACATGTTCGATTGCGTCCTGCCGACACGGACCGCGCGCACGGGCAGCGCGCTGACCTGGGAGGGCCGCCTCAACCTCAGGAACGCCCGCCACGCGCGCGACCCGAACCCGCTCGACGACAACTGCGACTGCCCGGCCTGCCGGAGCTTCTCCCGTGCCTACATCCGCCATCTCGTGAACCAGGACGAGCTGCTCGGGCACCGGCTGCTCTCGCTCCACAATCTACGCTTCGTCCTGGAGTTGACCCGCCGCGCCCGCGAGGCGATCGAGCGGGGCGCCTTCGACCTCTACAAGCGCGATGCGCTCGCGCGGCTAGGAACGCCCCCATGGGACCAGTAATCGTCATCATCGTGCTCCTCGGCCTCGGCTGGATCGCCCTTGCCGTGCCGTGGCGGCGCCGCCAGCGCTCGCACACCGCGATGCAGGACGACGTGGTCGTGGGCGACGAGATCATCACCGCGGGCGGGTTGCACGCCATCGTCAAGGAGGCTGGCGAGAGCGAGCTCCGGATCGAGATTGCCCCGGGCGTCGTCGTCACGCTCGACCGGCGTGCCGTCGCCGCCGTCGCGGTGATCGAGGACGAGCACGACCACGACGGCCACGACCACGACGAGCACGAAGGCGATCAAGTTCCTAACCAAGCGGCCGAAATCCCTAACCACATGGACGACCCACCCGCAAGCTAACCTGATTCTGCTTGGCCTCGCGCCGCTCGCATCTGGTTCTTCTCCTCATCGTGATTGCCGCATTGGCCGGTGTCGCGTTTCTTGCCGTTCCCGGATCTCCGGGCCATCGGAGCCTGAAGCAGGGCCTCGACCTGCAGGGCGGGATCGAGGTCGTCCTCCAGGCGACGCCGCCGCCGGGACAGACCGTGACGCCGGACCAGATGGACAACGCGGTCAGCATCATGCGCACACGCGTCGACGCGCTCGGCGTTTCGCAGCCCCTGATCACGAAGCAGGGCTCGAACCAGATCGTGATCGAGCTCCCGGCCGTCCACGACCCGACGAAGGCCGCCCAGATCATCGGCCAGACCGCAGTGCTGGAGCTCTACGACCTGACTCCTTCTCTCTACGGGCCCTCGATCGACGCGAGCCAGACCGCCGTCGCGCACGAGAGCCTGTTCGACCTGCTCGGGCTCGTCCAGACGGGCCAGAAGGGACAGGGGCCCTCGACGGCCTACTACCTCTTTGCGTCCCGGTCGAAGAAGCTGATCGCCGGCCCCGAGACGACGCTCAAGGCGCTGAAGCTCGACCCGGCGGTGCTGGCTCTCACCCCGGTGAAGCCGAAGGTCGTCACCGTCAAGAAGACACCCACGGCGACAGGCACCACTGGCGCGACAGGAGCAAACGGGGCTACGGGCGCAACCGGAGCTACAGGCGCAACGGGCGCCTCCGGCACGACCTCGACGAAGGTCATCCCGCCGGGTAAGACGACCCCGGGCTTCCCGACCGGCTACCAGGTGATGAAGGCGCCGGGCCGGACGGTGGTCATCACGTGTAACGCGCAGATCGCACAGAGCTGCCCCGGGCTGGCGACGGCCCCCGTACCCGGCGTCACCTACTACTACCTCTTCAAGCACGGCAAGTACGTCGGCGACTCCGAGAGCCCGTACCCGCAGATGACGGGGAAGGACCTGTCGCTCAGCGGCACCCAGGCCGACGTCGACCCGCAGACGGGCCTCCCGATCGTGACGATCCAGTTCAAGGGCGAGGGCAACGGCAAGTTCCACGACGTGACCCGCAACGAGGCGCAGCGCGGCCAGCGGCTCGGGGTCGTCCAGAGCTTCGCGATAGTCCTCGACAACCAGCTCTACTCGACGCCGACGATCGACTACACGCAGTACGGCGACGGGATCGACCCGACCGGTGGCGGTGCCCAGATCACGGGGATCGCATCCGAGAAGGAGGCGAACGATCTCGCCCTCGTCCTCCGGACAGGCGCCCTGCCCGTCAAGTTCGAGACGGTGTCGCGCTCGGACGTCTCGGCGACCCTCGGCAAGGACTCGCTGCGCGAGGCCCGCAACGCCGCGCTCGTCGGCCTTCTCGTGGTTGCGCTCTTCCTGCTCGTCCTCTACCGCTTCCTCGGCGTCGTCGCCGTCATCGGTCTCGCGATCTACTCGGCCCTGATGTACGGAGCGATCCTGCTTCTCGGCGTCGTGCTCACGCTTCCGGGGTTCGCGGGACTGATCCTGACGATCGGGGTCGCGGCCGACGCGAACGTCGTCATCTTCGAGCGAATCAAGGAAGAGGCGCGAGCCGGGCGCTCGACGCGCGCAGCGATCTCTGCCGGCTACGCGAAGGGCTTCCGCACGATCATCGACGCGAACGTCGTCACCGCGATCACCGCCCTGATCCTGTTCGCGGTCGCAACCGCCGACGTCAAGGGCTTCGCGCTCATGCTCCTGCTCGGCACCGTCGTCTCGCTCTTCACGGCGGTCGCGGCGACCCGGGCGATGCTCGGCCTCCTCGCCGGGTTCAAGTGGGCTCAGAGGCCGAGTTTCATGGGGGCGACTGCCGAGGAGATCCCGCGCTGGCAGCGGATCGACGTGGTCACGCGCCGGCGGCTCTACTTCATCATCTCGCTCGTCGCGGTCGGGCTCAGCGTCCTCGCGATCATCATCCAGGGGCTCAACCTGGGAATCGACTTCAAGGGCGGGGTCCAGATCTCGTTCACGACACCCAAGCCGACGGCGATCTCCGTCGTTCGCAACCAGGTCGACAAGATCGGCGGCTCGGGCGCGCTCGTGCAGGGCAAGGGGAAGTCCACGGGCTCCGACTCCTACGAGAGCTTCCAGATCCGGTTGAAGAAGCTCGAGAGCGCGAAGCAGGATCAGCTCACGAACAGCCTCACCAAGGCCGTGGACGCGGGCAAGCTCAGCGTCAAGAACGTCTCCGCGAGCTTCAGCAGCCAGATCCTCCGAGGTGCGATCCTCGCGATCTGCGTCTCCTTCGCGCTGATCGCGATCTACGTGACGCTCCGCTACCGCTGGCGGTTCGCGGTCCCGATCCTGCGGACACTGCTGAACGACATCCCGATCATGCTCGGGATCTACGCGATCTCCGGGCGGGAGGTGAGCTCGGCGACGGTCGCCGCGATCCTGACCATCCTCGGTTACTCGGTCTACGACACGATCATCGTCTTCGACCGCGTCCGCGAGAACCTCCGGCTGATGCCGCGCGACAGCATCGGCACCGTCGTGAACGTCTCCGTCTCCGAGGTGTTGAAGCGGTCGATCGTGACCTCGACGATCACGCTGCTCCCGATCGTCGCGCTCTTCATCTTCGGCGGGGCGACGCTGCAGGACTTCGCGTTCGCGATCATGGTCGGCATCGCGGTCGGTGCGGTCTCGACGATCTTCATCGCAACCCCGATCCTCTCGAGCCTCCTCGAAGGAGACAAGGAATACGCGGGGCGCCGCGGCGAGGCCTACGAGGCGAAGTCGCGCGCCAAGATCATCGAGCGGGCCGAGATCGCAGCCGCCGAGGCGTCGCCCGAGGAGACGCCGTTCGAGCAGCTCGAGGCGGCGGTAGGCGTCGGCGAGAGCAGCGAGTCGGAGGATGCAAAGCGCGAGCGGCGCCGCCAGCGGCGCCAGTCGAGGCCGCATGGACGACCCCGGTAACGACGTCTTCGACGAGCGCGACCCCCTCGACCGCCTGCTTGCGCTGCTCGGGCCGAAGCTCGACGAGCTGCGCGCGCTCCTCGACGAGGCCGGCTCGCGGTGGCGTGGCGACGCGCTCCGTGTGGGCGAAGGAACGCGGCAGCGCATGAACCATCTGTTCTACGAGCTGGGGCTCATCACGCGTGAGGACTGGGACGATCTCGACCTCCGAGTCGCCCAGCTCGAGCACCGGCTGCGGCTCGTCGAGGACCGCCTCGACAGCGCCGCCGGCGAGTAGACGGCCGCCGCCACTGCTACCCTGGTTTGCATGGAGGGCAATCCGGCCTTCCAGTGAGATCGCGTTTCCCCTGTCGGAACCGGGATCTCGACCGACAGAAGGAGTAGCGAAACGTGACTCATCCCTCTTCCGCCGTGGCGGACACCGACACGGCAACTGAATTTCGCACGCTCGGCGTGTCCGACGCGGTCTGTGCAGTGCTCGAGGAGCAGGGGATCCTCAACCCGTTCCCCGTCCAGACCTCTGTGATCCCGGAAGCACTTCGCGGCGGCGACGTGCTCGCGAAGAGCCCGACGGGCTCCGGCAAGACCCTCGCTTTCGCGATCCCGATCGTCGAGCGGATCGACAACCAGAGCAACGGGATCGCCGCACTCGTGCTCGTACCGACGCGCGAGCTCGCCTCGCAGGTCACCGAGACGATGGAGCTCGTCGGCCGCGCGAAGGGACTCCGGTCCGTTGCCGTCTACGGCGGCGTGCCGCTTCGCAAGCAGGCCGATGCCGCCCACAACGCGCACGTGCTCGTCGCGACGCCGGGCCGGCTGCAGGACCTCGTCGACCGCAAGCTGATCTCTATCGCCAGCGTCTCGGTGCTCGTCCTCGACGAAGCCGACCGGATGCTCGACATGGGTTTCAAGCCCCAGGTCGACCGGATCGTCCGCAGCCTCACCGGCGAGCGGCAGACGATGTTCTTCTCGGCGACACTCGACGGAGAAGTGGGCGAGCTCGCACGTCGCTACACCCACTTCGCTGCGCGGTTCGACACCGAGCTGCCCGAGGAGCGGCGCTCCGGTGACGTCGACCACAAGTTCATCGCGGTCACGCCGGAGAACAAGGTGCAGACCCTGGTCGACCTGCTCCCCGGCGACGAAGGCCTCGCCCTCGTGTTCGTGCGGACGAAGGCGGGAGCGGACCGCCTCGTCGACAAGCTTCGCCGCCACGACATCGACGCGGTGGCGATCCACGGCGACAAGGCGCAGGTGCAGCGTGAGCGCGCGCTGGCCCGGTTCGACTCGGGCAAGGTGCGCACGCTCGTCGCGACGGACGTCGCGGCTCGCGGGCTCGACGTCGAGGACATCACGCACGTGATCAACTTCGACCCGCCCGAGGAGCCGTCGGCCTACACCCATCGCGTCGGCCGCACGGGCCGCGCCGGTCGCGGCGGAACCGGAATCACCCTCGTGCTTCCCGAGCAGCAGGCCGACGTCAGCCGGGTCGCCCGGCTCCAGGGCCAGACCGAGCGGTTCGAGGAGTCCGGGATGAAGATGGCACGGCCGCGCCTCGTCTACACCTCACGCCGCGGGCGGGGCTCCAAGTGGTAGACGAGCGGCTCACGGCCTCCCAGGCAGAGGCGCTCCGCGAGGAGCTTGCCGAGCTCGAGGGGCCTCGCCGCACCGAGGTCGTCGCCGCGATCAAGAAGGCGCGGGAGTTCGGCGACCTCTCGGAGAACTTCGAGTACCACGCGGCGAAGAACGAGCAGGGACTGCTGGAAGCTCGGATCCGCACGCTCCGCCACCGCCTCGACAACGCCGAGATCGTCGAGCAGGCAAGCGGCGAGGAGGTCGGCATCGGCTCGGTCGTCGACGTGGCCGACGAGGGTGGGGAGACGATGACCGTGGAGATCAGCGCGGTCGGCGGCGCAGGCACGGTTTCGCCGACCTCGCCGCTCGGTTCGGCGCTGCTCGGGCGCAAGGTCGGGGAGAGCGTCGATGTCGCGGCTCCCCGCGGTTCGTGGCGCGCCACGGTCAAAGCGATCAAGTAGAGCATGGCCATTTGATCGGAGAGGCTGATCAAATGGCGAGGAGCAAGACGGAGCTCGAGCGGCTCGTTGCCCGTTCGCGGCTGATCGGCGCGGATCCCGCGCTCGTGCTCCACGGCGGCGGGAACACGTCGACGAAGCTCGTCGAAACCGATCACCTCGGCCGCGACCGCCGGGTGTTGCGCATCAAGGGAAGCGGCTCCGATCTTGCCACGGCCGGCGCCGGTGACTTCCCGGGGCTCTGGCTCGACGATCTCATGCCGCTCCGGGATCGCGACGCGATGAGCGACGAGGAGATGGTCGCCTATCTCGCCCGATGCCTCGTCGAGCCGGAGGGTGCGAGACCGTCGATCGAGACGCTCCTGCACGCGTTCCTGCCGGCAGCCCACGTCGATCACGTCCACGCCGATGCGATCTGCTCGCTCGCGAACGCCCCCGATCCCGCTGCGGCGGTTCGCGATGCGCTCGGACCCGGGATCGCCGTCGTCCCGTACCTGCGGCCCGGATTCGAGCTCTCCAAGCGCGTCTCGGAGCTTGCCGCCTCGCGCGCCGTGGTGCTCGCTCATCACGGCCTCGTCACCTGGGGTGAGTCGCATGAGGAGTCCCATGGACGGACCTTGGAGCTCGTCGGCCTCGCGCAGGACTACCTCGGTGCGTCCGACGTACCCGAGCTTCGAGAGCCCGACGGACGTACGGTCGAGAGCTTCCTCGTCCGACTGCGCGGCCGGCTCTCACGGGAGCAGCGCCAGATTCTCGGTGCGTCGCTCCACCAGCAGCCGCTCGCAGACCGGGCGGATGTCGAGGGCGTGGCTGCGATGCGAAGCACGCCCGACCACATGCTCCGGATCGGGCCGCGCACCTGCGTCATCGGGCTCGGCGACGATGTCGAAGCGGTGGGGGAGGACGGTGAGGAACTGCCGCGGACATTCCTCGTCCCGGGTTTCGGTGCGATCGCAGCGGCCCCGGACATCCGCGCCGTTCGCACGAGGCTCGAACTGGCCGAGCACAGCCATTCCTCCGTCGCTTCGACCTTCGATCGGTTCGGCGGGGCGAGCTGGCTCACAGAGGCCGAGGTTCACGACTTCCAGAACTGGCCGCTCGAGCTGTACAAGCTCACGCTCGCTCCATCGGCGCCCGAGCTCGCAGGCCACATCGCGATCGTCACCGGCGCCGCCTCGGGAATCGGCCGGGACGTCGCCGTCGATCTCGCAGCCCGCGGCGCGCATCTCGTTCTCGCAGACCTCGACGCGGAAGGCCTCGAGCAGACGTGCGCCGGGCTCGACAGAGCAGTTCGAGTGGTCGGCGACCTGACAGACGCGGCCGTCGTCGACGAGCTGGCCCACACGGCGGTCGCGAGCTTCGGCGGGCTCGATTCCGTCGTGTTCAACGCCGGCGTGGGCTCGACGGGTGAGCTCTCGAGCCTCCCGGATGCGGAGTGGCGCCGGAGCCTCGATGTGAACCTCACGGCCCAGTTCCAGCTCACCAAGCGCGCCCTGGCACTGATGACCGAGCAGGCGATCGGCGGCAGCCTCGTGTACGTCGCGTCGAAGAACGCCTTCGCGCCGGGTGCCGGGTTCGGCCCGTATTCGGTCGCGAAGGCCGGGCTCGTCCAGCTCATGCGGATCGCCGCACTCGAGGGTGGAGAGCACGGAATCCGCGCGAACGCCGTGAATCCCGACGCGATCTTCGCCGGCTCGAAGCTCTGGTCGGACGAGCTCCGCCGGGAACGGGCCGAGGCCCACGGCGTCGAGCCTGCCGAGCTCGAGTCCTTCTATGCCTCTCGGAGCCTGCTCGGACGCACGGTGACGGGTGCCGACGTCGCCGAGGCCGTGGCCTTCCTGGCCTCGGAGCGCTCACGGGCGACGACGGGCTGCGTGATCCCGGTCGACGGGGGCGTCCCGGGCGCCTTCCCTCGCTGAGCGTCCAAAACCCGGCTTGTGTTGCAAGTCACAAGCCCGGCCGCGGCCGCGCGCAGAGATTTCGCCGCAACGCGTGCAACACTGCGTAGATGGCGTCCGGTTCCAAAGCAGCAAGCATCGGCCGGCTGAGCGAAATCACCCAGGTCGCGGTCAAGCACGGGTTCGGCTTCCTGCTCGACGGCCGGCGCGCCCCCGACAACGGCGCAAACCGCGGGCGCCACGTCCGCGAGATGCTCGACGAGCTCGGGCCGACCTTCGTCAAGCTCGGGCAGCTTCTCTCCACGCGCCCCGACATCGTCCCGCCGGACATCATCGTGGAGCTGCGCGGCCTCCAGGACGACGTCAAGCCGTTTCCGTTCTCCGAGGTGGAGCGGGTCGTGGCCGAGGACTTCAACCAGCCGATCAGCCGCCTCTTCCTCGAGTTCGAGGAGACCCCGCTCGCAGCCGCATCGATCGGGCAGGTGCACCGCGCGGTGCTCCCGAACGGCCGGCGCGTCGCGGTCAAGGTCCAGCGGCCGAACGCCCCGCGCCAGGTCGAGAGCGACATCCAGCTCCTCGAAGGGGCGGCGCGGATCGTGCGGGAACGGATCCGCGCCTTCGATTTCATCGACACGAGGGAGATCGTCGACGAGTTCGCGCGCTCGATCCGGCAGGAGCTCGACTACCGCCAGGAGGGACGGAACGCCCAGATCTTCCATCGGAACTTCGCCGCGCACCCCCATGTTGCGGTGCCGCGAACGTACTGGAGCTATACGAGCCGCCGCGTGCTCACGCTCGAGTACCTGGAGGGGGTGCAGCTCGCCGACCTCGAGGTCGACGCGTGGACGCTCGAGCAGCGCCGCCACCTGGCCTACGTGATCGCCGAGACGTGGCTGACGATGATCTTCAAGCAGGGCTTCTTCCACGGCGATCCCCATCCGGCGAACATCCTCGTGCTTTCCCCGGAGCGCATCGGCCTCGTCGACTTCGGGCTCTCGGGGAAGCTCACCGACCGTGACCTCTCGAAGCTCACGCGGCTCTTCATCGACGCCGCGAACGAGAACATCGAGGTGCTCCCGAGACGCCTCGCGGACCTCGGAGTCCGCTATCCCAAGGAGAAGGAAGAGCAGTTCGTCTCCGAGCTCCATCAGATCTACTCGCGCTACTACGGCTCGAGCCTGAACGAGATCGATCCGCTCCAGGTGATCCGCGAGGCCTTCGGCCTGATCTATTCGATGAACCTGCGGCTGCCGTCCCGCTTCGTCTTGCTCGACAAGGCGATCGCGACGATCGGGGCCGTCGGTATCGATCTCTACCCTGACTTCAACGTGTTCGAGGTCGCGCGACCGTATGCGCGCGGGCTGATCCTCGAGCGCTTCACCCCGCGGCGCGTTGCCGGACGTGCCCGCCGCGAGACGGGGCAGCTCGTGCAGATGGCGGGCGCGCTGCCCTACCAGGTGTACGAGACGCTCGAGCAGGTCCGGGCGGGCGAGATCGAGATCGGGTTCGTCCACAAGGGGCTCGACGACCTGATGCACAAGCTCGACGTCGTCTCGAACCGCCTCGTGATCGCGCTGATCGTGACCGGCGGCCTCATCGGGTCGAGCCTCATCGGCGCCTTCTCGAAGACGGGCCCGCAGGTGCTCGGCCTCAACCTGATCTCGTTCCTCGGGTTCTTCGCCTCGGGCGTGCTCGGCGTCTGGCTGCTGATCGGGGTGATCCGGTCGGGCCGCATCTGAGCGTGGGATGCGCTTGAATCGCTTCTGCGGCAGGCCAGAAACTCGAAGCGGAGGTTGCGGTGGAAGGCGTTCGGAAGGTTGCGTACCAGGTGTATCGCGTGCTGATCGCGTTCGTGGCTGTCGCATGTGTCGTTCAGATCTTCCTCGCGGGACGTGGCGTTTTCGGGATCCACGGCTCGGCGAGCCTCGACGATCAGAAGAGCCTCGATCTCCACAGGAACTTCGGTGAGGTGATCGCGCTCGTGACGGTGCTCACGTTCCTGCTCGCACTGCTGATGTGGGACAAGCGGCTGATCCTCTGGACGTTCGTCCTGGCGTTCCTGGCGGAGGTCATCCAGCATGCGACCGCGCTCCCGAAGCACCCGTGGATCAGCGGGTTTCATCCGGTCGGCGGCGTCGCGGTTCTCGGTCTCTCCGCCTGGCTCGCTCACAGCGCGTGGGCCGGAAAGGGCAAGGCTCGGCAGGTGTCGGCCACGGTGGACGGCTGAGGATCAATCGTCACAATTTCGGCTCAAAGGACAACTAGGCAGCGCGGCGAGCCGCGGGTACCGTCGGAGCCATGTCCACGACGGTATATCTCGCAGCCGAGCAGGGCTCGGGCCTGCTCGAGCAGCAGCTTCGCGATTACGGGTTCGAGATCGCAGGGCCGGACGGGCACGCCGATGTCGTGATCGCGGGTGACCGCGGCGAGCTCGAGCGGTGGTGCGACGAGGCGCCGGTGATCGTGCTCGGCGGCGCAGACGACAAGCCCCGCGATCGCGTGCTCGCCTTCCGGAGCGGTTGTGACGACTACGTGCCGCGTCCGTTCAACCACGAGGAGCTCGTCGAACGGATCCGTGCCGTCGTCCGCAGGTCCCGGCGCGCGGAGCGGGTGATCGAGCTCGGTGAGCTGAGGGTCGACGAAATCGGGCGCGTCGCCACCGTCGGTGGGATCGCGGTGAAGCTCTCGCACAAGGAGTTCGAGTTGCTCGCACGGCTCGCGTCGGACCCCTCGCGGGTGTTCACGCGCTCGGAGTTGCTCCGCGACGTCTGGAACTGGCCGCCGACGATGCGAACGCGGACGCTCGATGCGCATGCCTCCCGCCTCCGGCGCAAGCTCCGTGCGTTCGCGCCCTCGACGCCCTACATCGACAACGAGTGGGGGGTGGGCTATCGGCTGATCGGCCTTCATCCCGAGTAGGCTCGGGGCGTGACCCGCACCGACCAGTTCCGTGCGCTGCACCGCGCCCCGCCGATCCTCGTGCTTCCGAACGCGTGGGATGTCGCGAGCGCGAAGGCATTCGCGGGGCTTCCGGGCTGCCGTGCGATCGCGACGACGAGTGCCGCGGTCGCGGAGTCGCTGGGTTGGGAGGACGGCGAGCAGGCCCCTGCCGCCGAGATGCTCCGCGTCGTCGAGCGCATCTGTTCCGCGGTCGACGTGCCCGTGACCGCCGATCTCGAGGCGGGGTACGGCGATCCGCCGGGAACGGCTGCGGCGGCGCTCGCGGCAGGCGCCGCCGGGATGAATCTCGAGGACTCACACGGCGAATCGGAGCTCGTGGCGCTCGAGGACCAGGTCGAGCTGATTCGGGCTGTCCGCGCCGCGGCGCCCGGGCTGGTGCTGAACGCCCGCGTCGACGTGTTCATCACGGGGAGCGGAGGTATCGACGAGGCCGTCGAGCGCGGGAACGCCTACCTCGAGGCGGGCGCCGATTGCATCTATCCGATCCTTGCACCGTTCGAGACGGTGGGCGCGCTCGCCGCCCGGATCGCGGGCGCAGTCAACGTGCTCGTCGACCCCGCCGATCCGAAGGTCGACGAGCTCGAACGCCTCGGAGTCGCCCGGATCAGCTTTGGCCCCCGCCTGGCCACAGCCGCGCTGGCCGAGGCGACGCGCCTCGCAGCTCTCGCCATGTCGTAGCCCGAGGTCCCGATGTGTTGCAGGTCACAAGCGTTGCCAGCTTGTGACTTGCAACAGAAGCGAGGTTCGAACGCGGCTCAGAGAGCGAGCGTCGCGCCTTCGAGCTCGAGCAGCTGGCGCTTCACGTCGAGTCCGCCCCCGTACCCGGTGAGCGAGCCGTTGGAGCCGATGATCCGGTGGCATGGGAGCACGATCGGGATCGGGTTTCGGTTCATCACGGTTCCGACCGCACGGGCGGCCTGCGGCCGGCCGACGAGCCTCGCGAGATGGCCGTAGGTGTCGACCTGGCCGTACGGGACCCGGGCGAGCTCCAGCAGCACCGCCTCGTGGAACGGGGCGACGCGCAGGTCGATCGGCAGGTCGAAGTCGCGGCGGCGGCCCTCGAAGTACTCGTCGAGCTCGCGCCGGACCTCGTCGAGCGGCGAGCGCAGCACCCGTGCTCCGAAGATGCGGGCGACCGCCTCGTCCTGTCCTTCCACGGTGTAGGAGAGCCGGCAGAGGCCGCGCGCGGTCGAGGCCAGGAACAGCTCGCCGACTGGGGAGTCGACGACGTCGTAGCGGACGTCGACAAGGCCTTCCTGCAGGGCGGCTGCCCGGAAGCGGGCATCGAGCTCCGCGGTCACGTGCTCAGGCGTCACGTTCAAGTGTCCTCCTCAGTCTGCGAACACCGGACGATGCGGCGGCGCGGGCCGCCTCCTCGGATGAGCTGAGCGCGGCACCGATCTCGTCGTAGGGAAGGTCGTAGCCGTAGCGGAGCACGACGGCCGCCCGTTCCTTGGGCGGAAGCTCGCCGGTGAGATGCTCGAGCTCCTTGAACGCAGGCTCCGCGAACGCGCCGTTCACGGCCGGCTCGTGCGTCTCGTCGAGGCTCACGGTTTGCCGGCCCTTCCGCGTGAGGTCGTCCATCGCGACCCGCGTCGCGATCGTGAACACCCACGCGCGCAGGTGCCGGCCGTGCTCGAGGCGGTCGTATGCCCGAAGCGCTCGCAGAAACGTCTCCTGCCACGCGTCTTCGGCCCGCTGGCCGAGCAGCCGGCGCAGGTAGCCGAGCACCTCGTCGCAGTGCTCGCAGTAGAACCGCTCGAACGGCGGGATCGCCATCGTCTGCATCATGAGCTGTAACGTCCTGGTGCCGCGTGGTGTGAGATAGCGTCGCGGGATGGGGCGCTATGCGGTCGTCGGCCACGTCGAGTGGGTCGAGTTCGTCGAGGTCGACCATGTGCCGGCGCCCGGACAGATCGCACACGGGAGCGAATCGTGGGCCGAGCCGGCCGGCGGCGGCGCGGTCGCGGCCGTCCAGATCGTGAAGCTGGCCGGCGCGTGCGATTTCTACACGGCGCTCGGGGAGGACGAGCTCGGGCGGCGTTCGGCCGAGCGGCTCGAGGAGCTCGGCGTGGCCGTCCACGCGCAGTGGTTCGGGCGAACGCGTCGGGCGCTCACCCACGTCGACCGGAACCGGGAACGGACGATCACGACCGTCGGGCCCAAGCTCCGTCCCGCGGGGCCGCTCCCGCTGGCGGGCTACGACGGCATCTTCTTCGTCGCAGGCGACGTGGCGGCACTCCGCTCCGCGCGCGAGGCGCGGTTCCTCTCGGCGACCCCGCGCGAGCTGCCGATTCTGCTCGAGGGCGGCGTCCCACTCGATCTGCTCGTCGGAAGCAACACGGACCCCGGCGAGCACTACGACGGCGGGCTCGAGGTCGGGCTGTTCGTCGCGACGGAGGGCAGCAGAGGCGGGGTGGCCGGGGGCGCCAGATTCGAAGCCGTGGAGCCGCCCGGACCGCTCGAGGACACCTACGGCGCCGGCGACTCCTTCGCCGCCACGCTCACCTTTGCACTCGCCCGCGGCGACGCGCTCCCCGCCGCGCTTGCGCTCGCATCTCGAGCCGGAGCCGCCGTCATCACCGGAAAGGGGCCATACAGCGCGCAGCTGACCCTTGCCGGGCCCGCGCACGAATAACGGGCGGCGCGTTCGGGGGCCGCTCCGCGGGGGCCCGCCATCCACGGATCAACCGCCCGATCGGTCAGTTTGTTCCTCCGCAGACCCTCTGGGGGATCGGGCCGCAGCAAGTGCGGGCTTGGTGCGGCCGCTCCGGGCGGCCGGGCACCGCCGCCGAGCTCGCAAGGGGCACAGGTACCGCCACCGCTCGGATGTCGCGCGCCTGGCGTCCACGGATCGGCCACCCCAACGGGGTATTTCCTGCCCGACAGCCCTCTAGGGGTGGACAGGTGGGGAAATGTGGGTTAGAGTGGGGCCAGGTGGATGATGCAGGTGGATGAGACAGCTGCCCGCTCGAAATGCTCCTCGGCGAATACGACCACACCCTCGACGACAAGAACCGTCTCACGCTTCCGGCGAAGCTTCGGGAGCAGCTCGGGGACGAGGTCGTGATCACGCGAGGCCTCGATGGTTGTCTGGCTGTCTATTCCCGCCCGGCGTTCGACGTCCTTGCCGCCCGCATGGGCACGCTGGATCCGCTCAGCAGGGAGACCCGGACGATGCAGCGCTGGTTCTTCACCGGCGCGCCGCCCGTGGAGCTCGACAAGGCCGGGCGCATGGTGATCCCGGCCCGGCTCCTCGAGGAGTTCGAGATCGGGCGCGAGGTCACGGTCGCCGGCGTTCTCGACCACCTGGAGATCTGGGACCGCGCCTCGTGGCGCGAGCAACGCACGCAAGCCGGAGGGAGCGCGGAAGATGTTGCCGAGCGTCTTGCCAACCGAGACTGATCACGTTCCCGTTCTCGCGGACGAGGTGCTGAACGCCCTCGCGCCTCGGCCCGGGCAGACGATCGTCGACTGCACGTTCGGCTCGGGCGGACATTCGGAGCTTCTTGCCGGGCGCCTGCGCGGTGAGGGCAAGCTGATCGCGATCGATCGCGACCCGACGGTTGCGCCGTACTTCGAGCGCTTCCGGCGCACGACGGCCGTCAAGGCCCGCCTCCTGCACGGGGAGTTCTCGCAGGTGCTCGAGCAGCTCGCGGCAAACGGGGTGCGCGCCGACGGGGTCCTCCTCGACCTGGGCGTCTCCTCGATGCAGCTCGACCGGCCGGAGCGGGGCTTCTCGTACGCGGCCGACGCGCCGCTCGACATGCGCATGGATCCCGCCGCCGATCTCACGGCCGCCGACGTCGTGAACGACACGAACGAATGGGAGCTCGCGGACATCTTCCGCCGCTACGGCGAGGAGCGGTACTCCCGCCAGATCGCGCGTGCGATCGTCCGCCGCCGCCAGAAGGAGCCGTTCGAGCGCACCGCCGACCTCGTGGACACGATCAAGGGCGCGATGCCGGCGCCGGCCCGCTTCGGAGAGGGGCACCCGGCCAAGCGCGTCTTCCAGGCGTTGCGGATCGAGGTCAACGACGAGCTCGGCGCGCTCGAACGCGCGCTGCCTGCCGCGCTCGAGATGCTGCGGCCCCACGGGCACCTCGCGGTCATCTCGTTCCACTCGCTCGAGGACCGGATCGTCAAGCGCTTCATGCGCGACGGAGAGCACGGCTGCACCTGTCCGCCGGACTTTCCGCTCTGTGCCTGCGGCGCGACCCCGACCCTCCGTGCAATTCCAAGGCGGGCGATCCGGCCGGGCGCGGCCGAGGTCGCCCGCAACCCGCGTTCGGCTTCGGCCCGCATGCGCGTGGCGGTGAAGGTTGGCTAGCGCCCGCGCAGCCGGAGCGGCCGTCACGCGGACCCGGCCGAAGACGCGGACCCAGCCCGCCCCGGCCGAGCCGCGGAAGCGGCAGCCGAGCCCGCGTACGAAGCCGCGCACGACCGCGCCCAAGACTCGCTCCCGCGCGAAGGCACGCGCCCGGTCGCGCGGCGGGATCGCGTGGATCGTCGTCGGCGGCCTACTGCTCGGCGGCGTCGTCTTCGTCAACGTTCTCGTGCTCCAGCTGAACCTCCGGCTCGACAGCGCGACCCAGTTGCAGACGAAGCTGAAGGCGCAGAACGCGTCCCTTCAATCGGAGCTGGCGGGTGCGCTCACCTCGTCGCGCATCCAGTCGCTTGCCCACACACAGGACGGCGTCGTCCAGGCCGATCCGGCGACGACCCGGTACATCGACCTCGGGAAGTAGCGGATGGCCTCTCCGATGCGCGAGAAGCATGCGAACCGGCGGATCAGGCTGCTGCTCGTGCTGTTCGTCGTTGCGTTCCTCGCGATGTTCGCACGTGCGTTCTGGCTTCAGGGAGTGAAGGCTGCCCATCTCTCGCAGCTCGCACGGAGCCAGCACGAGGCGACCCAGACGATCCCGGCCGGCCGCGGGACGATCTTCGACCGGACCGGCGTCCAGCTCGCGATCGGCGAGCAGAAGACAACGGTGTACGCCGACCCGAAGGAAGTGCGGAACGCACGTGGGATCGCGCTCGCAGCACACAACATCCTCGGCGTCGACGGCGACACGCTCTACCCCGAGCTGCTGAACAAGAAGAGCCAGTTCGTCTACGTGGCGCGGTTCGCCGATCCGGCGAAGGCGAACCTCTTCCTGAAGAAGGGCTTCGTCGGCGTGCTCTCGTACCCCGAGGAACTGCGGACGTACCCGCAGAACGGGGTCGGCGCCCAGGTGCTCGGCTACGCGGGCATCGACGATCACGGGCTCGGTGGGCTCGAGCTCCAGTACGACCACAAGCTGGCCGGCCGGACGGGTACGCAGACGATCGTCCGCGACCCGACGGGCCGTGCGATCGACGTGATCAGCTCCAAGCCGGTGCAGGAGGGCGCGAACGTGTTCACGACGCTCGACCACACGATCCAGGCGCAGGCGGAGCGGGTGCTGAACCAGACGGTGTCGCAGTGGGGGGCGAAGGATGCCTCCGCGGTCGTGCTCGACCCGGCGACGGGCGAGGTTCTCGCGATGGCGCAGACCCCCGGGTACAACGCGAACAGCACCTCGAACGTCGCGCGCTGGTCGCCTGGGCTTCTGCGAAACCGCGCGGTCACGGACACCTACGAGCCCGGCTCCACGTTCAAGCTGGTCACGATCACGGGCGCGCTCTCCGACCATCTGGTGACGCCGAGCTCCCGCTTCACGCTGCCGTACGAGTACCAGTACGCGGGCTGCACGCAGTGCAACGTGCACGACGCGGAGGAGCGCGGGACCGTCAACTACTCGGTGGCGCAGATCCTCTCGTACTCCTCGAACGTGGGAGCGGTGACGATCGCCGAGAAGCTCGGGCCGCAGCGACTCGCCGACTGGGTGAAGAAGTTCGGATTCGGCTCTCCGACCGGCATCGACTTCCCCGGCGAGAGCGGCGGCTCGGTGCTCCCGGTTCCCGATTGGAGCGAGACCACGATCGGCAACGTCCCGATCGGCCAAGGAATTTCGGTGACGCCGATTCAGATGGCGTCGGTCTATGCCGCGGTCGCGAACGGGGGCGTCTGGATCCAGCCGCACCTCGTCCTGCGCGTCGGCGGCAAGGCACCCCAGACGTGGAAGCACCGGCGGCTCATGTCGCCGGCCGTCGACCGTGAGGTGAAGTCGATGCTCGGCGGCGTGGTCGCCGACGCGGGCGCGACAGGCACCGAGGCCGCGATCCCCGGCTACACCGTCGCCGGCAAGACCGGAACCGCGCAGGTCGCGACTCCGACCGGCTACTCGACCACCGACTACACCGCGTCGTTCGTCGGGATGGTGCCGGCGTCCCATCCGCGGCTCGTGATCCTCGTGAAGGTCGACGATCCGCGCGGCTCCATCTTCGGCGGCGTCGTCGCGGCACCGGCGTTCAAGTCGATCGCCACCTTCGACCTGCAGTACCTCGAGGTGCCGCCGGACGCACCGCGGACGCTCACCGGCACGAGCACGACGACCGGGTAACGTCGAGGCCATGGAGATCGCGCGGATGCTTCCCAGGCACTGGGAGGCCGTCGCCCGGATCTACGCCGAGGGAATCGCGACCGGGCAGGCAACCTTCGAGACCGAGGTGCCGGCCTGGGAGGCATGGGACGCGGCACATCTTCCCGAGCTCCGGCTGGTGGCGCTCGTCGACAGAGAGGTCGCAGGGTGGAGCGCGCTCTCGCCCGTCTCCGGCCGCTGCGTCTACGCCGGCGTTGCGGAGGAGTCCGTGTATGTCGCCGAGTCGGCCCGTGGCCGCGGCATCGGCCGCGCTCTGCTCGAGGAGTTGATTCGCCGCTCCGAGGACGCCGGGATCTGGACGATCCAGACGGGAATCTTCCCCGAGAACACCGCGAGCCTCGCACTCCACGAACGTGTGGGCTTCCGCGTCGTCGGAGTGCGCGAGCGGATCGGACGGCACCACGGCGTCTGGCGCGACGTCGTCTTCATGGAACGCCGCAGCCCCGATGGGCCTTGATCTGTGGATCGCTTGTCGCACTTTCGCCGCGTACCCTGGCACCGGACATGCCCTGAAGGCCGTTCCTCGGTTGCAGGGGTTTCTCGTGTCCGTTGCGGTCTTGTTCCACTTCTGGCGCGCCGGGATCGCGGGACCTGGCACCGGACATGGCCCGTTCGGACGTGGGCGGTGAGGACGGGTCTCGGCGGTAGACTCGGCACGCGATGAACCTGGAGCGCTTCATCGTGGCGCTCGGGCCGGGCGAGGTGGTCGACGGGGCGCCGGGCGGAGCCGCTCCGGTCGAGATTCACGGCCTCGCGTACGACTCGCGGTCGGCCGCGCCCGGGACGCTCTTCTTCTGTGTCCGCGGGCGGGGCTCCGACGGTCACGACTTCGCCCCGGCCGCGAAGCAGGCCGGAGCTGCTGCACTCGTCGTCGAGCATCCTGTTCCGGTCGACCTGCCCCAGCTCGTCGTCGCCGACTCCCGCGCCGCGATGCCGGTCGCCGCGAACCTCTTCTACGGTGAGCCCTCGGCGGCGCTCGAAGTCGCGGGGATCACCGGGACCAACGGAAAGACGACGACCGCTTTTTTGCTCCACTCGATCCTCGAGGCCTCGGGCCGCGGGGTCGGACTGCTCACGAACATCGAGCGGCGCGTCGGCGGGGAGCGGCGGGCGACGGGGCTCAACACGCCCGAGGCGATCGACCTCCAGCGCCTCCTCCGCGAGATGCTCGACCGCGGCGACGAGGCGTGTGTCCTCGAGGCGACCTCGGAAGCGCAGGCGCAGGGCCGGCTCGAGGGCACGCGGTTCGCGGTGCTGGTCTTCACGAACCTGACGCAGGATCACTTGAACTTCCACGGCACGATGGACGCGTACTTCGCGGCGAAGGCCGCCCTGTTCGCGCAGGCCGATCGTGCGGTCGTGAATGTGGCAGGCGAGTGGGGGCAGCGTCTGGCCGCGAGCCTTCCCGACGCGGTCACGTTCGACCGGACGACGACCGTGCTCGACGGGATCGACCTGAAGCTGCGCGGCGCTTTCAACCGCGAGAACGCGATCGGTGCCGTCCTCGCGGCGCAGGCGCTCGGCGTGGGGCAGGATGCAATCCGCGCCGGCATCGAGGCCGTGCAAGGAGTCCCCGGTCGCTTCGAGTCGATCGATGCCGGCCAGCCCTTCACCGTGATCGTCGACTACGCCCACACGCCCGACTCGCTCGAGAACGTCATCCGAACGGCCCGGGGTCTCGGCGACGGCCGTCTCACGGTCGTCTTCGGAGCGGGCGGGGACCGCGATCGCGGCAAGCGTCCGGAGATGGGGCGGGTCGTCTCCGCGCTCTCCGACCGCTCGATCCTGACCTCCGACAATCCCCGCTCCGAGGATCCGGAGGCGATCGCCGCCGAGGTCGCCTCGGGCGCCACCGGCAGCTTCGAGCAGGAGCTCGACCGCCGCGCCGCGATCGAGCTTGCTCTTGCCGAGGCCGGCCCCGGCGAGATCGTCGTCATCGCCGGCCGCGGCGCCGAGCCCGAGCAGGAGCTGGCCGCCGGCAAGGTGCCGTTCGACGATCGCGAGGTCGCCCGAGAGACGCTGCGCCGGGTGACGACCCGGCCGTGATCGCGCTCGAGCTGGACATCGTCGAGCCGCTCGGCCGGCTCACGGCCCGTCCCTGGGCGGACGAGGTCACCGGGATGCAGATCGACTCGCGGCGGATCGAGGAGGGGGACCTCTTTGTCGCGGTCGGGGCCGGCGGCAGTGACTTCATCGCCCACGCGCTCGCGCGCGGGGCCGCCGCGGCTCTCGTTCCGGACGATCCGCATGCTGCGCTTGCGGCGATCGGGGGCGCCGTCCGCGACCGTTCCGACGCACGGATCGTCGGGCTCACCGGCGCGACCGGCAAGACCACGACGAAGGACATCCTCGCCGCTCTCTGTTCGCCCCACCGGCGCACGGTCGCTTCCGAGGGGAACTACAACAACGAGCTCGGCGTCCCGCTGACGCTTGCGCGGATCGAGCCCGCAACCGAGATCTGCATCGTCGAGATGGGGATGCGCGGCCTCGGCCAGATCGCGTGGCTCGCTTCGTTCGCCCGGCCGGACGTGGGTCTTGTCACGAACGTGGCGCCGGTACACCTCGAGCTCGTCGGTACCGTCGAGAACGTCGCCCGCGCCAAGGCGGAGCTGATCGAGGCGGTTCCGGCCGGTGGCACCGCGGTCGTCCCGGAGGAGCCGTTGCTCGAGCCCTATCTCACGCGCACCGACATCGAGATCCGGCGCTTCACGGCGCCCACCGAGCCCGGTCGCTTCCAGGTCGGCGACCGGACGATCCGGCTCGCGACGAGTTTCTCGGCCCCGCATCAGCTGCGGAACACGGCCGCCGCACTCACGGTCTGCGACGTCCTCGGGGTGCCGCTTCCGGACGGCGAGACGCTCGAGGTCGCATTCAGCCCCCTCCGCGAGGAGGTGATCGAGCTCCCCGAAGGCGTGACGCTGATCAACGACTGCTACAACGCGAACCCTGCCTCGATGCGCGCCGCACTCGAGCACCTCGGCGTGCTCGCCGGAGCTCGCCGCAAGGTCGCGGTGCTCGGCGAGATGGCCGAGCTGGGAGCGTCGGCAGTCGAGCTGCATCGCCGCGTCGGAGAGGACGTGGCCGCCGCGGGGCTCGGCGCCCTCGTCGCAGTCGGCCCGCTCGCCGAAGGCTACGGCGAGCCCGATGGCGTCGAGATGCGGTTCGCCCACGACGCCGCGGAGGCCGGCGAGGCCCTGGCCGCGATCGTCCGGCCCGGCGACGTCGTCCTCGTCAAGGGGTCGAGAGCAGTGGGACTCGAAGCCGTCGCGGCGAAGCTGTCCGGCAGATGAGTAGTCCTATGAGATCGTCTGCTTCGGGGCGCGAGCGTCCGACCGAAGCCTCACGCCGGCAGGCCTCACCGGCTGCCCAGGCCCGGATCGTCCCATGCCGCTGCCGCATCGGCCGACCTTCGGCTGGACGATCGTCCATCCGGACACCCGAGCTCGCGGAACGACACATCTAGATGGCACATGTACTGATTGCGGCGCTCGTCGCGCTCCTCATCTCGATCCTCGCGGGCCCGTTCTTCATCGACTTCCTGCGCCGGCACTCGCTCGGCCAGAACATCCGCGAAGAGGGGCCCGAGCACCATGCGGTGAAGCAGGGGACGCCCACCATGGGCGGGGTCCTGATCGTGATCGCCTCGTCGGTCGCCTTCCTCGCCACGACGGTGCGGACCGTGCCCGCCCTCACGATCTGGGGAACGATGCTCGCCTGCGGCGCGATCGGGTTCGTCGACGATCTGATCAAGCAGCGGCACGAGCGCTCGCTCGGCCTCTCGGGGCGAATCAAGATGCTCCTCCTGCTCGCCACCTCGGTGGTCGTCTGCATCGCTGCGAACCACCAGGGCCTCTCCCACCACGTGTTCATCCCGATCCTGCAGAAGTCGATCCCGCTCGGCTGGGGCTTCTACGTGCTCGTCTTCATCATCATCGCCGGCTCGGCGAACGCGGTGAACCTCACCGACGGACTCGACGGGCTCGCGGCAGGAACGTCGATCATCTCGCTCTTCACGCTCACCGCGATGGCCGTCACGCTCTACATCCGCAACGTCGACCCGCACACGCATCTACGCATCGCGAACCGGCTCGACGCCGCCTACATCGGGGCCGCAATGATCGGCGCAGCGGTCGGGTTCCTGTGGTTCAACGCATTCCCCGCGGAGGTGTTCATGGGCGACACGGGCGCCATGGCGCTCGGCGGCGCGATCGGGTCGATGGCGATCTTCCTGCAGGTACCGCTGCTGCTCCTCCTCGTCGGCGGCGTGTTCGTGATCGAGGCGCTGTCGGTCGTGATCCAGGTCGTCTCGTTCCGGTTCTGGAAACGACGGGTCTTCCTGATGGCGCCGATCCACCACCACTTCGAGATGAAAGCCTGGTCCGAGACGAAGATCATGGTGCGCTTCTGGATCATCGCCGGGATCCTCTGCGCCGGCGGCTTCGCGCTCTTCTACAAGTACTACCCGAACATCCGGCCGTGAAGGCCCTCGTGTACGGGCTCGCGCGTTCAGGGCTCGCTGCGCGGGCTCGGCTCGAAGAGCGTGGCGACACGGTGGTCGTCGTCGACGGCTCGCTCGGCAACGAGGACGACGTCGCGCTTCTCGACGGAGTGGAGCTCGTCGTGAAATCGCCCGGCGTGCCCGGTGAACGCCCCCTCGTCGAGGAAGCGCGGCGCCGCGGGATCTCGGTCTGGTCCGAGGTCGAGCTCGGCTGGAGCCTGCTCGCGCCCGCCGGCACGCGCTTCGTGGGCGTGACCGGGACGAACGGAAAGACGACGACCGCCGAGCTCCTCGGCGCGATCTTCCGCGCGGCGGGGCGCGAGGTGGTGGTGGCGGGAAACGTCGGCACCCCGCTCAGCTCCGTCGCCGACGCCGACTGGGTCGTTTGCGAGGTGTCGTCGTTCCAGCTCGAGGATGTCCATGCATTCGCGTGCGAGGTCGCCGTCGTGCTGAACCTCGAGCCCGACCACCTCGACCGGCACGTCTCCTTCGAGGCCTATCGCGCGGCGAAGCTCCGGATCCTCGAACGCGCCGCCGCCGCCGTCGTCCCGCGCGGATTCGGGAGCGACGGGATCGAGTTCTCCGCCGAGGATCCACTTCCGGCCGAGCCGTTGATCCGGGGTGCCCACAATCGCGAGAACGCCGCTGCCGCCACCGCCGCGGCGCGCGCTGTGGGGATCGACGACGCGGCGATCGCGGAGGCGCTGCGCACGTTTCCCGGCGTTCCGCACCGGCTGGAGCCCATCGGCGAGGTGGGTGGCGTCCGCTATGTGAACGACTCGAAGGCAACGAACGTCGCCGCGGCGCTCCGCGGCCTCGCTGCGTACTCGGAGGAGCCGGTTCACCTGATCCTCGGCGGTTCGCCGAAGGGCGAGAGCTTCGCCCCGCTCGCCGCCGCGATCGGACCGAACGTCCGCTCGATCCACCTTCTCGGCGCGGCCGCGCCGGCACTTGCCGCTGCGCTGGGCGAGACCGACGCCCACGACGACGGAGCACTTCCGCGTGCCGTGAGTCATGCGGCCGAGCTCGCCGAGCCCGGGTCGGTCGTCCTGCTGAGCCCTGCGTGTGCGAGCTACGACCAGTACGAGAACTTCGAGCGCCGCGGTGAGGACTTCCGGCGCCTCGTCGGCGGGCTCCGCGGGGACCAGCGGCAGGGCTAGGTCGAAGCTGGCGCATGGGACGGAGCGTGGTCGCCCGGGCTGTCCTACAGTCAGCCAGTACGAGGACTGGCGCACGTCGGGTTGGGTTGCCTGGCTCTTCGGCCCGCCGGCCGGGGAGCCGCATGCGCCGTCCCCGTACTCAGTGCGGCGGCCGTCTCGGCGGCCGCCGCGCTGGGGGCTTCAAGGCCGGAGAGCGAGGCGCTCGAGAGCTAGTCGGCGGGGACCGCGCGCTTCCAGGCTTCGAGCAGCCGGTCGGCGTCCTTGGTCCCGGGCGGGATCAGCTCGCTCGCCTCCGTGAACGCCTTGCGCGCCGAGGCGACGGCTCCGGCGGCGGCGTAGGCCTCGCCGAGCGCCCAGTAGGCACGCCCGCGGATCGCCGCATCCTCGCGTTCGCCGAGGAAGCCGACCGCCTCGTTGGCGAGGTCGATCGCGATCGCGGCCTCACCCGTTCGGGCAGCGACGAACGCCTGCTGGATCCGAAGGCCGGCGCGGTCCTGGAGTGCGGGGGACCCGGGCAAGATGCGCTCGGCCGCCTCGAGGTGCTCGGCGGCCGTTTCGAGGTCGCCGTCCCACAGCGCGATCTCGGTGCCGAGCAGATGGGCTCGCGCCAGCTGCACGGTGTCCTCGGTCGCCTCCAGCAAGGAGATCGCCCGCGCGACTCCGAGCTGTGCCGTGCGGTAGTCGCCGGCGTGGGCGGCGAGCCGCGCAGCCGCCCAGTGGACACGGATCGCCGAATACGGATCGGAGATCTCGCTGCCGTGGCGTAGCGCGAGGTCGAGTGCCTCCCGGGCCTCGTCGAGGGCACCCTCGTCCTGGTAGGCGAAGCTGAGGTAGGTCGCAAAGCGCACGACGGCGGCGCTCGTCACCGGCTCGCCGCCGAGTAGCTCGTCGAGGCAGCCCCGGAACAGCGCGATCGCGTCGTCGCCCCGCCTGGCGGAGGAATAGGAATGGCCGAGCGTCGTGTAGGCGTCGGCGTGCGCAAGCGGAGTGACCCATGCCGTCGCCACGGCCGGCTCGAGGAGCTCGATCGCCTGCTCGTGGTCGCCGTGACGCGCGGCGAGGATGCCGAGCCCGAGCCGTGCCCGCGTCGCTGCGGCGCCGTCGCCCGAGGCGGCAGCCTCGGCGAGGATCGTCCGGAAGCTCTCAGCCGAGGCTGCCGGATCGTCGCCGAGCCGCAGCGCCAGCTCGGCATCGTCGAGCCGGAACGCACGCAGCTCGATCTCGGCCGGGTCGTGCCCGGTCTCGAGGTATTGAGCGGAGACGCCGAGGTTCTCGGCGAGCTTCCGGAGTGCCTTTACCGAGGCGTTCCGTTGCCCGCGCTCGATCTTCGAGATGTACTGGGCCGACACGCCCGGGGCGATGACATCTCGCTGTGCGAGGCCGCGCTCCTCTCGCAGGCGGCGCAGTCGTTCGCCAATCGTCTCCTCGCCGCCCACCTCTCGAAGAGCTTGCCAGGAGTCGGGAGCTCGCGCGCGAACATCGTTCAAATGAAGCGGGGAGAGCTCGAATCGAGGATCTTGATCCTGGTCACGCTGGCGCTGGTCGCCTTCGGGATCGTCTGCGTGTACTCGGCGACCTCGGCTCCGGCCGCCGTCGGCGGCGGCAACCCGAACTACTACGTCGAGCGCCAGGTGATGTACGCGGTCGTCGGCATCGTCTTGATGGTGGTCGGAATGCGCTGGGACTTCCGCCGCCTGCGCGGGTTCGCCCCGGTCTTCGTGCTCGGCTCGCTCGGGCTCCTTCTCGTCGTGCTCGCAATCGGCGGGACGGTGAACGGCGCCCGGCGCTGGCTGACACTCGGGCCCGTTGCCTTCCAGCCGTCGGAGTTCGCGAAGCTGGCGCTGGCGATCTGGGCGGCGGCCTACCTCGCCCGCAGGCCGCCGCCCCGCACGATGAAGCAGCTCGGCCGTCCCATCGGCCTCCTGGTCGGGACGTTCGCGGTACTGCTCCTGGCCGAGCCGGACCTTGGCACGACGATCGTCCTCTTCATGGTCATCATCTCGATGCTTGTCGTCGCCGGCACTCCGGCGCGGGTGCTCGGGCTGGCGATCGGAGGCCTGTGCGCTGCGACAGCACTCATGGTCTGGGTCGAGCCCTACCAGCGTGCACGGCTGCTCTCGTTCCTGAATCCCTGGCACGACTCGCAGGGAGCCGGCTTCCAGGCCGTCCAGGCGATGATCAGCATGGGCTCCGGCGGCATCTTCGGCGTCGGGATCGGCAACGGGATCGGGAAGGTCTTCTATCTCCCCGAGGCGCCGACGGACATGATGTTCGCGAACATCGGCGAGGAGTGCGGGCTGATCGGCGTCACGATCGTGATGCTGGCCTACGCCGCGTTCGGGTACGCGGGCTTCAAGATCGCGCTCGGTTGCCGCGATCCCTTCGGCAAGAGGCTGGCGGTCGGGCTGACGACGCTCGTCTGCGGCCAGGCCGTGGTGAACATCGCGGCGGTCATGGGAGTCGCTCCGCTCACCGGAATCCCGCTGCCGTTCCTCTCCTACGGCGGGTCGAGCCTGGTGGTTCTCCTCGCAGGGGTGGGCATCCTCCTTAACATCGCGGCACGTGGCAACGCAGAGACAGCTTCGGTGCGTGATCGCGGCCGGCGGGACAGCCGGTCACGTGCTGCCGGCACTCGCAGTGGCGGAGGCGCTGACGGAGCGCGGCGTCTTCGTGACGATCGCCGGGTCGCCGGATCGCGTCGAGGCGCAGCTCGTTCCTGACGCCGGGTACGAGCTCGACACCTTCCGGATCAGCGGCTTTCCGCGCCAGCCTTCGCCACAGCTCCTCTCGGCGCTCTATCGGGCCGGCGTGGCACCGCGCGCGTGCCGGGCGATCCTACGCCGGCGTGGTTGCGACATCGTCTACGGCGCCGGCGGGTACGTCGCAGGGCCGATGGTCTTCGCCGCCTCCTCGCTGCGGATTCCAACGGCGCTCTCGGAGGCCGATGCACACCTCGGGCTTGCAAACAGGATGGCGCTCCGCTTCGCGAAGCAGGTCTTTCTCGCCTACCCGCTGCCCGGTCGCGAGGAGCCGCGCTTCCGTGTCGTCGGCCGGCCGATCCCGGCGCGTGCCCGGTCGATCCCGCAGGACGAGGCGCGCGAGATCTTCGAGCTGCCGCCCGAAGGCCCGGTGCTGCTCGTCGCGGGTGCACTTGCCGGAGCGAAGTCGATCAACGAGACGGTGATCGAGGCGTTCGCCGAGGTCGGCCCTCCCATCCTGCACATCTCCGGCGAACGCGACTACTGGTCGCTCAAGGCGCGGCCGAAGCGCGCCGACTACCGGCTGATCGCCTCGACCGACCGGATCGGCGCGGCCTACTCGGCCGCCGATCTCGTGCTCGCGCGGGCCGGAAGCTCGGTATGGGAGATCGCGGCGGCCGGCAAGCCCGCGATCCTCGTTCCGTATCCATTCGCGACGGCCGACCACCAGGCGAAGAACGCCGACTACTTCGTGCAGGCGGGCGGCGCGATGATGATCCGCGACCTCGATCTCGACGACGTCCCGGACCGTGTGCGCTCGTTGCTCGACGACCGGCCGCGGCTCGAGCGGATGGGCGAGGCGATGCTCCGCGTGGCCCGGCCGAACGCGGCGGAGGAGATCGCCGAGGGGCTGATCGCGCTTGCCCGCCCTTGAGGGCCGCAAGCTCTGGCTGATCGGGATCGGCGGGGCCGGGATGTCGGCGTATGCGCAGCTCGCACGTGCGTGGGGCGCCGAGGTCGGCGGTTGGGACCGGGTCGAGACGCCGTACCTCGCCGCGCTCGACGGCATCGAGGTCCAGATCTCACCCGAGCCGGCGGTGCCCGACGGCTTCGAGGTCGTGGTCTCCTCGGCCTACCCGTCCGTCCCCGGACGTTCGCGCTCCGAGTTCCTGGCAGAGCTCGCCGGCCTCCGGCGGACCATCGTCGTCGGCGGGACGCACGGGAAGGGGACGACGGCGGCGATGATCGCCTTCGCACTCCGTGAGGCCGGCGACGACCCGTCTTGGCTCATCGGCGCGCCGGTGCCCCAGCTCGGGTCGAACGCAGGCGCGGGGGAGGGCTGGCTCGTCGTCGAGGGCGACGAGTCCGACCGCACTGTCTTCGGCCTGCCGGCCGAGATCGCCGTGATCACGAACGTCGAGCTCGACCACCACAGTGAGTTCCGGTCGCTGGCCGAGCTCGAGGCCGAGTTCGACCGGTGGGCGCGCTCCGCCCGGCACGCGGTGCGTGACGCGCCACCCTTCGTGGGGCCGCTCGCGCTCCCGGGTGACCACAACCGCCAGAACGCGGGCAACGCGCTCGCAGCGCTCGAGCTGGCAGGGATGGAGCGCGGCGCAGCAGTCGACGCGCTCGCCCGGTTCGAGGGGACGGGGCGGCGCTTCGAGCTCTCCGATGTTCGAGGCGTGACGCTCGTCGACGACTACGCGCACCATCCCGCCGAGATCGCGGCCACGATCTCGGCCGCGCGCGAGGCGTTTCCCGACCGGAGGCTCCGTGCGCTCTTCCAGCCGCATCTGGTCTCGCGGACGCGCTACCTCGCGGCCGATCTCGGCAAAGCGCTGGCGGCTGCTGACGACGTGGTGGTGACAGACGTCTACCTTGCGCGCGAGGCGCCGGACCCGGCGGTGACAGGGAAGCTCGTCGTCGATGCGCTCTCCGACCTCGGACGGCTTGCCGCATGGATCCCCGAGCTCGTGGAAGCGGCCGACTACCTCGCCGCGCGGGCGGAGGCCGGGGACGTGCTGCTCGTACTCGGAGCCGGGAGCATCGACCGCGCACCTGCGCTGATCCGTGCCGCGCTGGAGGCGAGGCGGTGATTCCGCTCGAGGAAGGCGTCGCGATCGCGCGGCTGACGACGATCGGCACTGGCGGCCCCGCCCGGTATTTCGCCCGCCCCGGAACCCTCGAGGAGCTCGAAGAGGTTCTGGCCTGGGCCGGCCGTGAAGGCGTCGCGGTCGAGACGATCGGGCTCGGCTCGAACGTGCTCGCCGCCGATGCGGGTGTCGACGCGCTGGTTCTCCGGCTGACCGGTGGGCTGGCCTCGGCGTCTGTCGAGGGCGAGTTGCTCGTCGCGGGCGGCGGAGCAAAGAACGCCGTGTGTCTTCATCGCGCCCGCGAGGCCGGGCTCGGCGGCTTCGAGTTCGCCTCGGCGATCCCCGGTACCGCGGGCGGGGGGGTGCGGATGAATGCGGGGGCGTATGGAAGCGACTGGCAGGCCGTCGTCGTCGACGCGATCGTCGTGGGAGCCGCGGGCCGGCGGACGCTCACGGCCGGCGAGCTCGGCTTCGCCTATCGCCGATCGGGCCTCGAGCCGGGGGACGTGGTGGCGCAGGTGCGGTTCCGGCTCTTCCCGAAGCGGCCGGACGAGATCAAGGCCGAGGTCGCCGAGCTCCTCGGCCGCCGCAAGGCGACGCAGCCGACGACGAAGCGCACGTTCGGGAGCGTCTTCAAGAACCCGGACACCGGGCCGGGCGCCGGAAGCCTCGTCGAGCAGTGCGGGCTCAAGGGATTTCGGGCCGGCGGCGCCGTGATCTCCGAGCGCCACGCGAACTTCATCGAGAACGCGGGTGGAGCGAAGACCGCCGATGCGCTCGCGCTGATGGCGGAGGCACGGCGGTGCGTTCGCGAGCGCTTCGGGATCGAGCTCGAGCACGAGGTTCGCCTCCTCGGTGCGATCGAGCTTCCGCCGCTGTAGGGAAGCGGGTCCGCGCGGCGAAGACCGGTCCGTGAGCGCTACGAGAGATGCGAGGCAGGGGAGATCCCGCCCCGCGGCACGTTCCAGGCCGAGGAGGCCTTCGGAGCCCCGCGCCGCGAGGCTTCCGCTCCCGTCCCTGCGAAGTGCGGCAATAGCGGTCGGGATCCTCCTCGTAGCGGGCCTTGCCTACCTCGGAGCGCTCGAGACCTCCGTTTTCGCCGTCGGCACGATCGACGTCTCCGGCGGCTCGCCACAGGTCAAGGCCGAGGTGCGCCATGCGCTCTCGCCGGTGCTCGGCACGAGCCTTCTGCGCGTCGACGACCGTGCGCTCGCGCGGCGCGTCGAGGCGCTGCCGGACGTTGTGTCCGTCCGCTTCGACCGCTCCTTCCCGCACACCCTGCACGTGACGGTGAAGCCTGAACGGGCGGTCCTCCTCGCCCGTCAAGGGAAGGCCGCCTGGGTCGTCTCCGCCCGCGGGCGCGTGATGCGGGCCGTCGCGAATCCCAAGCACTCGAAGCTGCCGCGGCTGTGGCTGGCAAAGGACGTGCACGTGTCGGTCGGGCAGACGCTCGACGCTGCCGACGGCAAGCTCGCGGCTGCGGCTGTGGCGCCCGTGACGGGTGCGACCTTCGCCGGCGGCGTGCGCACGGTGGACTCCGGGCCGCAGGCTCTGACCCTCGTTCTGAAGTCCGGCCCCCAGGTGCGCCTCGGGGGCATCGGCAACCTCCATCTGAAGCTGACGATCGCCCGCCGGATCCTCCGCATCGCCGCAGGGGAGAGCACGACCGCCCCTGCCTATGTGGACGTCAGCGTCCCCGAACGGCCCGTTCTGGGCAGCCAACAACCCTAAAGTCGAAGGTAGAGGTTTATGTTGATATCGCTCGAAGGTTGCGTTTCCCGCGTTGACAAACGGTACCGTGGGCTTTACTCTGCGCTCCGAGGAGGTGTGCGCGGGCCCCAGCCTGCAGTTGATCTTGAGGTCGAGCGAACCTGAGATGAGAGATCGTTCCGGTAACTACCTTGCAGTGATCAAGGTCGTCGGCGTTGGCGGCGGGGGTACGAACGCGGTCAACCGCATGGTCGACGCCGGGCTCACGGGCGTCGAGTTCGTCGCGGTGAACACCGATGCGCAGGCCCTCCTGATGTGCGATGCCGACGTGAAGATCCACATCGGCGCGAAAGCGACGCGGGGTCTTGGCGCGGGCGCGGATCCGACGATCGGAAACGCCGCCGCGATGGAGAGCCGCGACGAGCTGAAGGAGGCGCTCAAGGGCGCCGACATGATCTTCGTCACTGCCGGTGAGGGTGGCGGCACGGGCACCGGCGGCGCGCCGGTCGTGGCCGAGCTCTCACGGGAGCTCGAAGCGCTCACGGTCGGAGTGGTCACGCGGCCCTTCAGCTTCGAAGGGCGTCGCCGCGGCCAGCAGGCAGAGCAGGGCATCTCCGAGCTCGCCGACAAGGTCGACACCCTGATCGTGATCGAGAACGACCGCCTGCTTCAGGTCGTCGAGAAGAAGACGCCGCTCGGCGACGCGTTCAAGATGGCAGACGACGTTCTCCGCCAGGGCGTGCAGGGCATCACCGACCTGATCACGGTCCCGGGGATCGTGAACCTCGACTTCGCCGACGTGCGCACGATCATGCGCAACGCCGGCTCGGCCCTGATGGGGATCGGCGTCGGCCAGGGCGAGGCCCGCTCGGCCGAGGCGGCGCGCGCCGCCGTCAGCTCACCGCTCCTCGAGTCGTCGATCGACGGCGCGACCGGCATCCTGCTCAACATCACGGGCCCCGCCGATCTCGGACTCTTCGAGGTCAACGAGGCGGCCGAGGTCGTCACGAGCGCCGCCGACCAGAACGCGAACGTGATCTTCGGCGCGGTGATCGACGAGGCGAGAACCGACGAGGTTCGCGTCACGGTGATCGCCACCGGCTTCGGCGGGCAGCGCCGCCGTCGCACCGGCTCCGCCCCGAGCCCGGGACCGGGCCCTGCTCCGATCACACCGGGCCCGACCCCGAGCACCGAGCCGCCGAGCGACCTGCTCGACGTCCCGTCGTTCCTGCGCGACCAGTAGCCGCCGGCACCCGCTGGGGCGTCTTGCTCCGATTGCGGCGAGTCGATCGACGGGTGCGGTGCTCGCGGATTCGTCGCGAAGGGAGACCCGCCGGGAGCGAAAGTCCGGGCGTTGTTCCGTGGCCACGCGCTCGGTCGAGCTCACGGCTGCCTGAGCCTTCGCCGTCATCGACGCCGCCGTGGCCGTCCTCGTCATCGCGGGGGCGGATCACGATTCCGTAAGGCGCTCGCGGGGCCGGCGTTCGTGACCAGCGGCTCCGCGGCTGACCACCGCCGAGGAGTGTGGATATCCGCACCTCGATAAACCTGCCCGCCGCCCTGCTCCGCGAGAGCTCCGGTGCGAGTCTCGACTCGTTAGGTCGAGTCCGTCATCGAAGCCCTCGTCAGAAAAGGACGCTTGCCATGTCACCGTTGAAGCAGTCGAACAACATCGCGGCGCGGATGGGCCGCTGGAGCGCGAGCCACTGGAAGACGGCGGTCTTCGGCTGGATCGCATTCGTGATCGTCGCCGTCGTCGCAGGGAGTGCGCTCGGGACGAAGCAGATCGACCAGCGCGACGCGAACGTCGGCCAGGCTCATCGCGCCGACGAGATCCTGAAGAAGGCCGGCTTCCAGGCCGACCCGCAGACAGAGATCGTGCTCATCCAGAGCAGGACCCAGACGATCCACGACGCCGCCTTCCGGGCCACGGTCGCGGACGCCGTCGCGACCGTGGAGCCGTTCTCGGCGCGATTCAAGAACCTCCGTTCGCCCCTTCTGGCTGCGAATGCGGAGCAGGTCTCCGCCGACGGCCACACGGCCATGCTCGAGTTCGACATGCGCGGCAAGGAGGCGGACGCCGAGAAGCACATCGAGCCGATCACCGCCGCCACCGGGAAGATCGCGGCGCGGCACCCCGGCTTCTTCGTCGGCGAGGCCGGCTCGATCAGCTCGGGCAAGGCGCTGAACGACGCCTTCAACAGCCAGCTGGCCAAAGCAGGGGAGCGCTCGGTGCCGTTGACGCTCCTGATCCTGCTTCTCGTCTTCGGGTCGCTCGTCGCCGCGGGGCTGCCGTTGCTCCTCGCCCTGTCGGCGGTCGCAGCCACCCTCGGGCTCGTCTCGCTGCCGAGCCATCTCGTGCCGATGGATCCGAACGTCAGCGCCGTGCTCTTGCTCGTCGGGCTCGCGGTCGGCGTCGACTACTCGCTCTTCTATCTCAAGCGGGACCGCGAGGAGCGCGCGTCGGGCAGGAGCCCGCGGGCCGCGCTCGAGGCCGCGGCCGCGACCTCGGGCCGGGCCGTGCTCATCTCGGGGCTCACCGTGATGATCGCGATGGCCGGGATGCTTTTCTCCGGCGACAAGACCTACCTGTCGTTCGGCATCGCCACGATGATCGTCGTCGCGGTCGCAGTGCTCGGCTCGCTCACCGTCCTGCCGGCACTCATCGCCCGCCTCGGCGACAAGGTCGACCGGGGCAGGATCCCGTTCGTGCACCGGCTGCGTCGCGAGGGAGGCGAGAACCGCTTCTGGTCGGCGATCCTGACCCCGGCGCTCCGGCATCCCGTCGCAACGGTGGCGCTATCGGTCGGGCTCCTCGTCGCGCTGGCCGTCCCGGCGCTCCGCATCCACACCGCCCAGACGGGCCTGAACGCCCTCCCGAGGAACATCGCCACGATCCCTGCGCTCGACCGGATCCAGTCGGCGTTCCCGGGCGGCGCCACGCCCGCGCTCGTCGCGATCCAGGCGGATGCCGACTCGCCGGCCGTGAAGCACGCGGTCGCGCAGCTCCGCTCGGAGGCGCTCGCGAGCGGCCAGATGATCGGCCCGATCGACGTCGACGTCAACGCCGGCCACTCGGTCACCCGCGTCGCGATCCCGCTGCGGGGCAACGGCACCGACGGGACGTCGCTCGCCGCGCTCCGCACGCTCCGCAACGACGTCCTCCCCGCGACGGTCGGGAAGGTGGCGGGGGCGACGTACGCGGTCACGGGCGGAACCGCCGCCTCGGCGGACGAGAACACGCTGCTGAAGCACTCGGCGCCGCTGGTCTTCGGCTTCGTGCTCACATTCGCGTTCGCGCTGCTGCTCGTCTCGTTCCGCTCGCTCGTGATCGCAGCGAAGGCGATCGTCCTGAACCTGCTCTCGGTCGGCGCCGCCTACGGCGTGCTCGTGATCGTGTTCCAGTGGGGCTGGGGAGAGAACCTGCTGAACTTCACCTCGAACGGCGGGATCGCACAATGGCTCCCGATCTTCATGTTCGTGATCCTGTTCGGGCTCTCGATGGACTACCACGTCTTCATCCTGAGCCGGATCCGCGAGGCCTACGATCGCGGCATGCGGACCGAGGACGCGATCGCCCACGGGATCAAGTCGACGGCGGGTGTCGTGACGAGCGCCGCGCTCGTGATGGTCGGGGTGTTCTCGATCTTCGCGACACTCCCGATCCTCGACATGAAGGAGCTTGGGATCGGCCTCGCCGCCGCAGTCCTGATCGACGCGACGATCGTGCGGGCACTGCTCCTACCGGCGACGATGAAGCTCCTCGGCGAGTGGAACTGGTACCTGCCGAGCTGGCTCGACTGGCTGCCGCGGCTCGACCATGGGGCAGGCAGCTCGATCGGGGCGCCGGTGCCCGAAGGCGCCTGAGGAACGACCTTCGCTCCGCCTCGAATCGGGGCCGCCGCGAGGCGGCCCCGATTTGCCGTTCTCGAGAGGAGATCGAGCCTAAGGGCCTGTAGAGCAATAACTGGGCGGCCGGTGCAGCCACTCCCCGGCGCCAGACGCCACCCCCGAGCTCGCAATAGGCAGCGCTACTGACACGGCTCGGGTGCGACGCCTGGCATCCACGGCTCAACTACCCCAGTCGTCACTTATCGCTCTACAAACCCCTAACTCGAGACCGGGTGGGCCGGCTTCACGCCCTGCGGCAGACCCGCAGGCAGTGCCAAGTTCGTCGCGTTCGCAGTGCCGGAGCCGCAAATCGCGAAGACGACTATGTCCTCGGTCGTAGCGCTTCCGTTTCCAACCGTCGCGATCCACGCGGTCGTGCCCTTCGCGTGCGTTCCCGTGCCGTCACTCGGGAACTCCTCGAGAACCTGGTCGTCAGAGAGGTCATCGACGAGGACGCCGCCTCGTAGGACGTGGAGTCCACTCGGGGATGCCGGACAGAGCGCTTCCCCATACTCGGCCGCGTGGGCGTCGAGCTCGAACCCCGCCGAGACATAGTAGATCGTTCCGGCACCGGCGGTTCCCGTCGCGCCGGTCGACCCGATTGGGCCGGTTGCTCCGGCCGTCCCCATCCCACCCTGTGCTCCTGCGGTGCCGGCGGGGCCTGTCGCTCCGGTCGGGCCGATCGAGCCGGTCGATGGTCCTGTGACTCCGGTGGCGCCGGTGTCTCCAATCCCTCCAGTGTCACCAACCGCTCCGGTCGGCCCGGTCGGGCTCGGCCCGGTGGCTCCGGTGCTGCCTGTCCCGCCTTGATCGCCCTGAGATCCGACCGGCCCGACGGAGCCGGCGTCTCCGGCGCCACCCGTCAGTCCGGTCGCTCCGACTGGGCCCTGCGGGCCGATCGGGCCGCCGTTTGGCCCGGCTTGTCCGGTGCTACCGGCCGCGCCGTTGGGCCCCGTGGGACCCTGGCTCCCAGGCGCACCTCGAGCGCCAATCGGGCCCGGTAGGCCCGCCGGACCCGTCTTACCCGTCTTACCGACGCCTCCGGGGACATTCCATTTGAGAGACTTCTCGGTCGACTTGCACGTGTGAGCGATCCGCATCGACCCACTCGACTTCGAATAACAGGCGTGGATCGAAGGGCTTCCTGAAGCCGCCACCGACCCGTACGCGATCGAACCAGCAGTCGCGGCGACGAGCAGCGTCCCCCCGACGAGCACGATCCGGTTCTTCACGAAGGCAGTTGTTCTGCGCATGTGCGTATCCCCCCGCGCTACCGGGAGGCGTCCTGTGCGATCTGGGCATGCCCCGCGGTTCGTGCAGCCGACACCGCGAAGTCAGTGGTGTTGGGCGCGTCCGGAGAGACCGCGCAGACCACGTATACGACAAACGACTCGGTCGCGCTGTCAGAGAAGTTCGCGACGTCGGCGCCCCACGCGGTCGTTCCGGCGTCGCCGGAGCCGGTGCCGTCGGTGGGATAGTCGTCCACGAGTTGGTTGTCCGCGCCGAGTGTCTCGACGCCGCCTCCGACGGCGAGCAGCCCCGACGGCGACGCCGGGCATTTGGCCTCGGCGAAGTCGACCTCGTCCGGGTTGTTGTTGTTGTCGGTCGTCGAGATGTAGTAGAGCGTTCCGATCTCCCCCGTCGCACCCGTGGTGCCTGTTGGCCCCTGACCTCCGGTTGTCCCGGTCGGACCGGTCGGGCCGGTCGGACCCGCTGGGCCGGTGGCTCCGGTCGCTCCCATCGCTCCGGTTGGGCCCCCGCTGGGGCCGGTCGCCCCGGTCGCGCCGGTCGCCCCGGTCGGGCCGGTGTCACCCGTTGGTCCGGTCGCGCCGGTCGCGCCTGCGGCGCCCGTATCCCCTGTAGCTCCGCTCGGGCCTATGGGGCCTGTCGACCCCGTCGCGCCGGTCGGGCCGGTCGGGCCGGTCTGCCCGATTGCGCCCATCGGGCCGGTCGGGCCGGTCGGGCCGTTCGCCGGTCCGGCAGGGCCTTGCGGCCCTTGCGCGCCGGCTGCACCGGCAGCGCCCGCGGCACCCGCGGGGCCCTGCGTACCGGCGGGACCGATCGGGCCCGCCGCCCCTGCGGCGCCGGTCTTCCCGGCAGGTCCTGCCGCGCCGGACTTGCTCCACGAGAGCGCGATCTCGCCCTTCTTGCAACGCGAGGCAATCCTGATTCCGCCGCCGGATTTCGCGTAGCAGGCGTGGATGCTCGAGCCGGTCGATCCGGTTGCGGTCGAGTAGGCGAGCGAGCCTGCCGCCGCGACGATCGCGGCGACGAGAGTTCCGAGCACGAGCAGCGAAAGCCGCCCAGCCCAGCCGGAGCCGTGTACCCGCAGACCACTCGCCATGATCCCTCCAATTTTTTCGCCGACCCGCTGCCCCGTTGTCTGCGATCTCAACAGATCGCGAGGAGGAAGTCAAGCGCGCTCCGAACGAGCTGGTTCAGCGGCGGTGGATCAGTTCGCAGTCCCGCGCGATCGTGTCGTGCTTGTCGGCGTAGACCGTGTCCTTGCCGGTTCCGCAGGTGATCTTGTCGTGGCTGCCGTCGTCGGCGTAGATGGTGTCCTTACCCGGGCCGCCGTTGATCGTGTCGGTGCCGGGACCCCCGGTGAGCCTGTCGTTGCCGGCACCGCCGTCGAGGATGTCGTTGCCGCCCTTGCCGTTCAGGACGTCGTTGCCGCCTTCGCCCTTCAACACGTCGTTCTTGCTCGTGCCCGTCAGCGTGTTGGCCCGTGCGTTGCCGATCCTCGTGATGCCCTTCGACGAGGTGGTGGCTCGCACCGGGGCCGGCGCCTTCACCGGCGAGACGACGGGCGAGACGACCGGAGTGGAGACGGGCTGGGAGGTCGTGACTCCGACCGGAATCGTGAGCGTGGCCACGCCGTTTGCGGGTGTGAGCTCGGCGGGGGAGGAGGACGTCGAGGTCGTCAGGACGAGATTCCCGAGCGCCGCCACCTGGACATCCACCTCGACGACGCTCGTGAGGCCGCTCGGGAAGAAGTCGAGGAAGCAGCTGACGGTGAGCCCGGAGCTCGTGCAGCCGGGGCCGCGGTCGACCTTCGTGCCGCGAAGCGTCACCTGGGAGGGCAGATTGACCGCGAGTGTCGAGCCGTTCGAGTTCGCACCCTGGTTCACGACGGTGACCAGGTAGGCGAACTGGTCGCCGACAGCATGCGGGGTCGGCCCGGCTGCGACCGAGACGTGGAGATCCGGGGCAGCGCCGCCTCCCCCGCCGCCACCGCCGCCTCCTCCGCCTCCGCCGCCTCCGCCTGACCCTGTCGGGGTCACCGAGTTCGAGGCCTCGGACGCCGGTCCGGCGCCGTTCACGTTCGAGGCCTTCACGGTGAAGGTATAGGCCGTGCCGTCGGCGAGCCCGGTCACGGTGAGCGGGCTCGAGCTGCCGGTCGCGGTCCGGTTCCCGGGCGACGAGGTCGCCGTGTAGGAGGTGATCGAGGAGCCGCCGTTCGACGTCGGCGGCGTGAACGAGATGGTTGCCTGCGAGTCGCCCGCGATCGCCGAGACGCTCGTCGGCGCGAACGGAGGCCCGGGGATGACTGCCGTCTCCGGCGAAGTATCGACGATCGAGCCGCCCGCGTTCGAGCCGGTGACCGCGACCCGCACGGTGCTCCCGGCATCAGCGCTCGTCAGGGAGTACGAGCTGGAGGCCGCTCCGCCGATGTCCGAACAGGCTCCGCCGAAATCGTCGCAACGCCGCCACTCGTAGGTGAACGCCGGCGACCCGGTCCACGTCCCGTTCGAGTTGACACTCAGCGTGTGACCGACCGTCGCGGTCCCCGAGATCGAAGGCAGCACGGACGCCGTCGGTGGCGCGGCGAGCACCGCGGCCGACAGGCCCGCCGGCGTATCGCCGCCGAGAGCGGTGGTGACGATCGGCTCGAAGCGGAACCCCGCGTCCGACGGCCCGGGAATGAAGAAGTCGTCGTTCGCTCCGCTCGTGACCAGGCTGCAGTTCTGACCCGCGCCGTCGCAGCGGTCCCATTTGAACCCGATCGTCTGGCCGCTCGTGGGCGACCACCGACCGGTATTCGTCGCGAGGGAACGACCCACGCGCGCCGTGCCGGTGAGCACGGGCGAGGTCAGGTTTGCGGCGGTCGTGGCGGCCGGGGAGTCGGCGTCCATCCAGAGCCTTCCGTTCCCGAGCGCATCCGTCGGGCTGAAGGTGTTCTGCGACAGCGAGGTCTGCTCGAGCGTGCCCGTCAGGTTCGCGGCGGTGAAGGTCGGGTTCTTCGAGAGCAGATCGGCGGCGGCGCCGGCGACCTGCGGTGAGGAGGCCGAGGTTCCGAGGAATCCGGCGCACTGGTTGTTCGCGCTGCCGAAGGTCGAGGTGGACACCCCGTCGGGGGCCACGAGATCGGGCTTCAGCCGGCCGTCGATCGTCGGGCCTTCGGAGCTGAAGAACTCGAGCGCGCCGGTCTTCCAGCAGTCTGCACCGACGGCGAGTGCGGCCGGCGAGCTGGCCGGCTCCGCGACGCTGCCGGCGGCCGTCGCGTACTGGAGGTTCGAGGCCCCGGTGTAGAAGAGGTCGAGGCGCGGGGTCGTCGAGGCGCTGAACCTGACGATCGAGATCCCAAAGGTCTGGGTGGCGCCGGAGTTCGTGTAGCAGAGGTTCTCTACTGGGAGGTCGGGCCCGTTCGACGGAGCCTCGCTCGCGGATTGGTCATTCCCCGAGGCCTGAACGATCTCGCCGTCGCTCGTGCGGATGAGGTAGAGGTCGAAGTCCTCCGAGGTGACAGGCCAATCGTCCCACTTGAGCAACACGCAGGCCTGCTCTCCCGATTGGATCGTGACGCGATCGAGCGTGTCGCCGGCGGCGAAGTCGTTGACGTCGGGGTCGGCTGCATCGGGGGTGTATGACCCGCTCCAATGGGTGGTCGCGTAGTTGCCGGCCGCGTTGACCCAGAGAATGCCGTGCGCGCGCGCGTCGGCGACCGTGGCGTCGGGGCTCCCGGGGGCACCGGTCCCGTCGCCCCGGCTCGTGTTGAACCAGGCCACGGAATGATTGATGATCTGAGCGCCCGCATTGACGGCGTCCTGTTCCGCAAGTGCGAGGTCGACCTCCGTGTCGACGCAGATCAGCTCGAGTTGTGCGCCGGGAGCCATCTGGTGGACGAGCTCGGCGATGGCCGTGCCATGGTTCGTGATCGTGGCGACCGACGAGGCCGTCGTCGCGCCTCCGCAGCGGTTGTCGGTCGTGACCGAGGCGGGGAGGGACGTTCCGAGTAGAGACGTGTAGCCGACGAAGCCCAGGTCGATGATCGCCACCTTCACCCCGGTTCCGTCGTCGCCCGCCGTCTGCCACACGCTCGCGTTCGTGGCGGCGACGCCCTCGTCGACAGCCTCGGGCTGGGGGACCGCAGGCGGGCGGACGCGGTCGATCGCATCGCTGGACGCAAGGCCCGGTAGGGCCGAGGGGGGCACGAGCGCCTGGACGAGTCCGTCGGCGCTCGCCTCGACCTCGCCGCCGGCGTTCGAGACCGCCGTCTCGGCTGCGGCGATGGTCCGGGCCGGCTGGACGATGACCTGGACCTTGCTCGACGAGACCTCGAGGCTCTGCGCACGGGCGAGCGCAAGTCCGGCGGTGGTGCCGCTCGTTCCCGCCGCCTGCGCGACGTGCGAGAGCTGCGAGTCGAGTCCGGGAAGATCGGAGTGCGCGGGCAGCGATCCATCCGGAAGCCAGGTTCCCGCGCTCGAGGAGAGCCGATCGGCCGAGCTCACGGAGGTGACCGCGAACATCGTCGCCAGCACTCCGACCAATACTGCTCGTCTACCGCGCATCCGACCCCGCTTACAAGCTCGAGTGTTGCCCCGCGGGGCCAGCGTACACGGGGCGTCGGGGATATCTCGCCGGGATCCAGCGCTCATCCCCGCTGCCGCGGGGGCTCTGCGCGGATCTGAATCGCCGTTTCGTGTTACCGCTCACGAGCCCGGCGACGCTCGTTAGCATCGCGGCGATGCAGACGCTCCGCCGAACGCCGCTCTACGACAAGCACGTCGCCGCCGGCGGGCGGATGGTGCCGTTCGCCGGCTGGGAGATGCCGGTGCAGTACGAGGGCGTGATCGCCGAGCACAGGGCCGTCCGAACGGATGCCGGCGTCTTCGACGTCTCGCACATGGGTGAGGTCGAGCTCGAGGGGCCGACGGTACTCGAGATGCTCCAGGCGGTGCTGTCGAACGACGTCTCGAGGCTCGAGGTCGGCGAGGCGCAGTACACGCTGCTGACGAACGAGCGCGGCGGGATCATCGACGACCTGATCGTCTACCGGACGGAGCCGTGCCGCTACCTCCTCGTCGTGAACGCCGCCAACCGCGAGGCCGACCTCGCATGGCTCGTCGAGCACGAGATCCGCGGCTCCGACGTCCGCGACGTCTCGGACGAGTACGCGTTGCTGGCCGTACAGGGGCCTCGCGCGATCGCACGCCTCGGGCTCGAGCACCGTCCGCCGTTCACGTGGGAGCTGGGCGAGATCGACGGGATCGAAGTGATGATCAACCGGACCGGCTACACCGGCGAGGAGGGCGTCGAGCTCGCGTGCACTCCCGAGGATGCGCCGGCGCTCTGGGACGCGATCCTCGCGCGCGGCATCGTGCCTTGCGGCCTCGGTGCGCGCGACACGCTGCGGCTCGAGGTCTGCTACCCACTGCACGGGAACGACATCGGGCCGCAGTGGGATGCGATCTCGAGCGGCCTCGGCTGGGTCTGCGCCCTCGACAAGGAGTTCACCGGCGCCGAGGTGCTTCGCGACGTCAAGGCCGCCGGCCCCGAGCGGAAGCTCGTGGCATTCCGGATGACCGAGCCCGCGATCCCGCGCCAGGGCATGCCGATCGAAGGCGGGGGAGAGGTGACCTCGGGCTCCCACTCACCGATGCTCGAGGTGGGCATCGGCCTCGGCTACGTTCCTGCCGAGGCGAGCACGCCGGGCAGCGAGCTGACCGTGGACGTCCGCGGGAAGCCCAGGGGCGGCGTCGTGACGAAGAAACCCATCTACAAGCGAGAGGAGTGAACGATGGCAGCCGAGTCCTATCCCGACGATCTGCTGTATCACCCCGAGCACGACTGGGCCCGGATCGACGGGGACGAGGCCGTGCTCGGGGTCACCTGGTTCGCCGTCGACGCGCTCGGTGAGCTCGTCCACTATGAGGCTCCCGCCGTCGGCGACCAGATCGCGAAGGACAGCTCCTACGGCGAGGTGGAGTCGGTGAAAGCCGTCTCGGATGTCGTCTCGCCCCTCTCGGGCGAGGTGCTCGAGGTGAATCAGATCGTCGTCGACGCGCCCGAGACGGTGAACGCGGATCCGTACGGCGACGGATGGCTCGTACGCATCCGGCTCGCCGACCCGGGCGAGGCAAGTGCCCTGCTCGACGCCGCTGCCTATCGCGACGTGCTCGCCTCCCCGTGAGCTTCCTCTCCCTGACGCCCGACGACCGCGAGGCGATGCTCGCGGCGATCGGCGTCGACTCGGTTGACGAGCTCTTCCGCGACATCCCAGCCGGTGTCCGGTTCGGCGGACCGCTCGACGTGGCGCCGGCTCTCTCGGAGGCGGAGCTCTCCCGCCACCTCGAGGAGCTTGCGAGCCGCAACACGATCGACGAGGTCTCCTTCCTCGGCGCGGGCATATACGACCACTACGTGCCCGCGGTGGTCGACGCCGTCCTTCAACGCGGCGAGTTCCTCACCGCGTACACGCCGTATCAGCCGGAGCTCTCGCAGGGCGTTCTCCAGGCGATCTTCGAGTACCAGACCGCGATCTGCGAGCTCACCGGCATGGACGTGTCGAATGCGTCCGGTTACGACGGGACCACGGTTGCCGCCGACGCCTGCTACGTCGCGAAGGGCGTGACGGGCCGCAGCAAGGTCGTCGTCACCGAGGCCACGAACCCGCAGGTCCGCGCGGTGATCCACACCTTTGCCAAGGGCTTCGGGCTCGAGATCGTCGAGATCGCCCACGAGGGTGGCGTCACCGACCCGGATCAGGTGCGCGAGGCCTCACGGGACGCCGCAGCGGTCATCTTCCAGCAGCCCAACTTCTTCGGCTGCCTTGAGCCGGCGCCCGACCTCGCAGCCGCGGCGAACGAGAACGGTGCGCTCCCGATCGCCCACGTCGACCTGATCAGCCTGGGCGTCCTCGAGGCGCCCGGCAACTACGGCTGCGCGCTCGCGATCGGCGAGGGCCAGTCCGCCGGCAACTTCATGAGCTACGGCGGCCCGCATTACGGCTTCCTCGCTGCCCGCGAACCGTATATCCGGAAGCTTCCAGGGCGGATCGTCGGCGAGACGGTAGACGCCGCGGGGGACCGCGGCTATGTCCTCACCCTTCAGACGCGCGAGCAGCACATCAGGCGCGAGAAGGCGACCTCGAACATCACCACCAACCAGACTCTCCTCGCCCTGGGGGGCCTGGTGCACCTCTCGCTGCTCGGGCCTGAAGGCCTGCGCGAGACGGGGGAGACCTGCATGGCCCTCGCCGCCTATGCGAAGGCGCGCCTCGAAGCGCACGGGCTGAAACCGATGTTTCCGAATCAGGCAACGTTCAAGGAGTTTGCCCTCGACGCCGGACGGAGTGCACCCGAGGCCATTCGCGCGGCCCGCACCCGGGGGATCAATCCGGGCTACCCGCTCGGACGCGACTACCCGGCACTCGAAAACGGCCTGCTCGTCGCCGTCACCGAGAAGCGGACGACCGCCGAGATCGACCGCCTCGCCGACGCACTGACCGGGCAGACGCGATGAAGCTGATCTACGAGAAGTCGAGGCCCGGCCGCCGCGGGCTCGCGATCCCGAAGCCGGACCTGCCGGTTCCTGCGATCCCGGCCCACCTTGCGCGCGCGGAGCCGCCGCGCCTCCCCGAGCTGGCCGAGCCCGAGGTGCTCCGCCACTTCACCGAGCTCTCGACGAGGAACTTCGGCGTCGACACGGGGTTCTACCCGCTGGGCTCCTGCACGATGAAGTACAACCCGCGCGTCAACGAGCGTCTCGTCGGGCTCCCGGGCTTCCGCGACCTGCACCCGCTCGTCGAGGACGATGCCGCCCAGGGCGCGCTCGAGCTCCAGTGGCACCTCGAGGCGATTCTCCGCGAGGTGACCGGGCTCGGCGCGGTGAGCCTCCAGCCTGCGGCCGGCTCGCAAGGCGAGCTGACCGGCCTGCTCGTGATGCGGGCGCACTTCGAGCAGAAGGGCGAAGGAGAGAGCCGCAGGAAGATCGTGATTCCCGACACTGCCCATGGTACGAACCCGGCGAGCGTCACGATGGCCGGCTACCAGGTGACGCCGGTCCGGACGGACGACCGCGGGAACATCGACCTCGACGACCTTCGCGGAAAGGTCGACGGGGAGACCGCGGGGCTGATGCTGACGAACCCGTCGACCCTGGGGTTGTTCGACGAGAACATCGAGCAGATCCGCGACGTCTTCCACGATGCAGGCGCGCTCATGTACTACGACGGTGCGAACCTGAACGCCGTGTGTGGGATCTCGAGGCCGGGGGACATGGGCTTCGACATCGTCCACATCAACCTCCACAAGACCTTCTCCCAGCCGCACGGCGGCGGGGGGCCGGGAGGAGGGCCGATCGCCGTGCGCGAGAGCCTTGCCCCGTTCCTGCCGCGGCCCGTCGTCGTGAAGGAAGGCGACCGCTTCCGGCTCGACCACGACCGGCCGCTCTCGATCGGCAAGGTGCGAGGCTTTGCCGGGCCCTTCGGGGTGTTCGTCCGCTCCTACGCGTTCATGCGCGCCTGGGGCCCCGGGTTGCGCGAGATGAGCGAGGTCGCGGTCCTGAACGCGAACTACCTCCTGGCCCGGCTGAAGGGAAGCTACGACGTCCCCTTCGACCGTCTCTGCATGCACGAGTTCGTGCTCGGTGCACGCACGCTGAAGTCGGAGCACGGGATCAGCGCGCTCGACGTGGCCAAGCGGCTGATGGACTTCGGGTTCCATCCGCCCACCGTCTACTTCCCGCTCGTCGTCCCCGAGGCGCTGATGATCGAGCCGACGGAGACCGAGGCGAAGGAGACCCTCGATGCGTTCGCGGACGCGATGCTCGCGATCGCACGCGAGGCCGCGGAGGAGCCCGAGACGATCCGGTCGGCTCCACATGGCCGCGCCGTCGGACGCCTCGACGAGGCTCGCGCGGCGAAGGAACTCGTCGTGCGCCATAACTTCGGCGGCTCCCGAACGTCTTAGCATCCGATGGTCGAGCCACAATCGCCAACGATGTCCGGGCTCGAAGCTGATGGAGAAGGACCCTCGGGGTGGATGCCGCAAGCCTGTCGGCAAGCCGGATCGAGGCCAGAGTCAGCTCTCGATCGCGAACTCGATCATGAAGCAGTGCGGTTGGTTCGTCGTAGTTCGCGCAATCGTGTAACAATCCCGGTTGCGCAACAGGCGCAGGCTCGGTCGGAGACCGAGAGGTGTCGAATCAAGGGAGGACGATGCGTCAGATGAGGATCGGTCGGCGCGCCGGCATCGGGCTCGCGGTCGTAGCTTGCGCGGTCGCGCTCGGGACGCCCGTTGCGCTCGCTCACCGGACGGCTACGCCGGCTACTGGGCCCGGCAACGTTGTAGATGGGTTCCAGGTTTTCAATAACTACTTCTGTGTCGCGTGTCACGTGATGAAGGCGGCAGGCCCCGCGTCGTACCGCGGATATAACGTCTGCAATGGCTCCAAAGCGTGCAACCTCGGCATGAACTTCAACCAGATCTACGCTCCGTACGCAGTTGCAGTGGCGACGGTGCAGAACGGTCTGCCGGCGGCTCTGCCGCTCTACCCAACCCAGATGGTCGGGTTCGGGAAGGTCTTGACGAAGACGCAGATCACCGATGTCGCGACGTTCGTCGGCAAGTACTCGGGTGGATACAAGACCTGCACGGAATGCGCAGGTGTCACTCCGGGTGGTTTCCCGAACAGCAGCGGTAGCACTACCGCGGTGTCGACAACGACCACGAGCTAGCGATCGAACTTCGGTTCGCAATGGGAGGCCCTGCTGTATCGCTGCAGGGCTTCCCGTTGTGGCCGTCGTTGCAGAATTGGCGTTTCGTTTCTTTAAGCAACGCACATAGTCTTCCTGGGACAATGATCACATGCGCCGCTTCCTGATACCAACCATTCTGGCTTCCGCGCTTGCGGGCCTCGTCGCAGCAACTGCGCTTGCGAGCGGAGCGAGCCATGCGAAGAAAGGGCCGCTGGTCTTCCAGGTGCGCCTGATCCAGGAGGCGACTTACCGCCATCCGCATGCACCTGCCGGTGACCCCGGGGACAGCTTCTCGACAACGCTCCGGCTGTTCGCGATCGGGGACGTCCTCGGCTTCCCCAACAACACGCCGATGGGACGGATGGCCTTCATGTGGGGTCCGCTGAAGGGCGGAAGTTGCAGCACGGCGGCTGCAAGCTGCTCTGGGACGACTAACCTCGAAACCACGACGAAGCTTCCCGGTGGAACGATCACGGCGAATGGGATCAACATCTCCCTCACGCACGGGCTTGTCGTTCCGATTCAGGGCGGAACCGGCATCTTCAAAGGCGTCAAAGGGACGATCGACATCGCACCCGACGGCAATGCGGTGGACGTGTTCAAGCTCGTCATGGCGAGCTGACCGGCCAACCCCGTTCCAATCCGCGCCCTTAAGACTTCCTGAACATCTCCCCGGCCGGGAACTTTCGTTCCACGGCCTCGTTTTCATTGTTGCGCAGGGAAAAGTAGCCTGCAGATGACGAAGGGAGATTCGATTGGCACAGATTCACAAGACAGACGCCGAGTGGCGCGCCGAGTTGTCGCCGGAGGCCTACCGTGTGTTGCGGGAGAAGGGCACCGAGCCGGCATTCACCGGTGAGTACGACCATGTCTTCGAGCCGGGCACCTACAAGTGCGTCGGCTGTGGAGCGGAGCTCTTCACCTCGGAGGCGAAGTACGACTCCGGCTGCGGTTGGCCGGCGTTCTTCGCACCGGCGAACGACGAGGCGATCGACGAGGAGCATGACACGAGCTACGGGATGGTTCGCACAGAAGTCATGTGCGCGAGCTGTGGCGGGCATCTCGGGCATGTGTTCCCGGACGGGCCGCGCCCGACGGGAGTCAGGTACTGCATCAACTCCGCCGCGATCGACCTCGAGGAGAAGGAGTGACGTCGAAGGCGACGTTCGGCGCCGGGTGCTTCTGGGGCGTCGAGGCCGCGTTCCGCAGGCTCGACGGGGTCGTCGCGACCTCCGTCGGGTATGCGGGCGGCTCGGTCGACAATCCCACCTACGAGCAGGTCTGCAGCCACCGCACGGGTCACGCCGAGGTGGTCGAGGTCGTCTACGACCCGGAGTGCATCGCCTACGAGGATCTCCTCGACGTCTTCTGGGACGAGCACGACGCGACCCGGCGCAGCCGCCTGCGGCCGGCCGCCGGCGACCAGTACCGCTCGGTGGTCTTCGTGCACGGTGAGGCCCAGCGCGAAGCGGCCGAGGCCGCCCGCGATCGCCTGCAGCAGCTCTCGGGCCGTGAGGTCGTGACCTCGATCGAAGAGGCACCGACCTTCTGGCCGGCCGAGGACTATCACCAGCGCTACCTCGAGAAGCGCGGCCTCGCGAGCTGCCACCTCTCACTGGCAAGCTGACCTGACGAGAGGGGGCCCGCTCCTCGAGCGAGCCCCCTCGTCCAGTCGAGCTAGGAGTGGCAGTTCTTGGCGGCCCAGGCTTCGAGATCCTGTTCGGCCTTCGTGATCTCCGGGGTCTGGATCTGGCTCGAAAGCTGCGCGAGCTTCGCGATCTGATCCGCGCTCGGAGTCGTGCCGGGGGTGAAGCCCTTCTCGGCCGCGACGATCTTGGCGTACGCGCTGGCGATCGTCGTGATGTCTCCCCGGATCGCAGACGGTGCCTTCGCCGCCGCCTCCTGGAGAGCCGCCGCTTCCTTGCTCGGATCCCCGCCGCTTCCCGAAACCGCCGCAGCGAAGGACTCGCCCAGCGTGACGAGCGGCTGACACGCCTCAAGGCTCCCCAGCGAGGCCGGAGTCGTCGTCGCTGCCGACGTCGTCGTCTCGGGTGTGGTCGTCGCGGCGGTGGTCGTTGTCGTCGCGGCCGCCTCAGTCGTCGTCGTGGTCGTCGTCGATTCGGTCTTCTTCGAGCCGCACCCAGCCGCGGCGATGACGAGAACGGAAAGCAACGAGAAAGCAAAAATCTGGATGGTCCTCCGACGCATTTGCGCTCCTCCTACGGTTTGTCTGCCGGTGCCCGAGCCTAACGAGTTTTGCCGGTCGGGGCGGGGGATCTTGCCAGTTTTTCTTCGCCTAGAATCAGCCGCAGATGAGGTCGTTCGCCGTTCTCGTGGCCGCGCTGGCGCTCATTCCGGCCGCTGGAGCGACCGCGACTGCCTCACCGCTCTGCGCACCGCTTTCCCCGCCGCGAACGCCGCTCCCGAAGGCGATCCCGGTCCGCCTCTCGAACTACACCTTCGAGCTGAGCGCGAACGCACGCGCGCATCACGGCCTCTGCAGCGTCGGGCTGTCCTCGCCCGGTGACGGCTATCTCTACAGCATCGAATGGGACGTGTTCCCGTCGCATGCTCTGGCCGTTGCCGATCTCGACGCGGTCTCGCCGAGCGCGATCTACGGAACCATCTCGAGCAAGGCGCCGGCGCGCGGCTTTCCCGCGCCGAACTACGAGCTGACGGGAACGGGAAGGGCCAGCGGGAAGCCCGTCACCGACGTCACGTTCGTCGACGGAACGGCTCTTGTCTCGGCGTACATCTATTTCCGCTCGGACTTCTCCGAGACGCTTGCGCTTGCGCGTTGGGCCTCGCGCAACCTCGCGCTGCTCACGAGACGCCGGTAAGCGCTCAGCCGCGCGTCGCGACGAGTTGTCCGCAGGCCGCCGCGATATCGCGCCCCCGGGTGAGGCGGACCGTCGCCGGCACGCCGGCTCGTCCGAGCACGGCGCGAAACTCCTCGATCGTCCCGCGGGGGCTGCCTTCGAGCGGCTCACCCCGCAGTGTCGTCCCGGTGGGGTTGTACGGGATCAGGTTGACCTTGAACTCGTTCGGCCCGAGCAGCTGCGCGAGCTCGCGCGCGTGGCCGCGGTGGTCGTTGACGCCGTCCAGCATGACGTACTCGACGTAGACGCGGTGTCCGCGGAGCGCGACGTAGCGGCGGCATTCGGCGAGGACGTCGGCAAGCGCGTAGCGGTCGTTCACGGGCATCAGGGCGCTCCGTAACCCGGCCTCTGGAGCGTGAAGCGAGAGTGCGAGCCTGATCGGTTCGTCCACCTCGTCGACGAACCGAGTGAGGCCCGGGAGCCAGCCGACGGTCGAGATCGTGGTCCGCCGGTGCGTCACGCCAAGATCCGGCAGGCGGCGCGCGGCCTCCAACACGGCATCGAGGTTGAGCATCGGCTCGCCCATGCCCATGAAGACCGTGTGGTCGATCGGTTCGATGCGGCGGAAGTGAAGTGCCTGATCGAGGATCTCGCCCGCCGTCAGGTTACGGCCGAACTTCATCTGACCGGTCGCGCAGAACACGCACGTCAGAGGGCAGCCCGACTGAGACGAGACACAGACCGACCGCCGACCGTCGCGGAAGCGCATCAGCACGGCCTCCACCGGGTGGCCGTCGTGCGTGCGGAACAGCACCTTCAGCGTCCCGTCGCGCGACAGCGATTCCGTGACGAGCTCGAGCGACGAGAACGGCACCTGTTCCGCGAGCGCGGCCCGGAGGCCGGCGGGGAGGTTCGTCATCTCGTCGTAGGAGGCGGCGCCGCGCGCCGTCCATTCCCAGACCTGGCGTCTGCGATAGTCGGGCTCGCCCTCGAGCGTCTTCTCGAGCAGCTCGAGATTCACGCGGTGACGCCGGCCACGGGCTGCGCCGCCGCCACCGCGGCATGTGAGGAGCGCTGGGCCACGGGAAAAGGGTAGCCGTCTAACCGCGCGCCGCGAGCCAGCCGAGCACGTTCTCGGCATTGCGGTCGGGCGGGAACACCGGGTAGAAGACCTTCACGATCCGCCCGCGCTCGGCGATGATCGCGAGCCGCTTGTAGAGCTCGAGCCCCGAGGTCTCGAACGTCGGCAGGCCGAGCGCGTCGCGGAGGCGGAGCTCCGGGTCGGCCGCCACCGGGAACGGCATGCGATTGCGGTTCGCAAACTCGACCTGGTCGGCGAGCGCCTGGCTGGAGATGCCGGCGATCCTCGCGCCGAAGGCTGCGAGCTCCATCGCGTGGTCCCGGAACCCGCACGACTGAGGGGTGCATCCGCGGGCCCCGGGGATCTCGTCCCAGCCCGGCAGCAGCGGTTCGTCCGGCTTCCCGGAGCGCGGGTAGACGTAGAAGACCGCGAGCCGCTCGCAGATCTCTGCAAGATCCACCGTCCCGAGCGAGGACTCGAGCACCACCGAGGGAATCGTCAGCCCCGGCAGGTGATTCGCGGCGCCGTCGTCTGCGGGAGCGGGCAGGTCGTCGGGAAGGACGTACGGATCGACGCTCACCCGCGCAGGCTATCGCCCCGGAACGGTCGTTTCGACTCCGGTGGCCCGAGATCTTCGGGGCGAGGCGGTCAGCCGCGATCGCCTCCGCTGTGGACAAACCGGTACAGACACGTCACACCTTTCCGGGTAGCCTCGACGGCATCAGGGGCGGGAGGTGGGTCCCCGAAACTGACAGCTCGAAGAGCTGACCATTGTCCTTTCGGGCCAGGATCGTTCTGGCCAGGTGCCCTCAGGTCTCGCCGGTTCCGGTGGGGGCCGGGGGTGGCTCGTCGCTTACGAGGAACCGCCCGGCCTCGCGACGAAGTCAAGACGAGTAGACCGCCCTGCGTGGGGCACATCGTCCGGCGCTACGCTGACGCGGTGATCGACCTTCGCTCGGACACGCAGACCAAGCCTTCCGACGGAATGCTGGCGGCGATGGTCGCGGCCGAGGTCGGGGACGAGCAGCGGGGAGAGGATCCGACGGTCGTCGCGCTCGAGGAGAGGGCGGCTGCATTCCTCGGCCAGGAAGCGGCCGTGTACCTGCCGACCGCGACGATGGCGAATCAGATCGCGCTCCGGATCCTCGCCCGCCCGGGCTCGGAGCTGATCGTCGAGGAGAACGCGCACATCATGATCTCCGAGCTCGGAGGTGCGGCCGTCCATTCGGGGCTTCAGACGCGCGGGCTTCCGGGTTATCGGGGGCGGCTCGCGCCGGAGCAGATCTCGACGGCGATGCGGGCCGGCGACCCGCTCCACCTGCCGCCTGTTTCCGTCGTCGCGCTCGAGAACACGCACAACAGCGCCGGCGGGGCGGTCTGGCCGCTCGACGAGCTCACCGCCGTCGTCGGGGCGGCCCGGGAGCTCGAGCTCGCAGTCCACCTCGACGGCGCGAGGATCGCGAACGCCTCGATCGCACTCGGCGTGACCGCCGCCGAGATGGGACGGCTCTTCGACACGGTGACGTTGTGCCTCTCGAAGGGGCTCGGGTGCCCGCTCGGTGCGGTGATCGCCGGGTCGCGCGAGCTGATGGGGCGCGCGCGGATCGAGAAGCACCGCTTCGGAGGGGCGATGCGACAGGCCGGCGTCGTCGCGGCATGCGGGCTCTACGCGCTCGAGCACAACGTCGAGCGCCTCGCCGACGACCATGCCCGGGCGAGACGCCTGGCGGAAGGGTGGGCCGCGAGCGGAGTGCCCGTCGATCCCGACCAGGTCGAGACGAACTTCGTGCAGGTCGACGTGGGCTCCCTGGGTCTCAGCTCGAGCGAGGCGATCGGACGCCTCGCGGCCGCTGGTGTCCGGCTGAGCGGGACCGTCACCCCTGGAGTCCTCCGCGCTGTCACCCACCTCGACATCGACGATGACGACGTCGACCGCGCGCTCGAGCTTCTACCCTCGGCTCTCGATGTCCTCGCCCACGCCTGAGGCTCTCGTATCGCGGCTCGAGCGGAGCCTCCGGGCCCGTCAGGCCGAGCGGCTCCCGTCGATCGCGGCCGGCGTCGTGCGCGACGGCGAAACCATCTGGTCGGGGGCTGTGGGCTCAGCCGACCTCGAGGCGGGGATCGAGGCGACTCCCGCGACGCAGTACCGGGTCGGCTCGATCACGAAGACGTTCACCGCAGTTGCCGTGATGCAGCTTCGGGATGCCGGAAAGCTCGATCTCGACGACCGCGTCGAGCAGCACGTTCCAGGCATCGCAAACGGCTCGCCCACTCTTCGCCGCATGCTCGCGCACCTCTCCGGCCTCCAGCGGGAGGCGGGGGAGATGTTCGTTACCGGCGAGGCGCCCGGGATCGCGGAGATCCTCGAGGCGATGGCCGGATACGAGCTCGTCCTCCCGGCGGCCCGCGCCCACCATTACTCGAATCTCGCGTACGGGCTTCTCGGCGAGGTCGTGGCACGGCTCAGCGGCTCTCCGTACACCGACTACGTCGACGAACGGATCCTTGCGCCGCTCGGATTGACGCGAACGACGTGGCAGGAGCGGGAGCCGCGGGCGGTCGGCTATCTGGTGGACGAGTACACGGGCACGGCTGGTCGCGAGGCTCATATCGAGACCGGTGGCGTGGCGGCGATGGGGCAGCTCTGGTCGACGGTCGGCGATCTCTGCCGGTGGGGAGCGTTGCTCGTGGGCGGGCAGGAAGGCGTTCTGGCCCCCGATACGGTCGAGGAGATGTGGGCCCCGCAGGTGATGTTGAACCCCGACGACTGGTCGGTCGGCTGGGGGCTCGGTCTCCAGCTCGTGAGCCAGGAGGGCCGGATCTTCGGTGGACACGGCGGCGCGATGCCCGGCTTTCTCGCCGGGCTCCTCGTGAACCGGGAGACGAAGACCGGCGCGGCCGTCCTCACGAACTCCGGCACGCGCGCGCCGACGGGCGAGATCGCGATCGAGCTCGCCGCAGCGGCGATCGAGCTGTGGCCGCCCGAGATCGAGCCGTGGAAACCGGAGAGCCCACCGCCGCCGGAGATCGCGGCGATCCTCGGCCAGTGGTGGTCCGAAGGGAACGAGTTCGCCTTCTCCTGGCGCGACGGGAAGCTCACGGCGACGGCCGTCGGAGCGCCGCCGCGCATCAAGCCGTCGGTGTTCGAACCGCTTGCGGACGGCAGCTTCCGGGTGGCGAGCGGCCGTGAGCGCGGCGAGCGCCTGCGCGTCGAGGGCATGCGGATCGTCTGGGGCGGGTACCTGTTCACGCGCGACCAGGAACCGACTGCCGGGTAGCGTGAATAGCGGCATTCACGCGGAATGTCAAGACTTGAAGATTTCCGCGTCCGTGCCGACAATCACTGACATGTCAGCCCAATCCACAGCCAAGTCGCTTCCGCTGCACCCTCACGAGGAGATGCAGTGCCGGCGGTGCGAGGTGCACTGCGACAAGGTCGTGTATCCCGGAGCGTGCCTGGAGAAGGGCTGCCCGTTCGTCTACTCCTACGAGGCGTGGGGACAGACCTACGTGGGGTGCATGCAGAAGGTCTACGACGTCGAGATCGACCTCGACATGCTGCGGGCGGCGGAGCGCCGGTCGGCCGGCTTCGGGGCGATCCGCGCGGTGCGCCAGCCGCTGCCGATGTGCCGGTCGGAGATCGAGAACACGTACGTGTCGCGGAGTGACGAGACCGGGTGCATCAACCCGGAGTTCGGCGAGCTGCCGGTCGGCGAGCCGACGTTCCGCATCTTCGCGCGGCTGAAGTAGCTCCTACGATTCGCCGAGGAGCTGGTTCTCGCGGTGCCGGCGCACGGCACGCGCTGCGAGCCACGCGAGGCCGAAGAGGAGAAGAAGGGGCCCGCCGAGCGCGAGTGCGTAGACGGCGCCGATCCAGAGCCAGTGGAATGCGACTCCGAGCCCGTGGAGCGGCCCGGGGCCCGTCGCCGCCGCCGGGGCGGGAGCGGGGCGGGTCGTGAGCTCGAGGTTGACGGTGGCGTAGCTTGCGGCGTGAATCGTCGACGCGCGGCCGCGCTTCAGCTTCGCGATCTGGCTCGTGAGCGCGGCCACGTGCCCGGCCGCTTCGTCGCTCGCCGGCTGCTCCTGCCAGTAGGTGAGGCGGGTCTCGAGGCGGGCGATCTTGCGGGCGGTCGCGTCGACCTGGACGGTGATGTCCTTGATCGCGACGTTCTCGCCGACGATCGTGCCGAGAGCGGAGAGGCGCGTCACGGCACGCTGGACGTTCTGCTTCGGGATGCGCAGGGTGAGGTCGGCGTAGCCTGTGCGCGTGGCGGCCTGGACGTTCAGCGACGACGGGTAGCCGCCGAGCGCGTGCGCGATCGCGACTGCCTTCTTCGTGCCGTCGGAGACGGCCTGGCTGTCCGGGACGCGGAGCTCGAGCGCGGTCTTGATTCGCTGGACGCGGTTCGGGCTCGGGCCGGGAACGCTGGCCTGGTCGGCGCCCGTCGCGGTACCGACGGTGTTGAGCGTGGCCGGTACGGCCGCCTTCTGCGCCGGTGAAGCGGCAACGAACGCCGGACGGTGAACCACGGGCGGCGGCGAAAGCGTCAAGGGCGGTGCGGCATTCCGGCTCCCGCCGGGCAGCAGGATCGCGGCGCCCGCAACGGCTGCGGCAAGTGGAACCGCGACGACGAGTGCCCGGCGCCACGTCACCCGGCGCCGCGGTGCAGCAGCGGCTTCGGCCGCGATCGCACGGACGTGCTCGCGCAGTTCGGCCGGGGCGACCGGACGTGCTTCACGGAGCTGGGCGATGAGGTCAAGCTGCGACATGGAGCGCCTCCTCGAGCTTCCCGAGCGCCCGGTTGAGGCGCGTCGTGCAGTTGGTGGGCGAGATTCCGAGCATCGCGGCGGCCGCACGGGCGTCGAAGTCGAGCACGATCCGGAGCGCGATCACCTCGCGCTCACCGGCGCTGAGCCGCCGGAGCGCAGCCTCGAGCTCGGGCGAAAGCCCTTCGACGAGCCTGTCCTCGAACCGTTCCGGCAGGGCCGCCGCCTCCTCACGCCGTTGGCGGCGCTTCTCGGAGCGGAAGTGGTCGAGCGCCGCGGTCCGCGCCACCTGGCAGAGCCACGTCCGCGCAGAGCCCCGCTTCGGATCGAACCGGTGCCAGAGCCGAAGGGCCCGCTCGAAGGTCTCGCCGGCGAGATCCTCGGCGAGGAACCGGTCGCCGGTGAACCAGACGAGGTAGCCGTAGACGTCGTCGAGATGAGCTTCGGCGGCCTGGTCGAAGGCGGTCATGTCACCCATACGCCACCGCGTGTGTCGTGGTCACAAACAAGGCTTGCGTCTTCTCCACGGGGAACACGGTGCCAGCCGATGTCCCGAGCGGCAAGCCCGGCGCCCGGACCGTTCCCTCGGTGCCAGACGTTGCAACATGACTGCGACAGAGCCGGAACAAACCGTTGTTCCAAGCGGGTCAGACCGCGAAACCCGGGGTCAGACACCGGTTTTTGGCCGGGCTAACGCGCACCCCTGAACTCTCCCTATGTCCAGCGTGCGTGCAGGTCGCGGAGCTTCGCGAGTTCGGCCTTGTCGGGGCCGTCGCCGGACCCGGGAACCTCCATGTAACAGCTCAGCCCCTGGAATGCGGGATGCGCGAGAAACGCGCCGAGTCCCTCGCCGATCTCGCCCTCGAGGATGTTCGCGTGTCGGTCCCGGTTCGAGCCGAGCGGGGTGAGGCTGTCGTTGATGTGGAGCGCGCAGAGCCGGTCGAGGCCGATCGTCGTGTCGACTTCGGCCACGAGCGCATCGACCGCGGCAGGATCGGCGACGTCGTAGCCCGACGCGTACAGGTGGCACGAATCGAGGCAGATGCCGAGCCGCGGGTGGCCGTCGAGCGCCTCGACGAGTGCCGCAAGCTCTCCGATCGAGCGGCCGATCGTGCCGCCGGGCCCGGCGGAGTTCTCCATCGCGAGCCACGCCGGGCCGTCGTAGCCGTCGAGGATCTGGCCGAGTGCGGCGCTGACGCGTTCGAGGGAGGCCTCGAAGCCGGCGCCGAGGTGGGAGCCGACATGGAAGATCACGCAGTCGGCCTCGATCAGGTTCGCGGTCGCGAGCGTCGTCCGGATCGTGGCGATCGATTTCTCGTAGATCGCGTCGTCCGTCGCGCCGAGATTGCAAAGATAGAGCGCGTGGCAGACGACCCCGCCGATGCCCGCCTCGGCCCGGCGCGTCTTGAAGCGCTCGATCGCCTCGGGCGTGTGGGCGGTCGGTTTCCACATCCGGGGGCTCTGGGTGAACACCTGCACGCAGTCGCCGCCGACCGCCTCGATCCGGTCGATCGCCGTGTAGATCCCGCCCGCCGAGGACATGTGACCGCCGAACTCCATCGGGCTCGTACGATAGGGGCATGGACATTCGCGTGAGGATGGCACCGAGCCCGACAGGCTTCCTGCATGTCGGCGGCGTCCGCACGTTCCTCTTCAACTGGCTGTTCGCGCGGCAGCAGGGAGGCGAGTGCCGCCTCCGGATCGAGAACACCGATACCGGGCGCGAGGTCGCCGAGGCGACGGAGCAGATCCAGGAGTCGCTCCGCGGGCTCGGGATCGACTGGGACGGGCCCGTCACGTTCCAGCTCGACCGGATGGACGAGGTGCGCACCTACGCGGATCGCCTGGTCGAAGAGGACAGGGCCTACATGGACGAGGGCGCGATCCGCTTCCGGATGCCTGACGACGGCGTGGTCGGCTGGGACGACGCGGTGCGCGGGCGCGTCGAGTTCCAGAACGAGAACCTCGCCGACCTCGTGATCGTCCGCGCAGACGGGCGCCCGACCTACAACTTCGCCTCGCCGGTCGAGGACATGCTCGACGGGATCACGCATGTGATCCGCGGCCAGGATCATGTCTCGAACACGCCGACGCAGATCAACATCCTCACGGCGCTGGGCGCCACGCTGCCGCTCTACGCGCACTGTCCGGACGTCCTCGGCGACGACGGCAAGAAGCTCTCGAAGCGCCACGGCGCGGTCTCGATCGACGCGTTCCGCGCCGACGGCTACATCCCGGAGGCGCTGATGAACTTCCTCGCGCTGCTCGGCTGGAGCTTCGACGACAAGACGACCGTGATGAGCCCCGACGAGCTCGTCGCGCGGTTCTCGCTCGAGCGTGTCGGCCCGAGCCCGGCGACCTTCGACTACCAGAAGCTCGACTGGTTGAACGGCGTCCATCTACGCGCCCTCGCGCAGGCCGACTATGCGGCGAAGCTTCTCGTCTGGCTGCGCGAGCAGGGCATCGAGTGGCCGGAGGAGCTCGTCCGCGAGACGGTGCCGCTCGTGCAGGAGAAGATCGAGAAGTTCTCGCAGTACCCGGATTTCGTGCGCTTCCTGTTCGAGCCGGTGAGCCCGGACAGTGCCGATCCCGCCGTCTGCACGGCGGCCGCCGATGCGCTCGGCGGTGTCGAGCCGTGGGTTGCGAGCGGGATCGAGGAGGCGTTGCGGGCGTTCGCGGAGGCGAAGGGCCTGAAGCCGCGTGAGGCGTTCGCGCCGATCCGGCTCGCGGTGACCGGCTCGAAGGTCTCGCCCGGGCTCTTCGAGAGTCTCGAGCTGCTCGGCAAGCCCGAGTCGCTGGCGCGGCTGAGCGCGCTCGGTTAGGCGCGGTACATCAGAAGCGAGATGCAGATCGTCAGCATCCCGCACACCCAGAGCGGCCAGGGCCCGGAGACCGCACCGACCGCGAAGGCGGCCATGCCGGCGATCGTCAGCAAGGAGGCCATCAGCGGCGGCCGGAGCGTCGACGGTGCTTCCTCGGGAACGGTCACCGGGCTCGGCTGACCTCCCGTCAGACGCAGCCGTGCGAGGCGCACCCGGAAGAGCGCGCCGCGCCATTCGTGGAGCATGGCCTCGACGCCGCGGCTTCCGTGGGAGTCGGCGGCCTCGACGACATCGGCGGTGGCGTCGCGCGCACCGGCGAGTGCGGCGGCGAGCTCGCTGTGAGCCGTTTCCGCAGCAGCCGGCGGCGAGAGCCCGAGGGTCGACTCGCCGGCGGTGTGTAGCCGGTACTGAAGGCGTCGGAGAGCCCCGACCGTCTCGTCCTCGTCGAGGAGATCCGGCGTTGCGGCGATCGACTCGAGCCGGACAAGCGTGTACGAGAGCTCGTGCCAGAGCTCCCCGACCTGGGAGGCGTAGCGCTCCCCGGCCTGTGTCTCTGGCGCCGCCACCCCGGCATGTTAGCGCGGCTCGCATCGAGTACCATCGCGGGCTTGGACGCGGCGGGCAGCTCAATCCTTCTCGTCGAAGACGATGCGGCTCTCCGCCTTGTCTGCCGGGTCAACCTCGAGCTCGAGGGCTTCCCGGTTCGAGAGGCGACCGATCTCGAGGAGGCGCGTACGGCCGTCGCCGCCGAGCGGCCCTCGCTCGTCTTCCTCGATCTTCATCTCGGGACCGGTGCCTCCGACGAGCTGCTCGACGAGCTGCGCGCCGACGGGATCCCGGTGGTGCTCGTGAGCGGCACCGTCGATGTCTCCGGGTACGAGGGCAGAGCGAGCGCGGTGATGCCGAAGCCGTTCGATCCGAGCGAGCTCGTAGAGGCCGCCCGGCGGTACTCGGTCGGCTAGCGTAGAGCCGTGGCCGTTGCCGTCGTCCGGAGCGCTGCCGAGTTCGAGGATCGGCTCGGTTCCTACATCTTCGAGCGCTCGGAGGAGTCGCGCGCCGTGCGAGTGGGCGAGAAGGAGACCTCCGAGCAGGCGGCGATCGTCGCGCGGTATTCCGACCTCTTCAGCCGGCAGCAGCTCGAGGCGCTGCGCGAGTCCGAGGCGGGAGCATCGGGCGACGAACGGGAGCGGCTCTACCGCCTCCGGAAGACCTGCGAGGGCGGGCTGATCGCGAGCGAGCTCGTCGAGCGCTATGACGAGCTCGAGAACCGCATGCTGGCGGCGCGCGTGACGTTCAAGGGCGAGGAGATGCCGTTGCGCACCGCCGAGGCCCAGCTCGCGGTGCTGCCGTCGTACGCCGACCGCGAGGAGCTCGGCGACCTCCAGGCCGAGACGAGCGCAGCCTTCAACCCCGACCGCCTCGACCTGATGACGGTGGGCGAGGAGCTCGAGGCCGACCTCTCCGGAATCGCCGGCGCCGTCGAGCGCAACGAGGACGAGAAGGGCATCTCGATCCGAGAGCTCTCGCTTGTGTTGCAAGACACGAGCAATCGGATGACCGACGCGTTCATCCCGCTCCGCGACCGTTGGTTCGACCGCCTCCTCGGCCCGGAGCGCCCCACCGTTCCCACGAGTTCCCACATGAGCTACATGCGACGCCTCTCGCCGCTCGAGTCGACCTACACGAAGGATCGCGCGACCGAGGTGTGCCTCGAGACGCTCCGCGACCTCGGCTTCGACCTCGCCGCCGCCACGAACATCAAGCTCGACATCGAGGACCGTCCGCAGAAGGCGCCGCGCGCGTGCGTGATCCCGAGCAACCCGCCGTCGGTCGTGCACCTGATCACGCGGGCCCAGGGCGGCCTGCACGACTACCAGGCCTTCCTGCACGAGGCCGGGCATGCGCTCCACTACGGCGGCGTCGATCCGGCCCTGCCGCTCGCGTTCCGCAGCCTCGCGCGCGACCACGCCCTGACCGAGATCTACTCCTACATCGTCGAGGCGATCTCGAAGGAGCCCGAGTGGCACGCGCGCTACTTCGGCCTATCGGATTCCGAGGCCGCACAGAACGCAGAGGCCACGACCTTCCTCGAGGCGATCCTCTTCCGCCGCTACGAGGCGAAGCTCCGCTACGAGCTCGACTTCTGGAGCCGCTTCAACGAGGTCGGCGGAATCCCCGACGGCTACGAGGAGTACCTCACCGCCGCGACCGGAGTCCATTACCGCAGCTCCCGCTATCTCTCGGACATGGACGGCGGCTTCTACTCCGCGGACTACCTCCGCGCCTGGGTCCGCTCGGCCCAGCTCCGCCGCTACCTCATCGACCAGGTCGGCGAGGACTGGTGGCGCAACCCGGGAACCGGCGAGTTCCTGCGCGGTGTGTTCTTCGAAGGCACGAGGCCTTCGAGCGAGGACTTCGCGGCCAAGATCGGCGTCGACCCTCTCGACACCGCACCGCTCCTCCACGAGCTCGGCGCCTGACGCTAAACTGCTCCCTCCTAGCGGCCCATTCGTCTAGTGGCCTAGGACACCGCCCTCTCACGGCGGCGGCACGGGTTCGAATCCCGTATGGGCCTTAGGTTCACAAAATCCTTGCAAATAGGCAGT
>DATBBA010000070.1:0-23873 GCA_036271235.1 Gaiellaceae bacterium
CACCGGGAACACCGGCGGAAGCTCGTCGATCACGACCGGCGGACCGCTCGTCCGCAAGGCGGCTGCGAGTGCCTACCAGGCGCTGCTCGGCCTCGCTTCGACGAACCTCGGCGTGCCCGTCGCGAGCCTCTCGGTCAGCAAGGGCGTCGTCTCGGGTGGCGGCAAGACCGTCACGTACGGCCAGCTGATCGGCGACAAGCTCTTCAACGTGGAGTACACCGGCACGACCCTCAGCGCCGGCCAGGCTCCGGCGAAGCCGGTGGCCCAGTACACCACGGTCGGGATCGCCCGTCCGGCCCGCTACGACATCCCGTCGATCGTCACCGGCTCGAAGGTGTACGCGGCGAACGTCCGGGTCCCGGGCATGCTCCACGGGCGCATCGTGCGGCCTCGCGGCCAGGGTGCCTACGGTGCCGGCTCGACGCCGGTGCCGCTGACGATCGACACGAGCTCGATCGCCCACATCCCGGATGTCCAACTCGTCCACGTCAACAACTTCCTCGGCGTCGTCGCGCCGAAGGAGTACGACGCGATCCAGGCGGCGGCCCAGCTCAAGGTCGCCTGGCAGACGTTCCCCACGGTCTCCCCGGTCGGCAACTTCTGGCAGGGGATGCGAGCTCAGGACGCCTCCGGGCAGATCGCCGCGAAGTACTCGGTGAACACCGGGAACGTCGACTCCGCCCTCGCGGGTGCGGCGAAGACCGTGTCCGCGACCTACAAGTACCACTACCAGATGCACGGCCCGATCGGCCCGAACGTCGCGGTCGCGGACGTGAACCCGACGCTTCAGTCGGCGATCATCTACACGCACGTGAAGGACGGGTACGGCACCACGCGCCCGAAGATCTCGACGGTTCTCGGTTATCCCCTGAACCAGGTCCGGATCGTCTACTACGAAGGCTCGAGCTCGTTCGGCGGCGGCGCGATCCATGTCGACACCGGCGAGGCCGCGGCGATCATGTCGAAGACGATCGGCAAGCCGGTGCGCGTCCAGTACATGCGCTGGGACGAGCACGGCTGGGACAACTACGGCCAGGCGATGATGTTCGACGGCAAGGGCGGGGTCGACGCCAACGGCAACATCGTCGCGCTCGACTGGACCGGCTACTCGATGGCGGCGTACTCCGTGACGCCGTCGGAGTCGCTCACCGGAACGGTGATCCCTGCTCCGGCCGCCACCGGCGGGGCCTCCGACACGAACGACACGGGCGCCCAGTACCAGGTCAACGGCACGGCCCGTCGCTACAACCTGAAGACGGTCCCGACGTTGAACAACTACTTCAAGACGTCGACTCTGCGGGCTCCGAATGCGCCGCAGGGCACGTTCGCCGGGGAGCAGCTGATCGACCAGCTCGCGTACGCGGCGAACATGGACCCGTACCTGTTCCGGCTCCAGAACATCACGAAGCTCCAGGTCAACGACGGCTTCAACCAGTGGCGTGACGTGCTCACAGGAGTCGCCACGCTCGCGAACTGGAAGCCCAAGGTCGCAAACTCCGTGAAGCAGACCGGGAACACCCGGACCGGCCGCGGGATCGCGATCGGCGGCTTCGCCAGCTCGCAGGCCGGAACCGTCGCGGACGTCGAGGTGAACATGAAGTCCGGAAAGCTCACGGTCAAGAAGCTGTACGGCGCCCAGGTCGCCGGGCTCTCGGTCGCTCCGTCCATGATCGAGAACCAGATCTCCGGCAACCTGATCATGGGCACGAGCCGCGCCCTCTTCGAGGAGGTCGTGTTCAACAAGACGAACGTGACGAGCCTCGACTGGGTCACCTATCCGCTCCTGCGCTTCGCGGACCATCCGTCCGTGAGCTACCAGGTGATCCAGCGGACAGACCTGCAGCCGACCGGTTCGGGCGAGCCGCCCGCCGCGTCGGTGCCCGCAGCGATCGCGAACGCGTTCTTCGACGCCACCGGTGTGCGCCTCTACGAGGCACCGATGACCCCGGCACGCGTACGCGCCTCACTGAAGGCCGCCGGCGTCTCGTAGCCTCCGGCCGTAGAAGCACCTTCGGATCGGGCCCGGCGACGGGCCCGATCCGTTTTATGGTTCGCCCCGAGCATGGATGCCGACACCTTCATCGGCGAGGGACTCGACCCGGAGCTCCTTCCGGTCGAGGAGCTCGCGGACTGCGCCGCCGCCGCGCTCGCTGCCGACGGGAAGCGGATCCTCTCCTACGGCGGCGGCGCCGGGTACACGCCGCTTCGCGAGCTGATCGGAGAATGGTTCGGCGTGCATCCCGGACGGGTGCTGCTGACGAACGGATCGCAGGAGGGGCTCGGGCTCCTCGCCCGCCGCCTTGCGGACGGACGACCCGCCGTCGCGGAGTATCCGCTCGACAGGCGCGCCGAGCGGGCGATCCTCGACGCGCGCACGGTCCTCCTGAGCGTCGGGATCGACGCGTCGGGGATGAACACCGCCGAGCTCAGGCAGATGCTGACCGAGTTCCGGCGCCCCGCCCTCATCTACACCGTTCCGAGCTTCCACAACCCGACCGGGCACACGATGACGCTCGAGCGGCGACAGGCGCTCGTCGAGCTCGTCCGCTCGCAGAACATGCTCCAGACCGAGCAGATCGTGCTGCTCGAAGACGACGCCTACGGGCTGACGCGGTTCGACGGCGAGCGGATTCCCGGGCTCTTCGACATGTCGGCCGGGGCAGCCACGTACAGCTCGTCGTTCTCGACGACGATCGCTCCGGGGCTCCGGGTCGGTTTCATGATCCTCGCCGCGGCGCTCGCGAGCGAGCTCGCCGCCGACGCCAGCGCGACCTATATCTCCCCCGCCCTGCTCGGGCAGGCGACCGTCTTCGAGTTCATCCGGCGAGGGAGCTTCGAGGCCCATGTCGGCCGGCTGAGAGAAGGCTTGAAGCTGCGCCGCGATACCTTGCTCGACGCCGTCGCCGAGCACTTCCCCGACGGCTCCTGCGTTCCGCCCGAGGGTGGCTTCTATGCCTGGCTCGAGCTTCCGGTCGGCACGGACAGCCGGACCTTCGCCGCGTCGGAGCAAGGCTGGGCGGTTCCCGGTACCTCCTTCTCGTGGACCGCGAATGCGCTTCGCCTCTCGTTCGCGTCGGCCTCGCCGGAGGAGCTGGCGGCGCGCGTCGAGCGGCTCGCGACGGCTCGCGCCGCACAGGCCGCGTGACGACGACCCGCGCCCCCGAGGAGTACGATTCAACTGTGAAGTCGCGTCTCGGTGGGGTGCGGTTGGTCGTGGTCGGAGCGTTCGCCGCGATGCTCATCGTGCCGTCTGCTCTGGCGCGTCAGTCGACGAGCCTCACGCTCGACGTCACCTTCTTTGCGAGCGGGCAGATCTCGGTCGCGCTCCCCGACGGGACGCCCGTCGGCACGACGAGTGGAGCGCCGACGGTGATCCCGGCCGGCGTCTACACGATGTCGGTCCTCGGCCCTGGTGGCTGCACGCAGCTTCCGCTCTTCGACCTCAGCGGCCCCGGTGTGCGCGTCCAGGACGACATGATCGGCGGTGAGGTGACGAGCGAGGCCCACGTGATCACGCTCCAGCCGAACTCGACCTACACCTGGCGCACCGACAATGACAGCGCCTCGCCGACCCACACGTTCGTCACCAACTCGCAGGTCCTCGGGACGGCGCCGGTCCAGACCACGACGGGCCCCACGAGCACGACGCCGTCGTCGCAGGACATCGTCGGCTCGGGAATCGTGCCGTTCCGCGGCACGCTCACGGGGGCCGTCAGCGCGTCAGGCAAGCTCACGCTCTCGTTCAAGGGCAAGAGCGTGACCCAGCTCACCGCGGGGCGCTATGCGTTCAAGATCACGGACCGGAGCTCGTCCCGCGGATTCCAGCTCCGGAAGAGCCGGAAGTCGCTCACCCTCACCGCCCCGAGATTCGTCGGTACGCACACGACCAGGGTCGATCTGACGGCCGGCAAGTGGCTCTTCACCCCGAGCGGCGGCAAGCCCGCGTTCTCGATCGCGGTCTCGGCCTAGCGCCGACGACCCATAAGGAATTAGCGAGGTCTCTGTAAACGTTCCAAATCATCTTGCGAGACACCCGGTTGCTCTCGTACACTGAACAGGGCATGAAGGCATCCGTGGTTTCGCTGGCTCTCGTCGTCCTTCTCGCAGTCGTTCCCTTTGCGACTGCGGCATCGACGCATACCACGCGGAGTGCCAACTTCCCGGCCAGGGGCATCGTGGTTCCGGGCCAGTCGATCGGCTCGCTCACGCTCGGGATGACCCAGGCTGCGGTCACGACCCATTGGGGCAAGCAGTACGTGATCTGCGGCGCCGGGTGCGGCAAGAGCGCTCTCGTCACGTGGCTCTACGAGTACCGCGGGCCCGAGCCGCTCGGCGCGGCCGTGCGTTTCCTGAAGGGCAAGGTCGTCGCGATCTTCACGCTCGGCTCGCCGGTCGGATGGGGCCTGAAAGGCGTCATGATGGGCGATCCGATCTCGAACGTCTACAACGTGTTCGGGAGCCCCGGAACGAAGAACTGCATCGGCTACACCGCGCTCACCGAGCGCATCGGCAACTCGACGACTGCGATCTACTCCGCGAACGGCGTGGTCTACGGATACGCGCTCACCGCACCCACGCAGTCGCCCTGCCAGTAACGCCCGGCTAGTCTCCAGGGCATGCCCTCGGGGTGGTCGGCCGTTCCCTACGAAGACTGGAGCGCGACGTGCGACACCCTGCACGCGCATACGCAGCTCCTCGGGAAGCTCTCCTCGAAGCTCGGGCCGCCCGAGCCCCAGTTCCAGCACGGCGCGCTGCGGCTGACGGCGCGCGGCTGGGAGACGCGGCCCCTCCCGGCGCCGGACGGCTCCGGTGTGTTCGGCGTAGCGCTCGACCTTCACGCCCACGAGGTGGTCGTCGAACACGGCGACGGGAGGATCCGGCGAGTGCCGCTGGCTCCGAGCCGCTCGGTCGCAGCGGTGACCGGCGACGTCCTCGCCGCCGTGACCGGGCTCGTCGGCAAGATCGAGCTGAACCTGAAGCCACAGGAAACCGCCTGGACGACACCGCTCGACGAGGACGAGGAGCACGCCACCTACGACGCCGAACAGGTGGCTCTGTACCTCGCCGCGGCGACTCGCGCGACGACGGTGCTGGCGGCACTCCGGGCGCCCTACCGCGGCCGGTCGACGCCGGTCAACGCGTGGTGGGGCTCGTTCGACTTCGCGGTGAGCCTGTTCTCCGGCCACGCAGCCACGCCGCCCTCCGACGGGTTCATCGAGAGGAACGCGATGGACTCCCAGGAGATCGCGTTCGGCTGGTGGCCCGGCGATGCCCGCCATCCTCGCGCCGCGTTCTACGGGTATGCCTTTCCGGCGCCCGAGGGGCTCGCCGGCGCCGAGCTCTCCCCAGCCGCAGCCCGGTGGGACGCGGAGCTCGGCGAGTTCATCCTCGACTGGGACGACGTGATCGCCGAGCCGGACCCGTTCGGCGCCGCTCTCGAGTTCGGCCGCTCACTCGTGCATCGCGCCTGCATCCTCTGTGACTGGGACCCGCAGCTCGCGGCGAGCCTCGACAGCCTGCCGCCCCCGATCGCCTGAGGGCCTGTAGAGCAATGAGCGACCGGTCGGGGTGGTTGACCGTGGATGCCAGGCGCCGCGAAGCGGCCCCACCGGCCGCACAGTTGTTGCTCTACGGGCCCTGAGGGTTGATGGGCGGCCGCCCGTCCGGGGGATACGGCCGCCCACCAGGGGCCCACTCATGCAGACGCCGTCCGGGCCGCTCGGATAGCGGTCTCACCAAACCTTCACGAAATCCAGGCGCCGAAGGAACGGCGAGGCCGTCATCCCTCGCTCGGTCACCGCCCGCGCCGGGGCGACGAGCGTCGCTTGCAGCCGGCGGGCGGCGTCGAGATGGTCGCCCGTCCAGAGGATCCGGACGGCGACGGCGGCTGGATCGCTGCCGCCGCCGAGGTCGCGGCGCACCACCTCGACGAGCCGGCTGTCGGCTGCCTCGTCCGGGGCGAGGGCGTCCGGCACGGCGCCACGGCGCGCGAGCGCGGCGGCGAGTTCCTCGTACCACCCTTCCACTGCGGTCGTGCTCTCGAGCAGCTCGCTCCGAGCGTCCGAGCGGTCGTCGCGGGCAGCCGTGCCGGCGCCGTCCCACAGGTCGAGCACCGCCTCGGACATCAGTCGCAGACCGACGACGCCGGCCACGAGGCCGGACACGTCGGCGAGGGAGACCGGCTTGGCTCCCCGCTCGGCAAGGAAGTTGCGGAACGCATCGTCGAGCCGTTGGGCTGCGGCGGCCGCGCGAAGCGACTCGCTCGAGGGCGAGGAGCGGGAAGGCGCGCCGGCGTCACAGCAGCCGACGCCGAAGCCGACGGCCGCCGCGAGGAACCGCGCGCTCTCGACATACGCCTCGGAGAGGGCCTGTCCGAGCGCCGCGCCCGCGCCGCGCGGCCAGAAGAGCAGGCCGACGGCGAGGCTCACCGCGCAGCCGAGTGCGACATCTTCGATCCGCACGAGCCCGACCCGCCATCCGGCCGGTTGGATGATGTTGAAGAGGAGCACGATCGTGACCGTGAACGCCGCCTGGCCGGCGAGGAACGACACAGCCGACGGGGCCACGGCCGCGAGCAGCACCGCCGGTGGGAGCAGGAACCAGAGCACGGTCGTGTCCGTGCCGATCGCCTGGAGCAGGAGCGCGCCGGCGAGGACTCCGAGCGTCGTCCCGGCGATCCCGCGGAGCACGTTCTGACCGGTCGAAAGCGCATTCGAACGGAGCACGGACAGCGTTCCGAGCACGACCCAGAACGCGTGCTGGACTCCGGAGAGATCGGCCACGAGGACGGCGAAGCCGAGGCCGATCGCGCCGCGGACGCTGTTGTGAAGCCAGACCGAATGCCGTTCGAAATGTGCGAAGGCACGACGCTGCGCTGCCGCGAGTGGGCCGGGGAAGCCCGACGGCTGCCGTCCGAGGAGCCGCTCGAGGAAGCTCCTGCGCTCCGCCGCGGCCGCAAACGCTGCATTCTCGGCGATCTGCGAGACCGCGAACCCGAGTTGCTGCGCCCGGAAGCCGGGATCGAGCGAGTCGATGATCGCACGGGCGGGTCCGGTGCTTGCCGCCGGAAGCGCCTGCGCCGCGTGCTGCTCCAGCTCGCGGAGTGACCGTTGCAGCTCGCCGCGGGCCCGATCGAGGTCCCCGGAGGCTCCCGATCGCGCCTCGAGCACAGCTGCTGACTCGTCGAGGAGCGCGGCAGCCGCCTGCTTCACCGCGCACACCGACGAGTCGACCGCAACCCCGTCGGGATGGGCCTGCGTGACGATCGCGTTGAGCCACGTCAGCTCGTCCACGAGCCGCACGACCGTCCGCGCCGCCGTGGTCAACCCGGTCGGCCGGTACGGGAGGCCGAAGAACACCCGCTGCACGCCGGCGACCGCGCTGGATGCGGCCGCAGCCGACTTGTCGTGAGCAGCCCGCGAGGCATCGTCCCGGCCGATCAGGTAGACGACATCGGCTCGAAGCCGCTCCGCGAGGCCGCGGCAGGCTGCAACGACTGCGCCGCGCAAGGGATCCCGCACCGGCGCCGGCCACAGCTGCCAGACCGCGACGAAGGCCACCGCCGATGCGAGCCCCCATCCCGCGAGCCTGTCCGGGATCGACGAGGCGGGGCCCTTCAGGCAGACCGGCAGGATGAAGGCGAGCAGGAGCCCGACCGTCGCGCTCGCGAGCACCGAGCTGACCGCGCCGGCGAAGAGCACGCAGAACCCGACCACCGCCATCGCTCCTGCTGCGAGCCAGGCCGAGCGCGAAGCGAGCGTCCCGAGGCACACGAACAGAGCCCCGACCGCGGCGAACGACGCCTGCGCCCGGAGCCGGTCGCCCATCGGGCCGCCGAAGTCCACCAGCACGAGCGACCCGAACGAGCCGAACGCCGCGAACACGGCGACGGCGGGATTCGCGATCACCTTGTCGGCGAACGCGAACACGAGCGGCATCAGGATCGCCGCCCGCCCCGCCCGCCGGAGCGCGGCGAGGCCCGGGTCGTGCGCCCGGTACCACGCCCAGAACCGGGTTGCCCTCTCGCCCACTGTCAGATGAAAAGTTCCACGATCTCGCGTGTCCGGATGCGCGATCGTCCAACCGAAGGTTGGCCGATGAAGCAGGGAGCTGGGACGGTCCGGTCGTGGGCAGCCGATGAAACTGGCTGCCGTGAGGCCTGCGCTTCACCTCGGCAGGCCCTCATCGGGGCGTCTAGCCGCGCTGAGGGCCGCACCGGCGCCCCAGACCGTGCAGCTGGCCAACCTTCGGTGGACAGCTCGCGCGCCGAAGCAGACGATCTCGTGGAACGACTCATCTAGTGGGCGAAGCCGCCGGCTGTCTCATCCCGGACCGGCTCGGGCTGCTTCTCGAGGTGCGGCAACTGGCGTTCGAGATCGTCCACCAGAAGATCCGCGAGGTCGTGGCTGAAGCCGGAGCGGACGACGACCCGGAGCGCTGCGAGGTCCTCTCGGTTCTTCGGGAAGGTGTAGGCGGGCACCTGCCAGCCTCGCTCCCGTAGCGCGCTCGAGACGTCGAACACCGTGTAGTTGTCGATCCCGTCGCGAAGCTTGAATGCGAACACCGGTAGCTCGTCGCCCTTCGTGATCAGCTCGAACGGCCCGATCTTCGCGATCTTCGCCGACAGGGTCGTCGCGACATCGCGTGCGTAGGCCTGCACCTTCTGGAAGCCGTCGAAGCCGAGGCGCAGGAAGTTGTAGTACTGGGCAACGACCTGCGCTCCCGGCCGCGAGAAGTTCAGCGCGAACGTGGGCATGTTGTCGCCGAGGTAGTTGACCCAGAAGATCAGGTCCTCCGGCAGCGAGGCGGCGTCCCGCCAGATGATCCAGCCGACGCCGGGGTAGACGAGCCCGTACTTGTGGCCCGACGCGTTGATCGAGGCGACGCGCGGCAGCCGGAAGTCCCACTCGAGGTCGGGATCGACAAACGGCGCGAAGAACCCGCCCGAGGCGCCGTCGACATGCACGGGAATGTCGAGGCCCGTCTCGCGCTCGAATGCATCGAGCGCGGCGCAGATCTCCGCCACCGGCTCGTAGGAGCCGTCGAAGGTCGAGCCGAGGATCGCGACGACTCCGATCGTGTTCTCGTCGCAGAGCTTCACCGCCTCCTCGGCCGAGAGGTGGAACCGCTCCCCCTCCATCGGCACGAGACGCATCTCGACGTCCCAGTAGTTCGCGAACTTCTCCCAGCAGACCTGGACGTTGATCCCCATCACGAGGTTCGGCCGGTCGATCGGCTTCCCCTCGGCCTTCCGGCGCTGCTGCCACCGGCGCTTCAGCGCGAGCCCACCGAGCATCGCCGCCTCGCTCGAGCCGGTGGTGGAGCAGCCCGTCGCCTCCTTTGCGTCCGGCGCATGCCAGAGCCGGGAGAGGATGTTCACGCACCGCATCTCGATCTCGGCGGTCTGCGGGTACTCGTCCTTGTCGATCATGTTCTTGTCGAAGCACTCGCTCATCAACCGCTCGGCCTGCGGCTCCATCCAGGTCGTGACGAACGTGGCGACGTTGAGCCGCGCGTTGCCGTCGAGCATCAGCTCGTCGTGGATGATCTGGTAGGCGACATCGGCCGGCATCTCCGCGCCGGCCAGTTCGTGGCACGGAATCGTCGTTGCCTCGAGGCCGAAGAGCGGCGGAACGGCCAGCTCGGTGCGCCGCCGCTCCCCCGCACTCGGATGCTTCAGAGTCATGCTGTCCTTTCGGTCGGCTGCCGGCGAGTATCGCAGGAGCGCCGAAAGGTGGAGCGCCGCCCGCCCACCAGCTGTGGGCGGGCCGCTCGCCAAAACCCGCTCAGACGGTCGAGCCCCTGCCGATTCCCGCGAACAGCGCGACGATCAGGACCAGGACCAGAACGAGGAACAGGAACTTCGAGACCACGATCCCACCGGCGATCGCGATCAGAAGAAGAATCAATACGAGTAGCCAGAGCATGTCGGTTCACCTCCCGTCCTTGATGACGGTGGCGTACCCGAAGCCCGGAGCGCCAAAACGACCATGGGCGCAAGCCCGCATGAACACGACGAATTCGTCGCCGGCGGCGGCCGTCCGGCTGTTGCGCTAGTAGAGGCCTTCTCCGCGCGCGTAGCGCTCGGCCCGGGCGCGGTCGTACTCCTCCGCGTCGAACTCCGGGTCGTTCAGGGAACGAAGGATCGCTCCGGAGCTCGGCAGCTCCGAGCGGTCGATCTGCTTGTCCGCGTTCCAGAGGTCGGAGCGGATGACGGCCTTCGAGCACTGCGTATAGACCTCGTCGATCGAGACGAGGACGCCGAGCCTCGGGACGTGACCGTCGACGGTGCTCGACTCGAGCAGGTCCGGGTCGTCGACGATGACCGCACGTCCGTTCACCCGGAAGGTCTCGCCGATACCGGGGATCAGGAAGAGCAGGGCGATGCGAGGATCGTCGAGCAGGTTCGTGAGCGTGTCCGCGATCCGGTTCCCGGGGCGGTCGGGTATCAGCAGCGTCCGCTCGTCGAGGATGCGGATGAACCCGGCCGGGTCTCCGCGCGGCGAGACGTCGAGCCCCCCGCCGGGCCGGGCCGTGCCGACGCAGACGAACGGCGAGCGCTCGACGAACTGCCTCGTCAGCTCGTTGAGCCTGTCGGAGATCTTGGAGACGACGAGCTCGGTCGGAGTCCCGAGGATCTCGCGGAGCTCCGCCTCGTCCTCGATCTGGCGTCGCGCAACCATCGGTCGAAGGTATCAGCGCCGGCTCGAGCGAAGCTGGCTCGCGAGCACGGCGAGGACGAGCACGGCGACGCCGACGCAGAAGGCGATCCCCGCCGTCTTCAGCGACGTCTCGTAGATCGCGACCCCGGCGGCGATGACCGGAAGCGACAGGCCGACGTAGGCGACGACGAAGAAGCTCGATGCGGTTTCGCCGCGGCGCTCGGCGGGTGCTTGCTGGTTGATCGCGGTCAGCGCCGCGCCGAACACGATGCCCTGCCCGATTCCAGCGACGATCGAGCTCGCGATCAGGGGGGCGAGCGTCTCGACTCCGAGGGACACGCCGAGCAGGATCGTTCCGATCAGGAGGAGGATGCAGCCGATCGCAAGCGAGCTCCGCTCCGAGAGCCGGCGCACGACGATCTGGCCGAGGAGCGACATGCCGAAGAAGAGGAACACGAGCAGCCCGGCGAGCGCCGGGCTCTTCCGGTCGAGCACGACGCCGAGGAACACGGGCGCGACCGAGCTGAAGACGCCCGCGACGGCGAAGCTCGCAAAGCCCGCGGTTGCGCCGCGCACGAACACGGTGCGAAGCTCGGCGGGCACGCCGAGGCGCTGGAACCGGTAGCGGAACCTGCGCCGCTCGACCGTCTCCGGCGCGAGCAGCAAGCCCGCCGCGGCCGGAACGAGCAGCGCGAGATCGGCCGCGAAGGGAGCGCGGAGCGGATCTCGGGCGTAGGCCGCGAGCAGCCCGGAAAGGAGCGTTCCGCACCCGAGCCCTCCAAGATTCACGGCAACCGCCACGAGGCTCGCCCGCCGCCGCTTGGCCTCGGGCGCGAGGTCGACGAGGAACGCCGTCGCGGTGCCCGTGTAGATCCCGGCCGACAGGCCCGAGATCACGCGCGCCGCGAAGATCGGCACGAGCGAGCCCGCGAACAGGAACAGCAGGGCGTTCACCGCCGAGAACCCGAGCCCGAGGAGCAGCAGCGGCTTGCGACCGAGCTGATCCGACAGGTTGCCGAAGACGAGCAGTCCCGCGATCACCCCGAAGGCGTAGATCGCGAAGATCACCGTCACGAGCAGCTCTCCGAACGAGTAGCGCCGCTGGAGGAGCGGATAGAGCGGCGTCGGCAGCGTCGTTCCGAGCATCACGACGAAGAACGCGTACGCGGCCAGCACGAACCCGGTGCGGCGACTGACGGCGGCCATCCTCCTAGAAGATCACATCGCTCGTGTTTTTTGCCTCGGCAGCGCGGGTATCGACGTCGTATGCCACCTCGCGGAGTGAAGAAGGGAACGAAGAGAGCTCGCCAGTACGAGCACATCAAGGAGAGCAAGCTCGACGCAGGGGCCTCCGAGTCGACGGCCGAGGAGATTGCGGCGCGCACCGTCAACAAGGAGCGTGCGAGAAGCGGCGAGGCCGCCACCTCGTCGAAGCTCTCGCGCACGGATATCTCGTCCGGCAGACGCGGAGGATTGCGGTCCGGGACGAACCGCCCGCGTGGCCGGACGAGAGACCAGCTCTACGAGGAGGCCCGTGCTGCGGGGATCCGCGGACGCTCGTCGATGAGCAAGGCTGAGCTGCAGCAGGCGGTCGACCGCCGTAAATCCGCGCGCTGAGGTCGGGGCTAGGTCGCGAGCCGGACGGTGAAGCAGGTTCCCCGCGGGCCCGAGTCGATCGCCCAGGCGTCGGCGAGCGCGTCGACGATCTCGAGTCCCCGGCCGGCATTGCGGCGGTGCGGGCGGAGGCTCTTGAGCTGGAGGCGACCGCCCGCGTTCCGGACCTTCAGCTCGGCCCAGCCGGGGAAGAGATCCGCCTCGAGCTCGATCACGTCGTCCGTCCCGCCGTGAACGACCGCGTTCTTCACGAGCTCGCTCGCGATCAACCGGAGGTTGAACGCAAACCGCTGGTCGTCGTTCCGTCCTCGCAGGAGCTCGTCGATCGCCGCCCGAGCGAGCGACGAGGCCTCGAGGCTCGGCTCGAGACGAACGCAGACCGACGCGAGCGAGCCCGAGCCCGGCAGCGCGAGGTGCGCCGCTCCGGTGCGGACGCCGCGCCGGACCTGCGCGCGGATCTGGTGCAGCACGACGAGCTGATCGCTGTCGTAGAGCCGCTGGCCGTTGGCCCCGCGACGCGGTACGACGAGGTTGTAGCGACGCTCCCAGCTTCGCAGCGTGCTCGGTGCGATCCCGAGCTCCCGCGCGACCGCGCCGATCTCGAGCAGCGCGGCGCTCACCGCGGATCTTCCCGCTCCGCGACCGCACCCGCGTCTCCGACCTTCTCGACGATCTCGTAGCCCGCCCGCCACGAGACGACCCGCTCACAACTCGGGTCGCTGTGGCCGGGCACGATCACGAACGCCTTGGGGGCGGAGCGGACACGCTCGTACTCCTCGAAGGAGATCTCGATCCGCTCTGCGCACTCCTCGCGGGCGCACTCGCAGACCGCCGTGAACATCCGCCCGGTCGACCGCACCGCAGCCCTGTCCTCGAGTCGCTCGTTCACCTCGCGGAAGAAGCTCTCGTTCTCGCCCTTGCGAACGTCGGACTGGCTCATTCGGGTCGGATGATAACGTCGATTGCGCAAGTCTTGTTCAAATCGACGGATGACGACGCCTCCCCCGACCTTCGAGCTCCATTCTTCGTTCGCGGCCGACGTCTTGATCGTCGAGTGCGTGGGCGAGGTGGACATGTCGACCGCCCCGCGGCTCTGCGAGGCGGTCGAAGCGACAGCCGACTCGACGCGGCGGGTCGTCGTGGATCTTTCCGAGGTGACCTTCCTCGATTCTTCGGCCCTGAACGCGCTCGTGCACGCCCAACGCACGCTCGAGACCCGGGAGATCGTCCTCCGGATCGTGAGCCCCGCCGAGCAGCCGGTTCGGCGCATCTTCGAGATCACGCACCTGACCGAGTCGCTGAACGTCGTCGAGTCGCTCGACTCGGCTCTCGCCTGAGAAGCTCGCGGTGTGAGGGCTCCAGGCCCTACAGGGCCGCCAGGGCGAGCACGATCAGGAACCACACCGGGGTCAGGAGCCAGATCGCACCGTCGACGAGCCGCGGGCGGTACGGCGGCGACGCGCGGAGGTCGGGGAGCCAGAGGATGACGGCGAGGACGAGCGAGGTGATCGTCCGCCCGGCGCTCTCGTAGACGGCTTCGACTGCAGACGGGACGAGGACGACGAACAGCAGGACGCTCACGATCACCATGAACTGCGGGAGCGTGGGCCGACCGGATCTCAGCCGGTCGAGCGCGAGCACGAGCCAGACGAGACCCGGCAAGACGACGGCGAGCAGCACGACGACGGCACGTCCACCGAACGGCCAGTAGTGCCAGATCCCCTGGAACGGAACCCAGTCATACGGCGTCCCGAAGGGCGAGCCTCCGAGCCACCACTGCAGGAACCCCCGCCAGATGGCCGTCGGCACGAGCGTGATCGCGAGGAGCGCCGCGGCCGCGCCGACGGCCCTCCCCCGAAGCCGCAATCCCTCCCGACCCCGCAGGGCGATCTGGATCGCGACCAGCGCCGGAATCACGAGCGCCGTCTCCCGCGCGAGCACGGCCAGCGCGAAGAGGGCGCCGTACCGGGCCACGCGCTCGGGTCGCCGCTCGTATTCGAGGTACCCCCAGGCCGCGAAGAGGAAGGCGAGCGGTTCGCTCAGGTCCGCCCACAGGCAGATCATGATCCCCGGGAAGACGCCGTACAGCCCCGCCCACCAGGGTGTCAGCCCACGCCGGACGAGATATCCCGCAAGCAGATAGACGGTTGCGACGATCGCGAATAGATTCAGCGCGATCAGGGTGTACGCGAACGCGCCGGGCTGCCCCGCCCCGAGCACCCAGGCGGCGGCCGGAAGCAGGATGCGGCCGTAACGGTAGGGCGGATCGTCGGTGTAGTAGCGGGCACGGACCGGATCGAGATCCATGTAGTAGGAGAACTGCCCGTCGTAGCCGATCCGCCGCGTGCCGCTGAGCGAGGCGATCCGGGGGCTTCGATGAGACGCCGGGGCGACGTGCCATGTAACGAAGTGGTTACCGATCTGGGCGAACGAGACCGCCCCTTCCCGATGCAGCTGAGGGGCGAAGAATCCGACGTTGAAGATGAGGACCGCGGCCGCAACCTGCCATGGCGCCACAAAAGTGCGCAAGGCGCGCGATCCGCGATGAACGGCGGCAGCCATGCGGGAGACCGTCGCAGGAGCGCCAGACGGACCTCCCGCTCCTCGGCGGAATAAGCTACTCGCCGTCCTCGAGCGGAGACGCAAATGAAGTCACGGGTCGTCATCTGGTTGGCGCTCTTGCCGCTCCTCGTAGCGGCCTGTGGCAGTGGCGGCGGGAGCAGCGCCACGACGACGAGCTCCGGGTCGGGCGCCTCCGCGACGACGAAGGTCGACAGCAACCCGAAGGTCCTGAACATCGTGGCCGGGAGCGAGCAGCAGCTCGTCCTCGACCAGATCGTCGTCCCGTGGTGCAAGTCGCACGGGCTCACCTGCCACTACACGCTCCTCGGCTCGGTCGACCAGGCGCGCCTCCTCGCCTCCGGGAATGCGCCCTACGACGCGTTCTGGTTCGCGAGCTCGGTCTTCGAGCAGCTCGGCGACACGAACAACTCGCTGCGCGACGTCGAGCCGATCTTCACGACCCCGATCGTGTTCGCCGGCTGGAAGTCCGAGATGGAGCGGCTCGGCCTCGTCGGTCATCCCGTGACGATCGGCGACATCCTGAACGCCGTGCTTTCGAAGAAGACGACGGTCTGGGCCACGAACCCGACGCAGTCGAACTCGGGCGCGACCGCTCTCTTCGCCTTCCTGAACTACTTCGCGGGTAACAAGCCCGGCCAGCAGCTGACCCTGAGCCAGCTCGCCGAGCCGAAGGTCAAGGCCGCCGTCACGCAGTTCATCCGTGCGATCGCGAGCACCCCGCCGAGCACCGGGACGATGATGGACGACTGCATCGCGATGGACAACGTCTGCAAGACGCAGTTCACCTACGAGGACCTTGCGATCCAGACGAACGAGCAGCTCGTGAAGGAAGGCCACGAGCCGCTCTACATCGTCTATCCGATCGGGAGCCTGGCGATCTCCGACGCGCCGCTCGGGTTCCTGCCGCACGGCACGAATCCCGACAAGGAGGCGAACTTCAAGGCGCTCCAGGAGTATCTGCTCTCGCCCGAAGGGCAGGCGAAGGCGGAGGCGATCGGACGCCGGCCGACCTCGTCGATCGGGCTCTCGCTCCCGGGCGCCGATCCGAAGGTCTTCAATCCCGCCTGGGGCGTCGAGGCGAACCTGAAGGCCCAGACGATCACCTATCCGGCCGCGGCGGTGATCGAGAAGGTGCTCGACAACTATCAGCTCGCCTACCGCCGGCCGGTCGACATCGCCTACTGCCTCGACGGTTCGGGGAGCATGGACTCGAACGGCGGCTGGAACGGCGTCGAGGCCTCCGTGAAGCTGCTCTTCGACCCGGTGCAGGCCCAGCGCTACCTGCTCCAGATCGCCCCGACCGACAGGACGACGGTGCTCGTCTTCTCCGACGCGATCAACCTCGACCAGACCGTCGACGGAAACGCTCCGGCTGATCTCGCGAAGCTGCGGGCCGCGCTCGCAGCCCAGGGCCCGGGCGGCGGGACGGGGATCTACGACTGCCTGCAGAAGGCCACCGGCGAGCTCGCGAAGGACACGAGCGGAACCAGGAAGAAGCTGATAGTCCTGATGACCGACGGACAGAACAACACCGGCCTCGACCACATCCCCGATGCCTTGAAGAGCGCCAGGATCCCGGTGATCGCGATCGCCTACGGCGACGACGCCGACACCTCGACGCTGCAGCAGATCGCAGACCAGACCGGCGGCACGTTCATCGCGTCGAGCGATCTCGTCCAGGCCCTCCGCAACGCGACGGCCTACAAATAGCTTGGGCGAGGTCCGCGACAACATCTCGCCGCTGTCGGGCATGGTCACCTTCGCCGTGGCGTTCCTGGCGGTGTACGCGTCGACGAGATCGCTCCTGACCGCGTTCGTGATCGCGCTGCCGCTCGCGGTCGGCGTGACGTTCATCGTCCGCGGCCTCTTCCCGGCGAACGCCGACCTGCGCGAGTACAACCTCGATTCGAGGCGCCGCGTGAAGAAGGTGTTCGCCTCGGTCGCGAACATCGAGAAGCTGGCCCGCCAGGTCACGGATCCGCAGGCGCAGGGCTCGCTGGTCGACGGCTGCAAGATCATCCCGCAGCTGATCCAGCAGACGAAGCAGCAGGAGACGACGAGCTTCAAGGTCGCCTCGACCGCCGCGAACGTCCAGAGCTACCTGACGAGCATCGAGAGCGTCCTCGGGGTGTACCTGCGGATCCAGCAGAACCCGTCGTTCTTCGTCGACGCCGACCGGCAGCTGGCCGCAGGCAAGCAGGGCTTCGCCGACTTCGACTCGTTTGCGCTGAAGAGCATCCAGCAGCTGAACGCGGGCGACACGGCCGGCTACGCGGCGAACCTCGAGACGCTGAAGCCGCTCACGCTGCCGGCGATGCCCACGCTGACGCCGCCGCCGGTCGTGAAGCAATGAGCAGGCGCGTGCCCCTGATCGTCGGCGGCGTGCTCGTGCTCGTCGCGGTCGTCGCGGGGGTGTTCCTGATCAAGGGCGGCGGGGGCTCGAGCACCCCGGTCGCGACGATCAACTGCATCGGCGGCTCCGAGAAGCAGGAGCTGATGGCCGATCCCGACGTGATCAAGATCCTCCACGACCGCTACCACCTGGTCGTCAACTTCACGCCGCAGGGGAGCTACGACCAGGTGCAGCTGACGACCGCCGAGCTGAAGGCGAAGAACGTCGACTGCCTCTGGCCCTCGAGTGCGAGCGCTCAGCTCGTGTTCGAGAAGACCCACGCCGTGAACACCGACTTCCCCGCCTACGCGGCGGCCACCGTGCTCCAGTCGCCCGAGGTGATCTACGCGGGCCCCGACGGGACGCAGGCTCTTCTCTCGCAGGGCCTCGTGGCGCAGCGGGACGGCCACTACTACGTCGAGAAGCTGCAGCAGCTCCTGACCGACGTGCTGAGCCACGAGGCCTGGAGCGACCTCGGCGCGAAGACGATCGCCGGGCCTGTGAACATCTCGAGCACCGATCCCGCCAAGAGCAACTCCGGGTTCACGCTCTCCCAGCTCGAGCTGATCATCGTCTCGACCGACAACGCGTTCCAGGCGCCCACCGTCGCGCAGGCGCAGAAGGGCCTGCCGGTGGTGCGCAAGCTCTACAACTCGCAGGGCCTTCAGGCGCAGAGCTCCGACTTCGGCTTCGACCAGTGGCTCCTGCAGGGCGGCGAGCTTCACGCGCCGCTCTACGCCGGCTACGAGAGCCAGGTGATCGGGAAGATGGTCTCCTACCAGGGCGACAGCGACGCGGAGAAGCAGCTGCTCGCGAGCGTGCGGATCCTTTATCCCGACCCGACGATCTACGCCGACCATCCGATCCTCGCGCTCGACGCGACCGCCGGCCGGTTCATCACGGCGATGAAGGATCCGGACATCCAGAAGCTGGCCTGGGAGCGCTACGGCTTCCGCTCGGGTGTGTCGATCGGCACCGACGTCTCCTACTTCAAGGAGCTGGCGCTTCCGGCGCAGCTCCAGACCACCTCGCCGCCGAACGCAGACGTGACGCTTCTGCTCCTGCGGTGCATCCAGAAGAACATCTGCAAATGATCGTCCGACGAGCGGAGGGCTGAAATCATGGAAGCAGGCACTGCCACGGGAAATGGGGCCGGAACAGGAACGCTGACACCGGATGTCTCGAGCATCCTCGGAAGCGCGGATCTCGCGAACAAGCTCGACGCGAAGGAGGGGCTTGCCGCCCTCCCGCCCGCGCCGACCACGGCGGCGCTCGCCACCCAGACGACGACGATGGCGCAGGAGGGCTCCCCGCCCCAGCAGCTCGACTGCCGGAAGATGCTCGCGCCCGCCCAGCTCGCGCAGGTCGAGGCCTACGCGAAGGATCTCTTCCCGAAGCTCGCGGCCGACCCGAACCAGCTCGACGCGTTCGGAGCCGACGCGGTCGACGCGATCAACGGCCTCGTCAAGCAGATGCTCGACGAGGCAGGCCGGGACGCCGACATCCCGCAGATCGTGAACATCACCCACGACCTCGACGACCGGATGCGCGACTTCAACCGCAAGCACCAGACCTCGACCGCGGGACAGGACACCGACGCCTACGACAAGACGATGGCGAAGGCCTGGGACCTCGTCCACAAGATGGGCGACTGGCTCCACGACCTGCTCCGCGACGCGCAGGGCCTGCAGGCCTACCTCGACAAGCTGACCGCCGACCTCGAGGACAAGCGCGCCGAGCTGCGCCAGAACGTGGCGATGTGCAACCAGCTCTATGCGGCCAACGAGAACGCCGTGACGAATCTCGTCGTGACGATCGCGGCGATGGAGTTCGTCCTCGACGACGCGCAGGCGGCCGCCGCCGCGATCGTCGTCGACCAGTCGGCTCCCGATGCCCGCGCGCAGCAGGAGCAGCGCGACACGCTGACGACCGAGTTCATCCCCGCGCTCATGAACCGGATCGGCGAGTTCAAGCAGCGGCTCTTCGTCGCGTGGGCGACCGCACCGCAGATCCGAAACATCCGGATGATCTCCTTCGGCCTGGGCCAGCGGCTCGCGCTGCTGATCACGCTCACGATCCCGGTGTTCGAGCTGACCGTCGTCGAGTGGGTCACCGTGCAGCAGGCAGCCAAGGCCGCCGACGCCCAGCAAGCCGTGTCCGATGCGACAAACACCGCGATGCAGGGCTTTGCAGAGGCGACGGCCGAGGCGATCCCGCAGATCGCCCAGACGATCCAGACCCCGTCACTCTCGCCCGACACGATCTCGCTCGTCGCGCAGTCGATCTCCGACCAGCTTGCCGGGATCACGAACGCCGTCCAGTACGGGATCGAGGCCCGCAAGGGCGTCGACACCGCGATCATGCAGGCCTCGACGCTGATGTCGAACGCGGCCAGCCAGGAGTCCTCGAAGATCCTGCAGCTCGTCGCAGAGTCGAGCGCGCCCCCGCCGCCGGCACCCGCGCTCCCGACGCTTCCGACCGCGGTCGTGCAGCAGGCGCCGGAGCTCCTCGGGTCCTAGGGCGCCCCACATATTTCGGGGTCGCGACGAACCGGTAACAACGGTGGGTTGCGACCCTGAAAACCATTGCCTCCGCCGGAAGCCGCCCCTATCCTCGCCCCGGCCGTCACAACCATCGGGAGGGGACATGCACGATTTCGAAGCGCAGGAAGCGGAGTTCTGGGCGAGGCTCACAGAGCAGGGAATGAGCAGGTCGCAGATGCTCCGCCGGAGCGCAGCGGCGGCCGTCGGGCTGACTGTGCTCGCAGGGGTGCCGGGCTCGGCCCTTGCCGCGCGGGCCCGGTTCACCGGAGCGTCTCTGCCGTCGTCGGGTGCCGGGTTCTCGATGTCCGAGCTCGTCAGCCAGGCCAAGAAGGAAGGGACGCTGAACGCGATCGCGCTGCCGCTCGACTGGGCGAACTACGGCGAGATCATCCCGACCTTCGAGAAGAAGTACGGCGTCAAGGTGAGCAACCCCACCGCCGCCCAGGGTGACAGCTCCGCCCAGGAGAACCAGGCGATCGTCTCGCTCAAGGGCACCTCGCGCGCGCCCGATGTCGTCGACGACGGCCCGGCGTTCGCGATCCAGGGCGCCTCGCAGGGGCTCTTCGCCACGTACAAGGTGTCCGAGTGGGCCTCGATTCCCGCCTCCCAGCGGGACGCCAAGGGCCGCTGGGCGGGCGACTACTGGGGCGCGATCTCGATCGGTTACAACTCGAAGCTCGTCAACCCCGCGCCGACCTCGTTGAAGGACCTGATGAACTCGGCCTACAAGGGCCAGGTTGCGCTGAACGGCAGCCCGCTCAGCTCCGGCTCGGCGGTCGGCGGCGTCTTCGCCGCGGCGCTCGCGAACGGTGGGTCGCTCACGAACGTCGGCCCGGGCGTCGACTTCTTCGCGAACCTGAAGAGCTCGGGCAACTTCATCACGGTCGAGTCCACGCCGCAGACCGTGGCCTCGGGACAGACCCCGATCTCGATCGACTGGGACTACCTGAACCTCGGCTACGTCAAGGAGTTCCCGGCCGCGGACTGGAAGGTCGTCATCCCCTCCGACGGCGTCTACGGCTCCTACTACGCGCAGGCGATCAACGCAACGGCTCCGAATCCGTGGATGGCGCGTCTCTGGGAGGAGTTCCTCTACTCCGACCAGGGCCAGCTCCTGTGGCTCAAGGGCTTCTCGCATCCGATCCGGTTCCAGGATCTCTCGAAGCGCAAGGTCATTCCTGCCGCGCTCCTCAAGGCCCTGCCGCCGGCGAGCCTCTACTCGAAGGCGAAGTTCGCCACGGACGCGCAGCAGACTGCCGCGAAGAACCTGATCGCCGCGCAATGGCCGGCGAAGATCGGGTCATAGTCACGACCACAGCAGCCGGGAGCCTCCGGCCGGACCTCGCGTCCGGCCGGAGGCGTATCCCACTCGCCTGGCTCGGGACGCTCCCGTTCGTCGCCTACGCCCTCCTGTTCCTGTTCGTTCCCGCAGGCAGCGTGCTGATCGGGGCGTTCAAGGGCGCCCACGGCGGCTGGACCCTCGACAACGTCACCGAGTTCGTCCATCAGCCGTATCTCACCTATTACTGGACGAGCATCCGGGTCAGCCTGGTCACGTCCCTGCTCGGCGGCGCCCTCGGCTTCCTGATCGCGTACGCGGCGAGCCTCGACAGCACGCCGCGCGGGATCCGCTCAGGGCTCGCGACCTTCTCGGGGGTGGCGGCGAACTTCGGCGGGATCCCGCTTGCGTTCGCCTTCATCGCGACGATCGGGACTCTCGGGATCGTCACGAACTTCCTGCGCGACCAGCTCCACTGGGACCTCTACCGGAACGGCTTCACGCTCTACTCGACCACCGGAATCGAGCTCGTCTATCTCTACTTCCAGATCCCGCTGATGATCCTCGTGATCGCGCCCGCGATCGATGGGCTGCGGCGCGAATGGCGCGAGGCGGCGCAGAACCTCGGCGCCAGCCGCTACCAGTACTGGCGTCACGTCGGGCTGCCCGTTCTCACCCCGTCGCTCCTCGGAGCGGTGATCCTTCTCTTCGGGAACGCGTTCGCCGCCTACGCGACGGCCTACGCCCTGACCTCCGGCTCGACGCCCCTCGTGCCGATCGTGATCGGCGAGTACTACACCGGCAACGTGCTCTCGAACCCGCATCTCGCCCAGGCGCTCGCGCTCGGGATGTTCGTCGTGCTGGCGGGGATGATGATGCTCTACATCCCGCTCCAGCGGCGTTCCGCCCGGTGGATGAAATGAGGATCCGGCTCGGGATCTCACCCTTCGCGCTCGTCGTGCTCGGCCTCGCCGCGCTGTACTTCCTGATCCCGCTCGCCGCGACGCTGCTCTTCAGCCTGGACTCGAGCCAGACGGGCAAGTGCTGCAGCCTCGATGCGTGGAGCTTCGTCTTCCACGACGGCGAGTTCTGGTCGTCGCTCCAGACGTCCCTGATCCTTGCCGCGGAGACGATCGCGATCAGCCTGCTCCTGCTCGTGCCGACCGTCTACTGGATCCACCTGAGGCTGCCGCGGATGCGCCCCGTGATGTCGTTCCTGGCGCTGCTGCCGTTCGTGATCCCGCCGATCGTGCTCGCGGTCGGGCTGCTCGACGTCTTCCGCGGCTCGCCCTCGTGGTTCTATGACAGCCCGTACGGATTCCTCGTCGGCGCCTACGTCATCCTCGCGTTTCCCTACATGTTCTTCTCGCTCGACGCCGGGTTCCGCGCGATCGACGTGCACACCCTGACCGAGGCCTCGCACAGCCTCGGGGCCGGCACGATCAGGACGCTCGGGAAGGTGATCCTCCCGAACATCCGCGTCGCGGCGCTGAGCGGGTCGTTCCTGGCACTCGCGATCGTGATGGGCGAGTTCACGATCGCGAGCCTTGCGAGCTTCCCCACGTTTCCCACCTACATCGAGGCGGTCCAGCAGACGCAGGCCTACGGCGCGGCTGCGGTCTCGTTCCTGAGCTTCGCGCTCACCTGGGTGGCGATGGGCTCCCTCCTGCTCGTCGGCCGCGGCAGGCCCGGACGGTTCGCGCAGCTCGCCGGATCGCGGCGCGGGGCCTGATGGCGTTCCTCGAGCTGAACGGGCTTCGCCGCGTGTTCGGGAACGTGACCGCGCTCGACGGGATCGACCTGAGCGTCGAGCAGGGCGAGTTCATCTCGCTGCTCGGCCCGTCGGGCTGTGGCAAGACGACTGCACTGCGCCTCGTCGCCGGGTTCGACCAGGCCACGTCGGGAACGATCCGGATCGACGGCTCCGACATGACGCGGACGCGACCGAATCGCCGGGACATCGGCATGGTCTTCCAGGCCTACAGCCTCTTCCCGAATATGACCGCCCGCCAGAACGTCGAGTTCGGCCTCCGAGTTCGCAAGCAGGAAAAGGTTGAGCGCGGAGACCGCGTGGGCGAGCTGCTCGACCTCGTCGGGCTCTCCCACGCCGTCGACCGGTATCCGCACCAGCTCTCAGGCGGGATGCAGCAGCGCGTGGCGCTGGCGCGCGCGCTTGCGATCAAGCCGCGGATGCTGCTACTCGACGAGCCGTTGTCGGCGCTCGACGCGAAGGTGCGCGTCCAGCTCCGCGAGGAGATCCGCCGCATTCAGCTCGAGCTCGGAATCACGACCCTCTACGTCACCCACGACCAGGAAGAGGCGCTGTCCATTTCCGACCGCGTGGCAGTCCTGTACGGCGGGCGCATCGAGCAGATCGGGACGCCGACGGAGATGTACACCGCGCCCGCAACGCCGTTCGTCGCCGAGTTCATCGGCACGATGAACCGGCTCGAGGCAACGATCGTCGACAGCTCGAATGGCGAGATCGACCACGGCGGCGTCAAGCTCCGCGTCGCCGAGGCCTCCGGCCACGCGAACGGCAGCCGGGTGCTTGTCTTGATCCGGCCCGAGTCGCTCGAGCTCACTGCCTCGATGAATGGCGGCACGCCTCAGGGCAACACGGTCTCGGGCGACGTGATCACGCACACCTTCCTCGGGCCCGTCACGCGCGTGAAGGTCGCCGGCCCGGCTGGGAGCCTGATCGCCGACATGCCCACCGCGCGTGCCGAAGCGCTTCCGGTCGGCAGCCGTGTCGTCGCCAACGTGCCCAACGAGGGCCTGCGGCTGCTCACGCTTCCGGC
>DATBBA010000071.1:0-137103 GCA_036271235.1 Gaiellaceae bacterium
CTCGCAGCCGTCGCCCACGCCCTCAACACCCGCCCCCGCAAAACCCTCAACTGGCGAACCCCAGCCGAAGCACTCAACGAGTATTTACTTACAAACCAACAAACCGGGGTTGCAACGACCGATTGAACCCAAGCTGTCCCCTGGGGTTGGCCGAACGGGGCGTATCTGGGGATCAGGGACCGGGTTTTTGTCCCTAAGGGTCTAGACCAGGGGACTGTCCCCTGGTCTTGGCCGAACGGGGCGTGTCAGGGAGACAGGCCCGGGTCGGTGTCCTTCCGAGGGAGCCTGTCGCCGGAGGTGGTGTGGCGAGGCTCCCCGCGAAGGATCGCCTCCCCCGCAGGGCCGAGCGGGGGCTCAGGTCGACCCAGGTTGCGCACCGTTCTGCTCGCAGCGCGCGCGAACGACTACGAGCCGAGCGACCAGGTCTGGCCGTTGTCCGCGGACGTCCAGTTCACCTGCGCGACCGGTTCCGTGCCGTAGTTCGTCGCCGTGACCGTGAGGACTCCGTCGGCGGAGTCGATGCCGCCCGCGAGGAGCGAGCCCGACGGGGCGGAAGGCAGCGTCACGGTCTGCGTGCCCTCCGCGGTGGACAGGATCACCCTCGGACTCGTGTCCCAGTGCTGCCCGGCGACGCGGTTCGAGACGAGGAACGCGAACCCGAGAGCGGTGCGCGTGCTCGCGACGATCGTGCCGTCGGGAAGGGCCGAGACGAGCTTCGCCTCGAGCGGCTTCGAGCTGCTCGCGGGAGGGAACGGCGAGATGAGGTGAAGGTCTCCGCCCTGCCACCAGTAGAGCTCACTGCCGGCTCCCGTGAAGTTCGTGCCGATGGCGTCCGTCGAATGCCAGGTCGTACCGTCGTCGTTCGTCCAGAGCTTCCGCGTCGTGCACATGCACGGGCCGGGATCCGAGCCGAGCTCGATCACGCCCGTCGTGGCCGAGAGGCGGAGGATCGTGATCGCCGGCTCGTCGTAGATTCGGTGCCAGCTTCGGCCGCCGGTCTCGGTCGAGAACACCCCGGTGTCTCGAACCTCCCAGGCGTCCTTCGAGCCCGCCCAGCTGACCTCGGCGGCAGCGACGGTCGCCGAGCCGCCGGCAGCCGCGGCACCGGAAACGCCGATGCACAGGACGAATGCTCCTGCCGCAGCGAGCCGGAGCGCGAGGCTCCCCCCGGACGACAACGCCTAGCGCTCGGTCGGCACGCGCCCCTGGGGGCCGCGATCCGCGGGGCAGGGGCCGGGCCGACGATCTGGCCAGGTGCCTGCCTGGCGGCGCCCGGATCGCCGTTGCCAGAATGGAGCTGATGAACCCGGGCGCACCGCAACATCAATCCCGATGCGCCTTAACCTAGGCTAAGAAAACCTTGAAGGTCCGCTTCGCTCCCAGCCCGACGGGCTCCCTCCACATCGGCAACGCCCTCGGTGCGGTCGCGAACCGCAACTTCGGCGGGACGATGCTGCTGCGGATCGACGACACCGATCCGGCGCGGAACCTGCCGGGGGGCGAGGCCGCGATCCTCGACGACCTGCGGTGGCTCGGGATCGAGTGGGACGAGGGGCCCGTGCGGCAGAGCGAGCGGGCCGAGCGCTATCGCGAGGCGGCGGCCGGCCTGCCGCAGCGCTTCCAGGGGGTGACGCTGCTTCGCGAGGACGGCACGGCGACCTACCACCTCGCGAGCGTCGTCGACGACGCCGACTTCGAGATCACGCACGTGATCCGCGGCAACGACCACCGGCCGAACGAGGCCTTCCAGCGAGACCTCGCCCTCGCACTCGGCACCGAGCCGCCGGCGTACATCCACTATGGGCTCTTGCTCGGGCCCGACGGCAAGAAGATCTCGAAGCGCGCGCAGGGCGCCTCGGTTGCCTCGCTCCGGGAGGAGGGCATTCCGCCCGAGGCGGTGCGCGCCTACCTCGAGGAGCTCGGGATTCCGAAGCACGACGTCCACCTCGACCTCGCCCGGATCCGCTCGCTTGCCGTCGAGGTGATCGACGAGCTTCCGGACGCGGACCTCGCCGCGCGGCTGGGCGTGCCGCTCGAGGTGGTACCGGCACTGCGCGGCGCACACGACCTGAACGAGGCGGCCGAGCTCGCGCGGACGATCCTCGAGCCGCCGGCGATCGAGCTCCCCGGCGAGCGCGAGACGCTCGAGCGGTTCCGTGAGCTTCGCGCCGCCTCGCCGGACAGGCTCGACAAGGACAGGTCCAAGGCGATCGTCCGCGAGCTGAAGGCGGTCGGCGGCCGCCTGCGCGCGGTGCGTCAGGCGCTGACCGGCCGGGAGAGCGGCCCGGAGCTCTGGTCGGTGATCGCGGCACTGCCCCGAGACGAGACACTGCGGAGGATCGATGCGGCTCTTTGACACCTACTCGAAAACCCTCGTCGAGCTCCCGCCGCCGCCAGGGCCCGTCCGCATGTACTTCTGCGGCCCGACGGTCTATGCCCGCGCCCACATCGGCAACGCGCGCCCGTTCGTGCTCGGGATGTGGCTTCGTTCGTGGCTTCGAGCCACGGGCTACGAGGTCGACTTCGTCCACAACATCACCGACGTGAACGACAAGATCTACGAGGCGGCGCCGGGCGCGAGCGCTGCGCTCGCGAAGCAGGCGACCGAGTGGTACCTCGAGGACACCCGGGGCTTCGGGCTCGGCATGCCCGACGAGCTGCCGAAGGTGACCGACTACGTCCCGGAGATCGTCGCGTTCATCGACCAGCTCGTCGACGGCGGCTTCGCCTACCCGGTCGACGGCGACGTCTACTTCCGCGTTGAGAGCTTTCCCGAATACGGCCGCCTCTCAGGCCAGCGTCCGGATCAGGTCGAGGAACAGGAGCCGAACGCACGCAAGGAAGACCCACGCGACTTCGCGCTCTGGAAGGCGAACAAGCCGGGCGAGGACACGCACTGGTCCTCGCCGTGGGGCGAGGGGCGGCCGGGCTGGCACATCGAGTGCTCGGCCATGGCCGAGGCGCTCCTCGGGCCGGCGTTCGAGATCCACGGTGGCGGGCTCGATCTCGTCTTCCCGCATCACGAGAACGAGGTCGCGCAGTCGCGCGCGCTCGGCCACCCGTTCGCGGAGATCTGGGCGCACAACGGGCTGCTCCAGCTGACCGGCGACAAGATGTCGAAATCGAGCGGGAACATCGCGACGATCCACGAGGTGCTCGAGGAATGGGGCCGTGAGACGGCGCTCGTGTTCTTCCTCGGCGGCCACTGGCGGAAGCCGATCGATTTCTCCGACGAGACGATGGGACAGGCGGCGGCGCAGGCCGAAGGCTTTCGCGATGTCTTCCGGAGTGCGTCGGTACCGGCGCCACCCGACTCGTGGAAGCGGTTTGCGGAAACACTCGAGGACGACTTCAACACGCCGGCCGCGCTCGCGGTCATCCACGAGTGGCGAGACCACGACCTCCTCCGGCGGGGGCTCGAGGTGTTCGGGCTCGCCTCGCTGGCCGAGCTCGCCACCGCGCCACCCGAGATCGTGGCTCTCGCCGAGCGGCGGGTCGCTGCGCGGGCGGCGCGCGACTTCGCGGCCGCCGATGCTCTGAGAGCCGAGCTCGAGGCTGCAGGATGGGAGATGCGGGACGAGGCCGGCGGCTACTCGCTCGTGCCCCGCCGGTGAGCGACCTCGTCTACGGGCGGCGTGCCGTCCGCGAGGCTCTTCGGGGGCGGCGCGAGGTGCTCGACCTCTTCGCGACCGAGCGCGCGATCGCCGGCGAGGAGTGGCTCGCCGAGGCGCGCCCCAAGGTGCGGCCCGACCGCGAGCTGAGCGAGCTCGCCGACACGCGCGACCATCAGGGGGTCGTCGCACGCGTCGAGACCTTCCGCTACGCCGATGCCTGGGAGCTCGCACGCCACGAACGGCCGCTGCTCGTGGTGCTCGACCGGATCACGGATCCGCGCAACCTCGGTGCGGTCTGCCGCAGCGCCGAGGGAGCGGGCGCAACCGGGGTCGTCGTGCCGGCGCACGGATCCGCAGTGGTCACCCCCGCCGTGGCCCGCTCCTCCGCGGGGGCGATCGAGCATCTCCCGATCGCGGTCGTGACGAACCTCGCGCGCTACCTCGACGAGGTCAAGGGCCCTGCGCTCTGGGTCTACGGTGCGGCCGGCGAGGCACCGGCCACGATGTGGCAGACCGATCTCACAGGTGGCGTCGTCCTCGTGTTCGGGGCCGAGGGCAAGGGGCTTCGCCCGCTCGTGCGTCGCAGCTGTGACGCGCTCATCTCGATCCCGTCGGCGGGCGTCGTGGAGTCGCTCAACGTGAGCGTCGCGGCGGCGGTGCTTCTCTACGAGGCGCGTCGCCAGCGAGTCGCCGGCGGCTGATGGCCGAGCCGACGCTCTACCTCTTCGACGGTTACAACCTCCTCCACGCCGGGCCGTTCGACGATCGCCGCGAACTGGTCGACACGCTCTCGAGCTTCGTCGCCACGAGAGGCGCACGAGGCGTGGTCGTCTTCGACGGCGCCGGCGACGACACGCGGCTCGGCCCGCTCGAGGTGAGGTTCGCGCCCGACGCCGACACGATGCTCGAGCGGCTCGCGGCCGAGCACCGTTCACGCGAGCAGGTGCTGCTCGTCTCCTCCGACGCAACGGTGCTCGGCACCGCCGGGCGTGAGACCGCGAACCTCTCGTCCCAGACCTTCTTCCGCGACCTGCGCCCGGCCGAGACCCGGCCGCAGCCACCCGGCGGATTGGGCGACAAGCTCGACGAAGCGACCCGCGCGAAGCTCGAACGGCTCCGCCGCGGCGAGCCCTAGTAGACTCTCGAGCATTGCAAGCGGGTCCATTGCAAGTAGGGCTTGTCTTTTCGGACGGTCCTTGCTAGATTCACCTCGACTTAAGGGTGAGGGTTTGTGGTCGATAGCAATGTCAACCATCGGGACAAAGGGCTCAACATGGCTGTTTCAGGAATGAGCATGAGAACGATGACGCCGGCCAAGTCGGCGCTGAAGGCTCAACGCGAGCTTGAGGATCTGCAGCTGGTGCTGAAGGCGCGCAACGGCAGCAACGTCGCGCTCGACACGCTGATCCGCCGCTACACCCCGTTCGTCCGCCTCAAGGCGAGTGCCTATTTCCTCGTGGGCGGGGGCAATGACGACCTGATCCAGGAGGGGCTGATCGGCCTCTACAAGGCAGTGCGCGATTTCCGACCGGACAAGGAGACGTCGTTCCGCTCGTTCGCCGAGCTCTGCGTCACCCGGCAGATCATCACCGCGATCAAGACCGCGACCCGGTTCAAGCACTCTCCGCTCAACACCTACGTCTCGTTCAGCCATACGCCGGCAGGCCAGGATCCCGACGGTGACTGCACCCTCGGCGACGCGCTCCCCGGCTCGGCAGTCAACGATCCGGCGATCTGCGTGATCTCGAGCGAGGAGCTCCAGAGCCTCGTCGGCTGCCTCGGTACCACTCTCTCGCCGCTCGAGTCCGATGCGCTTCGCCTGTACCTCGAGGGTTTCTCCTACGAGTCCATGGCAGAGGAGCTCGGCTGCGACACGAAGACGATCGACAACGCCCTGCAGCGGGTCAAGCGGAAGATCCTGAACCACCAGCGCGAGCGCCAGGTTCTCGCGTAGCCCTTACCCGGTCAGAGCCTCGAGCCGCCCGTCGAGCGCCTTCAGCTGCTCGGCGGCGCGTCCCACCGCTGCCGTGAACTCGCCGTCCAGGGCGGCGGCCGGCGACTCCACCACCGAGCTATCCGCTTCGAAGCCGATGCTCGAGGTCACCCGCGAGGCTCCCGTGAGCCGGACCGGATCGACTTCGATCGGGGCCGCGTTGCGGATCTCGACGAGCTTGCCCTCAGGTGCGGAGAGGATGCAGCCCGAGATCTCCCCATTCTTCGCGGGCCAGTCCATCCGCAGGAGCACGCGCGCCGAGCCGGCGCCGAGCCCCGAGGTGCGCGCGGTGAGCGAGGCGACGGCGTCGATTGCGATCGCCGAGTCGGATGTCCCACCCACGACCGTCGTGTCGTCGATCGCGATCCGCGAGAACCAGCCACCCGAGCCCGCGTAGCACCCGAGCACCGCGTCCGGCGCGCCGCTCCGCGCGAACGTCGATCCGGAAACCGAAAGCTCGACCTCGGGCGCCGCCGCGGTCAGATCGACGACGGCCCGCCGGCGCTCGTCGGCGTTCGCCCCGAGCACGGTGACCTTCCGGAGCAGCACCGAGCGCGAGGCGGTGATCCGGAGCGGGGGGCTCAGGGCGCCGACGAACGCAAGCCCGTCCAGCGTCACGCTCCGCCCCATGATCGCGAGCGGCAGCCGCGCGAAGGCCGTGACGTCGTCGCTCCGGAGAACGACGTCGAGCGGCGGCGGCTCCCTGGCGCCCGGCGGGACGAGCGTGACCTCCCCGCTGAGCACGTCGGGATCGAGACCGCGGACTCCCTTGCGGAAGACCACGGTGAACGTCTCGGCGCCGCCGGACACAGCCTCGAGATACGCGGCGCGGAGCGCGAGAAGGCTCCCGTCGTCGACGACGACGATCTCCGACGACGCAGGCATCTTCCTAGTACGCCGGGATCGTGAGCTCGTTGGACATGACCGATCCGTAGAGCATGAAGAAGTGTCCGAGCGGCAGCGTGAACTGCCCGGACTCGCTCGGCGTGAGCCCGGTGGCCGGGTCGGCCGCGTTGCCCACCGACGACGCAGTGCCCGCAGTCGGGGCGTTCGTATGGTGGGGGTTCATCAGCGTGACCGTCGAGGCGACGGTGTCGACGAACTGGTACACCATCGGCCGGATCGCCGGTGGAAACGTCTTGATGTCGAAGCCGGGCGGGGCACCGGCCGCGTTCGCGATGCTCACCGAGAGCACCGAATAGACGTGGTTGGCGTAGACGCTCCGGTCTCCGACACCCGTGTCGGCTGGACTGTTCTTGATCACGAGCAGCAGCTCGAGCGCCGCTTTTATCTGGTCGGAGCGCGCCGGGCTCGTCAGTTCGGCGTCAGCCGCCGCCGTCGCGCAGGCGGCCTGCCAGTTCGTCATCGCCCAGGACTTGGTGTTCGGCGCAGGCGTCGCCGGCGCGGGATTCGGATCGGGCTGCGCCCCGATCCAGGCAGCAGTCCAGCCCTGTACGGCCGAGAGCTTCGCCTGCGCGCCGGCCGACAGCGTGCTCCAGTCGGGCGCGCCCATTGCCGCCGGGATCGCCGCCTGAAGCCGCTGGGAGTACATCTGGAGGCCTGGATCGCCCGTGCCCGTCGTTGCCGTGACGATCGGGGCCGTCGTGTCGCCGGTCGCATGACCGGCACCTCGGCCCGCCAGGGTCAGGAGACCTTCGAACGCTGCGGCGTTCGCGGTGAGCAGTGCTGCGCCGCTCTGCCCGGGCGCCCAACTCGTCGACGCCTCGTCGCCGGCGCCACCTGACTCGACCTCGCCGGCCTGGCCGTAGAAGAGGCTCAGCTCGTGCCCCGACCACCCGCCGCTGATGTTGGCCTGCCCGCTCGAGCCTCCATGCTCGCCTTCGCCCGCGATCTCCTGGCCGTGTCCGAACTGACCGTAGCTCTGGGAGAAGCGCTCGATCGCCTTCTCGAGGAGTGGGGCCCAGCGGGCCATCTGGTACACGTCGCGCCGGTGCACCTCGAGGGTCGAGCCGTTGACGACCGTCCACCAGTGCTGCTCCTTCGGCGTGTTGTTCACCATCAGCTGGGCACCGTGGATCTGGTGGCCGTAGTCGGGATGGGCGGGGCTTCGGAGCTGAAGACCGGTGGCTCCCGGAGCGACCCGGTTGAACGCGAGCTCGCCCGACACCATCACCTGCTCAGGGACGTACAGAGGGCCGCTCATGAAGCCGAACATTCCGGGTGGATGGGGCAGACGGTGGTACAGGGTGACCATCGCGCCGCCGGTTCCGTCGGGAACCATCATCGCCGTGATCTTCCCCGGGTCGCGATCGACGATCGCGATGATCGTCGCCAGCGCGTAGCAGTCGCCGATGCCCATCTGCTGCACGTCGAGCACCGCCGGGCCTGGATCGATGAAGAGGGAGCTGTCCGCGGCCTGTTCGATCATCGTGTCGGACTCCGTGTCGACGGAGGCGAACCCCGACGCGGCTGCCGGCGACTGCTCGTAGAGGTCGGGCCCGGTTGGCGTCGTGCCGACGAACGGCGTTGCCTCGGTTGCCTTCGGCTTGATGAACGCTGTTCCGCCAAGCGCGGTCGGCGCACCCGGCGCCGCCGGGCCGCCGAGAACGTGGCCGTCTCTCGTCAGCGCGTCCTGGACGGTCGGCTGGGCCCACGCGGTGGTCGACTGCCCGGCCGAGTCCTGGAGATCGCCGGGGTTCGCCGTGACGAGCCGTGAGAGCGTCCGCTCCCGCCGCGCGCGGACCATCTGTGCGACCGCAGCGTTACCCGCAGTTGCCTGAAGCGCGAGCGTACCGGCGACCAGGCTGTCGCCGTCCGAATCTGCCCCGTCCTGAATAGACGCCTCGACGACTGCCTGCCCTCGAAGACGCGACCGCTCTCGATCGGCACGCTCCTCGTGCATCCCGGTGTTCTAACCCACAGCGGTGCCGGGGTCAATCGCTCGGGGCTACGCCTGCCCATGTCTCCTTATCAGACAACGAACCGGCAGCTACGATCCGGGGAACGCCGGAGTAGCTCAGCTGGCAGAGCACCTGTCTTGTAAACAGGATGTCGCGGGTTCGAGTCCCGCCTCCGGCTCTCTGCACGACCAGTGGCGTGAAGAAGTCGCGGAGCTGGGCGTGTTCGTCCTCGCTCGCCGTGACTGACCGTTCAGGCGAGAACGGACCGGGGCACGAGACCTGGTCCGGGCTTACCCTGGCGTCATTCGCTCACCGGCCCGGATCGCGTCGGGCAGCCGGTTCGCGGGAGGCGAGAGCGGACAGACCCAGCGCGGGTCGTAGCTGCACGAGGGGTTGTAGGCGAAGTTGAAGTCGAGCACGAGCCGCCCGTCCTCCATCCCGAGATCCGAGCCCTTCACCGTGTCGAGCAGGTAGCGGCCGCCACCGTAGGTCTCGGCACCGGAGGTCTCGTCGCGGAACGGGACGAAGAGGCCGCCGCCGTAGCCGACGAGCCAGTAGAGCTCGAGCTCATGGGGGTTGCCCTCGAGCTCGAAGTGTGCCCGGGCGATCCGCTGGAATGCGATCGGCTCCGTGCCGCTCGACCCGACCTCGGTCATCACCGCCGGTGACGGCTCGACGTCGGCGAGCACCCGCAGTCCGCGCTCGTAGTCGAAGTACGGAACGCCCGGATAGGACGCGCGTGCCTCGTCAGGGATGGGCGACTGCGGGTGAGAGCGGAAGAGCTCGTCGCGCCCGGCACGCCACCGGTTCCACGCGACCGACGCGTCGCTTGCGGCACGCGCCTCGGCGTAGAGCGCGAACACGCGGCGCTTCCAGTCGAGCAGCTCGATCGCCTCGTTCGCGGCGATCGCCTCGACCTCGCCGCTCACTCCCCGATCGCCTTGACGACGACGCGCTTGCGTCGGCGGCCGTCGAACTCCGCGTAGAAGACCTGCTCCCAGGGCCCGAGGTCGAGGGTGCCGTCGGTGATCGGGAGCACGACCTGGTGTGCCATGAGCTGGCGCTTGAGGTGAGCGTCGGCGTTGTCCTCGCCGCGGTTGTGGCGATAGCTCGAGACCGGCTCGTGCGGCGCGAGGCGCTCGAGCCAGTCGTCGATGTCCGCGATCAGGCCGCCCTCGTCGTCGTTCACGAATACCGCCGCCGTGATGTGCATCGGGTTCACGAGCACGAGCCCGTGCTGGATCCCCGACTTGCGGACGACCTCCTCGACGCGGTCTGTGATGTTGAGGTAGTCGCGCCGGTTCGGCGTCTCGAAGACGAGGTACTCCGTGGCGTGCTTCACGCGAGCGCGTTCTCGAGATCGGCCCAGAGCTCGTCGACGTCCTCGAGCCCGACCGACAGGCGCAGGAGCCCCTCGGGGATACGGTCGCCCTCCCAGCGGTAGCGGCTCTCCATCGTCGAGGTGGCTCCGCCGAGGCTCGTGGCGTTCACGATCACACGCGTGCTCGTCTCGACGCGGCGCGGATCCGGGACGTCGAAGGAGATCAGGCCCGAGTAGCCCGGGTAGCGGACGAGCTCCACCACGGGATGTTCGTCGAGGCGGCGTGCGAGCTCCGTGGAGGTCACGGTGATGTGGCGCATCCGCCCCTCGAGCGAGTCGAGCCCCGCGAGCAGCGCCGCGGCCGCGTGCGGCGAGGCGACGCCCCCGGTCTGCGTGCGGATGTGGTGGAGTGCCTTCCGGCGTTCCGGGTCGCGAGCGATCGCGGCGCCGAGCAGGGCGCCGTGGTTTCCCGTGAGGAACTTGGTGCCCGAATGGATGACGATGTCGGCGCCTTCGTCGAGGGCTCGCAGGTAGACCGGCGTCGCGACGGTCGCATCGCACACCACGAGTCCCGCGTGCGCGCGGAGAGCGTCCCAGTCGGGCGTGGTCAGCGTCGGGTTCGCCGGCGACTCGACCCATACGATCTCGGCGTCCGCCGGCGGCGCGCCCGTCTGGTCGAACTCGACGAACTGCAACCCCCACGGCTCGAGCGTCCGGAAGAGGACGGATGTGCCGAAGTACGCGCCCTCGGCGAGGGCGATCGTCATGCCCGGGCGGGCGAACGCAAGCACCACGGCTGCCTCGGCCGCCATTCCAGAGGCGAACAGCAGCGCCTCGCCGCCCTCGAGCCGGCCCAGCCTCGCCTCGGCGGCGGCACCGCTCGGGTGCGCGTAGCGGGTGTAGAAGAACTCCCGCGGCTCGCCCTGCTCGTCATAGGGCCAGATCGTCGAACGGTCGTCGAGCTCCATCCCGCGAGCGTATCCGTAGCCGTCCCGGATCGGGCGAAGCCGAGGACTACGAGGAAGCGACGGCCCGGCCGCGCAGCACGCTCGGGGCGGAACGGGCGTAGTCGAGCTCGGACACCCAGGTCAGAGCGACCGCGACGAGCAGCAGCCACCACGAGACGCTCGTGCTCCACACCCCCGCGGCGGCAAGCCCGCCGGCGGCCGCGGCGATCGCCTGCGACCACGTCTTCAGCTTCCCCAGGTCGCGGGCGGCGATCACGACGCCGCGCTCGAGGGCGGCGAGGCGGAGGCCGCTGACGAGAAGCTCCCGCGCGACGATCGCGGCGACCATCCAGGCGGGGAAGACGCCCTGGTCGAGCAGGACGACGAGCGTGGCGAGAACGAGCACCTTGTCGGCCACGGGATCGAGGAGCGAGCCGAACGAGGTCGTCCGTCCCGAGCGGCGGGCGATCCGTCCGTCGAACCAGTCGGTCGACATCGCCACGCAGAACACCGCCGTCCCCCAGTAGTCGTGCCTGCCGAAGTTCACCGAGAAGAGCACCACGACGAGCGGGGCGCACGCGATGCGGGCGAGGGTGAGCTGATCGGCGATCGGCACAGCCGCAGGATACGCCGGATCGCCCGCGCGGATAGATTGGGCTTGCCGTGGATCTTTACGAGCACCAGGGAAAGGAGCTCCTCGCCCGGTATGAGATCCCGACCTCGCCGGGTCGCCTCGCGTTCACCGCCGAGGACGCGAGGCACGCAGCCGAAGAGCTCGGCGGCCCCGTGGTGGTCAAGGCGCAGGTCCTGACGGGCGGCCGCGGAAAGGCCGGCGGCGTGAAGCTCGCGGCGGGCCCGGACGAGGCATTCGAACGCGCGGGAGAGATCCTCGGTCTCGACATCCGCGGCCATCGGGTCGAGCGTCTCTGGATCGAGTCGGCGTCGGAGATTGCCCGTGAGTACTACCTCTCGGTCGCACTCGACCGAGGGGCCGGGCAGGCGCTGCTCATGTTCACGACCGAGGGGGGCGTCGAGATCGAGCAGGTGGCCGCCGAGAACCCGGGCGCGCTCTCCCGGGTGCATGTCGACCCGCTCGAGGGCTACGAGCCGCATCATGCGCGTGAGCTCTTGACCGGCGTCGTCGACCCCGGCGAGCGCGAGCAGATCGGGCGGATCGCCGAGGCTCTCTACCGTTGCTTCGTCGGCTGCGACGCCACGCTGTGCGAGATCAACCCGTTGATCGTGACGCCCGAGGGCGACGTGCGCGCGCTCGATGCGAAGGTGACGATCGACGACTCGGCGTTGTTCCGCCACGCCGACCTCGCCGAGCTTCGCGATCTCTCGGCCGCCGATCCGCTCGAGGCATACGCCCGCGAGCGCGGGGTGATCTACGTGAAGCTCGACGGATCGGTCGGGATCCTCGGCAACGGCGCCGGCCTGTCGATGGCGACCGTCGACGTCGTCGTCGTCGCGGGCGGCCGGCCCGCGAACTTCTGCGATCTCGGTGGGGGCGGCTCGGCGGAGGGAGTCGTCTCGGCGCTCGAGGTGATTGCCCGCGATCCGCAGGTGCGCTCGATCCTCTTCAACATCTTCGGCGGCATCACCCGGTGCGACGAGGTCGCCCGCGGCATCCTCACGGCGCTCGACGAGACAGGCCTCGCCGTGCCGATCGTCGTGCGGCTCGACGGCACGAACGCCGAGGAAGGCCGCCGCATCCTCGCCGAGGCCGCACGGCCCGGCCTCCACGTCGAGCCGACCATGCTCGCCGCCGCTCACCGCGCCGTCGAGCTCGCCGCCTGATGTCCGCCTGTGGACAGTCCGTCACGCTTTCGTTCCGTAACCTGGCACCGGACATGTCTGGAAAGCCATCCGCAACGTGCAGGGGTTTTGGGATCGCCGTTCCAGTTTCGTTGCGCTTTCGTTCCACTTTCGGTGCGGTACCTGACACCAGACCTGGCTGGAACGGCCAGCGGCCCGAAATGGCGCGAACGTGAGCGATCCGTGGAGTGATCGCGCCGAGCTCTACCGGACAAGCCCGGCGCATAGCTCCGGCCCCGATCTCGACCTGATCGTCGAATGGGCCGCGGGCTGCAAGACCGCGATCGACGTCGCGACCGGGGGTGGTCACGTCGCACGGCGGCTGCGCGAGGCGGGGCTCGACGTCGTCAGCTCCGATCCGGCGCCCGGGATGAAGCCGGACGTGATCTGCTTCGCCGAGGAGCTTCCCTTCGCGGATGCGAGCTTCGACCTCGCGGTAACGCGGGTCGCCGCTCACCACTTCGCCGACGTTGCCGCAGCGACGCGGGAGCTCGGGCGCGTCGCGGCCGTGCGTGTCGTCGTCGTCGACAACCTGAACGGCGGCGAGGATGCCGAACGCGCCGAGAAGCTCCGCGACCCCTCCCACGTGCGCAACTACACCGAGCAGGAGTGGCGGGACTTCTTCGCCGGCGCCGGGATCGAGGTCGAAGACGTCCGGCTCTTCTCCTACCCGATCGAGTTCGAGCCCTGGCTCGAGCGGACAGGCTGCGTCGGCGCGGAAGCAGAGGAGGTCAGGCGCCTCCTCGCCGACCGGATCGAGGGGGAGAACGTGACCTTCGAGCGCATCGCCCTTCGCGGTACCCCCGGCTGATGGCGATCCTCGTCGGGCCGGAGACGCGCCTCGTCGTCCAGGGCCTCACCGGGAGCGAGGGCCGCTTCCACGGGCTGCGGAACCGCACGCACGGCACGAACGTCGTCGCCGGTGTCACGCCCGGGAAGGCCGGAGAGGACGTCGACGGGATCCCGGTCTACGGCACCGTGGCGGACGCCGTCGCCGAGACGGGCGCGAACACCTCGCTCGTCTTCGTCCCCGCGCGCTTCGCACCGGACGCCGTCTACGAGGCGGTCGACGCCGGCGTCGAGACGGTCGTCTGCATCACCGAGCACATCCCGGTGCACGACACGCTCCGCCTCTGCGCCTATGTTCGCGCCCGAGGCGCCACCCTGATCGGGCCGAACTGCCCGGGCGTGCTGTCCCCGGGCAAAGCCAACGTCGGGATCATCCCCGCCGAGGTCTTCGCGGCCGGCAAGGTCGGGCTCGTCTCGCGTTCCGGCACCCTCACCTACCAGATCGGGAACGAACTGGCCCAGCTCGGGATCGGCAACTCGACGATCGCCGGGATCGGCGGCGACCCGGTGATCGGCTCCACGTTCATCGATCTGCTCGATCGATTCGAGGCCGACGCGGAGACCGAGCTCGTCGTCCTCGTCGGCGAGATCGGCGGGGACGAGGAGGAGAAGGCCGCCCGCCACATCGCCGAGAGCCTGACGAAGCCGGTCATCGCCTACATTGCCGGATTCTCCGCGCCGCCCGGCAAGACGATGGGGCACGCCGGCGCGATCATCTCGGGCTCGTCGGGCACCGCGCAGGCGAAGAAGGTCGCGCTCGAGGCCGCCGGGATCGAGGTCGGGACGACACCGACCGAGGTCGCCGAGCTCGTTGCTGCACGCCTGGCAACTCGCACAGGCTGACGATCCTGCACTCCCGAGCGACTTGCTCCGTCGGCGCCGTACCGAACCTCAGCCCACGCTATCCCCGAGGAAGTAGCTAGATTCGTGCCCGTGGAGCCGATCTCGTTCGCCCGCGGCGTGCCTGCACCCGAATGCCTCCCCGAGGAGGAGCTCGCCGACTGCGCGCGCGCCGTGCTCGAGCGCGACGGCAAGACGATCCTCTCGTACGGATCGGGCGCCGGGTACGGCCCCCTTCGCGAGCTGCTCGGCGACTGGTTTAAGGTGGCACCGGGACGGATCATCCTCACCAACGGAGCGCTCCAGGGCTTCGTGCTCCTCGCCCAGCACTTCGGCCGCGGGCAGACGGTCTTCGTCGAGGATCCGACCTACGACCGGCCCCTGAAGATCCTGCGCGAGAACGGGATGACCGCCGTGCCGATGGCGATGGACGACGACGGGCTCATCCCCGGCGCGGTCAAAGAGGCGCTCGACACCCACGGGACGCCCTCCTTCATCTATTCGATCCCGACCTTTCAGAACCCGAGCGGCCGGACGCTTCCGGAGGACCGGCGCCGCGAGATCGTCGGATACGCGCAGGCCGCGGGCGCGCTCATCCTCGAGGACGACCCGTACGGGCTCGTCCGCTTCGAGGGGACGGCGCCGTCCTCCATGTTCGACATCTCGCGCGAGACGACGATCTACACCTCGTCGTTCTCGAAGACGATCTCCCCGGGGCTTCGCGTGGGCTGGTATATCGTCCCCGAGTCGCTTGCGGCCCCGCTCGTCGACCGCGCGAACGCCACGTACATCACGCCCGTGCTGCTGAGCCAGGCCGTGATCTTCGAGTTCATCGACCGTGGAAACTTCGAGCCGAACCTGACGCGCGTGAACGACCTGCTGAGGGCCCGCCGCGACGCGATGCTCGCGGCGCTCGACAGGCATATGACGGGCTCACGCTGGTCGCATCCCGAGGGCGGTTACTTCGTGTGGCTCGAGCTCCCGGAGGGCACGAACGCGAAAGAGGTGCTCGATCGCGCGGAGGGTGTCACAGCCGTGCTGGGCACCGACTTCGGCGGCGGCGAGAATACGATCCGGCTCGCCTACAGCTACGTGTCGCCCGAAGAGATCGCCGACGGCGTCGAGCGCCTCGCCGCTGCCGTCACGACCGCCTAGACGACTTGTTCCAGGAGATCGTCTCTCCCGGGGCGCGAGCCGGGCCGTCGCGGTGAGGCGAAGGCCTCACGGGGAGCCGACCTCATCGGCTTCCCATGAGGCCGGAGCGGCCCAGGCGCTGCTGCATTGGCCAATCCTCGGTTGGACCTTCATTGGCCAACCCTCTGTTGGACGGCGGTGATCCAGGTACGCGAGATCGTGGAACAAGTCGTCTAGGTAGCGGCGGCGACCTGGGCGAGCGGCCGCGGCACGAGCCGTGGCTGCGGCGGAGGCGAGAGGATGCGCTCGGCGGCGCGGAAGGTCGGGCACGGGCTCTCGACGACGAGGGCGCAGAGGCCGTGGCGGCGGAAGTAGCAGTCCTGGCAGCTCAGTGGATGTTTGCTCATTCGGAGGTGAGGAATCCTTCTTGATTCGGGTTCCGGCGGGTGCCGAGGAAGAAGCGATCCTACGCACGGGCGCCCGCGGATCAAGGGCTTGCCAGGAGAGAAAACGCGCAGTTTCCGGCCCTTTCGGAGAGCCGAAATTTCCAGGTTTCTAGCCGTGTTACGGCAATGTTGCCAGGTCCTGCAACGCCTGTTGAAAGTTCTTCACAGGGATGATGCGCAGACCATGTGCGTACTTCCTGGCAGTGGCCGCATTTGCCTTCGGGACGAGGAAGACATCCACACCCGCCTCGCGCGCGCCGATCGTCTTTTGCTTGATTCCGCCGATCGGGCCGACCGTGCCGTCGAGTGCGATCTCTCCCGTCGCCGCGATCTTGTGGCCGCGGTCGACGTTACGCCCGAGCGACTGCATCACGTCGAGCGCGAACGCGAGACCGGCCGACGGGCCGCTGACCCCGTGCGAGTCGATCGAGACTCGGATCGGAAGATGGATCTGCTCGTCCGGCTCCAGGATCACGCCGACGACGCCGCGCTTGGAGCCCTTCCCGGCGGCCACCGTCGTGATCGGCACGACCTGCGTCTTCCCGGCCCGCTTGACGGTGAAGTGGAAGGTCGTCCCGATCGGCCGGCCGCTCATCACGCCCGTGACGTCCACCGGGCTCCGGACGGGGGTTCCGTCGATCGCGGTGATGAGGTCGGTCAGCCGGAGCTTGCTGGAGGCCGGGAAGCCGGGCTCGATCTCCGCCACGAGCGCGCCGTTGGCCGTCGTCGTCACCTTCTTTCCGAGCGCACGGAGGGCGACGGCGGCTGCGACCTGCTGCGAGGTCTGCATCTCGGAGACGTCCACCTGGTTCTCCTCGGAGCTCGACACTCCCGTGGGGACGACCTCGTCGGCCGGGACGAGGGTCGAGCCGGAGTGCAAGCCTCCGAAGAGCTTCTCGAGCATCGTCGCCTTGCGGACGATCACGTCGACGAAGTAGATGCCGCCCGGCCCGGTCTGCGGATGCGAGCCTGCGACGCTCACGAGCGGCGCCACAGGATGCGCCTGGTCCGGCAGGAAGATGTACTCGTTCGAATCGGTGAGCTCGAGCCCGATGACGCAGAGAAGGAGGATCGCGCCGACAGTCAGTGCGACCGTGGGCGTGAGAACGCGGAGTGCCCAGCGGCGACGCGATCTCGGCTCGGGGTGCACGGCCGCTTCCACTGGAATCACTGTAGACGGCGGGGGCCGACCGGCGTTCGCAGGCCGGGTCGGTCAGAGCGGCCGTGCGGCGGACGCGTGCGCGACCCCGCAGTTCCTAGAGCTCAGGTGGTTGATCCGTGGCCCCGCAGCCCTCCGTTGCTGCTGCAGAGCCCTGGCGGCTCAGCCGCCGCCGGAGAGCACCCCGACGACCTCGCGCACCGCGGCTGCGGAGGCCTGCAGCGCCGCGTGCTCGTCGTCGTCGAGGTCGAGCTCGACGATCGCCTCGATCCCGCCCGCACCCAGCTTGACCGGCACGCCGACATAGAGGCCGTCGATCTCGTACTCGCCCTGAAGGTAGGCGGCGCAGGGCAGGATCCGCTTCTCGTCGAGCATGATCGCGTCCACGATCTGGGCGACCGCCGCGCCCGGGGCGTACCAGGCCGACGTGCCGAGCAGGTTCACGAGCTCGCCGCCGCCTTTCGCCGTGCGCTCGATCATCGCCTGGATCCGGTCGGGGACGACGAGCTTTCGGAGCGGCACCCCGCCGACGCGTGTGGCGCTGACGAGCGGGACCATCTGGTCGCCGTGGCCGCCGAGCACGAGCGTCTGAACGTCCTTCACGGAGGCGCCCGTCTCCCAGGCGATGAAGGTCGAGAAGCGCGCGGTGTCGAGGATGCCCGCCATCCCGAACACCCGCTCCCGTGGCAGCCGGGAGACCTGCCTCGCCACGTGGCACATGGCGTCGAGCGGGTTCGAGACGACGACGATGATCGCATCGGGCGACTGCCCCACGACCTTCGCCGTGACGTCGGAGACGATCTTCTCGTTCGTCGTGACGAGGTCGTCGCGGCTCATTCCCGGGCCGCGCGGCACGCCCGCCGTGATCACGACCACCGAGGATCCCGCAGAGGCCGCGAAGTCGTTCGAACCGGTCACGTTCGGCTCATAGCCGAGGACGGCGCCCATCTGTGCGATGTCGAGCGCCTTGCCCTGGGGCAAGCCCTCCTTGATGTCGACGAGGACGACGTCCGCGTAGTCGCGGGTCGCAAGCACCTGCGCGCAGGTTGCGCCGACATTCCCGGCGCCGACGACGGTTACCTTGCGGCGGGAGCTCAGTTCGCGCTCCGGGTACAGACCGGACGGGCCCAACGCGCGGCCTCGAGCTCCGTGAGCCCTCTCGTCACGCCCTGACGCCGCTTCCGAGGGCTTCGATCAAGGCGTCCGCCACCTCACTGGTCCCGACCGCGGTCGGGTCGTTGCGCGACGGCTTCATGTCGTAGGTCACGCTCTTTCCCTCCTCGATCAGGTGTGCGATCGCGTTCTCGAGCCGGTCAGCGGCCTCCATCTCGTCGAGATGGCGCAGCATCAGGACGCCTGAGAGGAGCTGCGCGAGCGGGTTGACCTTGTTCTGGCCCGCGTACTTCGGCGCGGAGCCGTGCGTGGGCTCGAACACCGCAACGCCGCGCCCGAAGTTGGCGCCGGGTGCAACGCCGAGGCCACCGATCAGGCCCGCCGCAAGGTCGGAGATGATGTCGCCGTAGAGGTTCGGGAGCACCATCACGTCGTACTCCTCGGGCCGCTGGACGAGCTGCATGCACATGTTGTCGGCGATCCGGTCCTCGAACTCGATGTCCGTGTTCTCGGCTGCGACCTCGCGTGCGACGCGGAGCCAGAGCCCGTCGGTGAACTTCATGATGTTCGCCTTGTGGACGGCGGTGATCTTCCGGCGGCCCATCCTGCGCGCGTAGTCGAAGGCAAACTCGAAGACCCGGCGGGTGCCTGTGATCGACGTGGGCTTGATCGAGATCCCGGTGTCCGGCTGCGGCATCTTCCGGCCGTGCGCCGCGAACCAGGCGATCAGGTCCTCGGCCTCCGGTGTGCCCTGCTCGAACTCGATCCCCGCGTAGATGTCTTCTGTCGTCTCGCGCACCACGACGAGGTCGACGTCCTCGTAGCGCGTGCGTACGCCCGGGTATGTCTTGCATGGGCGCACCTGGGCGTAGAGGTCGAGTGCGACGCGGAGGCCGACGTTGACCGAGCGAAAGCCCTCGCCGACGGGGGTCGTGATCGGGCCCTTCAGCGCGACGCCGTTGCGGCGCACGGAGTCGAGTGTCTCCTCGGGAAGCGGGTTCCCACCGTGGGCGGCCATCGTGTCGGCGCCCGCCGGCTGGACGTCCCACTCGAACTCGACACCGGTCGCGTCGAGGACCCGACGCGTTGCGTCGGTGAGCTCCGGGCCGATCCCGTCTCCGGGGATGAGGGTCACACGATGAGCCATGGGATGCGGATTCTACGTAGGCGCGACCATCTGCCCCGAGCGAACGGTTCAAACCGGCTGCTCAGCGGAGTCTCTCCGCTAGCGTCTTGGGATGGATGACTTCCGGCCGGGTCTCGAAGGGGTGATCGCGTTCGAGACGGAGATCGCCGAGCCCGACCGCGAGGGCTCGTCGCTCCGCTACCGGGGCATCGATATCGAGGAGCTCATCGAGCACTATCCCTTCGAGCAGGTCTGGGGCCTTCTCGTGGACGGTTCGTTCGAGCCGGGGATGCCGCTCGCCGAGCACATCGAGCTCCAGGACGCGAGCGGCTCGGTGATGGCCGACCTGCAGGCCGGGCTCGCGACACTCGGTCCGAAATGGGGGCTGCGCCAGCTCGTCGACATCACGCCGGAGGAGGCACGAGACGACCTGGCGCGCCTTTCGGCGGCTGCGCTGTCGATCGTGGCCCAGGCGGCACGAGGCGAGGCTGCCGCCGTTCCCGAGTCGGAGGTTGCCCACGGTGAGAACGCCGCGGCGCAGTTCCTGATCCGCTGGCGGGGCGAGGCCGACCCGCGACACGTGAAGGCGGTCGACACCTACTGGGTCTCCGCGGCCGAGCACGGCGTGAACCCCTCGACCTTCGTCGCACGCGTGACCGCCTCGACCGGAGCCGACTGCGCGGCTTCGCTCTCCTCCGCGGTCGGTGCGCTCTCCGGGCCGCTGCACGGTGGTGCGCCGACGCGTGTGCTCCGGATGCTCGACGAGCTGGAGGCAAGCGGCGATGCCGACGCCTACGTCAGCGCGATCCTCGGTCGCGGTGAGCGGATCATGGGCTTCGGGCACCGGGTGTATCGCGCCGAGGATCCCAGGGCACGTGTTCTCCGGCGTGCGGCGCGCGAGCTCGGATCGCCGCGGGTCGAGGTCGCAGACGCGCTCGAGAAAGCTGCTCTCTCCGCGCTCCGCGAGAAGTCGCCCGATCGCGTCCTCGAGACGAACGTCGAGTTCTGGGCGGCGGTCGTGCTCGACATCGCCGAGATCCCGCCCGACATGTATCCCGCGATGTTCGGCTGCGCCCGGGTGGCCGGGTGGTCGGCCCACATCGTCGAACAGCGGCGCACGGGCCGGCTGATCCGGCCGTCGGCCAGGTACGTCGGCGACGCAGCCCATTCGGTGGCGAACGCTTGACGCTTGCCGAGGCAGCGGCGCAGGCCGCGGAGTTGGCGGACAAGGGGGAGGAGCGCGAGCTTGCAGTCCTGCGCCAGCAGTGGGACGAGGAGCTCGAGGCGGCGGCCCGCTCACGTGACTATCGCGAGCGCGCGGTTGCCTACAGGGCGATCTCCCAGTTCCGCTTCCGCCAGAAGATCGAGCTCCTGCGGCGCGGGCTCGAGGACGAGAGCCCGGCCTGCCGCGGCTCTGCGTTGATCTCGCTCGAGTTGCTCTCGCGCGACCACCCGAGCGTGATCAACGGGGTGCGGCCGCTTCTCCACGAGCTCGTGGCGAACGACGGCAACGACGCCGTCCGCCGGCTTGCCGTGATCTCGCTCCGCAACGGCTCGCCGCAGCGGGACACGATCGCGATCCTCGCGGCGCTCGCCGACAACGACGAGGCCGGCCGCGAGCTTCGGGACGCGGCCGGGAAGATCGCGCAGCTGCTGCGCCGCAAGGCCGGGCCGGCGAAGTAGCTCAGCCGTCGCGCCGCGCGTGGGGGTGTGCCGCGAAGTAGGTCTCGCGCCGCCGCTTGTCGCTGACGTGTGTGTAGAGCTCGGTCGTGCTCAGGTCGGCGTGCCCGAGCATCTCCTGCACGCTCCGCAAGTCGGCGCCACCTTCGAGCAGATGGGTTGCAAATGAATGCCGCAGGAGGTGCGGGTGAACGCGACCCGGCTCGAGCCCGGCCTTCTCGGCCAGTCCGCGCAGGATGAGGAACGCACCCGAGCGGGTGAGCCCGCCGCCTTTCGCGTTCAGGAACAGCTCGGGCCGGTGGCGCCGGTCGAGCTGCTGGCGGCCCCGCGCGAGGTAGCGCCGGACTGCCTCGGCGGCCTGCCGTCCCACGGGCACGACGCGCTCCTTGTTTCCCTTGCCGAGCACGCGCACCGTCCGGTCGTCGAGGTCGACGCCGTTCTTCTCGAGGCCGACGGCCTCGGAGATACGCAGCCCCGAGCCGTAGAGCAGCTCGACCAGGGCGCGATCGCGAAGGCCGCGCGGCGTGGCGCCGTTCGCCGCTTCGATCAGCCGCTCGGCCTCGCGTGGCGAGAGCGTGCGCGGCAGGCGCCGCGTGCGGCGGGGCAGCGCGATCTCCGCGGCGGGGTTGTCGGCGCGCGCGCCGATCAGCTGCAGGTGGCGGTGGAAGCTCCGGGTCGCGGCGATCTTCCGTGCGAGCGTCGACGCCGAAAGCCCCTCAGCCCTGAGCCCTGCGACATACCGTTCCATGTCGGCGACCGTCGCGCCCGACAGTGGAGCGCCGAGGAAGCGGCGGACCTCCTCGAGGTCTCGCCGGTAGGCCTCGACCGTCCGTGGAGCCCGCTGGGCTGCGAGCACGGCCAGGAACGCGTCGAGCTCGGGATCTCGCTCGTGTTGCAGGCCACGATCTCCGCGCACCGTCCGGCGAGGTTTGTGACTTGCAACACTTGCCGGTTTGGCCGTCGGTGCAGTCGGGGCGCTCGGATCTGGAACGAGCTTCACGCCAGGCCTCCGGCGGTGCCGCGAGGAACGACCGGAACCAGCTTGTGTTGCAAGTCACGAGCTCCGCGCTCCGTCCGGAGGAGTTTGTGACGTGCAACACAAGCGTCTTCGAGCGGCTCGAGGCTCATGAGCGCGGGTGTGAGTTGTCGTAGACGCGGCGGAGGCGCTTGGCGCTGACGTGGCTGTATATCTGCGTCGTCGAGAGCGAGGCATGGCCGAGCAGCTCCTGGATCGTGCGGAGGTCGGCGCCGCCCTCGAGCAGATGGGTCGCAAACGAGTGGCGGAGGCGATGGGGATGCGCCATGAGCCGGCGGAGTGTCGAGGTGTCGAGCCTGCGGCCGCGGGCCGAGAGGAAGAGGGCGTTCTCGGCGCCACGCGCGAGTTGCGGGCGGGACTCGTGCACGTATCGGGAGACCCGCCGGGCGGCCTCCTCGCCGAGCGGCACGACGCGTTCCTTCGCACCCTTGCCGTGGCGGATCAGGACGTGCTCCTGCTCGTAGTCGACGTCGCCGAGGTCGAGCCCGACGGCTTCGCCGGTACGAAGACCCGCCGAGTAGATCAGCTCGAAGAGGGCTTGGTTGCGGAGCGCGAGGGCGCCGTCTCCCTCGAATCCGTCGATCAGCGTCTCGATCTCTGTCTGCTTCGGTGCCTCCGGCAGCCGTCTTCCTCGTCGCGGCGCAGTCGGTGTCTCCGGCACCTGGCCTGCGCCCAGCGAGAAGCGGATCAGCGCCCGGATCGACGAGAGCCGCCGCGAGATCGTGGACGACGAAAGTTTCCCGCCGGGGCGCGCGCGGCCGAGGTCGGCGGTGTATTCGGAGAGCACGCGGGTGTCGATCTTCTCCAGCGACCCGTTGCCGTACCACGCCGCGAAGTCGCGGAGATCGCTCGCGTAGGCGCGGCGGGTCGAGTCGGCCAGGGCGGCCGACGCCAGGAACCGCTCGACCGCCGGCTCGAGATTCATCCCACGGGTTTCTCGCTGGCTGTACGATCGCCTGCCGTGGACGGACGTTTCGAGGCGATCGCCGAGCTGGGTGTCCACGGCGCGAACATCCAGCCCGGGCAGGTCCTGCTCGTGACCCCGACGGTGGGCCAGGAAAAGCTCGCCCGCGCGGTCGCCGCAGCGGCGTACAGACGCGGCGCGAAGTTCGTCGATGTCTTCTACTACGACCCGCGCGTGAAACGGGCCCGGATCGAAGGCGCCGCCGACGAGACGCTCGACTTCGTCCCGGACTGGTTTCGCCGCAGGCTTCTCGACGCCGCGGAACAGCGGAGTGCGCGCATGAGCTTCGCCGGAGTCGTCGATCCCGATGCGCTCGACGGGCTCGACGGGGCGCGCCTCGGGCGCGACCTCCTACCGTGGCTCAAGGAGTCGATGCAGGTGATCAACGACCGCTCGACCAACTGGTCGATCATCCCGTGCCCGCACCCCGACTGGGCCGAGCTCGTGTACCCGGACCTCGATCCCGACGAGGCCTACGAGCGGCTCTGGGATCAGCTCTGGCACATCCTCAGGCTCGACGAGGCCGATCCGGTCGCCGCCTGGGACGAGCGTGTCGCCGGGCTGAAGGCGTCGGCCGAACGGCTCAACGCGCGCCGCTTCGACGCTCTGGAGCTCAACGGCCCCGGCACCGAGCTCACGATCGGGCTGCTGCGCTCGTCGCACTGGCAGGCCGGCGACTTCGAGACGGCCGGCGGGATCCGCCACCTACCGAACATCCCGTCGGAGGAGGTCTTCAGCGCGCCCGATCCACTCCGCGTCGACGGTCACGTGGCCTCGACGCGGCCACTCGTGTTGAAGGACGGCACGATCATCCGCGGTTTGCGCGTCCGCTTCGAGGGCGGCCGCGCCGTCCAGGTCGACGCCGACGAGAACGTGGAGGCGATCAGAGGGAAGGTCGCGGTCGACGAGGGAGCCGCTCGGATCGGGGAGGTGGCACTCGTCGATCGCCAGGGCCGGATCGGCCCGTCGGAGACCGTGTTCTTCGACACGCTCCTCGACGAGAACGCTGCAAGCCACATCGCCTTCGGGGGTGCCTACCGCTTCTCCGCAGAGCACGAAGAGGACCAGGCCCGGCTCAACACGAGCGCGATCCACATCGACTTCATGATCGGGTCGCCCGAGCTCGAGGTGACCGGTGTGACGGCCGGCGGCGAGCGCGTCCCGGTGCTGCGCGGCGGCGACTGGCAGCCGCTGTAGGTGCTGATCCGCGGAGACCGGTCGTTCCGCTAGCGTCGGGGCGTGGAAACGGCGCACGACGTCCTCGTGATCGGCGCCGGTTGTGCCGGCATGCGCGCGGCGATCGAAGCCTTCGACGCGGGCTCGGATGTCGCGCTCCTCTCGAAGATCCATCCCACGCGCAGCCATTCCGGCGCGGCCGAGGGCGGGATCAACGCCGCGCTCGGGAATGCCTCGGAGGACAACCCCGAGCTGCACTCCTTCGACACGGTCAAGGGCTCCGACTACCTGGCCGACCAGGACGCCGTCGAGATCCTCTGCTCCGAGGCGCCGGGCGATGTGTTCCAGCTCGAGAACTGGGGCGCGGTCTTCTCGCGCACCGACGACGGCCGGATCGCGCAGCGTCCTTTCGGCGCGGCCGGTGCGCCACGTACGGCCTACGCCGCCGACATCACCGGTCACGTCCTCATCCAGGTGCTCTACGAGCAGGTGATCAAGCGCGGGATCAAGGTCTACGAGGAGTTCTTCGCGTGGAAGCTCGTCGAGGACGGCGGCCGCTGCGTGGGAGTGATCGCCTGGAACCTGCTCACGGGCGGTCTCGAGGCGATCCCGGCCCGCACGACGATCCTTGCGACCGGCGGGGCCGGCCGTCTCTACGTCGGCACGACGAACGCCTACGCCTGCACCGGCGACGGGATGGCGATGGCTCTCCGTGTCGGGGTCGGGCTGAAGGACATCGAGATGATGCAGTTCCATCCGACGACACTCGCGCCGACCGGTGTCCTGATCACCGAGGGCTGCCGCGGCGAAGGGGCGTTCCTGCTGAACAAGGACGGGGAGCGCTTCCTCAAGCGGTACGCCCCGAACGCGATGGAGCTCGCCTCGCGCGACGTCATCTCCCGCGCCGAGCAGGTCGAGATCGACGAGGGACGGGGAATCGACGGCAACGTGATGCTTGACCTTCGCCACCTCGGAGCGGAGAAGATCATCTCTCGACTGCCGGGCACGCGGGAGCTCTCGATGGTCTTCGCCGGGATCGACCCGATCTACGATCCGATCCCCGTTCGGCCGGGCGCGCACTACCACATGGGCGGCGTCGACACCGATGCCTGGGGCCGCACCTCGCTCGAGGGTCTCTATGCGGCCGGTGAGGTCGCCTGCATCTCCGTGCACGGTGCGAACCGGCTCGGCGGCAACGCGCTGATGGAGACGATCACCTTCGGCCGGCGTGCCGGCCAGGACGCCGCGGACCGCGCGTTCCGGTTCGACGACGCGGCCGTGCCGGACTCGGCGATGAAGGACGCGGACGCCGAGCTCAAGGCGCTCCTCGACCGGACGGACGGCGAGCGCCCGTGGGCGATGCGCGACGAGCTGGCTGCGACGATGCACGAGAACTTCGGCGTCTTCCGCCGCGAGGCGCAGATGGAGGAACAGGGAACGATCGTGGCCGGGCTCCGCAAGCGCTACGAGACGGTCATCGTCGACGACAAGGGCGAGGTCTTCAACAACGACCTCACCCAGGCGCTCGAGCTCGGCTTCCTGCTCGAGCTCGCCGACTGCATGGTCGTCGCCGGCCTTGCGCGCAAGGAGAGCCGTGGGGCGCACGCCCGTCCCTACGACTTCCCGGATCGCAACGACGAGGAGTTCATGAGGCACACGATCGTCAGCTGGGAGAACGGCCGGCCCGAGCTCGACTGGAAGCCGGTCACGATCACGAAGTGGCAACCTGCCGTGCGGAGCTACTAATGGACATCGGGAGCTGCTGATGAAGATGGCGCTGAAGATCTGGCGGTCGAACCCCGCCGGCGAGCGGAAGCTCGTCGAGTACGAGGTCGACGCGCCGGAGTGGGCGACCCTGCTCGACGTGCTCGACATCATCAAGGACCGCCACGACGGCTCGCTCGCCTATCGCAAGAGCTGCCGGATGATGATCTGCGGCTCCTGCGGGATGCGGATGGACGGAGCTTCGGTGCTCGCCTGCAAGACGCGGATGGGCGAGATCGCCGAGTCCGGCCGTGTCCCTGTGATCTCGGCGATGGGCAACCTCCCGATCGTGAAGGACCTCGTCGTCGACATGGAGCCGTTCTGGCGGAAGTTCCGCTCGGTGAACCCCTATCTGCAGCCCGGCTACAACGTTCCGCCGGCCGGGCGCGAACACCTGATCACCCCTCGGCGGACGCAGGCGATCCACAAGGAGTCGCTCTGCATCAACTGCGGGCTGTGCGTCTCGGAGTGCAACGCGATGGAGTCGAGCCCGGAGTTCCTCGGGCCGCAGGCGCTTGCGAAGGTGATGCGCTTCGTCGGCGATCCGCGCGACGGCGCCAAGAACACCCGGCTCGAGGGCGTGAACGGACAGCACGGTGTCTGGGAATGCACGCGCTGCTACTTCTGCAACGAGCGCTGCCCGAAGGGCGTCGATCCGCGCGATGCGATTGCGAAGCTCGGTGCCGAGTCGATCGACGAGGGCATCGACCGCGACATGGGCGCGAAGCACGCCAAGTGGTTCGTCACCTCGGCCAAGACGACCGGCTGGCTCCGCGAGACCGAGCTCGTGCCGAAGACGCAGGGGATCGTCGAGTCGATCAAGCAGGCCAAGTTCGCGCTCGGGCTCGCAAAGGTCGGGAAGGTGCCGCTCCCGTTCCCGCCGCACGTCGCGAAGGACGTTCGCGAGTCACGGCGGCTGCACGACCTGCTGCACGAGCAGGGCCGCGGCGGCTACGCCGGGATCGTGCAGGGTGAGGCGGCGCTCTCGAAGCTCGCACACGGACATCACGACGAAGCCCACGACCCCTACGGGCCGGGCTCCTTCCCGAAGCCGTTCATCAAGGGTGAGAAGGCGCAGTCATGAAGCAGGTCGCCTACAGGCCTTTCGCTGCGCGAAAGGCCAGAAAGAGCAGGGTTCCCGCGTGAAGCAGGTTGCGTATTACAAGGGTTGTCTGGCGTCGCTCTCGGCGAAGGAGCTCGACTCCTCGACCCAGGCGCTCGCGCCGCAGGTCGGGCTCGAGCTGATCGAGCTCGAGTCGGTGACCTGCTGTGGCGCCGGTGACATCCAGGAGGCCGAGCCCGACTACTACCTCCACCTGAACGCGCGGATCCTCTCGTATGCGGCGGCGACCGGGTCTGACACGCTGATGACCGTCTGCAACGTCTGCACCCTGAACCTCCGGTCGGCGAACTTCCAGCTGATGGGCGACGCCGAGCTCCGCGATCGCGTGAACGCGAACCTGCTCGCGGTCGGCGTTCCCGCCTACGAGCGCGACGTCGACGTCCGCCACCTGCTGTGGGAGCTCGCAGGTGAGGAGGGCTTCCCGAGGCTCCAGGAGGCCGCGCACAAGGGGTTGAAGGGGCTCAAGATCGCGCCGTTCTACGGCTGCCAGATCCTGCGGCCCTCGCGCGTGCTCGGGTTCGAGGACCCCGATCAGCCCTCGTCGCTCGAACGGATCATCGAGGCCTGCGGCGGGGAGGCCGTCGACTATCCCGCGAAGCTCAAGTGCTGCGGCTTTCCGATCATCCAGGCGCGCGAGGAGACTGCTCTCGGCGAGCTGATCCAGCCGATCGAGCAGGCGATCGAGGCCGGAGCCGACGCGATGGTGACCCCGTGTCCGCTCTGCCATCTCTCGCTCGACGCGTGGCAGTCGAAGCTCAGCGCGACGACCGGGCGCGAGTTCGGGATCCCGATCCTGCACCTGTCGCAGCTCATCGGCGTCGCGGCCGGGCTCGGCGAGTCGGCTCTGAAGTTCAAGCGCCATGTGGTGCCCGTCACACCCGTGCTGGAGAAGCTCGAAGGCTGAATTGGAGGGAGTCTCGCCCGACGTGGTCGCCCGCTATGCCGCCGACGCGGCCCGCGAGGTGGACGGGGTGGCGGGGGTTGTCGAAGGTGTCCGCAAGGGAATACGGGTCGAGGGTGACGGGATCGAACTGCATCTTTCCCTGCGCTACGGCGTCTCGATTCCCGATGTCGGCGCCGCAGTGCAGCTGCAGGTCGCCGACTATCTCGAGCGTATGACCGACTCGCGCCCCGCCTCGGTCAACGTCGTCGTCGAGGAGGTCGATGAGCGCCAGTAGGCTGAGCGGTCTCACGAAGCTGACCCTCGAGACTGCACCGTCGGTGTGTCACGAGTGCGTCTGGTGGCAGTCCCGCGGCTCGCGGCGGGAGGTCGAGAAGGACCGGTGGATGGAGCGGGCCGAGGACGAGTTCGGCGCGTTCGGCACCGTCTACTACGGCGACGACGGCCGGACGCTCGGCGTGATCCAGTACGGGCCCGCTCCGCTCTTTCCGCACGCGTGGGAGCTGCCGGCGGGGCCGCCGTCGGAGGACGCGATGCTGATCACGTGTGCCTACCTCGTCGACGAGTCGGCTCCCTGGGCGCTCCAGTCGCTGTTTCTGGCTGCGATCGGCGAGGCGCGCGACCGCGGGGCCGCCTCGATCGAGACGTTCGCCTACCGGTACGTGGAAGGCGAGTCGCCCCATACCCGCTTCCATGAGCACCGGACGGTGTTCCCGGCGGATTTCCTCGGCGACTTCGGCTTTCGCGTGGTCAGGACGTCCGGGCGAGTCGGGCTCGCACGGCTCGAGCTCGGCGGGCTCGTTCCCGTCGAGGAAGGGCGCGGCCAGCGCGTGCTGCGCGTCGTGAAGGACGCGCTGCTGCCGGATCCGTTGCCGGCGCCCAGGCCCTAGACGGCGGCGCGATCGCCCGCGAGCACGAGCTCGGCGATCTGGATTGCGTTCAGTGCGGCGCCCTTGCGGAGGTTGTCGCTCGCGAGGAACAGGGCCAGACCACGGTCGACGGTGGGGTCGCGGCGGATACGGCCGACGAGCACGTCGTCGATGCCGGCCGCCTTGCCGGGGCTCGGAAAGTCTTCGAGGCGGATCGAGGGGGCGGCGCCGAGGATCTCGGTGGCGCGCTCCGGGGTCAGCTCCTGTTCGGTCTCGATCCAGATCGCCTCGGCGTGGCCGACCATCACGGGCACCCGGACGCAGGTGGCCTGGATCGGGAGGTCGGGCAGCTCCATGATCTTCTGGGTCTCGGCGCGGAGCTTCGATTCCTCGTCGAACTCCTCGCCGTCGAACTCCCAGTCCATCCGGAGGTCGTGGTCGGCGGGCGCCTCGTTCGCGAGGCTGTCCATCGCCTTTGCTCCGGCGCCCGATACCGACTGGTAGGTGGCCACGCGAACGCGGACGAGGCCGGCCTCCTCGTGCAGTGGCTTCAGCACGCACGTCAGCGGGATCGTGCAGCAGTTCGGGTTCGCGATGATGCTGTTACCGGACGCGCGTGCGCCGTTGACCTCGGGGACGACGAGAGGGATCCCGTCCTGGAGCCGGTAGGCCGAGGACTTGTCGATCGCGGTCGCACCGCCTTTGACGGCGTGGGGGACGAGCTCGCGCGAGGCGCCGGTGCCGACCGAGAAGAGAAACAGGTCGACGTCGCCGCGCGAGAGCGCCTCGGGCGTCGCCTCTTCGACCGTATGACCGCCCTGGAGCGTCCGTCCTGCCGAGCGCGCCGAGGCGAACACGCGCACGTTCTCGAAGCCATGCTCCGCGAGCAGGCCGAGCGTGACCGAGCCGACGGCACCTGTGCCGCCGACGACGCCGATACGAGTGCCGCGGGCCATCGCTCTCAGGTTAGCGCGGTTTCCCGGCGTTCCTGCAGCAGAAAGACGCAAGTCCACTTGTGTTGCAAGTCACAAGCGAGCGGACTTTGTTCCTTGCAACACAAGCCTGTGTTCGCTTCCGGTGCGTGCAAGGCACGGCCGTAATTCGCCATTTCCCCGGTCGTCTCCGTAACGACCTGCCGAACCGTGTGCCGGGGAGATGGCTAGATCTCGCGGCGGCCGGAAAGGGCGCGGCCGAGGGTGACCTCGTCGGCGTACTCGAGGTCGCCGCCGACGGGGAGGCCGCTTGCGAGCCGGGTCACCGTGACCTTGGCGCGGAGGCGGTCGGCGAGGTAGGCGGCCGTCGCCTCGCCGGTCATCGTCGGGTTCGTCGCGAGCACGACCTCCGTCACGCCGTTCGCGTCGACGCGGCGGATGAGCTCGTCGATCCGCAGGTCGCTCGGGTCGACGCCGTCGATCGGGCTGAGCGCGCCGCCGAGGACGTGGTAGAGGCCGTGGTAGGCGGCGGTGCGTTCGAGCGAGACGACGTCGACCGGCTGCTCTACGACGCAGATCGTGGTGTGGTCGCGGCGGCCGTCGAGGCAGATCCCGCAGGTCTCCTCCTCGGTGAGGTTGCCGCATTCGCGGCAGAACCGAACGCGCTCCTTCACCTCCGCGAGCGCCGCGGCCAGGGCGAGCGCCTCCTCGGGCGGCCGCTGCAGGATGTGGAATGCAAGCCGCTGCGCCGTCCGCTGGCCGACACCCGGTAGTCGCGTCAGTTGTGCGACGAGGTTTTCGACCGAGGGGCTGAACACGGCGCCATTGTGCCCGCCCGGCCCGGTCGGACAGCTCCGTGCGAGCCGTGGCCGAAGGGTCACGGTCCCTCATGGACTTGTCCGTTCGGGACGTGTCCGGTGCCAGGTACCGCTAAGGGTTGTTACGAAGGTCGTGTCCGTTCGGGGCATGTCCGGTGCCAGGTACCGCCAACGGGCCGTTACGAAGGCCGTGTCCGTTTGGTCCGAGCTCTAGTTGGTCAGAGCTCGAGCTCTTGCGCGTCGAACGTCGACTTCATCAGCTCGACGATCTCTTCCTCGGTCACCGGATGGTCGGGCTCCGGCTTGTCCGGAGACTGCCGTTCGCCCGTGGCGAACACGACCTCGAGCCTCCGGCCGGTCACCTCGTAGAGCGCGTCCTGGAGCAACGCGACGTTCTTCGGCGACTCGGCGCGTTCACGATGGAACCGCGCAGCCTGCGGGAACTCGAGGGTCAGCACCTCGCCTTCGAGCGCGGCCGGACGAGCCTCGCTCAACATCGCCGCAGCCGGCATCCCGCCGCTCCCTGCGGCCTCGACCGCCGGCAGCACCGAGCGCCGCCAGGCCTCCCGGAGGTCATCGAGTGCGATCGCGGGTGGGGCTGGAGCGCGCCCGGAGGTCGCGCCGTCCGCGGGGCCGGGAGCTGCCGGAGACGCCGGTGCCGTCTCTGGCTCAGGCGCTGCGCCGGGCTCCGGGCCAGCGGGCGACGGAGCCGGGACGAGATCAGAGGCTCCGCCGGCCTCCGGGTCGGGAGGCGCCGGGGCCGCGACGAGATCAGCACCCGTACGGACCTCCTGTCGAGGAAGAGCGGGAGGCGAGGCCGGAGCGGCGCCTCTACCAGCCAAACCGGCCGTACCGGTTTGGCCGAGCGGCCCGCGCTCCAGCAGCTCCAGCCGGTAGGCCAAAGCCTCCCGTGAGAGGTCAGCCCCGGGCCGCGTCACCTTCACGAGCGCCAGCTCGAGCGGCAGCCGCGGGTCGCCGCCCTGGCGCATGTCCTCGACCGCGACCCCGAGCAGGTCGATCAGCCGGATCACCGTCGGCGCGCCGAGCTGGTTTGCCTGCTCGCGCAGCCGCTCGCGGGCCTCGTCGGTCACGGGCAGCGTGTCCGGAACCTCGCCGGTGTGCTGCACGAGCATCAGGTGGCGCAGGTGCTCGAGGAGATCGGTCACGAGCCGGCCGAGGTCCTGGCCCTGCTCGGAGAGCTCCTCCAGGAAGACGAGCGCGCCCGAGGTGTCGCCGTCCACGACGAGGTCGCAGAGGCGGAAGAGCACCTCGTCCTCGACCGCGCCGAGCAGCATCAGCACGTCCTGCACGCTGATCTTCCCCCCGGTCGCGGATGCGAGCTGGTCGAGCGTCGACTCGGCGTCGCGGTAGGCCCCGCGCCCGCCGCGGGCGATCAGCGCGAGTGCGGCGTCGGGTGCCTCGATCGACTCGCCGTCGGCGATCAGCCGCAGCTTGCGCACGAGATCGGGCAGCCGCGGCCGCTGGAAGACGAAGGTCTGGCAGCGCGAGCGCACCGTCGGAAGCACCTTGGCGAGGTCGGTCGTGCAGAAGATGAAGAGCAGATGGGGCGGCGGCTCCTCGATCAGCTTCAGCAGGGCGTTCCACGCCGCGTCGGTCAGCTGGTGGGCCTCGTCGAGGATGTAGACCTTCGAGCGCCCCTCGACCGGCTGCAGCACCACGCGGTCGCGGATGTCGCGGATGTCGTCGATCCCGCGCTGGGAGGCCGCGTCCATCTCGATCACGTCGAGCGAGGTGCCGTTCGTGATCGACACGCACGCGTGGCAGGTGTTGTCGGGGTGGGCGGTCGGTCCCGCGGCGCAGTTCACCGACTTCGCGAGGATCCGCGCCATCGAGGTCTTTCCCGTCCCGCGCGGGCCCGCGAAGAGGTAGGCCTGACGGATCTTCCCGCCCTCGATAGCGTTCGAGAGCGTTCGCACCACCGCCTCCTGCCCGACGACCTCGTCGAAGGTCTGAGGCCGGTACTTGCGATAGAGGGCAGTCACAGGTCGATTCAAGCAGATCGAGACCTGCCCGGAACCCATTGGCAAAACCTGATGGAAAACCCCAACACTCTTATTTGCACTCTATCGTTCGTTGGCGTACGCTACAGAGGCCCATCATCGAGCGGGAGAGAATAATTTCATGAGTCCGTCACCCTCCGGATCCAGCCTAGAGAAGAAGGATCGCTGGTCCGCGGGCGTCACCCCTTACGCGGAAATGGGGTACTACGACGCCGATTACGTTCCGAAAGACACCGACATCCTGTGCGCATTCCGGATCGTTCCGCAGCCGGGCGTCGATGCGATCGAGGCCGCCGCTGCCGTAGCGGGAGAGTCGTCCACCGCGACCTGGACGGTCGTCTGGACAGACCGCCTCACCGACCACAAGCACTACCAGGCCAAGGCCTACAGGGTCGACGCAGTCCCCGGGACAGACCAGTTCATCGCGCGGATCGCCTACGACATCGACCTCTTCGAGGAGGGCTCGATCGCCAACCTCACCTCGTCGATCATCGGCAACGTCTTCGGCTTCAAGGCGCTCAAGTCGCTGCGGCTCGAGGACATGCGGATCCCGCTGCACTACATCAAGACCTTCCAGGGTCCCGCGCACGGGATCGTGATGGAGCGCGAGTTCCTCGACAAGTTCGGCCGCCCGATCCTCGGCGCGACCGTCAAGCCGAAGCTCGGCCTCTCGGCCAAGAACTACGGCCGTGTCGTCTACGAGGCGCTCCGCGGCGGCCTCGACTTCACGAAGGACGACGAGAACATCAACTCGCAGCCGTTCATGCGCTGGCACGACCGCTTCGGGTACGTGATGGAGGCCGTCTCCCGCGCGGAGGCTGCGACCGGTGAGGTCAAGGGCAGCTACATGAACGTGACCGCCGGGACGATGGAGGAGATGTACGAGCGCTCCGAGTACGCGAAGGAGCTCGGCTCGGTCATCATCATGATCGACCTGACGGTCGGCTACACCGCGATGCAGTCGATGGCGAAGTGGTCGCGGGCGAACGGGATGATCCTGCATCTCCACCGAGCGGGTCACGGCACCTACACCCGCCAGAAGACCCACGGCGTCAGCTTCCGCGTGATCGCCAAGTGGTGCCGCCTGATCGGTGTCGACCACATCCACGCGGGCACGGTCGTCGGCAAGCTCGAGGGCGACCCCTCGACGACGAAGGGCTTCTACGACACGCTGCGCGAGAGCTTCATCCCCGAGGATCCGCGCTACGGGATCTTCTTCGACCAGGACTGGGGCTCGATGCCGGGCGTCATGCCGGTCGCCTCGGGCGGCATCCATGCCGGCCAGATGCACCAGCTGCTCCACTACCTCGGCGAGGACGTCGTGCTCCAGTTCGGCGGCGGCACGATCGGCCACCCGATGGGCATCGCCGCCGGCGCGACCGCGAACCGTGTCGCCACCGAGGCGATGATCCAGGCCCGCAACGAGGGCAAGGACTACTTCCAGGAGGGCCCGGACATCCTCGAGAAGGCTGCCAAGGGCTGCCCCGAGCTGAACGCCGCGCTGCAGGTCTGGAAGGACATCACGTTCGACTTCGAATCCACCGACATGCCGGACGTCATCGAGACGCCGTCGGTCGCAGGCTAGGGAAGAGGAGACAAGAGAGATGAGAATCACACAGGGCACCTTCTCGTACCTGCCCGAGCTGACGGACGAGCAGATCGACGCGCAGCTGAAGTACAGCGCCAAGCACGGCTGGGCACTCTCGATCGAGTACACCGACGACATCCACCCACGCAATGCCTACTGGGAGATGTGGGGACTTCCCTCCTTCGACGTGAAGGTCGAGGAGACCGAGAACGTCCTCCGCGAGGTTCGTGCCGCGCGCGAGGCCTTCCCGGAGCACTACATCAAGGTCATCGCCTACGACCCGAAGCGGGGGCGGCAGACAACCGCGCTGTCGTTCATCGTCAACCGCCCGGCCGTGGAGACGTCGTTCAAGCTCGACCGCATCCAGGGTCCCGGGCGCACGAACCGCTTCCGCCTGATCCCCTACCAGGCACCCGCCGCCGCGGACGGCGCAGCTGCCTCGACGAACGGGGCGAGCGAGTAAGCATGTCGTTCGAGTTCGGAATGAGGCCTCAGGGCCAGATCACCGAGGCCGCCGAGCCGGAGGAGTACGACGTCGACGAGGCGGAGGCAGATCCCGCCCCGTCGACGGGCACCGAGCTGGGCGCGGCGGACAGTGCCAATCTGGGCGCCGCGCTCAGTGCGACAAACGTGATCGAGGTCCTCGACCAGCTCGACCGCGACCTGATCGCGCTCCGGCCGGTGAAGACGAGGATCCGCGAGATCGCGGCACTGCTCCTGATCGACAAGCTCCGTGGCGAGGTCGGGCTCGCCTCGGAGCGGCCGTCGCTCCACATGTCCTTCACCGGGAATCCGGGGACGGGCAAGACGACGGTTGCGATGAAGATGGCGCAGGTCCTGCACCGGCTCGGGTACATCGAGGAGCCGCGTGTCGTCGCCTGTACGCGCGACGACCTCGTCGGCCAGTACGTCGGCCACACGGCTCCGAAGACGAAGGAGGTGCTCCGCCGGGCCTACGGCGGGGTGCTCTTCATCGACGAGGCGTACTACCTCTACAAGCCCGAGAACGAGCGCGACTACGGCGCCGAGGCGATCGAGATCCTGCTCCAGGTGATGGAGGCCGAGCGGGACAAGCTCGTCGTGATCTTCGCCGGCTACAAGGACCGGATCGACGACTTCTTCCGCTCGAACCCGGGTCTCAGCTCGCGCGTTGCTCATCACATCGACTTCCCCGACTACGACGTCGACGAGCTGATGGCGATCGCGCACCTGATGCTCGACCAGCAGAACTACGTGTTCGGCCCCGGCGCCGAGAAGGCGTTCCGAGACTACCTCGACCGCCGTGTGAAGCGTCCGAGGTTCGCTCACGGCCGCAGCGTCCGCAACTCGATCGACCGTGCCCGGCTCCGGCAGGCAAACCGCCTCTTCGGCGACGGTGCGGGCGATCTGACCCGCGAGGAGCTGATGACGATCACCCCCGACGACATCCTGCAGAGCAGCGTGTTCGCCGAAGACCACGAGCCCGAGGACGACACGCAGCCCGTCCTCGGGTCGCTGTGAGCGTCGCGGATCCGATGGGGCGCTCGATTCTCCTCGGTGTCGTCGGCGACTCTGCGGCCGGCAAGACCACCCTCACACGCGGGCTCGTCCGGGTGCTCGGCGACGAGAACGTCACTCACGTCTGCGTCGACGATTACCACAAGTTCGACCGCCGTCAGCGCGCAGAGCGGAACATCACGCCGCTCCACCCCGACTGCAACCACATGGACATCATGGCCCAGCAGATGGCGCATCTGCGGAACGGCGAGCCGTTCCTGAAGCCGGTCTACCAGCACCACGACGGCACGTTCGGGCCGCTCGTCCGGGTCGACCCGAAGCGCTTCTCGGTCGTCGAGGGGCTGCTCGGCTACTACACCGAAGAGCTTCGCGGCCTGTTCGACGTGCGGATCTACCTGGCCCCGCCGGAGGATCTCCGCCGCAAGTGGAAGGTGCAGCGCGACTGCTCGCGCCGCGGCTACACGACCGACCAGGTGCTGTCGGACCTCGACAAGCGCGAGCCCGACTCGGAGGCGTTCATCCGCCCGCAGCAGGCCTACGCCGACATCGTCGTCGCGTTCCTGCCCGATGCGAGCGGCGACCCGGAGCATCTCGACGCTCAGCTCATCCTCCGACCGAGCCTGACGCACCCCGACTTCCGCTCCGTGCTCGACGGCGAGGCGGATGCAACCGGGGGCATCGGATTCACGGAGTCAGACGGCGAGCTCCTGCTGCACATCCCCGGCCGGCTCGAGCGCGCACGCGCCGAGGCGATCGAGGAGATGATCTGGAGCAGCCTCCATTTCGCGAGCCACCTGCGCTCGGAACGGCTGGGCGAGTTCACGATCGGCACCGACCTCCACCGCTCGGAGTCGCTCGCGTTGATCCAGCTCCTGATCCTGTACCACCTCTTCACGGCGACCGCGCGCTCGGCACTCGACGGCGTCGGCACCCACGCCGCGGAGCCCGTGGCCATTTCCCCCGAATAGAGGTCGTGGCCATTTCCCCCGAATGCACGTCGCGGGAGCTCAGGCGGCGGCGTTGGGGGAAATGGCTAGTTAAGGCCTCGCCTTTGGCCGGTGGGCTAGGCGCCGGCCTCCCGGAGCGAAAAGCCCTTAACTAGCCATTTCCCGTCGCCGCGGTCACGAGCCGCGGCCGCCCTACGCGGGGGAAATGGCCTGGTAGTCGACGTTGTCCGCGAGCTTCAGCCGCTCGTGGATCACGTTCACCGCCCGCTCGCAGTCGGCGGCCGGGACGACGCACGAGACGCGGATCGAGGAGGTCGAGATGATCTCGATGTTGATCCCGGCCTCGGCGAGCGACTCGAAGATCGCGGCCGCGACACCGGGGTTCGTCTTCATCCCGGCTCCGACGACTGACACCTTCGCGATGTCCCGTTCCGAGGTGAAACCCTCCGCGCCGATCTCGTCGGAGAGGCGCTCCAGGATCGGCTCGGCCCGGGTGAGCTCGTTCTCGGGGAGCGTGAAGGAGATGTCGGCGTGCCCGTCGACCGAGGTGTTCTGGACGATCTCGCCGATGTTGATCCCCGACTCCGCGAGCGGCCGGAAGGTGCGCCCGGCGACGCCGGGCCGGTCGGGCACGCGCCTGATCGTGACCTTGGCCTCGCTCGTGTCGTGCGCGACGCCCGAGATGATCGCCTGTTCCATGTCCTCCTCCTTGATGACCCAGGTGCCTTCCGACTCGTTGAACGACGAGCGGACATGGATCTTCACTCCGTGGTTGCGAGCGTACTCGACCGAGCGCAGAGCGAGCACGCGCGCCCCGCTTGCCGCCAGGTCGAGCATCTCCTCGAACGAAACCTGATGCCGCTTCACCGCGGTGGGGCAGATGCGCGGGTCCGCGCTGTAGACGCCGTCGACGTCGGTGTAGATCTCGCAGACCTCCGCACCGAGCGCCGCGGCGAGCGCGACCGCCGTCGTGTCCGACCCGCCGCGCCCAAGCGTTGTCACGTCGTTCGTCGTCGAGACGCCCTGAAAGCCGGCGACGATCGCGATCTTCCCCTCGTCGAGCGCCGCGTGCACACGCCCGCGGCGCATCTCGACGATCCGCGCCTTGCCGTGGCTCGTGTCGGTCAGGATCCCGGCCTGCGAACCGGTGAACGACTCGGCGTCGTGCCCGAGGTCGTTGATCGCCATCGAGACGAGCGCCATCGAGATCCGCTCGCCCGAGGTGAGGAGCATGTCGAGCTCGCGCGGGTCAGGATCGTCGGAGACCTGTGCCGCGAGCTCGACGAGCTCGTCGGTCGTGTGCCCCATGGCCGAGACGACGGCGCACACGCTGTTCCCTCGCTCGGCGGTCGAGACGATCCGGCGCGCGACGCGCTTGATCTCCTCGGGCCCCGCAACCGAGGTCCCACCGTATTTCTGCACGATCGTGGCCACGGTTCGGAAACCTACCGGCGGCGTGCGTAGAGGCTCAGGCCTGAGTAGGCATAGGCGTTGAGCGCCCAGAGCGTCGCGGGCGTGCGCCCGACGCGCAGGAGCTTTCCCGCGATGTTGCGGTCGGCGAGCTCGCCCGCGCCCTGTGCGTACTCGAGGCGCACGGGCCGCAGCCCGGCCCGGGTGAACGCCCAGACGTAGGCCCACATCGTGTGCACGTGCTCGTTGATCCCGAGCTCCTTCTCGTGCTCCTGCTCGGGGTTCTCTCCGCTCCGGTAGACCGCTCTCGTTCCCTCGTTCAGGCCGGCGACGAGGCCGCCGCTTCGGGTGACGCGGGCCAGTTCGCCGACCATCGCGCCGAGGTCGATCGCGTGGTGGAGGGTGGCCACGCAGAACGCGACGTCGAAGGTGCCGTCGGCGAAGGGCAGCCGCTCGCCGTCTGCCTGGATCCGGAGATACGGCCCGGCCCGTTCCTCGAAGAACGAGCCGCGGCCGAGGCCGATCAGCGGGTCGACGACGAGGTCGCACGCGACGTACTCGCACCCGAGCGGAACAAGGTGCTGGGAGGCCCAGCTCTTCGCGGCGCCGATCTCGAGCACACGATCTCCGGGCTTCACGTAGCGGTCGAGCAGCAGCTGGAACCCGTGCTCGGTCGCGGCCCAGGCGCGATCCTCCCAGCCGAGGTCGCGGTTCAGGAACGGAAGCGCGGCGTCGATGCGGTCGTCGGTCGCATACCAGCCCTGCTCCTTCGCGAGCTCGGGCCACGCGGCGAGCTCCCGGAGCTTCGCGTCGAGCCCCGGCGCGGTCGGATCGAGCAGCGAGGGGATGCCGTCCTTGCGCTCGTAGTGGCGGCGGCACGAGGAGCACGTCAGCTCTTCGTCGAGCGCTCCACGGCAGGCCGGGCAGACGACGTAGTCGGGAAGCGGCACGACGAGGCAGGCGTCAGTAGCGGTCGATGTCGACGAGGCGCTGGTCGCTGATCCCGAAGTGGTGGGCGATCTCGTGCAGCACCGTACGGCGGATCTGAGACCGGAGCAGCTCGGGGTCGCGGCCGTAGTGGCGGATCAGCGGGCCCCTGTAGATGGTGATCAGGTCGGGGAGCGCCCCGGCGTAGCCCGACGTGCGGCGGGTGTGGGGGATGCCGCGGTAGAGGCCGAGCAGGTTCTCGCCCGGAGGCGGTTCCTCGTCGATCGCAAAGGCGACGTTGTCGACCATCGCTGCGATGTCCGGAGGGAGGGCATCGATCGCCTCCTGCACCCAGAGCTCGAAGAGGTCGGGGTCGTCGGCCGCCGCGCTCACGGGCTTCCTGCGCCTGCCTTCTCGACCTCGAGCGTCAGCCCGTCGATGCTCCTGACGACGATGGGATCGCCGGCCCGCAGGCCGCCGGTCGCGCGCGCCTCCCAGATCGTCCCGTCGACCTTCACCTGCCCGCCGGGGGCAAGCGCGGTGATCGCCTCGCCGGTCGCCCCGATCATCGTCTGCACCCCGACCCTGGCCCGGCGCCTGCGGCTGTAGCGCGCGCCGAAGAACCAGAGGCACAGCTCGAGGAGCGCCCCGATCACGATCGCCACCAGGGCCCACGGCCAGGGCAGAAATATTAACGCAAGGATAAGGATGATGACTAAAATCATGAATGCGGCACCGCCTGATCGTTCAGGACGCGCAAACGAAGGGTAGCCAGCATGGGGGAATGCAGTTCGAGGGGGTGTCAGGTCTCCACCGGGCAGATGCATCGGCCGGAGCCCCGTGGCGCGGTCGCCGACGCGTTCACACGATCGTCACAGCAATGCAACACCCCTGCCTCAGGGGCGACCCGCAGAATTGGGCCATGTCGATCCTGAGCCCCGTCGAGCTTGCAAACGGTGGAGAGGCGCTTGCCGCCTCCTATCAGGGCGGCTTCTCGGGGAGCGATCTCCTGACGCTCGGGCTCGAGGAGGAGCTGATCCTCGTCGACCCGGTCTCGCTCGAGCCGGCAGAGGAGATCGAGCTGCTGCTCGGCGCCGTCTCGGGCACCCGGTTCGAGGCCGAGCTGCGCACCTCGCAGGTGGAGCTCGTGATGCCGGTCTCACTCAGCGCTGCCGACCTCGCACACGAGCTCGCACTCGCTCGCGCAACGCTCGTGGAGGGACTGGACGGCCGCGTGCGGCTGCTCGCCGCGGGCACGCACCCGGTCGCGACGGGTGCCGTCCGGATTACAGATCGGCCGCGCTATCGCCGAATCGCCTCCGAGTACGGGTGGGTGACGAGGCGTGGAATGCCGAGCGGCCTGCACGTCCACGTCGGGATCGGCGACGCCGACGAGGCGATCGCGATCTACAACGCCGCGCGGGGCTACCTGCCCGAGCTGGCCGCGCTGGGCGCCAACTCGCCGTTCTTCGAGGCGGGCGACTCGAGCCTTGCCTCGAGCCGGCTGAAGCTCGTGGAGGACCTTCCACGCGCGGGGATCCCCCCTTCGTTCGCCTCGTGGCGTGAGCTCGCCGGGTTCGTCTCGTGGGGCGCGGCCGCCAAGCTCTTCCCCGATCTCACCTATCTCTGGTGGGATCTGCGCCCGCGGCCCGACCTCGGCACGATCGAGTTCCGCGTCGCAGATGCGCAGACTCCCGTCGAGCACACTGCTGCGCTGGTCGCGATCTGCCAGTCGCTCGTCGCCTCGTTGCGGCTGCGGTATCGGGAGAGCGGGCAGCTCCCCACCCATCCGACCCACGTGATCGCCGAGAACCGGTGGCGTGCCGTTCGCGACGGGCTCGAGGGCGAGCTCGTCGACCCGCTGACGGGCGAGCCGGAGCCGGCGCGCGCGAGGATTGCCGGGATGCTGCGCGAGCTCGAGCCGTTCGCCGCCGAGCTCGGATGCGCAGCGGAGCTCGAGTGTGCCTGGCCGATGCTCGTCCGAAACGGGGCGAACCGGCAACGGGAGATCGCGGCGGGCCGCGGCCTGCCCGGGCTTCTCGCCTGGCTTGTGGACGAGACCGAGCGCTCGTCCCTGTAGCCGTCGGTCGAGCTCTGCCTGGCCGATAGGCCTGCATTTCGGCGTTAAAGCGGCGACACCCACCGCCGAGTACGTACACTGATCGCTCATCCGTGGCCCGACTGCTTGCGCTGCAAGCGGTTGCCGGTCGCAGAGAGCTCTCGCCGCTTCGGCGGCCCTGACGAGTCCACAACGACAAGGACTCGCGCCATGTCCCCTAGGAGGAGGTTTCATCCTGCGGTACCTCATTGCCATAACGCTCGCGATCTCGGCGCTTACCGCCCTCTCGATCGCGACCACGACCGCCGCCGCCAAGAGCGCCCGGTCGTTTGTTCTTCCCCACTGGTGGCTCACGGAAGCCCTGTGCATCCACCGGCACGAATCGGTCGACTGGCACGCAACGCGCGACTGGCTCGGCTACCCCTCCCGCGACCACGGCGGGATGCAGATAGACGTCGGCACCTGGGCCGCCGAAGCGCCGAGATCGTTCCCGCGCGAGCCCGCCAACGCGACTCCTCGCGAGCAGCTCGTCGTCTCCTACCGGATCTGGAGGGCGAACGGCCACCGCTTCGGCGGCAACGCATGGCCGAACTCCTCCGTCGCCTGCGGAGTCTCGTAACGGATTACCGGACGCGGCGGAGGAGCATCAGCGAGCGCGCGGCCACCTCGACGGCCGCCCGTCCGCGGTAGACCTCGTCCGCCGCGTCCGGCATCGCCGTCGCGAGCTCGAGCGTCCACTCGAACCCGAACCGGCGCGGGGGCAGCCTGAAGGTGACGGCCTCCGGCGTGGGGTTCAGCAGGAACACGACCGAGTCGCCCTCGTCGCTATTGAGGTAGACGCCGAGCTCGTGCGTCTCCGGCGTCTGCCAGTCGCGCTGCGCCATCGCCCGCCCATCCGTCCGGAACCACCAGGCGTCCGGTAGCGACGATTCGGGGGCGCCCTCGTTCAGGAACCGCTCGCCTCGGAACACGGAATGCCGCCGGCGGAGCTCGAGCAGCTTCCGGGTGAACGCAAGGAGCTGCTCGTCGCCGTGTTCCCAGTCGAGCCACGAGGTCTCGTTGTCCTGGCACCAGGCGTTGTTGTTGCCGCCCTGCGAGCGGCCGCGCTCGTCGCCGGCGAGGAGCATCGGCGTGCCGTGCGACAGGAGCAGCGTCGCGAGGAAGTTGCGCTGCTGCAGTTCCCGCAGCGCGTTCACCTCGGGGGCGTCGGTCGGCCCCTCGGCGCCGCAGTTCCACGAGCGGTTGTCGTCGCGGCCGTCGTGGTTGTCCTCCAGGTTCGCCTCGTTGTGCTTGCCGTTGTAGGAGACGAGGTCCCGGAGCGTGAAGCCGTCGTGAGCGGTGATGAAGTTGGTCGAAGCCCAGGGCGCCCGACCCGCTTCGCGGAAGAGGTCGCGAGAGCCGGTGAAACGTCCCGCGAAGGCGGCCGCATTCGTCTGTGCGCGCCAGAAGTCGCGCATCGTGTCACGGTAGGCGTCGTTCCACTCCGACCAGCACGGCGGGAAGCCGCCGACCTGGTAGCCGCCCGATCCGAGGTCCCAGGGCTCGGCGATCAGCTTCACCTGTGACAGCACCGGGTCCTGGTGGATCGCCGCGAGGAATGAGGAGCGCCGGTTGAAATCGTGTGGGTCGCGGGCGAGCGTCGAGGCGAGGTCGAAACGGAATCCGTCGACATGGCAGTCCGTGACCCAGTAGCGGAGCGAGTCCATGACCATGCGCAGCACGCTCGGGTGGGTCGTGTCGAGCGTGTTGCCGGTGCCCGTGAAGTCGACGTAGCGGCGCCGGTCGCCGTCGAGCCGGTAGTACGAGGCGTTGTCGATCCCGCGAAACGCAAGCGTGGGCCCCCGGTGGTCGCTCTCGGCCGTGTGGTTGTAGACGACGTCGAGGATCACCTCGATGCCTGCACGGTGAAGCGCCTTCACCATCCCCTTGAACTCGTTCACCTGCTCGCCCTGGTCTCCGGTGGCGGCGTAGGCGGCGTGGGGGGCGAAGAAGCCGATCGACGAGTAGCCCCAGTAGTTCGTGAGGCCACGGCCGTGCAGGAACTCCTCCGAGATCGAATGGTGGATCGGGAGCAACTCGACGGCGCTGACCCCGAGCTCGGTCAGGTAGCCGACGGCAGCGTCGGAGGCGAGGCCCGCGTAGGTCCCGCGCAGGTCGTCGCGAACTCCAGGATGGCGCCGGGTGAACCCCTTGACGTGGACCTCGTAGATCGTCGTCTCCTCCCAGGGCGTCTCGAGGCGTCGGTCGCCCTCCCAGTCGAAGCCGGGGTCGACGACGATGCACTTCGGGATCGCGGCGGCGTCGTCGACCTCGTCCGGCGCATCGCCGTCCTCCTCGTCTGGCGGGTATGCAAAGACGCGGGCTCCGTCCCAGTCGATCCCCTTCTCGATCGCCCGTGCATGAGGATCGATCAGCAGCTTCGCCGGATTGAAGCGATTGCCCTCGCCGGGGGCGTACGGGCCGTGTACCCGGTAGCCGTACCGCTCGCCCGGGCCGACGCCGGGGAGATAGACGTGCCAGTCGGAGCCCGAGCGCCCGGTCAGCTCGTGTCGGATCTCGGTTCCGTCAGGCGCGAACAGGCAGAGCTCGACCCGCTCGGCATGCTCGGAGAAGAGCGCGAAGTTCGTTCCCTCCGCGTCCGGTGTCGCGCCGAGCGGGAAGGGCCACCCCGGTCCGGCGCTCAGCCCGGTACCTCGGGGCCGAGCCAGATCACCGCAAGCGGTGGAAGCGTCAACTCGGCCGACCACGGCTGGCTCATCCACTCGCGCTCCTCGGCCCTCACCGTGCCGGTGGCGACGCCGGAGCCGCCGTACTCGACGGCGTCGCTGTTCACGAGCTCGCGCCAGCAGCCGCCGTGGGGGAGCCCGACGCGGTAGGCCGGGCGGACGACGTCCGAGAAGTTGCAGACGCACACGACGGATCGGGCGCCGTCACCCGAGAGGCGGACGAACGCCAGCACGTTCGAGGCCCCGTCGCCCGCCTCGAGCCAGGCGAATCCCGACGGGTCGAAGTCGCGCTCCCAGAGTGCCGGCTCTGTCCGATAGGCCCGGTTCAGGTCGCGCACGAGCGCGTGGACACCGGCATGGGCCGGGTCCTCGAGCAGATGCCAGTCGAGGCTCCGGTCGTGGCTCCATTCCTGCTCCTGCGCAAGCTCCCCTCCCATGAAGAGGAGCTTCTTCCCCGGGTGCGCCCACATGTAGGAATAGAGCGCGCGCAGGTTCGCGAGCTGCTTCCAGCGGTCGCCGGGCATCTTCGAGAGCAGCGAGCCCTTGCCGTGGACGACCTCGTCGTGGGACAGGGGGAGGATGAAGTTCTCGGTGAAGGCGTAGAGCAGGCCGAAGGTCAGCTTGTCGTGGTGGTAGCTGCGGTGCACCGGGTCGTCGTGGAGGTAGGCGAGCGTGTCGTGCATCCAGCCCATGTTCCACTTGAACCCGAAGCCGAGCCCGCCGGAGGAGGTCGGCCGCGAGACCCCGGGCCAGGCCGTCGACTCCTCCGCCGCCATGATCACGCCCGGCACCTGGCCGTGGGTGACCGCGTTCAGCTCCTGCAGGAAGGCGATCGCCTCGAGATCCTCGTTGCCGCCGTACTCGTTCGGGATCCACTCGCCCGGCGCCCGGGAGTAGTCGCGGTAGAGCATCGAGGCGACCGCGTCCACGCGCAGCCCGTCGGCGTGGAAGGCCTTGAGCCAGTAGAGCGCGTTCGCGACGAGGAAGTTGCGCACCTCGACCCGGCCGGAGTTGAAGACGAGCGTGCCCCAGTCGGGATGGGCGCCGCGGCGCGGGTCGGCGTGCTCGTAGAGGGCCGTGCCGTCGAAGCGGGCGAGCGCCCAGTCGTCGCGCGGGAAGTGCGCGGGGACCCAGTCGAGAATGACGCCGAGGCCGGCGCGGTGCAGGCTCTCGACGAGGTACCTGAAGTCGTCGGGCGAGCCGAAGCGCGAGGTGGGGGCGTAGTAGCCGGTCGTCTGGTAGCCCCACGACCCGGAGAAGGGATGCTCCATCACGGGCAGGAGCTCGACGTGGGTGAAGCCGAGGTCTGCAACGTAGGCGGCCAGCTCGTCTGCGAGCTCCCGATAGTTGAGCGGACGGTTACCCTCGAGCGGGTTCCAGCGCCAGGAACCGAGGTGGAGCTCGTAGATCGAGAGCGGCCGCGCGAGCAGGTCGGCGGCCGCGCGCTGCTCCAGCCAGTCGTCGTCGGCCCAGGTATGGGCCGTGGAGAAGACGACCGACGCGGTGGCCGGCGGAACCTCGGCAGCCTCGGCGAGCGGGTCGGCCTTGAGCCGGGTCTCCGCGGCGTGGCGAACCTCGAACTTGTAGCGGTTTCCGGCGCCGACGCCGGGCAGGAAGAGCTCCCAGACACCGGTCGAGCCGAGCGAGCGCATCGGGTGGACACGGCCGTCCCAGTAGTTGAAGTCGCCGACGACGCTGACCGAACGCGCCGCGGGGGCCCAGACGGCGAACGCGGTGCCTCTGATGCCTCCGAGCTCGCGCTCCTGCGCGCCGAGCCGCTCCCAGAGCTCCTCGTGGCGCCCTTCGCCGATCAGGTGCATGTCGAGCTCGCCGAGCGCAGGCGGGAACGAGTAGGGATCGTCGAACTCGAGCGTCGTTCCGTCGGCCCACGTCGCCTCCAGTCGGTAGTCGAACGGCGGCTTCCGGCGTGGGAGGTAGGCGGCGAAGAGGCCCGAGCCGTCGAGCTGCTCCATCTCGACGGGCGCGCCGCGCTTCGGCAGCACGCGCATCGCGATCGCTCCGGGGCGGAAGGCGCGCACGGCAAGCCCGCTGCCCTCGGGATGCACCCCGAGCACGTTGTGCGGGTCGTGGTGGTCGCCCGAGACGATCTGGCGGAACGCGGGGTCGAGGGCGGCGGTCTTCACGGATCGACGACCAGGATGTGGGCTTGCCGCTCGCCGGGCACGAGCTTCACGTAGTTCTCGCCGGTGCTCCACTGCCACCGGTCGCCGCCCAGCAGGTCGCGAACCGGAAACGACGGGGGCAGGCCGAGGCCGGGCGGGATCGTGGCGAGCCCCTCGTGGGAGGTGTGTGGGTCGAGGTTCACGCAGACGATGATGTCGTCCTTGGCGTAGGCGAGGAGGCTCTCGTCGGTCGTGTCGAGGAAGACGAGGTTGTCGAGCCGCCGGAAGGCCGGATGGGCGCGGCGGATCTGGTTCAGCTTCGCGACGAGCGGGAGCAACGGTCCGTCGAGCTTCCGCGCCTTCAGCTCGTACTTCTCGGAGTCGAGGTACTCCTCGCTTCCCGGCGCCACCGGGGTGTGCTCGAGGTTCTCGAAACCCGAGTAGATGCCGTAGCTCGGCGAGAGCGTCGCCGCGAGCACGAGCCTCGCCTCGAACGCCGCTCGGCCGCCGGTCTGGAGGTACTCGGTGAGGATGTCGGGCGTGTTCGCGAAGAAGTTCGGCCGGAAGAACTCCGGGAGCGCCCCGTGCGAGAGCTCGCTCAGGTACTCGACGAGCTCCCAGCGGGCGTTCCGCCAGGTGAAGTACGTGTAGGACTGGCTGAACCCGGCCTTCGCGAGCGTGGCCATCATCGCCGGCCTCGTAAACGCCTCGGAGAGGAAGACGAGGTCCTCGTGGACGGCCTGCGCCTCACGGATCAACCACTCCCAGAAGGCGACGGGCTTCGTATGCGGGTTGTCGACGCGGAAGATCCTGATCCCCCGGCCGGCCCACGTGAGGACGACGTCGAGTAGGGCCTGCCAGAGCTCGCGCCAGTCGTCGGAGTCGAAGTTCAGGTTGTAGATGTCCTGGTAGCGCTTCGGGGGGTTCTCGGCGTATTTCAGCGTGCCGTCGGGGCGGCGGTTGAACCATTCGGGATGCTCGATCAGCCACGGGTGGTCCGGCGAGCACTGGAGCGCAAGGTCGAGTGCGAGCTCGAGCCCGTTCCCGGCGGCGGCCGTGACGAGGCTCTCGAGCTCCTCCAGCGTCCCGAGCTCGGGGGCGATCGCCGTGTGCCCGCCCTGCTCGCCGCCGATCGCCCACGGGCTGCCGGGATCGCCCGCCTTCGCAGCGAGTGCGTTGTTGCGGCCCTTGCGGTGGGTGGTGCCGATCGGGTGGATCGGGGGGAAGTAGAGGACGTCGAACCCGAGCTCCGCGAGCTCGGGGAGCACCGCTTGGACCCCTGCAAAGCCGCCGAAGGAGCGCGGGAAGAGCTCGTACCAGGCGCCGAAGGAGGCCCGGTCGCGGTCGACGATGAGCCCGAGCGGCTCCGGGAGCTCGGTCTCCGCTTCGCGCGGCAGGTCTGGCTCGGCTGCAAGCGCCTCGTCGACCGTGAGGCTCTTTCGCCCGAGGAGCGCCGCACCTTCCGCAAGCTCGGCCGAGAGATCCTCCTGTTTCGCCGCGAGTTTCCGTTCGAGCTCGTAGCGCCACGACGCGAAGCGGTCGATCCAGGCGCCGATCGTGTACTCCCAGCGGCCGAGCGTCTCGACCCTGAACGAGCCCTGCCACCGGTCGTTCACGAGCGGTTCCATCGGCGTCTCGACCCACTTCCGCGCCCCGGGCGCGCGATGGCGCACGACGGCGCGCACGACGTCGTGCCCCTCGGCGAACACCGTCGCGGAGACGTCGAGCTCCCCGCCGGCGGTGCGTTTCACCGGATATCGCCCGCAGTCGAGGCTCGGCCAGACGCTCTGGATCTGGATCCGCGGCGGCCGTTTCTTCGGGGGCGGCTTCGGCTTCACAGCGGCCTCTCTGGGCAGGGCCCGAAAAGCCATGTCCGGTGCCAGGTACCGCAACAGACGTGGAACGCCCGACCGCGTCGGCGGGGGCAAGAGGGTGCAATTGCCTGCTCAGACCTCGTGGCTTTCGGGACATGCCCGGTGCCAGGTACCGCAACGGAAGTGAGACGGGCACTCCACAGGGTCATGCGAGCGCCTTCCGGTAGACGGCGAGCACCCGCTCGGCGATCGCGGCCCAGCCGAACCGCTCGACGGCCGCCACGCGGCCGGCGCGGCCGAAACGCTCCGCAAGGGCGGGCTCAGCCAGGAGGGCGTTCACACGCTCGGCGATGTCAAGCGAGAAGCGCGCAGGGTCGGCCGGCTCCCCCGAGCCGTCTCCGGCGAGCTCGAGCGGGACGAGCAGACCCGTGACTCCCTCCTCCACGACTTCCGGGATACCCCCAGTCCGCGTTGCCACAACGGCGGTCTCGCAGGCCATCGCCTCGAGGTTCACGATCCCGAGCGGCTCGTAGACCGAAGGGCAGACGAAGACAGACGCGTTGCTCACGATCTGGATCAGCTCAGGTCGCGGCAGGACGGCCTCGATCCAGAGCACGTTGCGGCCCGCCGCGCGCAGGCTCTCGACCTTCGCGGCCGTCTCGTCGTGGAGCTCGGGCGTGTCGGGAGCGCCCGCGCAGACGACGAGCTGGGTTCCTGGTTCGAAGTCGAGCGCCGCGTCGAGGAGGTAGCGGAGGCCCTTCTGCCTCGTGATCCGCCCGACGAACACCACCGACGGCGTCCCGGGATCGATCCCGCGTGCGGTGAGGACGCTCGTGCCGCGATCCGGCTGGAACTCGGCCGTGTCGATCCCGTTCCCGATCACGGTGACGCGCTCGGGGTCGATCGCGGGATAGGCGGCGAGGATGTCGTCGCGCATCGCGCTGGAGACCGCGATGACCGCGTCTGCCCCCTCGAGCCCCGTCCGTTCGCAGAAGCTCGAGACGCGATACCCGCCGCCGAGCTGCTCTTCCTTCCAGGGCCGCAGCGGCTCGAGGCTGTGCACCGTCGCCACGTGGGGAACGCCGTGGATCAGCTTCGCGAGATGCCCGCCGAGGCTCGCGTACCAGGTGTGGCTGTGCACGAGGGTCGTGCCATCCACTCCGGCGGCCATCGTCAGGTCGATCGACATCGCGCGGAGGGCGGCCAGATAGGGTGCCGGGCCGTCGACGGCGGCCCACGGCTCGTGCGCGACGACACGCGGCTCGCCCGGGCCGGCCGGTGGCCGCGGCGCGCCCCAGCAGTGAACGGTCACCTCCGCGAGCCGGGCGAGCTCCCGGGCCAGATACTCGACGTGAACACCGGCACCGCCGTAGACATCGGGCGGGTACTCGCGCGTCAGCAGCGCGACGGAGAGCGCGTCAGCCACCGGTGGAAGCGGTGTCGGACACCTGCGCTAGGCCCTCATGCCGGGACACGGGCGCCCTTGCCGACCACGACGATCCCCCCGGGCGAGACCACGAATCGCTTCCGGTCGAGCTCCAGATCGACGCCCAGCTCTGCGCCAGGCTCGATCACCACGTTCTTGTCGACGATCGCGTTGCGGACGACCGAGCCTTCGCCGATCTCGGCTCCGTGCAGGATCACGGAGCCGTCGACCTCCGCCCCGGATCGCACGTTCACCTCCGGGGAGATCACGGACTTCCGTACGCGGCCGCCCGAGATGATCGCGCCTGCGCACACCATCGAGTCGACGGCCATCCCGGTGTGCCCGGGATCCTCGAACACGAACTTCGCGGGCGGCAGCCGGTCGGCCGCCTTCAGGATCGGCCAGTCGGCGTTGTAGAGGTTGAAGATCGGATCCGGTGAGATCAGATCGAGATGGGCTTCGTAGTACGCGTCGAGCGTCCCGATGTCCCGCCAGTAGCCGCGCTCGCGCTCGGAGACGCCCGGCACGTCAAAGCTCGCGAAGTCGAACACCTGCGCCGCCCCGCGTTCCACGAACATCGGGATGATGTCGCGTCCGACGTCGTGGCTCGAGGCGTCGTTCTTCGCGTCGGCGGTCACGGCGTCGATCAGATCCTTCGCCCCGAAGACGTAGTTGCCCATCGAGGCGAACACCTCGTCGGGCGCATCCGGTAGGCCGACCGGATCTTTCGGCTTCTCGTGGAACGCCGCGATCTGCTGACCGTCGGCCCCAACCTCCATCACGCCGAACTCGCTCGCCTGCTCGATCGGCACGCGCAGCCCGCCGACCGTGACGCCGGCGCCACCCGCCAGGTGCTGGTCGACCATCTGGCGCGGATCGATCCGGTAGACGTGATCGGCCCCGAAGACACAGATCACCTCCGGCCGCTCGTCGTGGATCAGGTTCAGGTTCTGGTAGATCGCATCGGCGGACCCTGCGAACCAGTGCGGCCCGCGCCGCATCTGAGCGGGTACGGGAGCGATGTAGTTGCCGAAGAGGGTCGAGAGCTGCCAGGTGCTCGCGACATGGCGGTCGAGACTGTGGCTCTTGTACTGGGTGAGCACGGCGATCCGCATGTAGCCGCCGTTGACGAGGTTCGAGAGCGCGAAGTCGATCAGCCTGTAGCTGCCCCCGAACGGGACCGCCGGCTTTGCCCGGTCGATCGTGAGCGGCCAGAGGCGCTTCCCCTCCCCGCCTGCCAGAACCATCGAGAAGGTTCTCGCCACAGCTGCAATCTATCCCGAGATCAGGACCGGTAGATCCGCTCGACATAATCGTTCACCATCCGCGTCGCGGAGAACTGCGGCGCGAGCGTGGCGAGAGCCTCCTTGATCAGGTCGCACCACCGCTGCGGAACCCCGTCCGCGTCGCGCTCGGCGAACATCGGGATCACCTCGTGCTCGAGGAGGTCGTAGAAGAGCTGCGCGTCGCGCGCGTCGACCGTGTCCGCATCCTCCTCGCCGTCGCCCGGAATCGCCCAGCCGTTCGCGCCGTCGTAGCCCTCGGCCCACCAGCCGTCGAGGACGCTCAGCTGCAGCGCGCCGTTGAAGGTCGCTTTCATTCCGCTCGTCCCGCTTGCCTCCATCGGCTTGCGCGGGAGGTTCAGCCAGAGGTCGCAGCCGGAGACGAGCTGGCGCGCGATCCCGATGTCGTAGTCCTCGACGATCACGACGCGGCCCGCGACCTTCGCGTCGGCATGCTCGAAGTCGTAGAACCGCTGGAGCGCGTCCTTGCCGGGCTCGTCGTTCGGATGCGCCTTGCCGGCGATCACGAGCTGCGCAGGTTGGTCGCCCGCGAAGATCCTCCGGGCCCGCTCGGCGTCGTAGTTCAGGAGGTGGAAGCGCTTGTAGGTTGCAAGGCGGCGCGCGAAGCCGATCGTCAGCGCGTCGGGGTCGAGGCTCATCTCGATCCGCCTCACGTAGTCGAGCTGCTCCCCGCGCAGCAGGCTGTCCTGGGCGCACTTGTCCCGGAGGTAGTCGACGAGATGCCGGCGTGCCTCGCAGCGGGCGGCCCAGAGCTCGCCGTTCGGGATCCCGCGGACGCCCTCCCAGTTCATCGCACCCTCCGGCTCACGCAGCCACGCGTCGCCGAGATGGCGCTCGAGCAGGCGCCGGATCGGCGCCGAGACGAACGTCGGGACGTGGGCGCCGTTCGTGACGTGCGTGATCGGGGACTCGACCGACTCGGGGAAGAGCGGCCGCCACATGCGACGCGAGACCTCGCCGTGGAGCCGGCTCACACCGTTCCGGCGCCGGCTCATCCGGATCGCGAGCGGTGTCATGCCGGGCCGGTCGCTCTCGCCGGGAACGCCGCGGCACAGGTCGAGGAACGCGTCCTCGTCGAGCCCGAGCCGCTCGCGGAGGTCGGCGTAGGCCGGCAGGAACTCCTCGCGAGCGTAGGTCTCGTTCCCCGCCGCGACCGGCGTGTGCGTGGTGAACACGAACTTCCGGCGGACGTTCTCGAAGGCCTCCTCGCGCGGGACGCCGCGTTCGATCTCGGCCGCTGCGAGCTCGAGGGCGGCCAGGGCCGGATGACCCTCGTTCAGATGGATCACCGCGGGGTCGATCCCGAGTGCCCGGAGGACGCGGGCGCCGCCGATCCCGAGAAGCCCGTACTGCGCGAGGCGCACCGCACGGTTCCCCTCGTACAGGCGCGCCGAGGTCCACCGCTGCACCGCATCGTTCGACGGGAGCTCGGCGTCGAGCAGGAGCAGCGGGATCCGGCCCACGTCGACGCGCCAGACCTGGAAGCGCAGCGCGGCTCCGAACACCGGCACCTCGAGCAGGAGCGGCCCTCCTTCCGGGGTCGTCACCCGCGCCATCGGCAGGCCGTGGGGATCGGTGTCGATCCAGTACTCCTGCTGGCGTCCGGTGATGTCCAGCCGCTGGCGGAAGTATCCGCGGCGGTAGAGGAGCCCGATTCCGATCATGTCGAGAGACTGGTCGCTCGCCTCTTTGAGGATGTCGCCGGCGAGGACGCCGAGCCCACCGGAGTAGATCGGCATCGACTGGTGGAAGCCGAACTCGGCGCACATGAACACGATCGGCCCGTCGACCCCCGGCCGCGTCCTGATCGGCGCGGCGAGATCGTCGTCGATCTTCGCCACGAGCTCATCGACCCGCGCCATCAGTTCCGTGTTCTTCTCTGCGTTCGCCTGGGTCGAGGGCCAGAGGTCGGCAAGGAACCGCACAGGGTTCCCGCCCGAGAGCTCCCAGCGGTGGGGGTGGAGATCGCGGAAGACGTCCTCGCCTTCGCGCGTCCAGCTCCAGCGGTAGTTGTACGCCACGCGCGCGAGCGGCTTCAGCCTGTCGCTCAGCTCGTGTGCGAGCACGTCGGCGCGGGCCGCGAGGTCTGATGCGCCGGGTGAGAAGGGCTGCGGGGGCATGACCCCTCGTTTATCACGGGAGCCCAGGGCTGCGGGCTGTCAAACCGTCTTCTTGTCCCGATCGGGCAGCGACGACCGGCCGCGAGCCGGCAGCCGGAGCCGCTGCCTGTGGACGAGATTTCACAGAGTTGGCACAGACACGTCACACGTTCGCAAATACAATTGATCTCGAGGGTGGCGGGTTGGCTTCCCCGCCCTGGGTGGGGGCTCCCCGGAGAGCGGCTTTTTGGCCATGGCGCGCGGGATCCGTGATGTGCCGCGCGTGAGTGCAGCGCAGCTCGAGAGCTGCAGGTCAGGCTGGCCGTGACCGACGGAGGCGACGAAGCCGTCGAGCTCGAGCTGCGCCGGCTAGAAGAGCCCGACCGTGCGCCCGTCCGCGTCGATGTCGATCTCGAACGCGGCCGGATGCGGCCCGAGCCCCGGCATCGTCTGCATGTCGCCGCAGAGCGCGAGGAGCCAGCCGGCGCCGGTGTAGGGGCGTAGGTCGCGGACGGTGATCCGGAAGCCCGAGGGCGCGTTCAGCTTGGCCGGGTCGTCCGAGAGCGAGAGATGCGTCTTCGCCATGCAGATCGGCAGGCCGCCGAGCCCCGCTGCAGTGAGCCGCTCGATCCGTTGCCGGGCGAGCGGGGTGAAGTCTGCGCCGTCGGCGCCGTAGACCCGGCGGGCGAGCGTCTCGATCTTCGTCTCGATCGGAGAGTCGAGCTCGTACACCGGCGCGAACTGCGTGTCGTCGTCGGCTGCGAGCGCGACTGCACGGGCAAGCGCCTCTGCGCCCTCTCCGCCTCTCCCGAATCCCTCGCTGATCTCCGCGCCGTGCGCGCCGAGCTCCAGGGCGAGCCGCCTGACGGTCTCGAGCTCCTCGTCGGTGTCGGTGGGAAAGCGGTTCACCGCGACGACGGGTGTGACGCCGAACTCGCGGGCGATGCCGAGATGCCGTCCCAGGTTCGCGGCGCCCAGCTCGAGGTCTCCGCCGCCGTGGTGCCGGAGCGCCTGAACCGTCGCGACGAGAACGACCGCGCTCGGCGCGAGCCCGCCGAGGCGGCAGACGATGTCGAAGAGCTTCTCCATTCCCATGTCGGAGGCGAAGCCCCCCTCGGTGATCGCGAACTCACCGAGCTTCAGTGCCATCCGCGTCGCGACCAGTGAGCTGTTTCCGTGTGCGATGTTCGCGAACGGGCCGCAGTGGACGAACGCCGGCTGGCCTTCGAGCGTCTGCACGAGGTTGGGCTTCAACGCGTCCTTCAGGATCACCGTCATCGCACCGGCTGCGCGGATGTCCTCGGCCGTCACCGGCTCGCCGTCGCGATTCTCCCCGATCGTGATCGCCCCCAGCCGCGCGCGCAGGTCGGCGAGATCGCGCGACATCGCCACGATCGCCATCGTCTCCGACGCCGCCGTGATGTCGAACCCCGTCTGGCGCGGGTACCCGTTCACCTTGCCGCCGAGGCCGATCACGGTGTCCCGGAGGGCGCGGTCGTTCATGTCGAGGCAGCGCCGCCAGCTGATCGAGAGCGGTTCGATCCCGGCCGCATTCCCGTGCAGCAGATGGGCGTCGATCATCGCCGCGAGCAGGTTGTTGGCCGACGTGATCGCATGGAGGTCGCCGGTGAAGTGGAGGTTCAGCTCCTCCATCGGCACGACCTGCGAATAGCCGCCGCCTGCGGCTCCGCCCTTCACGCCGAACACGGGCCCGAGCGAGGCCTCCCGGAGACACAGGACGGGCCGCCGCCCGATCCGCGCGAGGCCCTGCGTGAGCGCGACCGAGGTCGTCGTCTTGCCCTCGCCCTTCGGGGTCGGCGTCACCGCCGTGACGGCGATCAACTTCCCATCGGGCGCGGCTCCCAGCCGGTCGAGCACAGAGAGCGCGACCTTGGCCTTGTCGCGGCCGTAGGACTCGAACTCGTCGGGCTCGAGCCCGAGGGCGTCGGCGATCTCGCCGATCGGGCGAAGGGTCGCCGCCTGGGCGATCTGAAGGCTCGACTGCACGGCGCGATCGTTGCACACAGGATCGCCAGCGTGTCTTGTACGGGATGGGCTCGAGACAAGCGTCCTCGTTGCGCGCCATCGGTGGCGAGTGCAGACTGGCGCCGATGAGCCGAGCGCAGACCATCTTCGTTGGGGTAGCCATCACTGTCTTGGCGACAGCAACGGCGGCGAGTGCCGCCCGCGTGAACGGTGCGTGGACGACGTTCTACCCGGTTGGTCAGCCCGTGACCGTGAGCCTTCCGTCCTCCTGGCAGAACAGTCAGCCGTCGGGGCACGGTGAGGTGTTCTTTGCGGAGTCACCGGACGCGATCTCCACTCTGGAGCTGCTCGTGAGCCGCTACGGCGCCCCGGCTGCCGGGTTCGCTTCCGACATGGCTCGGAGAGCGCGGCAGGTCTATTTGGCCCAGGATCCACATGCGGTCGTCCGCTCGCGTCGCGTGACTGTTTCCGCTGGCAACGGGCTCGAGGTGATCACGTCCCTTGTCCGCCGGCAAGGCTCGAAGAGCTATCCGCTATCGGTGGAGTCGTACGCATTTCTGCGCCACGGCAAGATCTACGAGTTCGTGTATCTCACGCTGACTCCGGAGGCCGGCGAATATTTCCCGGTCTTCGACCGCTCGGTGCATTCGATTCGCTTCGGGTAGACCCGGACTGCTTCGGGACCGTTTCGGCTCTCTTATCCGGCCACGGGAGGCACCCGGAACACCGTGATCACCTGGACGCCTTAGTTGTAACCTCGCCGCTCTGCAACCGGAGTGCTCGACGACCGCATTCTCGGGCGAATCGGGGAGCGTGTTCGAGGTGCGCCGCCGCAGTCGAGGCGCCGGCCGAACCGCGGCGCGAGAACCTGGTGCATGGCACCGTTCGTCGATCGGTCAACCGCATTGAAAGCGCCAGGTGCAGGGACTTTGACGGCGCGGCGAGGCGGTGCATGGCACCGATCTGCGCCCCGGCACGCGGCCTGCCCGGCACCTGAGAGGCGGCTCGTGGCTACGCTTCGGCGATGGACGTGTCGGTTTGAGCGTCAAGACGAAGCACGAGGGGCGGTCGTCGAACGCACCGCGCCGGCGCCCGAGGAACGTCGCGGCCGCGGTCGTCGTGCTGGGCGCGCTGATGCTCGGAGCCCTCACCCAGGCCTCGAGCGCGGCCAATCCGACGCTCGACGTGACGTTCTCCACCGACGGCACGATCACCTTCACGCTGCCCGACGGGACGCCCGTCGGCGCCACGGCCGGCACACCTCCGGTGATCCCGGCCGGCTACTACACGCTGATCCTGACCGGCCCGGGCGGCTGCAACGAGCTGCCGTACTTCGAGTTGCACGGGCCGGGCGAGAACATCCTCAACGACATGGATCTGGGGGAGATGAAGGCCACGGCCCAGGCCTATTTCCTGCCGAACTCCACCTACACGTGGCGTGACAACGGCATTCCGGGCGTCGTCTACACCTTTTCGACCTCCTCGACCGTGCTCGGTGCGCCGCCTGCGGCCACACGCCTGCCCGTGAAGACGACGCCCGGCTCGACGAGCACGTCGACGGACATCGTGGGCTCGTCGATCGCGCCGTTCCGCGGGAAGCTGACGGCTGTCGTGACCGCAGCGGGACGGCTCTCGCTCGTCTACAAGGGCCGGAGCGTCTCGCGGCTCGAGGCAGGCCGGTACACGATTTCGGTGACAGACAGGAGCTCGACGAACGGCGTTCTGCTGAAGGCGGCGAAGAAGGCGGTATCCGTCACCGGCGGATCCTTCGTCGGCAAGCGCTCGGTCTCGGTGGTGCTGACGGCCGGTAGGTGGCTCGTCGTCCGGCGGGTCGGCGTGACGTCGTATTCGATCGTCGTCCGCTGACGCTCGCGGATCCGTCGAAAAGCGTCGCACAATTCCGCGCAAAACTCCGCCATCGTGTCGTCCTATAGGAGACTATTGCGCCTGCAATAGCGTTTACCTAAGCTTTCGCGATCAGCGCTTCGGGGCGATTCCCGAGCAATTCGGGGTGCCTCCGACAGCGATCTCCTGACGTTGGAGGGTCGAATGGCGAATAGCCTGAAGATCAAGGTCAACGGGCTCACGCACGGCGTGAGCGCGAGCCTTGACACACCGCTGCTGTACGTCCTGCACAACGAGCTCCACCTGCACGGCCCCCGGTTCGGTTGCGGGCTTGCGCAGTGTGGCGCGTGCTCGGTGCTGCTGAACGGAAAAGAGATCCGCTCGTGCGTCACGCCGGTTGCGGCGGTGAGCGGGAAGAGCATCACGACGCTCGAGGGCCTCCCGGCGCTCTATGCGTCCCAGCGGGGAACGACGGCGGCGGCGCCGGCGCTGCATCCGCTGCAGCAGGCCTGGATCGACGTGCAGGTGCCGCATTGCGGCTACTGCCAGAACGGGATGATGATCCAGGCCGCGGACCTGCTCGCGACGACGAAGAACCCGTCGGAGGACCAGATCCGCACCGCGATGAACGGCCATCTGTGCCGCTGCGGCACCTATCCGAGAATCCTGACCGCGATCCAGCAGGCGGCCAAGGTAATGGCAAAGGCGGGTGCGTAATGACAGGACTGATCCAGGAGTCGAAGAAGGCCGGAGGCCTGCACGAAAAGGAGTTCTCACGCCGTTCGTTCCTGAAGGGCGGCGGTGCCCTGATCGTCGGCTTCTCGGTTGCCGGGGCCGTCACGGCAGGGAAGGCGGGCGCGGCGGGGAGCCCGGCCGGGTACCTGCCGGATGTCTCGCAGGTCGATTCGTGGCTCTCGATCGGAGCCGACGGAGTCGCGACGCTGAAGACCAGCCAGATCGAGGTCGGAAACGGCGTCACGACCGGCCTGCTCCAGGTGTTCGCAGAGGAGCTGAACCTCCCGATGAGCATGGTGCGCCACGGGACGTGGGACACCTACCAGCTCGTCAACTCGGGTAGCACGGGCGGCAGCACCGGCATCCAGTCGAGCCCCGGGCCCGCAATGCGCGGGGCGACGGCTGCGGCGATGCAGGCGCTCTTCACCATGGCGTCGTCGAACCTCGGCGTGCCCGTCGCGAGCCTCACCGCCTCGAACGGCACGATCTCGGGCGGCGGCAAGTCGGTCACCTACGCCCAGCTCGTCGGTGGGAAGCTCTTCAGCACGAAGATCGGCACGACGAACCTGAGTCCCGGGCAGGCCCCTGCGAAGCCCGTGAGCCAGTACAAGGTCGTGACGACGAACGTCCCGCGGATCGACATCCCGGCGAAGATCGCGGGCACGTACACCTACGTCCACAACGTCAGGATCCCGGGAATGATCCACGGGCGGGTCGTCAGGCCGCGCGGCCAGGGGCCGATGGGCTCCGGAGCGACGATCGTGTCGCTGGACCCGGCCTCGATCTCCCATATCCCGGGCGCTCGGATCCTCCAGAAGGGCAACTTCCTCGGTGTCGTCGCCCCCCACGAGTACGACGCGATCCAGGCCGCGGCTCAGCTGAAGGTGACCTGGCAGGACAGCCCGATCCTCCCGACCACGGGGAACCTGTACAAGCAGATGCGCCAGCACGTCGCCGCGGGGCAGGCGATCACGAGCAACGAGGCACCCGTCCTCGCCGGGAACATCGCGAGCGGGCTCGCGTCGGCCGCGAAGACGTTGTCCGGGACCTACTCCTACCAGTTCGGCAGCCGCGTCCCGATCGGGCCGGCGTGCGCGGTCGCGGATGTGACGGGAAGCTCGGCGATCGTCTACTGCAGCTCGCAGCAGATCCAGAGCGTCGTCACCGGCGTCGCCGGTCTGCTCGGCCTCGCCCCGAACCAGGTCCGCGTCTACTACTACGAGGGCGCGAGCTCGTTCGGATCGGCGCAGAGCACCTCCGACACGCCGAAGGCGGCAGCGATGCTCTCGCAGCTTGCGGGCGCGCCGGTGCGGCTCCAGCTCATGCGGTGGGACGAGAACGGCTGGGACAACTACCAGACGGCCCTCCTCTCCGACCTCAAGGGAGGCATCGACGCGAACGGCAAGCTCACCGCGTATCAGTTCAACCTGATGCAGTCGCCGTACTCGACGGTGATCGACCTCACCTCGGAGCTCACCGGCAACCAGCCGCTGCCGGCGCTGACAGCGATGACCGGAGCGAGGTGCGACGAGCCCTCGTGCGGGGTCATGTACTACTCGCCGAACAAGGCGATCACGGGGTTGACGATGCCGGTCTACAGCGGCTACCTCCGTGCCGGGTCGCACCGGAGCGGCGGCGGCGGGCAGCTCGCCGCGTTCGCGACCGAGTCGTTCATCGACGAGCTCGCCTATGCAGCCGGGATGGACCCGATCGCGTTCCGCGTCCAGAACGCCAGCACGAGCCGCTGGGCGGGCGTGATGACCGCTGCCGGCCAGATGGCGGGCTGGAAGCCACGGGTGGCGAACTCGGTGAAGCAGTCCGGGAACGTCGTCACCGGTCGCGGTGTCGGCTCGGGCACGCATGGCACCGCAGGCATGGCCGCGGCGGTCGTCGAGATCTCGGTGAACAAGAAGACCGGCAAGATCTCGACATCGCAGATCTGGAACGCGATCGACGTGGGGCTCGCCGTGAACCCCCATGCGGTCGAGAACCAGCTCTCGGGCGGCTCGATCATGGGCCTGAGCCGCGCTCTCGCGGAGCAGGTGACGTTCTCGAAGACGCACGTGACGAGCCTCGACTGGATCGGGTATCCGATCCTCCGGTTCGCGGAGTCGCCGAAGGTGACGAACCTCGTGCTGCAGCAGACCGATCAGCTGCCGCTCGGGGCCGGCGAGCCGGGGATCACCCCGATCCCGGCTGCGATCGCGAACGCGTTCTTCGACGCGACCGGCGTGCGCCTCCGGAGCGGCCCGATGACCCCGGCCGTCGTTCGCGCGGCGCTCAAGGCCGCGGGCTAGGAAAGGTCGTGAGAATGGGAGGGATGCGTCCGCCGCATCCCTCCCATCTCCGATCGGGGCTCCGACGATGAAGCCGCCTGTCCCGTCCGGTGCCTTGCTCGTCGGCGCCCTGATCGCGCTCCTGGCGGCGCCCGACGGCTTCACCGCCGCGACCGACCTTCCGGTCCTGGATCTCGCCTACACCTCGGCGAACGTGCTCAGCGTGTCCGCTCCGAACGGCGACACGTTCGGCGCGACCTCGGCGGTGAGGACGGTCCCACCCGGGAGCTACGTCGTGACGATCGAGGATGACGCCTACGACGGCACCGACCCGGTGCACATGCTCCACCTCGCCGGGCCCGGGGTCAACCTGATGACGGACCTTCAGGGTGGGGACGACAAGAGCGAGATCTACAACGAGACCCTCGCCCCGAACGCCACCTACACCTTCCGGGATGACGACCTGCCGAACCTGCCCGCGATCGTGTTCACGACGAGCAGCACACCGGCGGTGTCGAGCACGACGCCCACGAGCACCGGCACCACCACGACCTCCGCAACGAAGCCGAAGTCGTCGAAGACGTCGAAGAACTCGGACGTCGTGGGCTCCGCGAAGACGACGTTCCGCGGGACCCTCGAGGCCATGGTCGGCGTGCACGGCTCGCTCAGCCTCACGAAAGCCCGGAAACGCGTGACGGCGCTGAAAGCGGGCCGGTATCGGTTCGCGGTCAGCGACCGAAGCACCACTCGAGGCTTCTTCATCGAGAAGATCCGGACACCGTTCCGGACCCTCAGCACCCCGGCGTTCGTGGGGAAGCGCCAAACGACCGTCGAGCTGGGGCCGGGTCAGTGGCTGTTCTTCTCTGCGCTCACGGGCCGCAAGACCTACTTCATCGTCACGGCGTAGCTCCTGCCCCGGGGTCGACGGCCGGCTCTTGCAGGAGCTCTAACCCGGGAAACCGGCTGTGGTCGTGTGAGGCGGGCATTTCGCCCCCTCTCCGAGCTCGTGGCCGTCTCGCTTGATCGTGAAGAGGACAGTGCAGCCGAAGGACGCAGCCGTCAGTCCCCACCTGGAGAAGACGTAGATGCCTGCGTTTGGGCCGAAGGTGCCCGTGTACCGGACGCCGCCAAAGGGAAGGCCGACCCCCTCCGACGGCTGCACGGCGACCGAAGTCAGCCCATCCTTGTGAAGCCGCGCAACGCCCTCCCGGGCGCTTGCGCCCCAGAAGTCGAGCTCCCAGGACTGGGTGCGCGTGTTGTGACCTGCGATCGGGTTGATGTAGGCGTAGGCGTACGGAGCCCAGCGGGCCGAGTCGAGAAGACTCGCAGCGACGGCGAGAGTCGCGAGGAGCGGGAGCACGATTCGCCATCCTCGACGGCTCGCGAGCCGGCGGTCGAGGAGCGCGAGCCCTGCGGCGGCAAGCGCGATCAGGGCGGGGACCATGAAGAGCACGTGGCGGATGCCGTCATAGATCACCGCTCCGCTCAGCAGGATCCCGACCGGGATGACGATCGCCTGTAACGCCAGCGGCACGAGCGTGATCATCCGGTCAGCGTCCGCTGGATTGCCGGTCGTGGTGACGCGCCGCCGGAAGATTGCTGCACCGAGCACGCCGAGTCCGACGACCAGGGCGACGATCGTGAGGAGCGGAAGCTGGGCGCCGAGCCACGCCGGCACGTACCACCAGGGCAGATGCCCGGCGCGGAGGTTGTGTCCCGCCACCAGGATCGGGTCGTTCCACGGGTATGCGAGCGCGATCTGGCTGGACTGGTGCAGCCACTGGACGAGGTCGATGCGTGCGATCGGGTTCGTCGCCCAGACGACGGCCAGGGCCGTGGGGATGGCTGCGATCGCCGCGATGACCGAAGGGAGGACGGCGCGAGGTCGGCCGCGCCACCACGCCCAGACGCCGAAAGCCGCACAGGTCGTCCCGAAGAACGCGGCGAGGAGGAGGAGGCTCCCGGGACGCGTTGCCAGGGCAACCGAGGCGCCGCTGCCCGCGAGGAGCACCGCGAGCAACGTCGCCTTTCGGCGTGTCTGGATCGCGATGCTGAGGATGAGCCCGGCGGAGACCAGGTTCAGCCCGGCCGCGACAGGGACGTCCTTGAAGTCGAGATGCGAGAGCCCGAGCCAGAGAGGCGTTGCAAGCGTCAGCGACCACGCGAACGCCGCTGCGAGAGCGGACCGGAATGCATATCCGACGGCGATCGCGAGTGCCGCGACCGACAGGACGGAGAGAGCGAGGGTGAAGCCGCCCTGGTACAGGTTCGTGGTCGCGTCGTAGGGTTGGAGGCGCTGCGTCGAACCGGTCAAGATCCTGTGCAGCAGGTCTGCGCTCTGCTGGATGAAGACGCCGTAGAACTCCGAGCTCGAGTCGACGGCGTTGTAGGCCTGAGTCAGCGAGTCCGAGGATGGAATCGCCCGGACCTGGAGCGCGCTGGTCGTGTCGGTGGGAGCGTCCCAGCCGATTCCACCGGTTGAGAGCGACCATGCCGCGACCGCGATCGCACCGACTCCGAGGGCGCACAGCGTCGCGATCAGGACGTTTCTGGTCGTCCAGACCGGCCGTCGTTCGGGTGCGGCTTCCGTCGTCCCGGCCGCCGGAACTCGAGGAGCCGAACCCGCCGGATCAGTCAGCGTGCCCGAATCCAGATCCACGCCCTGACCTCCTCACACGCCGAGTTGTAGCTACGACGGTTGCCGTGTGTCGTTCCCGCTGCGCTTTCGCGGCCGGAGGACCGGTCGACGTTTCGACGGCAGGCGCACAAGAGCACTGTCTCTGTTCGGGCGTTGCCCGAGCTCACGGCCCGACCGGCCCCCCGACTGGGCCCTTCCGTCGCGAGTGGATCACGCCGAGGCCGAGGATCGCCCATCCGAGGACGAAACCGGCGAATGCCCACCGGAGGTAGGGCGGCGCGTAGGAGAACGCGATCCGGTGGGAGCCTCGAGCGAGCGGGAGCGCCTGGAAGAGGCCGTCCACGGTCTGGAGGCGCGCCGGGTGGCCGTCGATCGTCGCGTGCCAGCCGGGGAGCGCGGTCTCGCGCCTGACGAGGAGCGTCGGCCGTTCACACGAGAGCTGCAAGGAGTCGGCGGTTCCGGCGAGTGTGCATCCAGGTGCCGTCACGAGCGGGTCGGCGCCGGCAAGCTGGTAGATCCAGGTGGTCGGGCTGCGGAGGCGGAGCGTGAAGCCGGACGGGAGCGTCTGCCCTGCCGGCGCGAGGACGTAGGCGACGCCTGCGGCCCGGTAGGCGGCGAGGTTGCGAAGGAGCTCGGCTTCCGGCGAGGGCGCCGCGGACGGTCTCCCTCCGCCGAGGTTGCCGACGAACACGGTTGGATCGACAGCCTGGTCGAGGCGGGTGCTGACGTACCGGGCGAAGGCGCTCGGGACCGGGACGTCGTTGACGTTCAGGGAGGCAACTCCGTAGTAGGAGCCATAGTCGGGCTGGAGCGGCCCGAGTGTGAGGAAGCGCGCGTCGCCGAGATGGCGGTGGAGGTAGGCAGCCGGGGCCGTGTCGATCGCGACGCTCCGGGGCGCCGATGCCTCGGGCACGGCGAAGAGCAGCAGCGCCTCTGCGATGACGACCGCGGAGGCGACCACAGCTCTTAGGCGAGCAGTGGGCAGCGCCATCGCGACGGCTGCGACGAGCACGACCGCGAGGCCCCAGACGGCCGAGGCCTCGAGATAGCGGATCTGTTCGGACCCGCTGCCGAGCTTCCGAGCGTAGGGAAGCGCCTCGAGAGCCGCAAGCGCAACGAGCGCGAGTGCCGTGCCCGCCGTCCAGGAGACGGTTCGCCAGCTCAGGCGCGCACTGCCGATCCGGTCGAGCCCGAGCGCCGCGAGCACGATCACGGCGAACTCGAGCGAGGGGAAGCCGTAGCGGTAGAACGCCACCCATGACATCCCTGGAACGACCCCGAGCACGTGACCGAGGCCGGGAGGCTCTCCGAACATCCGCGAGAGGGCAAGCACGAGCCAGGCCGCGAGCGCGAGCCGCAGCCCACGGTGTTTTCCCGTTGCGAGCCCGACGAGGGCGAAGAGGATCAGCGACACCGAGAGGAAGCCGCCGACAGAACTCCAGACGCCGAACACGACGAGCTTCGGGTCGCTGAACGCGAACAGCGGGCCGTACACGTATGGCAGGGCAAGCTGAGCTGCTGCTGCACCGGGCAGGTGAATGGCGCCCGCCTCGCCTTGACCTCCGAGCGAGGCGTTCGAGACATAGTCGGCCGACGCGACGAGAATCGGCGCCGCGAGCAGCGTTCCGACAACGACACCCGCCGCGCCCTTTCCGGCGAACGCCGCGAGCCCGGCGCGTCCCACACAGGCGCCGCGCCAGGCGAACCAGCAAACGGCGAGGAGCGAGTCCCCATACGCGACCTCGGGGAATCCCGCGTACGCCGAGAGCGCTCCGGCGATCGCGATCAGGGCGAAACCGCCCCGACGACGTTCCGTCACGGCCGTGTAGGCAAGCTCGATCCCGAGCAGGAGCATCGGCAGGAACGCGACCGCGTTGGCCGGCGCGTGCGAGAACCACGCGAAGGTCCCGTTCAGCGCGAAGGCCATGCCCGCGGCGGCGCTCGCCCAGCGCACGACCGTCAGCCGCCGCAGGAGCAGATAGGTGCACAGCCCGGCGACGAGCTCGAGCAGCATGTGCTCGTACAGCTGTCCATTCGAGGACGCCAGCAGGAGCGTCGGCGGAAAGAGCGCCGCCGACTGCATCTCACCGGCAAGCGGCGCACCCGTCCCCTCGTACGGGTTCCACCACGGCGCCTTCAGCTCGAGCACGTCGAGCGCGGCACGGTGGCCGAGCGCCTGCGAGGTGAACCCGTCGTTCGGATCCAATGACCGCTCGCCCGGCAGCGGCCCGGTTCTGACCGAGCTCGCCAGTCCGCTTCGCAGCCCGAGCGGGTTCGGGTCGGCCAGGCCTGCCAGGTACGGCAGGTTCGCGACGACCACGGCCGCGGCGATCGCGACCAGGTAGCACAGGTCACCACGCCACGATCCGCGAGTGGCACCGGCAGCCACCCGGGGAATCTACCCAGTGCCTCTCGGGATCAAGCCGCCAGCCCGAGCAGTGGCCACCGCCGCGGCTGGCCGGCTGCCCGTTGGCTCAACCAAGCCGTTCTGGAACGATGGGCGCACGTGGGATCGAACCACGGACCTCCCGCGTGTGAAGCGGGCGCTCTCCCGCTGAGCTATGCGCCCGGGAGGGTCTCAGGTTAGCCATTCCGGAGCGCCGGGAGCGATTCCGTCTGCCGGTTCCGGTGATTTCGGCCGATCCCTGGCTACCCGGCACTCGCTCCCTGTCGGGCGGCCGCGTACGACCATCGCGGATGCCGTGGGCGACCCGGGCCCCCGTCGCAGTCCGGCGAGGCCGCTTTCGCGGGCCTCGCCGGACGAGGGCCAGATCCCTGACGACCGCCTCAGCCCAGGTGGTTGATCATCGTCACGAGTTGGGTCGCCTGGGCATGCGTGAACGCCCGAGGGGAGAGCTCGATCGTCAGATCGGCCAGCGCAAGATCGACGTCTTCGAGCACGCGATGGCCTTTCTGGGCCTGACTGTCGGCTGCATCGAGCAGGACGCAGACCGTGTCCGCGACGAGCTTCTGGGACGAGTACGAGCGGGCGAGCGAGCAGATCGCGGCGAACGGGTCGCTCACCGCGACGGTGACCGTGGCGCGATAGGCCGTGAGGCCGCCGTCCTTGTCGCGGATCTCGGCTCCGACGCTGCGGTTGCCCGGCGTCGAGCCCGTCTGGCAGGTCGTGGTGCTCGACGCCGAGAACGGGGCGTAGCCGCTGCCGCAGTCGAACGCGTAGGCGAAGCCGGCTGAGGTGTCGGCCGACGACGGGTCGCTCGGGCTCGTGACCGAGAGCGCGAAGGTGCCGCCGGGCGTTGCGGAGGAGGGCGCGTTGAACGTGCCGACCGGCGCCACGTCGTCGACGGTCACGGTGGCCGTGGCAATCGTGCTCGCACCGTAGGGATCGGTCGCCTTGACCCTGACGGCGATCGTTGCCGGGCCGTCGTCGGGGGTGAGTTGCACGGTCTGGCCGCTCTGGGTGAACGATCCCCCTCCGGTGTCCCAGGTGTAGGTGAGCGCGTCGCCGTCGGGATCGGTGCCGGTGGCGGCGAGTGTGATCGTGCTGCCCTCGTTCACCTCGTACGGGCCCCCGGCCGAGACGGTCGGCGGCCGGTTGAACGTGAGGTCGGCGACCTGGGGATCGTGGTCCGAGACCTGGTCGGCGAACTCCGAGTTCACGTGGACGACGTCGTAGTCGAACGGCTGGGCGAACAGGTTTTCGCTGACGAGGATGTGGTCGAGCACCTCCGAGTTGCCCTCGTACACGTAGGTGTACTGCTGGTTCGCGGGCAGCGTCGTGATCAGGTCGTGCAGGGGCGTCGCATCGAGGACGGAGAGCGCCCCGGAGAACTGGTAGTCGTTGAGATCGCCGAGGACGACGATGTTCGCGTTCGGGCTCGCGCTCAGGATCTGCTGAGAGAAGCCGCTGACCGCGCTCGCCTGCGCCTCGCGCTGTGCCTCCGACTGCTGCTGCGGCGGTTGCACGTGGCCCTCGAGGGGGTCGTCCGGCAGCTTCGCCACGAAGTGGTTCGCGATCACGAACAGCTTCTGGCCGCGGAACACGAACTCGCCCGCGAGCGGCTTGCGGCTCGCGGCCCACGCCGGGTTGGCCGGATCGACACGACCCGGGCTGTAGAGCAGGTCGCCCGACGCCGTGACCGAGTCCGGCGTCGTGGCAGGATCCATGCCCGCAGGAATCGGGTTGTCGACGAACGAGAGCCCGCGGTCGGCCCTGAAGAGGAACACGACGCGGATGTTGCCGCCCGGCTCGCCGCCGTCCTGATCGTTCTGCGGATCGATCTCGCGGTACTGATACGTGGGCCCGCCGGCTGTCTTGATCGCGGCGGTCAGGGCGTTGATCGTCTGGTCGGCGGCGACCGTGCCGTCGTCCGCGGCGCCGGTGTTGTCCTGAACCTCCTCGACCGCGATGATGTCCGGCTGCTTCAGGTTGTCGACGACGATGTTCGCGAGCGCCGTGTACTTGCTCGCAGGGTCGGTCGGCGCGAGGTTCTCGACGTTGAAGGTCGCAACCGAGAGCTGATCCGGCGCAGCGTCGGTCGCTGCCGTCCGTTGCGCGCCGTCGTGGACGGCCGTCGGGGTCTGCGTCGGCTCGAGGTAGAAGTTGTCGAAGTCGTAGGTGAGCGGCCCGACGAGCGGTGAGGAGTAGTGATCGCCCGTGTTCATCACCGGCATCTGGGCGAGCCCGTCGTCCACCACGACGCGTTCCGGGTTGAAGTCGCCGTCACGGACGACGACGCCACCGCTCGGCGTCCGATCTGCCGCCGGCGCGGTCGAGCTCGAGACCACCTCGGTCTCGCCGAACTCGTTCGTCGGGCCGACCGCGACGGCATCGTCGAGCTCGACCCGCATGCCCTCGAGGCTCTCCCAGAAATCGAGGCCGTCGTGCGCGGGATCGAAGCTCGTCTGCGTATTTGCATCGCCCGTCGCCTCGTCGTCGATCACCTGGGTCGGGGGCGTCCGATCTCCCAACGACGTGCCGATCACCGCCGGCGGCGGCAGCGGATTGCCGCTCGAGTCGACGGTCACGCTCGGCGAGTCGATCTCGGTCACGGTCAGGTTCGCGGCATCGCCGCCGGGCAGGAACTCGGAGACCGTGCCGGTGACCGTCACCGCATCGCCGGTCGCAACGGTCGGCCGGGTGCTCGTGAAGACGAAGATCCCCTCGGACGTGGCGTCGCTCGCATCGGGTGTTGGATCCTGGAGGTAGAAGCCGTCGGTGTCGAGGGCGGTGACGATTCCGTTCGTCTTCACCCGCTCGCCCTTGAACGGCGACTCGTACGCGGCACCCTGGATGTCGTGGATCGCCTCGACGGGTGCCGGGGCCGTCACGCTCAGCGAGATCGAGCCGCCGCTGCTGCGCCCCTGGTCGTCGGCCACGGTGAGCGGGATCGACTTCGAGCCAGGCGTGGTGCCGGGCGCGACAGTGGCCGAGTCCGAGTAGACGCCGTCGCCGCTCGCGACGTCACCATGCGTCCCGTCGTCGAAGAAGGTCTGCGCTACGGCACCGCCGATGGACGACAGATCTCCGGTGACCACGAGGCCGGTGCTAGCCGGGTTAGTGCCGGGCGTCACGCGTGCCGTGAGCAGGGCGGAGGAGCCCGAGTCGACCGTCGACGGGGCCGCGCTGCCCGAGACCGTCGGCGACGTGGGGCCGCTGCTCCCGCCGCACGGGGCCGGTGTCGCCGAGGCGTTGCGCGGCGCGGGCCCGCCCGGAGACGACGCGGAGGTGAAGTCGGCCGCGTTGTCGTCGGTGTCCGTGCAGCCGTGGTTGCCGCGGAAGTCGGCCGTCGTGTTCGACGGCCCCGGCGCCGGGCCCGAGCCTTCGACGTAGCTCGCGCCGCTGCCGAAGGCCACGAGATCGACGATCTCGCCTGCCTGCGCTGCCGTGCACGCCACGGTGCTGCTCCCGCAGCCGAGCGCGGTCGAGACGTTGGCGACGATCACCTTCCCGGCGGTCGCGCTCATGTTGATCGACCCTGCGGTGTCGGGGTTGATCCCCGGTGCGGTCGTGTTCCCGCCGATCGCCTCGCCGACGAGGTAGTAGCCGCCGGCCGGGACGGTCGCGTTCAGCGTCGTCGCCTGCGTGAAGGCCCCGGTCGAGCTCGCGTACTGCACCGACCAGCCGTTGATCGGCTGCGCGGAGCTGCCGCGATTGAAGAGCTCGACATAGTCCTCGTTGACCGGCGCGCTGGAGTTCCCCCCGCCGCCGTAGACCTGGCTGATCACGATCGTCGGAGACGGGCCGTTTGGCGATACCGCCGACGCGCCTCCGATCACGACGAGAGCAAGCACCGCGGAACCGAGCAGCGCGGAACGGAGCACGACGTGCCTCATGAAATCCCCCTTGTCGACGACCACCAGCGCTGCCGTGCCTCCGGCCACGCCTCGGCCTTGAGCATGCGTCGCCGCTCCGCACGGGTCAAGGCTCGGTGACCGGACCGTTACCCGCCGGTCACCAGCACCAAACACGCCGCCCACGCGGGGACGAATTGGGCCCGGTCAGGATTGCCAGAACGCAAAACGTGGAAGGACAGAAACAGATGTCCGTCGATGCCCGGCCCAGCCTTGCCTTCGTCGCCTCTCCGCAGGAGGTTCCGGCGATCGAGATCCACGTCAACTTCGGGATCTATGCCGGTCGGACGGTAATGCTCAGCGAGATCGACCGCCTCGCGGCCTGGCTTCTCGACGAGGTCGAAGCCGTGACGGTCGTCGCCGAGGATCGGCACGAGATCGGGCGCCGGGGCGAGGGCTCGGTGCATCTGGTGCGAGTCGAAGTCACCGGCGAGCACGCACCCACCGAGGCACTCGAGCGGGCCGGGCTCGAGCAGAAGCTCCTGGAACGCGTCGACTACTGGATGCGGCTCTGTATCGCCGATCGCCACGGGGAGCTTGGCGGAGTCGAGAGCTAGTCGGCGCGGGTCGCGCGGACGAGGCTACCGGCCAGCACCACCGCGACAGCAGGCGGCACGAGCCACCAGGCCTCCGCCCCGAGCGCGGTAACACCGGCCGCAAGCGCAAGGGCCGCGACGACGCCCACCGCGATCCGCCAGTCGTCGCCGACGACGAAATCCCAGCCGAAGCGGCCGAGCGCTCGAAGCCGTCTCACGCGTCAACCTGCTGCCGAAGGTTCATAGGGCGACGACGAGCGTGGCGTGCCGCCGGCGCAGGAGCGCTGCGAGCCCCCACGTGAGCGCGATCACGAATGCCAGCACCGCGGGGATGGCGGCGTCGCCTCCGGGCCAGTCCGCCCCGATGCCCTCGGTCGACCAGAAGATCCCGAAGGTCGTGAGCATCACGCCGACGGCAAGCTTGATCGTGTTCTCGGGAACACGGGCGAGCGGGGCGCGGGCGAATACGCCGACGACGGCGACCACGAGGACGGCGGCGACTGCGGCAACCGTCGCAACGCCCACGTTGCCGGCGACCGAGCCGAACGTCACCACGATGAACGCGACCTCGAGCCCTTCCAGGAAGACTCCCTTGAACGCAAGCGTGAAGCCGTACGGGTCGATGGCGCCGCTTCGTTCCGGGCCGGCGGCCTCGGCCGCGGCGAGCTCCCGGGCAAAGATCGCCGTCTCGTCGTGCAGCGCCTTGTAGCCGCTCGCGCGGAGGATCCCCTTTCGCAGCCACTGGAGGCCGAAGATCAGGAGCAGCGCGCCGACCACGACCCGGAGGGTGTTCAGCGGGATCTGGGTCAGCGCCGGGCCGAGGGCGGCGATCACGATCGCGAGGCAACCCACGGCGGCTGCCGTGCCGACGAGCGCCGAGCGCCAGCCGCGGGCGAGGGCCGCGGCGAGCACGATCGTCAGCGCCTCCACCATCTCGACGAGGCTCGCGAGGAACACGGAGACGACGAGTGACCCGGTGCCCATCCCGCCGTTGTACCGCCTAGGCGGGCGACGCGGTGGGCTCTTGGTCGACGCGGGTGACCGAGAGGTACGCGACGAGCACGACGATCGCCGCGCTGAGGACGAGTGCGACCGGGCCGTCGCCCCAGCCGAGGCCGTGGGCGTGTCGCGACTTGCCCATCCAGTCGGCGAAGGATGCCCCGAGCGGCCGGGTCATCACGTACGCGAACCAGAACGCGAAGATCGCGTTCATGCCAAAAAAGCGCCAGCCGATTGCCGGCAGCACGAACAACGCGGCGAAGACGAGGCCTGCGGCGAGGAAGCCCAGGTTCAGGGTGTAGGCGGCAAGGTCGCCCAGGGCCGTGCCCATCGCGAAGGTCGCGAGCACGGCCGCCCAGTAGAAGCACTCCCGCCGAACCGTCCGGATGCTGTGGATCGAGAGCGTCCCTTCACTGCGCTTCCAGCTGATGAAGACCGCCGCAAGCACCACCGCGAAGAACGTCGTCGAAGCGATGTACGGCACGCCGAACTCCACGTGCAGCACGTCGGCCGACATCGTCCCGAACACGGCGACCATTGCCACCGCGAACCAGTAGGCCCACGGGACGTAGTTGCGCATCCGGAACTGGAGCGCGAGCGCCAGCACAAAAACGAGGAAGCCGGCCACCACCGCCACGTACGGGCTGAACCTGTGCACCAGGTAGTCCGACGTCGCTTCGCCCATCGCGGTCGTCAGGATCTTGATCGTCCAGAAGTAGACGGTCGGCCTCGGGACCTTGCTCTCGCCGGGCTCGCTCGGGAGTGCCAGAGGCGGGGCTGCGTGCAGGGTTTCGGTCATCGGATACTCGATGCCGCCTGCCCGGCTCCCTGAGCCTAACGGTTCGAAGGTCGTAGACTGCGCCGGTAGTGGACCCGCCGGAGCTGTTCGAACGTTCTGAGCAGCTCGAGATCCTGCGCGCGCTGCTGAAGGAGGCGACCACCGGCTCGCACGGGCACGTCGTCGCGATCGGGGGCGAAGCCGGAGCGGGGAAGACGACCCTCGTGCGTCACTTCTGCGCCGAAGCTCAGCCGAACGCACTCGTGCTGGCGGGTGCCTGCAGCCCGCTCCACGCGGCCCGGCCGCTCGGCCCGTTCCTCGAGCTTGCCGACGAGTCGCCGGTTGTCGCGGCGGCGGTGGCCGCGGGTGGGCGTGCCGACGAGGTCGCCTCGGCGCTCCTTGGCGAGGTCAGGCCCGGGCGCTCGCTCGTCGTCGTGCTCGAGGACATGCACTGGGCCGACGAGGCGACGCTCGATGTCGTCAGGCTGCTCGCACGGCGCGTTGAGAGCCGTCCCGCCGTCGTGATCGCGACCTACCGGGACGACGAGCTCAACCGGGCGCATCCCTTCCGGATCCTGCTCGGCGACCTGCCCGCGAGCCTCGCTCGAATCCGGGTACCGCTCTTCTCGGCTGCCGGCGTCGCGGAGCTCGCGGCACCGGCCGGGATCGACGGCGGGGAGCTCTACCGCCGCACCGGCGGGAACCCGTTCTTCGTCACGGAGGTGCTCTCCGCCCCGGGTGAGGCGATCCCCGAGACCGTGCGCGACGCCGTGCTCGCGCGAGCCTCGCGACTCGACCCGGAGGAGCACGCGATCCTCGAGGTCGTCGCTGCAACTCCGCCGCACACCGAGCTGGCCCTGCTCGAAGCGCTCGCGCCCTCGGCGCTCGCGCGCGTCGATGCCTGCGTCGGGGCCGGGATCCTCGTCTCCGAGCGCGACACGGTGTCGTTCCGGCACGAGCTGGCGCGAATCGCAATCGACGACTCGCTGTCGCCGGGGCGGCGGGTCGAGCTCCACCGGGCCGCGCTCAAGGCACTCGCCGCATCAGGTGACCTCGCCAGGCTCTCCTACCACGCCGAGGCGGCCTCCGATGCCGACGCCGTCCTCGAGTACGCGCCACGAGCCGCTCGAGAGGCCGCTGCGCTCGGCGCTCATCGCGAAGCCGAGGTCCACTATGCGAGAGCGCTCCGGCATGCGTCGCGGATGGAGCCCGACGTCAGGGCGGAGATCCTCGAGGCGCACTCCCACGAGTGCTACATCACCGACAGGGGAGCCGAGGCAATCGAGTCGGGGCGCGACGCCGCGGCGATCTTCCGGGAGCTCCGGGATCCGCTCCGGGAGGCCGCATCGCTGCTCAAGCTCTCGAGGATCCAGCGGATGACCGGCAAGATCGCCGAAGCGAGCGAGTCGGTCGGCAGGGCGCTCGCGCTGCTCGGCGGCCTGCCGGAAGGCCCCGAGCTCGCGAAGGCGTATGCCGCGACAGCCCAGATCACGATGGGCAGCGCCGACACCGAGCAGATGCACGCGGCCGCCACCCGGGCGCTCGAGCTGGCCGGCGAGCTCGGTGAGAGCGAGGTGCTCGCCGACGTGCTGATCACGCTCGGCACGATCGAGATCGAGGTGCCCGCCACGCGCGAGGCCGGCCGCGAGAAGCTCGCTCGCGCGATCCGCCTCGCCAAGGACGAGCGGCTCGATCCACTCGTCGGCCGTGCGTACAACACCCTCAGCTACGAGGGGTTCGCGACCCTCGACCTCGAGCTCGTCGAGGCCTGTGTCGCCGACTACATCGCCTACTGCACCGACTACGCCCTCGAGCTCTGGCTTCACTGCGCACTCGGGTTCCGCGCCGAGCTCGAGCTCGTGCGCGGCGACTGGGACGCGGCCGTCGAGACCGCCACACGCGTCCTGCGCAGCACGGACACGACGATCCCGCGGATGGGCCCGCTCGCCGTGCTCGCCCTGATCCGGGCCCGACGCGGCGATCCCGACGCTCACGGCCCGCTCGACGAGGCGCTCGCGCTCGCAAGGCCCGCGGCCGAGCCGCAGGTGATCCTCCCCGTGATCCAGGCCCGCGCCGAGGTCGCCTGGCTCGAGGGCCGCCTCCCGGCGATGGCCGAGGAGCTCGACGCGAACATCGAGCTGGCCCGCCGCCTGAACGACCACTGGGCCTTCCGGGAGCTCGTCTACTGGCGCTGGAAGGCCGGTGATGCCGGGCCGTCGCCCGACGCCGACCTTGCGCTTCGACGTCTCCAGCTCGAAGGCGCGTCGGAGCAGGCTGCCGAGGGTTGGGCGGCCCTCGGGTATCCCTACGAGGCGGCGGTAGCGCGCTCCGAGAGCGACGACGACTCGTCGATCAGCCGGGCGCACGACGAGCTCCGAGCGCTCGGCGCGCAAGCTGCTGCGGCGATCGTGGCACGTCGCCTGCGCGAGCGCGGCGTGCGCGGAGTCCGGCGCGGGCCCCGTGCGTCGACCGCCGAGAACCCCGGCCAGCTCACCCGTCGCGAGGTGGACGTCGTGAAGCTGGTCGTGCAGGGACTTCGCGACGCGGAGATCGCGGCGCGGCTTCATCTCTCGGAGAAGACCGTCGGCCACCATGTCTCGTCGATCCTGCGCAAGCTCGACGTTCGCTCTCGCGGCCAGGCCGCGGCCGAGGCGATACGCCTCGGGCTCGCCGACGGTGCGGCAAGTTAGGGAGTTCTCCCGATTCGTCCACAGCGGGCCGCTCCTACCGTCAGTGCGTCATGAGCCGCAACGAACGGAGGACTCGATGCCGAGGTACATCGTCGAGCGGGAGTTTCCAGCAGGCTCGCACGCGCTCGCGGACGCCACCACCGCAGCTGCGGTCGAGCGCAACAGCGACCTGGGCGTGACCTGGATCCATTCCTACGTCACCGAGGATCACGGGAAGACCTTCTGCGTCTACGACGCGCCGAGCCCCGAAGCCATTCGCAAGGCGGCCGCCCGGAACTCGCTGCCTGTCGACCGCATCTTCCGCGTCCAGGTGCTGGATCCGCACTTCTATCGGTAGTGGGCACGGGAAATGCGCGCCAGTGCGATAGGTTGAGCGCCGAAGCGATGTTCTCGGGGGCGCTCAGGACGAGTGTGTTCGGCCTGGTGGCCTGTCTCGGTGCGTCGATCGCGGTGTCCGGGGCTCACGCCGCTCGGCCGGGGGGTTTCTACGGGCCGGTGAGCGTCGGCGCTCTCCGGGTCGAGGCGAGCCACAAGGGCGGCGAGCTTTGCTTTGGTCTCCGTGGAGACGGTCGAACTCCTGCGAGTACCTGCGGCAGTTGGGTCGTGCCGGGCCTGTTTGGTGGAAACGGGGTTCGCGTCATCGTCGACGCCTCTCGTGGGCACGGGACAGCGGTAGCCGGTCTCGACGGCGACGCCGTTCGCTCTTTGGCTCTCATGACGTCGACTCGTACGGTCGAGGTTCGTGTTCGCAACCACGCGTTCCTTGCCGTCGTTCCCCACGGCGCCGTGGGGCTGGCCCTCCGTGTCCGGCTCCGGAACGGCACGGTCAGGACGGTCGAGCTCGGGAGCGGCTCACCCAGTCCACCCACGGCGACCGAACGGACAGCGATCGAGCACGTCGCCACGGAATACGTCGACACCGCATCGCATCACTGCTGTGCGCCCGGTCTGCATTTCACGCCGGACCGAGGGAGCGTGCTTGTTTCACGGGAGCGACCGGGCTGGGGCGTGGTTGCCGGTCGTTCTCGCGACAAGCTCGGTCACGATGTCGGCGGGGTGCTGATCGTCGTCCATCGCATCGAGGGTCGCTGGAGCGTTGTCGTGCTCGGCACCGACAGCAGTCTCGGTTGCAAGGTCCCCCGAGCCGCCCGGCACGACCTCCGGCTGACGTGTCCTTGAGCTAACGGGAAACGGCGAGCTTCACGATGCTGCCGGCGGAGATTCGCGCGCCGCCTTCGGGAGCCTCGGCGACGACCACGCCGACCCGCTGTGGAGAGCGAACCGGCTGCACGAGGATCTGGAGCCCGAGCGACTCGAGGTGGGCGATCGCGACTTGCTGGTTCATCCCGACGAGGTTGGGGACGACCACGCGGCTCGCGGCCGGGACGGGCATCGGCGTTCCGGCGGCGTTGCCCGACGGCAGCGAGAAGATCACCGGGTAGGCCGTGCTGGCACCCGTCCGCAGGGCCACCGTGATGCGTGTGCGCGAGGCGAACGGGATCGCACCGAGATTCGAGAAGGTCAGGGTCTTTGTCTGGTTCGGAGCGATCGTCCGGAGCGTCCGAGCAATCAGGATCGAGCCGCCGACCGGCTTGCGGATGATCAGCGAGACGGTCTCGTTGCTCGTCCGCGTGGAGCCCTCGTTCCTGACCTCGATCCTGAAACCGAGCCTGCTCGAGGCCGTGACCGTGTTCAGCCGCTGCCTCGACAGCACTCCGCTGCCCCGCTGGATGACGACCGGGACCGCTCGGACGGAGACGATGCGAGTGCCCTTCGTCGGCGCCGCACCCGAGGCTGCACCGGCGCCGAGAAGGAGAAGGGCGCCAAGTGTTGCCGAGATCAGCCGTGTGATCTTCATCTGTCCGAACCTAGCAGCGGCCGGTTCAGGATCGGTAGAGGCGAAAAGCCGCGGCACCTGCGAGGGATCCTTAGGGCTGCTTCCTTCCGGACCTGACCCGGTTCGGAATCTCGCAGCGCCGCGGTGAGGTCAGTGTATCCCGGCCGTTAGCGGGCTAGGGACCGATACCGAGGCTCGAGGGCGTGCCCGGCATGGCGGTGAACTTCATCTTCGAGGGCCCGCAGGTATCGCCCTTGTCGCTCTGCGACACGGTGATGGTGCCTGCGATCGACTTCGAGTTCACGACCGACCCCTGGATCACCGCGGTGGTCACGACTCCTTCGGGATCGGCGAGCGTCGGCTTCGTCGTGATCAGGAACGTGCCCTTCTTGGTCACGGGGATCGAGCCCTTGACCGTCGCGGTGTTCTCCGCCTCGCCGTAGGGGTCGGTCCCGACCGGGAACGACGAGGTGCCGAAGCAGCCGAGCGTTCCGAAGACGAACTTCGTGAGGACGGTGCCCTTCTTCGCCGAGTTGAACGTGACGATGTCGACGAAGCCGTTGATCGGCTTCAGCGAGGTCTTGCCGGCGAACGCGCCGGCGACCGGGAGCGACGCGCCTGCCGCGGCGGCCAGGCCGAGCGTCATCGAAACTGCCAGCGTGATCGCGAGCTTGTGCATGAGAAGGTCCCCTCGTGTCGTCGCTTCGGCCGGCAGTTCACGGCCCTGTAACAACGATAGACAAGAGCGGCCGCAACGGTCAACGCTGCCGGCGCAGCCCTTACAGCTAATTAAGAACGCGATAGCGTCCCGATGATCGCGCGGCCGACGACAGCTGCGGCGGCACCTGCGCCGGCGAGCGCGCGAACGTCGTCGGGTGAGCGCACTCCGCCCGCGGCGAGCACGTCGAGCCCGGAGGCGGCGACGTCGCGGACGAGCTCGAGGTCGGGGCCGGCGAGCGTCCCGTCGCGATCGATCGCGGTGCAGAGCACGCGCTTCACGCCGGCGGCGACACAGAGCTCGATCGCGTGCGCGGTGCCGAGGCCCGCTTCGGCTGTCCAGCCCGCTCTCTGCACGATCGCGTCCCGGATGTCGAGGGCCACCACGAGCCGGTCGCCGAGCGCATCGACCCACGGCTGCGGGTCGGGGAAGGCTGCGGTGCCGAGCACGATCCGGTCGGCACCGGCGGCGATGAGGGCACGGGCGTCGTCGAGCGAGCGGATCCCGCCCGAGGCCTGGAGCGGCGTGGGGGCGACGGCCGCGGCTACCGTTCGCACGAGCTCGGGGCGCGCACGGCCGGAGCGGGCGCCGTCGAGGTCGACGAGGTGGATTCTCCTCGCTCCGGCCTCGGCGAACCTCACGGCGAGGGCCACGGGGTCGCCGGCTTCGTCGACGACCTTGTCGTAATCGCCGCGATGCAGGCGGACGGCGCCCTCGCCGAGCACGTCCACGGCAGGGATCACCTCGATCGGGGCGGCGAGCCAGTCGGAGAGGTCGAAGTCGGATATCACACTGGCATGTTAACGTGCTAACATCAGAACGCAAATGGCAACCGGGCGACACTCATGGAAGACGCGAGATCTGAAGGAGCTCTCCGAGGCGATCCTGGCGCTGGAGTCCCGGGACGAGGTGGAGCGGTTCCTGCGGGACCTGTGCACGGTCGCCGAGCTGGAGGCGATGGGGCACCGGTGGGCGGTCGCCCGGCTGGTGGACGACGGCCTCCCGTATCTGGAGGTCGCCCAGCGGACACACGCGTCGACGACGACGGTGACGCGTGTGGCGCACTGGCTGCGCCACGGCGAGGGTGGCTACCGGCTCGCGCTCGACCGGCAGAAGGCGGCGACGTCGACCGCCTGACGATCGCTGTCCCGGTCAAGGGACGGCTGCGCGAGCCGTCGGTTTCCTTGCTCGAGGACGCGGGGCTCGGACCGGAGCAGCCGGGCGAGCGCGCGCTTGCGTTCCCGTGCCGGAACGCTCCGGTCGACGTGCTGCTCGTGCGTGCCGCCGATGTGCCCGAATACGTCCAGGACGGGGTCGTCGACTGCGGGATCACCGGCCAGGATCTCGTGCGGGAACGCGGCGCGCGGGTGGAGGAGCTGCTCGAGCTCGGATACGGCTCCTGCCGGCTCGAGGCGGCGGTGCCAGAGGAGTCGCGGTTCCACTCGCTCGAGGATCTCGCAGGCGCGACGATCGCGACCGTCTATCCGCGACTTGCGCGCGAGCTGCTGCCGGTCGAGGTCGAGCTCGTCGACGTCACCGGCTCGGTCGAGATCGCGCCGCGCCTCGGGCTGGCCGAAGGCATCGTCGATCTCGTCTCGTCGGGGAACACCCTGCGCACGAACGGCCTGCGCTCGCTCGGACAGCTCTTCACCTCGCAGGCGGTGCTGATCGGGAAGGTCGGCGGCGATGCCTCGCAGCTCGTCTCGATGATGCGGGCGGTGGTCGAGGCGCGCGCCCACCGCTACCTGATGCTGAACACGCCCGAGTCGAGCCTCGAAGCGGTGTGCGAGATCATCGGCTCGCGCTCCCCGAGCGTGCTGCCGCTGGCCGAGCCCGGGATGGTCGCGGTCCACGCGCTCGTTCCCTCGGCGGAGGTCTGGCGTCTCCTGCCGGAGCTCGAAACCGCGGGCGCTTCGTCGATCCTGGTCGTTCCGGTCGAACGGATGTCGCGATGAGTCGCCGCGCCGCGGAGACCGGGGTCAGACGCTGCAACGAAAGTGTGACGTGGTCTCTCGAAACGCCTGCTGCTCGTGGCGGCGGGAGACCGAAGCCGGTGTCAGGCACCGGTTCTGCTGGTCGTCGCGCCGGAAGTGGGGCCGCGGGATGAGCATCGTCGAGGAGATCAAGCGCGAGGGCGATGCCGCGGTTCGCCGCTGGGCCGTCGAGCTCGACGGGGCCGAGCCGGTACGCGCCGTCGCCGAGCCCGGCCTGCTTCCACGCGAGGCGCTGCTCGAGCTCGCGGATCGCGTTCGCCGCTGGCATGAGGCGCAGCGCCCCGCCGACGTCTCGCTCGAGGTCGAGCCCGGCGTGCTTCTCGAACGCCGGTGGGTACCGCTTCGAACCGTCGGGATCTACGTTCCCCGGAACCTGGTCTCGACGCTCGTGATGTGCGCCGTGCCCGCGCAGGCCGCAGGCGTGGAGCGGCTCGTGGTCTGCACGCCGCCGGCGGGCGCGGGCCTCGTTGCCGCGGCGGCCGAGGTTCTCGGAATCGACGAGGTGTGGGCACTCGGCGGCCCGCAGGCGATCGGCTGGCTCGCCTACGTGCGCAAGGTCGACAAGATCGTAGGCCCCGGCAACGCGTACGTGAACGAGGCGAAGCTCGAGGTTCAGCGGGACGTGGCGATCGATCTCCCGGGCGGGCCGTCCGAGGTGGTCGTCTTGGCCTCGGGCGACGTCGATCCGCGGATCGTCGAGCTCGAACTCGCCGCCCAGGCGGAGCACGGGGCGGACGCCGTGTGCCGCGTCGTCGAGACCCTCGAGGAGGCGGAGGCGATTGCGCCGGAGCACCTGGTGCTGCTCGGCGACGCCGAGGCGCTCGCCGGTGAGGTCCGGAATGCCGGTGCCGTCTTCGTCGGGCCCTCGTCAGCGGTCGCCGCCGGCGACTATGCAACCGGCGGAAATCATGTCCTGCCGACGAGCGGGTGGGCGCGTTCCACCGGCGGCCTCGGGCTCGAGACGTTTCTCAAGCCCGTCACGACCCAGCGGCTCACGGCCGAAGGCCTTGCGCTGATCCGGCCCACGGTCGAGGCCCTGGCCGACGCCGAGGGGATGACCGCACACGCAGAGGCGGTGAGGCGATGAAAGAGCTGACGTCCGAGTTTCGCGCCTACACCTGGGCGCCGCCGAGCGACGAGGTCGCCCGGCTCGCGGGAATCGACCCGTCGCAGGTCGTGCGCTTCGACCAGAACACGCCGCCGCTGCCGCTCCCCACCACGCGGCCCGGGACGATCGCGCGTGCGCTCGCCTCGATCAGCGGGTACCCGCCGGGCGGCTACCACGAGCTGAAGGACGCGATCGCCTCGTACAACGGCCTCGGGCCCGAGAACGTCGTGCTCGGAGTCGGCGCCGACGACCTCATCCTGCTGATCGCCCGCTGCTACGCGGGCCCGGGCGACACGATCGCGATTCCCGAGCCGCCCACGTACCCGCTCTACCGGATCGCGGCCCAACTCGCCAGAGCCGAGGTCGGTGACGACGACCCGGTGCTGACGTTCACGTGCAGGCCCAACAATCCCGACGGGGTCGTTCGCCCGCTGCCCGAGGCGCGGCCGCTCGTCGTCGACGAGGCCTACTTCGAGTACTTCGGCGAGACGGCGATCCCGCTTCTCGACGACGGAGTGATCGTCCTGCGGACGTTCTCGAAGGCCTTCGCGCTTGCGGGCGCGCGGATCGGATACGCGCTCGCCGCGCCCGATGTCGCCGAGGAGCTGAACGCCCGGCAGGCGCCCGCCCCGGTGTCGACCGTGTCGGCGGCGCTTGCGGTGGCCGCGCTCGCCTCACCGCCGGACATGCAGCCGGCGATCGAGGAGCGCGAGCGGTTCGCCTCGGCGCTGCGGGCGATCGGCCTGCCCCCGCTTCCGTCACGGGCCAACTTCCTCTTCGTTCCGGTCGAGGACGGGCGTGCGCTCGGCGAGCGACTCCTGCACCAGGGGTTCGTGGTGCGTGTGTATGCAGACGGGATCCGGATGACCGTGCGCGACCGGGTCGACGACGACCTCGTGGTCGAGGCACTCGCGCGCCTGCTCGACCGGCCATCGCCGGTCGCCGAGGGCGCCGGCCGCCGCGTCCGCCATCTGCGGGCCACCGCCGAGACACGGATCTCGGTTCGCCTCGGCCTCGACGGAGCCAGCCGCGTCAGCGTCCAGACCGGCGGCGGGCTCTACGACCACTTCCTCGAGCAGCTCGCCTTCCACGCGGGGCTCGATCTGACCGTCGAGGGCTCAGGCGACCTGGAGACGGGCGACCACCACACGGTCGAGGACACGGCGCTGGCGTTCGGCGAGGCGCTCGACCTGGCGCTCGGCGACCGGCGCGGCATCGCACGCTACGGCGACGCCGTCGTGCCGATGGACGACGCGCTCGCGCGGGCCGCGGTGGATCTCGGGGGCCGGCCCTTCGCCGAGCTCTCGATCGAGCCCGAGCCGGGGATGGCCGGCCACTTCTTCGGAAGCCTCGCGCAGGCGGCGCGGATGGCGATCCACGTCGAGGCGACCGGCCGCGATGCCCATCACACCGCCGAGGCCGCATACAAGGCAGTCGGCCGGGCGCTCAGGACGGCGCTCCGGGTCGAGTCGAGCGGGATCCCGTCGACGAAGGGACAGCTTTGAAGGTCGGCGTCTGCGACTACCGCGCCGGGAACATCCGCTCGGTCGAGATCGCCCTGCGGCGGCTCGGCGCGGAGCTCGTCGACGACGTCGCCGGAGCCGATCTCGCGGTGCTGCCGGGCGTCGGCTCCGCGCGCTCGGCAATGACCGAGCTTCGCCGCCAGGGGCTCGACGAGGCTCTTCGCGCCCGCGTCGCGGACGGTCGTCCGGTGCTCGGTATCTGCCTCGGACTGCAGCTTGCGCTCGAGTTCTCGGAGGAGGACGGCGGGGTCGAGGGCCTCGGGATCCTGCCGGGCCGCTCGGTGAGACTCACCGAGGGCCGGATCCCGCGCATGGGCTGGGCGAAGGTCGGCCGTGAGGCAGATGTATCTCTACGTCGCTCGGACATGTCGGATTCGGCCGCGTACTACTTCGCCCACTCCTACGCTGCCGAGACCTCGTGTGCGACGGCCTGGTCCGAGGGGATCGTGGCCGAGGCGCGTGCCGGATCGTTTCTCGGCGTGCAGTTTCATCCGGAGAAGAGCGGCGCCGCGGGCGCCCGTTATCTCGGCCGGGTGCTGACGGAGGTGAGGGAGCGATCCCTCTCCCGCGCCTGATCCCCTGCCTGGACGTCGCCGCAGGGCGCGTCGTCAAGGGCATCAAGTTCCAGGAGCTCCGAGATGTCGGCGATCCGGTCGAGCTCGGCGCGGCCTACTCCGACCGCGGCGCCGACGAGCTCGTGTTCCTCGACGTGAAGGCGACGCTCGAGGAGCGCGACACGCTCGTCGGCGTCGTTCGGCGCGTCTCGGAGCAGCTCGCGATCCCGTTCACGGTCGGCGGCGGGATCCGTTCCGTGGCCGATGCCGATGCGCTGCTCAGCGCGGGCGCGGACAAGGTCTCGGTGAACTCTGCCGCGCTCGCGAGCCCGTCGCTGATCACGGCGCTCGCCGAGAAACTCGGCTCGCAGGCCGTCGTGGTGGCGATCGACACCGAAGGAGGCCGCGTCCGAACGCGAGCCGGCACGACCGACACGGCCCGCGGGACCGTCGAGTGGGCGATCGAGGCCGAAGAGCGCGGGGCGGGGGAGATCCTGCTCACCTCGATCGACTCCGACGGGACTCGCGAGGGCTACGACCTCGAGATCACCTCGGCGGTCGCCGGCGCAGTCTCGGTGCCGGTGATTGCCTCGGGCGGCGCCGGCGATGCCTCGCATGTCGCGGCGGCGCTCGAGGTCGCCCAGGCGGCGCTCCTGGCCTCGATCCTGCACGAGGACCCTGACCGGCTCACCTCGCTCCGCCGTGAGCTGGGCGAGCTCGGCGTGGAGATGCGCGATGCCGCCTGAGGGCGAGCTGCGCGCCGCGATCGTCCAGGACGCCGACAGCGGGCGTGTCCTGATGCTTGCGTGGATGGACGCGGAGGCCGAACGGCGCACACGGGAGTCCGGGGAGGCATGGTTCTGGAGCCGCTCCCGCGAGGAGTACTGGCACAAGGGCGCGACCTCCGGGAACACGATGGCGGTCGAGGAGCTTCGCGACGATTGCGACGGCGACGCGCTCGTCGTTCGTGTCCGCGCGGCCGGGCCCGCATGTCACACCGGTTCGCTCTCGTGTTTCGCGCCGGCGCTCTGGCGCACGATCGCAGAGCGCGCACAGACGCGGCCGGAAGGGTCGTACACCACGAAGCTCCTGGACGAAGGGGTGCCGGCGGTCGCACGCAAGGTCGGCGAGGAGGCGGTCGAGGTGATGGTGGCCGCGTTCGCGGAGTCCGACGAGCGCGTCGTCTCGGAGTCGGCCGACCTGATCTACCACCTGTACGTCCTGCTCGCCGCGCGCGGCCTCGACATCGCGGCGGTCGAGGACGAGCTCGCAGCCCGCGTCCGCTGAGACGGTCGCGCACCGAGCAGGCCGTTAGCCCGACTCGACGGTCAGGCGCTGGCCGCTACGAGAAGGGCTTCGCGACCATGTCGATGATCACGAGGAGGAGCAGCGCCATGTCTGCTCTCGCGATCAGCAGGATCGTCCCCACCGCGGCTCGAGTCTCGGGGGCGTTCGGGCCCTTCGACTCGACGAGCGCGACGAGCTTCTTGGCTCTCGGCGAGAGGATCGCGATCCCGATCACGAACGTCGCGAGGAAGCCGAGCAGGCCGAATCCGATCCAGAAGTGGTCGTAGCCGAGGCTTGCGTTCGAGACCATTCCGATCCCTGTCGCGACGACGACGAGGCCCGAGGGTGCGAAGACGCGCTCACCCAGGAAGGCCGCCTGCCGGGCAAGTCCGGTCACCTCGGCGCCGTCGGTTGCCCTTTCGGCTTTGAGGCCGAGGATCGTGATCGCGGCACCACCGCCGACCCAGACCACGACGAAGAGGACGTGAACCGTCTTGAACCCGATGTACCACTCGGATCCCGAAAGGAAGACGATTGCGACGATCAGGAAGGCAAGCCCGATCAGTGCGGTCGGGACGAGCGATGAGCGCGGTGAGGTTGCGGGTGTCGTCGTCATCGGCCGGATCGGGCGCAGGCCCTGGAACCAGGCGCAGAAGCTAACAGGGTTCGAGCGGCGCCGTCAGGGCGTGTCGCGCGCTCCGACCGCCGTTGCCGCAGCGAGCTCCTGGACGACCTCCGCGATGTCGCGGTTCGCGTTCCAGACACGGAGCTGCTCCTCCGCGCCGTTGCCCCTGGCGAGGATCTCCGAGATCCCCTCGAGCTCCCGCTCCGAGCCGAGCTCGCGGGCGTGCGGCTCGAGGTCGCGCAGCGTCCGGCGGATCAGCTGCGAGATCGGCACGCGGTTCCGCCGGCCGGTGACGAGATCCATCACCGGTGCCGCGAGACCGTGGCGCGCGGCGAGCCACTTGTTCTCGGTGGTCAGGATCCGGTGGAAGCTCGGCGGCGCGCCCACCGACTCGACGTGCTCGGCGAGCATCTTCACGAGCGCCTGGAAGTACGCCGCAAGCGCGACGGCGTCCTCGACCCGCGTCACCGCGTCGCAGATCCGCAGCTCGATCGTCCCGAGCCGTGGGTGAGGCCGGATGTCCCACCAGATGTGGGTGTAGTCGGCGATGCAGCCTGTCCGTTCGAGCTGGCCGACGAGCTCCGCGAACGCCTCGTAGCTCTCGAACCTCGGCGGCATCCCCGACCGGGGGAACGCCGAGAAGACCATCTGCCGGGACGAGGCGAGGCCCGTCGGCTCGCCGCGCCAGAACGGAGAGTTCGCCGAGAGCGCGAGGAACTCCGGCAGGTAGACGAGGAGCCCGTTCACGACCTGGATCGCCTTGTCGGGGTCGTCCACCGCCGCATGGATATGCATCCCGAAGATCAGCTCGCGCCGGGCGATGTACTGGAACTGGTCGACCATCTTGCGGTAGCGGTCCCGCGCGGTGATCCGCTGGCGCTCGAACAGGCTGAACGGATGCGTGCCGGCGGAGCCGAACCGGCAGCCGTCGGCGGCCGCGATCTCGGCGACATACCGGCGCAGCTTCCGCAGCTGGGCGCCGACCTCGGCCGGGCTGTGGCAGACCGGTGTCGTGATCTCGATCACCGACTGCATCAGCTCGGCGGTGACGCGCGCCTGGAACTCGCCCTCCTCGACCTTCGCGAGCACCGAGTCGATGTGCTGGACGAGATCCCACGTCTCGGGGTCGAGCAGCATGTACTCCTCCTCGACGCCGAGCGTGTAGGCAGCGGACGAGCCGAAGCGGTGGTTGAGGACGCTCGCCTGCGACGTTCGCTGGTTCGTGCGGTCGATCTGGTCTCTCACGGCGCCCCGCCGATCACGGCTTCGGCCTCGATCTCGACGAGCCAGCGGGAGTCGAGCAGCGCGGTGACGATCGCCGTCGTCGCAGGTCTGGCCGTCGAGAACGCCTCGCGGTGGGCGCGGCCGACCTCGTCGATGTCGCCTGGACGGGTCACGTAGATCCGCGTCCGCACGACGTCGTCGAAGCCCGAGCCCGCCTCGGCCAGAGCGTGCGCGATGATCTGGAGGCAAACTCGCGCCTGCTCGTACGGATCGTCCGGCGGGTCGGCGTCGCCGGGCATGATCGGCGCCGTTCCGGACACCCACACGGAGGTCCCCACGCGGACGGCGCGCGAGTAGCCGACGCGATCCTCGAACGCGGCCCCTGACGTGATCAGCTGACGATCCATCACTGTGTAGTGTCGGTGTATGGACGCGTTACGGCAAGTCGACGACTGGCCGTGCGCTCATGCCGCAGTTGCGGTCGTATACCCCGACGGGCCGGCGATCACGCGCGGCGAGGTCGAGCTCCCGCTCCGCTGGGCCTCGATCACGAAGGTTGCAACGGCGCTCGCGGCGCTGGTTGCCGTCGAGGAGGGGATCGTCTCGCTCGAGGACGAGGCCGGGCCGCCCGGCTCCACGCTCCGGCATCTGCTCTCGCACGCCTCCGGCCTGCCGTTCGACGGGCCCGACCCGATCGCGAAGCCCGGCGCGAAGCGGATCTACTCGAACAGCGGCATCGAGGTCGCGGCCGAGCACGTGGCGCAGGCGGCCGCCATGCCCTTTGCCGGCTACTTCGAGGCGGTCTGGGGAGTCGGGCTCACGGGCTCTCCGGCTCACGGGCTCCGGCTTCCGCTCACGGGGCTGATCGACCTGGCCCGCGAGCTTCAGCGGCCGACGCGGGTTGCCGCGGAGACGCACGCCGAGATGGTGGCGGTGCAGTTCCCGGGCCTGGACGGCGTCGTGCCGGGCATCGGCCGCTTCGAGCCGAACGACTGGGGGCTCGGGCCGGAGCTTCGCGGCGGCAAGCAGCCCCACTGGACGGGGACTCGCAACTCGCCGCGCACGTTCGGGCACTTCGGCGGGGGCGGCGGCTTTCTCTGGATCGACCCCGACGCGGAGCTCGCGCTGGCCGTCCTCACCGATCTCGAGTTCGGAGACTGGGCGCTCGAGGCCTGGCCGAGGCTCTCGGACGCGGTTCTGTCGGCTCGCTAATCCACCTTCCCCTGAGCTTTGTCCTTGGGGCTCACGGTTTCGAGGCCGGCCGCGTTCAGGGTGATGGTGGCCCCGCCGCCGGACCCGAGCTGGACGGATGCGACGATCACCGAAAGCAGCTGGTAGCTCATGTAGCCGGTGGAAAGGGTTGCGGTCGGAAAGACGGTTCCGTTCGCCGAGGCGTTCATCAGCGCCGGCGTCACGGCTGCCGCCGGGATCGTGATCGTGATCGTCGTGTCCCGCTCTCCGCGGGGCATGGTGAACGCCTCGACGGGAAGCACGCCGAGCGGGTCCGGCATGACGAGCGTCGTACTCGTGCTCCGCTCACCCTCGGGCGCCCTGTCCGCATCGCGTGAGAGCAAGGCTCCCACCGCCTGATTGCCTGCCGAGCGCTGCAGCTCCATGACCCCTTCGGCGAAGGAGCCCGCACTCGAATCCACGGGCGCCGCCCGGCTCTCGATCTCGGCGTTCGGTTCCCGGGGCCTTGCCCGCCGCATCTCGTCGCAACGATACCGCGGCGGGCCCGATTGTCTAAGCCTCTTCGCTGAGCCCGAGTGCCCGCTCGAGCGCGCCCTTCGGCAGCGCACCGACGGACTGAGCCTGCGGCTCACCGTTCTCGAACAGCACGATCAGCGGGATCGACGAGACGCCGTAGCGCTGCGCCAGGGCCTGCTCGTGATCGACGTTGACCTTCACGATCTTCACGTCCTCGTGCTCGTCGGCGATCCGGTCGAGAACCGGCGCGACGGCGTGGCACGGGCCGCACCACTCAGCCCAGAAGTCGACGATCACCTTTCCTTCGGACCCCAGAACGACGTCCTGGAACGTCGCATCAGTTGCTTCGAGAGCCAATTTGTTGTGTCCTTTCTGCGGATTTACACCTACGTTAACGGGTGAGCAGGCCGGATTCTTCCCCCTCCGTAGAATCGAGGGGATGTTCGAACCGCTCCCCGACAAGCCCGACTCGAACGCGATCGAGCTCGCAGTCCTCGAGCGGTGGCAGAAAGAGGCCACCTTCGACCAGCTGCGCGAGCGGAATCGCGGCGGACCGACGTGGTCGTTCGTCGACGGGCCTGTCACCGCGAACAAGAAGCTTGCCGTGCACACGGCGTGGGGACGGACGCTGAAGGACGTGTTCCAGCGCTACAAGGCGCTGAAGGGATTCGACCAGCGGTACCAGAACGGCTTCGACTGCCAGGGCCTTTGGATCGAGGTCGGGGTGGAGAGGGAGCTCGGCTTCAACTCGAAGCGCGAGATCGAGGCGTTCGGGCTCGAGGAGTTCGCGCGCCGCTGCCGCGAGGTCGTCGTGAAGTCGTCCGAGGAGCTGACCCGCGGCTCGATCCGGCTCGGCCAGTGGATGGACTGGGGGCGCGACTACTTCACCTTCAGCGACACGAACATCGAGTACATCTGGCGGTTCCTGAAGATCGTGAACGAGCGCGGCTGGCTCTACGTCGGGCATCGCGCCACAGCCTGGTGCCCACGCTGCGGCACCTCGCTGTCCCAGCACGAGTTGACGCAGTCGGGCGTCTACCAGGAGCGCAGCGACCCTTCGCTCTTCGTGCGCTTCCCGCTGCTCGACCGGCCCGGGGAGTCGATCGTGATCTGGACGACGACCCCGTGGACGCTGCCCGCGAACGTCGCTGCCGCCGTGAACCCCGAGGGCGAGTACGGCCTGCGCGAGAACGGCCAGTGGGTGCTCGCGGAGCTCTTTCCCGACGACACGTTCCTTCAGCGCGTTCCGGGCTCCGAGCTCGTAGGCCTGAGATACGAAGGCCCGTTCGACAACCTCGCGCCGGGCGCGAGCGTCGAGCACCGGATCGTGCCGTGGGACGAGGTCTCGCTGACGGAAGGCACCGGGATCGTGCACATCGCGACGGGCGCCGGCCCTGAGGACTTCGAGCTGGGGCGCTCGCTCGACCTCCCGGTACTGACGCCGGTCGACGAGGCCGGCCACTTCTACGACGACTACGGCTGGCTGCACGGCCTCTCGACGATCGAGGCGGCCGACCAGATCGTCGCCAACCTCACCGAGCGCGGCTTCCTCGTCGCCGTCGGCACCCATCTCCACAACTACGCCCACTGCTGGCGCTGCGACACGCCGATCATCTACCGCATCTCCGACGACTGGTTCATCTCCGTCGAGGGCATCCGCGAGAAGCTGCTCGAGGAGAACGCGAAGGTCGAATGGGTGCCCGAGTACATGGGCAAGCGGATGGACGACTGGCTGCGCAACATGGGTGACTGGAACATCTCCCGGCGCCGCTACTACGGTCTGCCGCTTCCGTTCTATGTCTGCGACTGCGGCCACCGCACGGTGATCGGGTCGAAGGCCGAGCTCGCCGAGCGCGCGCTCGAGGGGCTCGACCAGCTCGAGGAGCTCCGCCGGCCGTGGATCGACCGCGTCCCGATCCGCTGCGAGGGCTGCGGCGAGCGCGTCGAGCGGGTGGTCGAGGTGGGGGACGTCTGGCTCGATGCCGGGATCGTCCCGTTCTCGACGCTCGGCTGGCAGAACCCCGAGTGGGTCGACGAGGGCTACGGGACGGGGGCCGCGAAGGGGCTGACGCGGGCCGACCTTCCCGACAACGCCTACTGGGAGAAGTGGTTTCCCGCCGACTGGGTGACGGAGATGCGCGAGCAGATCCGGCTCTGGTTCTACTCGCAGTTCTTCATGTCCGTCGTGCTCGTGGGCCGCTCGCCTTACAACCGCGTGCTCGGCTACGAGAAGATGCTCGACGAGGACGGCCGCGAGATGCACGGCTCGTGGGGGAACATGATCGACGCAGAGGATGCGTTCACGCGGATGGGGGCCGACGTGATGCGCTGGCAGTACTGCGCCCAGCCGCCTGACCGGAATCTGCTCTTCGGCTTCGGCCCGGCGCACGAGATCAAGGGCAAGCTTCTGACGTTCTGGAACTGTGCGAACGTCTTCGTGACCTACGCGAACATCGCCGCGCACGAATCCGATCCGTCGGTTCTCGAGTCCGGCCCGAGTGCCGAGCGGCCGCTTGACCGCTGGCTCGTCGCGCGCACCCACGAGTTCGTCCGCGAGGCCGAGCGCGCCTACGAGGCCACGCTGACGGTCAACGTGATTCGCGCGTTCGAAGCGTTCATGGACGATCTTTCGAACTGGTACATCAGACGTTCCCGCAAGCGCTTCTGGGGGGAGGACGCGGACGCTCTGCGGACGCTCTGGTACGCCCTCGTCCAGTCGCTGCGAGTGGTCTCGCCGATGATGCCGTTCCTCACAGACCACCTGTGGTGGAACCTCGTCCCCGGCCGCGAGGCCTCCGTGCATCTTTCCGGCTGGCCCGAGGTCGCCGACCCCGACGCGTCGCTGCTGGCGGAGATCGCGGAGCTTCGGGCGGTCGTCGAGCTCGGGCGCCAGGCGCGCTCGAGCTCGGGCCTGAAGGGCCGCCAGCCGCTCCGTCGGATGGTGGTCGCGGGTGCGCCGCTGGCCGTGGCGCACACCGACGAGATCGCCGAGGAGCTGAACGTGAAGGCGGTCGAGTTCGGCGAGGTCGAGGCCTCGGAGCTGCGCGTGAAACCGAACCTGCCGAAGCTCGGGCCCAAGCTCGGCCCGAAGCTCCGTGAGGTCAGCACCCTGCTTGCCGAGGGGCAGTTCACCGAGCTTGCCGGGGGCCGCTTCCAGGTGGACGGATACACCCTCGAGCCCGACGAGGTGCTCGTGGAACGGATCGCCCTCGACGGCTGGGCAGTCGCAACCGACGGCACGCTCACGGTCGCGATCGAGACGACCCTCGACGACGAGCTCCGCCTCGAGGCCCGGGTCAACGACCTGATCCGTTCCGTCCAGGTTCTGCGGAAGGAGTCGGGGCTCGAGATCACGGACCGGATCAAGCTCTGGATCGCCGGGGAAGAGCTGCTCGAGTTCGCCGATCGGATCGCGGCCGAGACGCTGGCAGTCTCGATCGAGGTGGCCGCCGAGCTCAGGCTCGAGAAGGCCTGATTCGGCCATGGCGAGTCCCGGGGGGAGGGTCGGAGGCGGCCTTGTCTCGCGGATTCTCGACTGCGGCGAGGACCGGAGCAATCCGTTCCCGGGCGCGGTGCCCGTCCGTCGAACCGATTCGCTCGTCTGGTCGGCCGAGGTCTGGCGGGCCCGCCTCACGCGCCGCTACCCCGGAATGATGCCCGTCTTCAGACGTCACGCCCGGGCATGGCGCAGGAGCGGCGCCGGCCCCGGGCCGTCGACCGTCTCTGGACGCGACCGCGCCGTGATCCTGGGAGTCGCGTACGTCTGGAACGAGGAGGACGTCATCTGGGCAACGGTGCAAAATCTGTTCGCAGAGGGCGCGGACGAGGTGTTCGTCTTCGACGACGGGAGCTTGGACGACACCCGGGCCGAAGCCACGATGGCCGGCGCCACGGTGATCGGGACGGATCGCGCGAGCTTCTCGGAGACCGCGCGGGTCGAGCTCGAGCGGCGCCTCGTCTCGGAGCAGACCGCTCTCCACGGCAACGACGTCTGGTGGGTGCTCGTCGACGCCGACGAGTTTCCACGCGGCCCGGACGGCACCACCATCCGCACGTGCGTCGAGTCTCTCCCGCCGTGGGTCGACGTCGTCGGAAGCCGGGTGCTCGAGCACCAACCGAGCGACGTGAGCTTCTACCGCCCGAGAACGCACCCGGCCGCCTCGATCCCGCTCGCTCGCTGGCGCAGCGACGCCTACTGCCCGGTCGGCCACTGGAAGCATCAGCTCTTCCGGGTTCGTACGGCGCAGGACCTGCTGCCGATGCCCGGCTCGCATACCGTCGCGAGTGCCGACGGACGTCGGCTGCGGGAGGCGGGGCCGAGCCTCCTCATGCATCACGTTCCTCTGCGGGAACGCGCGGCGACCGAGACGCGCCTGCGGCTCGGGCTCGAGGGGCGCGTCCGCCACGAGCCCCATATGGCCGCGAAGCTCGAGCAGCGGCTCGAGATGCTCGACGACCTCTATGCGGGACGGTTCGACCGGCTGCCGAACCACTTCTTTCCCGGCCAGAGGCGGTCGGGTCTCTCCTTCCGGGACTGGCGCGAGCTCGTCCCCGAGCCCGAACGGGCGCTGCCGCAGTTCTAGGCTTTGGCGTCGCCGAGCGCGAGCTCACGCCGCAGCTCGACCGGCAGCCGGAACTCGATGTTCTCCTCGAGGAACCGCTGCTCTTCGATCGCTTCGACTCCGCGGTCGCGGAACCAGGCGCAGACACGCTGTACGAGCTTCTCCGGCGCCGACGCACCCGAGGTGATCCCGACGATCCGGATCTCCTCGCCGAACCATGACTGGTCGATCTCGGTCTCGTCGTCGATCAGGTAGGAGTCGACGCCGCCGGAGCGCGCGGTCTCGACGAGCCGGTTCGAGTTGGACGAGTTCCTCGACCCGATCACGAGCAGCAGGTCGATCTTCTCGAGGAGCTCCTTCACGGCCCACTGCCGGTTCGAGGTCGCGTAACAGATGTCCTCGCGCTGGGGTGCCCGGATCGTCGGGAACCGTTCGCGGAGGGCGGCGATCACCTCACCGGTCTCGTCGACAGACAGGGTGGTCTGCGTCACGTAGGCGAGCCGGGCATCGGCGGGGAGGTCGAGCTCGGCGACCTGGGCTCTCGACTCGACGAGCACGATCGAGTCGGGGATCTCGCCCATCGTGCCGACGACCTCCTCGTGGCCGGCATGTCCGATCAGGACGACGGTGTAGCCCTCGGCGGCGTAGCGGCGTGCCTGGACGTGCACCTTCGTGACGAGCGGGCAGGTCGCATCGATCGTCCTCAGGCTCCGCGCCTCGGCGTTCACGTGCACCGAGGGTGCGACGCCGTGGGCGGAGAGCACCATCGTCTGCCCCTCGGGCACATCGGCCTCGTCGTCCACGAACACGGCTCCGCGCTCTTCGAGCTCGGCGACCACGTGGCGATTGTGGACGATCTCCTTGCGGACGTAGACCGGCGCCTCGTACAGCTCGAGCGCGCGCTCGACGGTCTCGACTGCCCGCTCGACTCCTGCGCAATAGCCGCGAGGCGCGGCGAGCAGGACTTTTTCGACGACCATCAAGAGAGGATACTCTCGGCGAGAAGAGCTGAGAAAGCCCGCCGCTCGGGGGGTCGGCGCGACGGGCTCTCTCGCTTTAATGCTCTCCGTCTCGGTGACGAATCACCTTCGACAGTTCGCATCGCCCAGTGCAACCAAACCGTAACGCGCGCGACGGCCGAAGGAAATGGGCCGCCCGACCCATCTTTGTAAATCATAAAACGTGGCTACCGCGCGGTCTGGGCGATCAGGATCGCGGTCAGCACGACGACGGCCCCGGCGAGTTGGGTCGCTCCGAGCGACTCGTCGAGCCAGATCCAGGCGACGACGGTCGCGACGACGGGCTCGAGCATCGCCATGATCGCCACTCTCGTCGCCGGGAGGTGGCGTAATGCGCTCACGAGCAGGAAGAACGGGACGATCGTCCCGAGCGACATGAGCCAGGCCATCAGCCCCCACACCGGCAGGTGATAGCTCGAGAGATGGCCGAGGAGCGTGACGTCCGCCGTGACCCGGTGGCCGGGAAAGCCCCACCACGGTGCGATGATCGAGAAGAAGAGGGTCGCGAACCCGAAGCCCCAGGCAAGGAGCGACACGGCGCCCTGGTCGGCGACGGCGCGTTCGGCAAGGAGCAGATACAGCATGTAGGTCACGGCCGCCGCGAGTGCGAAGCCGAGCCCGCCGCTCGAGATCGTCCCGCCGCTCCCGAGGTCGACGATGAGGGCGAGGCCGCCGAGTGCGAGCGCCAGCGCCAGCCAGATGCGCCGGCGAACCGGCTCGTGGTAGACGAACCGTGCCCAGAGCGCGACGAGCAGCGGTGCCAGGTACTGCACGAGCAAAGCGATTCCGATCGCCACCCGATGGATCGCGAGGAAGTAGAACCACTGCACGAACGCGAGGCCGCCGATCCCGAAGAGCGCGAGGAACGGCACCCGCCGCCGGGGAACCCGCAGCCGACCGGGATCCCGGATCGCCTGCACCGCAACGAGCCCGACGAACGCGCCCGCGCAGCGCACCTCGGTCAGCCGCAGCGACGAGACGCCCGAGGCGAGGATCACCTTGGAGACGGTCCCGTTGATTCCCCAGAGGATCGCGGCACACGCAGCCATCGCATATCCGAGGCGGTGCCGCGCCCGCGCGGCGGGCTCGACGGGAAGGGGCGCCTCGCTCACGGGGGCGCAGGGTATCGGCGGTGCTCAGCGGCCTTCGGCGAGAGCGACGAGCCTCGCGAAGTCTCGTGCCGGGAGAACCGGTGGCAGCCCCTGGGTGCGGTTCAGCGGCGCAGTGGTACCGAGGAACACGGTTCGGCCGTCTCTCCCTACCCGGCTCGGTCCGGAGACGATCTTCTCGCTCAGGGCCTCCTGGGCCGACGCCGCGATCGCCGGCGTCGCATAGACGTAGACGAGGAACCAGAATGCGTGCGCGCTCGCGAAGTCGGCGACGGTATAGAACGTGTCCTGCGGCCGGGGACGGATCGCGCTCGCGCCCGGTGGTGCGTAGATCGGGTAGTGCGCCTTCTGGAGGCGGCCCCGGATCGTCGCACCCGGCGTCGCAGCGGCAGCTCCCGCACCGACGACCGCGGCCGCGAGCATCGTCGCGAGGAGACCCCTCAAGGCCATAAGTCGGGACGCCCGGATTCGAACCGGGGGCTTCCTGCTCCCAAAGCAGGCACTCTAACCAGGCTGAGCTACGTCCCGCCGCCGACGAAGTGTAGGGGTCAGAGGACCCAGTCGCCGTGCGCGAGGATCGGGACCTCCTCGCCGCTTGCGGTGACGCCGCGGATCTCAACCTCGGGGCTACCGATCATGAAGTCGGTGTGGAGCGAGGAATGGTTGATCCCCTCGGCGTGAAGCTCCTCCTCGCCGAGCCCGCTTGCTCTCGGGATCGCCTGCTTGATCGCGGCTCCGAGCGCGATGTGCGAGGAGGCGTTCTCGTCGAAGAGCGTGTCGTAGAAGACGATCCCGGTCTGGCCGACTCGCGAGGTTCGATCCACGAGCGCGACCTCGCCGAGGCGGGCCGCTCCGTCGTCGCTCGCGATGTGTGCGCGGATGAACGACTCGCCCTCGTCGGCGTGGACCTCTACCGCACGTCCGCCCTCGAACCGGATGCGGAGGCCCCGGATCACGTTGCCCTGGAGCTGGAGCGGGTAGGTGGCGCTGACCGTGCCGTCGATCCGCCTCGCATCGGGCGCCGTGAAGACCTCCTCCGTCGGCATGTTCACGACGGATTCGATGCCGTTCGCGGAGACGTCCAGCGCCGAGAGCCAGGTCGAATCCGGATGAAGCCCGATCGTGAGGTCGGTGCCGGGACCCCGGTAGCGCAGAGCGTCGAAGCGCCGGTCGTTCATCGCGGCTGCGCGGCGGTCGAGCGCCGCAAGGTGGTCCCTCCACGCCGCGACGGGATCGGCCTCGTCGAGCCGCACCGCGGTCGACACCGCCTCCCAGAGCCGTGTCACGTCGGGCTCGCCGAAGACCGTGCGCGCCCAGCCCTCGTTGGGGCAGGCGACGATCGACCAGTTGACGAGCCCGTCGGAGAGGCGAAGCGAGGCCTCCGTCAGCGCGCGCATCCTCGAGGCGGCGATCCGCTCGCCGTCGAGGTCGGCAAAGAGCTCCGGCTCGGGGTTGCCGGTGATTCCGAGGAGCGCCCCTCCCTCGGCCCCGAGGTCGTCGAACCGCTGCACGAGCCAGGGCGGCGACCAGCCGAGCGTTGCGTCCGGCGCGCCCTCGATGTGCGCCCGGCGCACGTGCTGGTCCGAATAGACGACATCGACGTAACTCGCCCCCGCCGCGTAGGCCTCGACGGCGACGGCCCGGGCGAGCGGCGCATGCTCGAGGAGCGCGCTGACGGCCAGGCGCTGTCCGGGTTGAACGTTGACTCCGACCCGGACCGCGAGCCGCGCGTATTCGGTGAGGGTCTCCTCGAGCGAGCGCATCCGCCTATGTTATGCAGCCGCCTCCGGCTGCCTCACTACACTCCCACCGATGAAACGCCTCACGCTCGCCGCATTCGCGGCCCTGCTCGTGGTCGCGCTCGCCGGCTGCGGAGGCTCGACCGTGTACACCCTGGACCGGTCGAAAACGTGTCTGACGCAGCGTTCCGTGCCCATCGGCGGCCCGCTGAGCTTCGTCGCGAGCACCGCCACCGGTGGTGCCTTCCGTGCAAACCTCAAGGGCAACTTCGTCCAGGTTGCATTCGGCGACACGGTGAAGAGCGGTGTCGACATCGAAAACGCCTACCAGCGCTTCGCCCTGCCGAACGTGCGCGCCGGCCTCCCCGACGTCCTGAAGCGCTACAACAACGCCGTCACTCTCTGGCACGCCCATCCGAGCGACAGCGACCTCGCGCTGATCGTCGGCTGCCTCCGCTGAGCCTCCCGGCTACGATTGGGCCATAGCGCGGGTGTAGCTCAATGGTAGAGCTCCAGCCTTCCAAGCTGACTACGCGGGTTCGATTCCCGCCACCCGCTTCTTCTTCGTCGTCGTCGTCACCGCCGCCGGTTCCGGCTCACTCGCCGGAAGCCGCGCGCCGTCGGTCGAGCGCGGACTTCAGCACCCGCACGTAGTCCCCGCGGTCGTTGCGCATGCGGACGCCGAGGTTCGTGTCGTGGACGCGGCGGAGGAGGCAGACGTCGGGGAGCATCAGGCTCGCGAGGCCGAGATCGACCGCCCGGCCCCACCAGTCGATGAACTCGGCGAGGCGAAACTCGGTGGAGAACGGCCCGACCCGGTCGTACGCAGCCCTGCGGATCACCATCGTCCCGCGCGCATAGCCCGGTTGGGAGGCAACGGTCACGGTTTTGCGATCGTCGCCGGCGAAGTGCTCGACGTGGCCGAAGACTGCGTCGAGCTCGCGCCGTTCGGCAAGCACGGGGGTCTGGAGCGCGAGCTTGTCGAGCGCCCAGAGATCGTCGGCGTCGACGAACGCGAGCAGGGCTCCCCGCGTCAGCTCGACTCCGTGGTTGACCGCAGCTCCGATCCCGAGGGGTGGCTGCGAGACGACTCGCGCGTCCGGCGCGCACGAGCGCGCGACCTCGGCGCTCCTGTCCTTCGAGCCGTCGTCCACGACGACGAGCTCGAGTGGCTCGTAGCCTTGCGCGAGGATGCTCTCGATCGCCTCGCCGAGGAACCGCTCGCCGTCTCTGACCGCGATCACGACGCTCAGGAGCTCCGGGCTACCAGTAGTTCTCATGGCTCTCCCCGACCGCGGGTCGGTATCGGTCTGGAATCTCCGCCCAGGTGTCGTTGAAGTAGTCGCGCTTCCAGGTCACGCGATCGCGCCAGCGGGACCCGTTGACGCCGAAGACGATCTGGAGGTGCCCGCCGAGCGAGAGGCCGATCTTCCCCTGTTCCTTGGCCGCGACGGCGATCAGGCTCCCGAGCAGGCCCGCGCCGATCAGGACGACGTCGTAGCGCGTTGACTCGAGCTCACGGCGGATGTCGGCGAACAGTTCGAGGGCCGTCTCGTACCGCTCCCACGTCGGCGGCGACCATCCGTATGGGATCTGGAGAGGCTCTACGGTTGCGGGCTCGAACCACGGCTTTCCGGTCTTCGCCCAGGCGGCTTCGAAGGTTTGTCTGTCCGCACGCTCGCACAGGAACTCGGCGAAAGGGGAGACGAGAAGCAGGCGGCGCCCCCGGAACAGCGGCAGGTAACACAGCTCCTCGTTGCCCGGACGCGACCGATCCGGCTCCTGGTCACGGAAATGGATCGTCTGGCCTGCGTAGCCGTAGTACGCGAGAACCTCCTCGTTCTGTGCCCACGCATCGGGCGTCAGGCCGACCGAGTCGAGGCGGGAGAACGCCTGTGCGTACACCTCGGCGAACTGCCCGAGAAACGCCGGCGCCGCGGGGAAGATGCCCGAATGCCTGAGCGCCTTGTGAGCGACGGCCAGCTCGAATGCCCGTCGCCGAGCCGGGTCGAGCTCCCGTTCGCGTATGAGCGGGAGCTGGAGGATCGCGCGCTCGGTGTTGCCGAGCTTTCCGGCGGCGTATCCGCGTCCGGACCGTACAGCCTCGCCGATCGCGGCGACGAGCTCGGCCTTGGCCGCCCCCGACGGTGCCTGTCCGGGATACGTCGCGGCGCTCATGCGTCGCCGCGCCCCCGGGCGACTTTCAGCCGCAGCACCTCGATCAGCTCCCGGCCAAGCCTGGGGCCGCCCGAGTTGGAGAGGTTCGAGTCGTGGATCCTCTTGGATACGAGCACCTCGTCGACGACCTCGACACGAAGGTCGGAATCGAGCACGCGCGCGAACCAGTCGATGTCGCTCGCGATCTCCCAGCGCGTGTCGAACTCGCCGATCCGCTCGAAGACGGATCGCCGTGCGAGCAGCGAGCTCGGCATCTGGCTCAAATAGTCGCCGTCGAGGAGCTCCGCCCGAAAGCCGGGCGGCACCTCGAGCCCTGGTTCGAGCACGAACCGCACGCGGGTGATCACGGCGTCGACCTCCGGGCGCGCCTCGAGCACGGCCGCCTGCTTCTCGAGCTTGTCCGGGGCCCAGGTGTCGTCGCTGTCGAGGAACGCGATCGCCTCGCCGCTCGCGGCTGCGAGGCCGCAGTTCCACGCATCGGCGAGGCCCGTTCCCGTCTGGCGGAGCGGCGTCAGGCCGAAGCGGGCGGCGATCTCGAGCGTGCCGTCGGTCGACCCGGCATCGACGATCAGGGTCTCGTGTGGCGCGTAGCTCTGCGCCGCGATGCACTCGAGCGCGTCGGCGAGGTACGAGGCGGCGTTCCACGTGGGCACGATCACGGATACGAGCGGGCCGCTCATACCCGCTCCATGAGTCCGAGCACCTTCAGGCGCCGCCCACCCGGCCCGAGGCCGTCCGACCGCTCGATCGGACGGTCGAGGACACGGAGCGTCACCGGCATCCCGGCCGGGGCGAACGGCCAGAAGACGACGGAGCTCAGACGCTCGTAGGAGCACCATTCGTCCCACAGCAGGTACTCGCGCCGCCGGCCTGCCGCCTCGAGCTCGATGTATCCGGACCGTGGCCCCACTGCCACGAGGAGGCCCGCGAGGTCGCCCTCCGGGATGAACTCGAGCTCGTTGTCGGAGTCGATCTCGACGAACGGGAAGACCAGCCTGAACGAGCCGGTCTCGCAGCGGCTTCCGTCGCGAAGGAGCGCAGGAGTGGGGGTCACGATCCGCGCGTGCTGGAGCACGCTCTCCCGTAGCGGCAGCCGCTCGGGGGTGGGGCCGGGGGTGAGCTCCGCGAATGCGCGGGCGACGGCCCCGGCGAGGAGCGCCGAACCGGCGTCCGAGGTGTGTACGAGGTCGCGCAGGAGCGGGTCCGGCCCCTCGGTGCTCACGGCGCTCAGATCGATCGAGGGCACTCCGTGATAGGCCGCGACGTCCTCGTAGGCCTCGAGCACGGGGCTCGACCGGGGATCGAGATCTCTGCGCGGCAGGTAGAGGAAACACGGCTCGCATCCGGCCTCGCGGAGACGGCCGACGATCCCCTCGAGCGCCGCTCGCAGAAGCTCGGGCGGGGTCGTGCCGGCGACGTCGGAGGTCACGTACTCGACGAAGGCGAGCTCGGGCTCGTGCGGCATCACGAACCGTTCCATGAGGAAGCGTCCTGTGATCGACCCCATTGCACCGAAGCCGGCAGCGACGGCCCGGTGCTCGTGTCCGGTCGCCTGCGAGAGCAGCGCGTGGAGGCGCGGGCGGTAGCCGTCCTTCTGCGCGGTCACGCTCGCGCCCAGGTAGGCGATCGTGCAGGGGCGTTCCCTCAGGCGGGCCGGCAGGTCGCCGAGCCCGGCGCGCGCCCGGAGCTCGGGCTGGGCCACGAGCGCGTTCACCGGACGCCCGCCGCCTCCGACGCGCCGATCGCTGCCGCGGCACTCGCCAGGTAACGGCGTACGCGAGGCAGGTCACAGCCGCGGTCGCAGGCCGCTTTCAGCTCCGCCGTCGCGAGCACGTGGTTGCCCGCGGCCTCGAGCACGAGCCCCGACCAGAGCCGGAGATGAGCGTCCGAGGGGTAGTGGCGCCGGTAGTGCAGGACGCCGCCCGCGCCCGCGCTCGCCAGGGCCGGCGACGCGGCCGAGATCTGCTTTTCGGCCTCCTCGGGCACCGATCCCTCGAGGCTCGCAGCGAACTCGGGTGCCGCCTCCTCGAGCGAGGCCACGAACGCCGGAGCGCCCGAGAGCGGGGCGGCGGCTCGCGCCCGCTTCGGACGTTCGAGGAGCTCGTCGTACACCCTGTCCCAGTCGGCGGCAACCTCCTCCGGCGACCGGCTGCTCGCGGCATGCGCGTTCCTGCCGAGACGTCGACGCTCCTCGGGGTTCGCGTGGAGGTACTCGATTGCGCGGGGGTACTCGTCCTCGTCTCGCGCGACGAGCCCGGTCACTCCGTGATCGACGAGGCCCCGGGTTGCTCCGTAGGGGAGCACCACCGGCGGGACTCCGGCCGCCATCGCCTCCTGCAGCGCGAGGTCCGAGGTCGAGTAATTCCCCGGCGCGAGCGGGTACCCGAAGACATCGAGCTCGGCGAGGACAGGTGCGATCTCCTCGACGAAGCCCCGGAGGTCGAACCGCCCGCTCGCGTCGAGCTCGGCGACCGCTCCGCCCGACCCGCAGACGACGAAGCGTGCGTCGTCGAGGCGAACCGCGGCGCAGAGCTCGACGAAGCGCGGGTGGAGCTTCGCGTAGTCGACCGTGCCGATGTAACCGATGTTGAAGCCCCGGTGCCGCCGCGGCCCCGCGGCGGCGAGGCGCGAGCGCTCCGGGGCGGCGGGAATGACGGGCGCCGTTCCGGCGAGCACCGGCAGGCGGGCGCTGTACGCGCTCGTCACGACGACGATGTCGGCGAGCTCGACGAGCCGGCTCGTGAGCACGTGCGGAGGGGTGTCACCCGCAACGTGGGCCCAGAGCGCCAGGCGCACGGGAGGCAGGCCTCCGCGGAGGAGCTCATGCAGCTCCGGCGTGTTCCAGAAATGGACGAGGACGATCTCGGCGTCGGCGAGCACGGCCCGCGGATCGCTGCCCTGGACGACGATGACGTTCTTCTCCTCGGCTCGTGAACGAAGCAGCGGATCGGCCTCCGTCAGGACCGCGATCGTGTCGCCCCCCTGCGCCAGCGAGAGGACCGCACGGCCGGCGCCGCCCCGGGAGAGCGAGTGGACGACGTGGACGACCGCCGGATGGCTCATCGGGCCTGCGCCAGGTGGAGCCGCCCGCTCCTGATGCGTTCGAAGATGCGCGCGTGGTTGCCGCTGAACAGGATCTCCTCGAGGAATGCGTCGGCTGCGGCATCGCGCTCGACACTCGAGGGGTGGCGCACCGGCAGCTCGGCTGCCTGCGCGGCGACGTTCGCGAACAGGCCGAGCGGATCCGCGTGTGTGTGTGTCGCGTGCTCGCCGAACCCGACATTCGTCACGAGGTTCGCGCGCGAGACCGCGGTGAGGCCGCCTGCGAGCCAGGAGCTGAAGACCCAGGCTGCGTCCCACGTGTTCCCTTCCACGGCGGTCTGCCCGAACGTGTACCGCCAGAACTGCGCGGCGTGCGGGTCGGCGAGAAGCTGCTCGAGCCAGTCCGCCTCACGGAGCTCCGCCCAGCCCTCGAAGCTGCCCGAGTAGTTGCGCCAGGCCCTGCTCCAGGTGGCCCAGCCCCAGATCAGCGGATAGCGGGAGAAGAAGTAGCTCCCGTCCTCGCCCTCGGCTCCGGGCCCGAAGTTGTTGCCGGAGATCGTCGTCACGCGCGGATCGTCGCGGTAGCGCTCGAGCAGCTCGTCGCAGAACCCGAAGAACGAGGGATCGGGGTGGCAGTCGTCCTCGAGGACGATCGCCTCGGGAACGGTGTCGAAGACCCAGCCGAGCCCTGATTCGATCCGGCGCTTGAGCCCGAGGTTCTCGTCCGCGTAGTTCGTCAGCACCTCGCATTCGAAGCCCGCTCGCGCGACGATGGCGCGCGTCTCCGCGCACCGGCCGGTCTCGTCGGCGTCGCCTGCATGCGGACCGTCGGCGACGACGAGCACCTTCGGCGGGCGCGCCGCTCGGACGATCTCGACGAGCTCCTGGGTTCGCGCAGGGCGGGCGTGCACGAGGAGCACGACCGGGGTGCGTGTGCTTCTTGCCGGGGCCGAGCTCGGCCGCACGCTCGGCCGCGGGCGCTCGACACGGTCGAGCCCGGCCGCTGCAGCCGCCATCTCGCTGACCGTGCCGGTGAAGTGCAGGAAGTGCACGTCCGCCAGTGCCCTGGCGGCGTGCTCGGCCGACAGGACGCCGCTGAGCAGGAACGGGAAGTGCACCGCCTGGTAGTGGCCCCAGATGTAGTTGAAGCGGTGATCGATCCACTCGACCGCACCCGCGCGAAGCAGCTCGTAGGAGAGCGGCCGCATCTCGTAGTTCCAGCCGGCCCCGCGATCCTCGTACCGGGCGTACACCTCCTCGAGGAGCTCACGGTGGTGGGCCGGTGAGAGCACCATCACGCCGGTCTGCGCGACCGCGTCGAAGCCCTCCGGGAAGCCAGCGACGGTGTAGTACTCCTGCGGGGTGAGGTTGTGGACGAAGTCGATCTGCTCCGCATCCCAGTGGCGGTAGAGCTTGGCGAGGATCCTCGAGTGGATCTCCCGTGTCGGCACGGAGAACTCGTCGACGGCGCCGACGAGCTCGACGGGCACCCCCTCGACGATCGAGGGAGCGTCAGGGTTCGGGAGGATGTCGGCGTCGACCCACACGAGTCGCTCGTACTCCTGCGCGAACGGCTGGCCGAGGATCAGGCACTTCTGCCAGGCGGGTGAGCGGCTCTGGGCCCGCGCGGAGGTGTCGAGTGGCTCGTCAAGGCAGATGAGGTCGTAGCCGTGGCGGTTGCAGTAGCGACGCCAGAGCGGTTCGCACACGCCGTGCCAGCGGGCCGCGAAGTTGCCGCCGACTGCGAGCGTGACGATGGCCTTGGTGTTCTTCGGCACCGTCAGCCGCCCCCGTCGAGGAGCGCTGCGATCGTCGGTCCCACGGTCTCGCCATCCGTCCCGAGGTCGAGGTAGAGGCTCGGGACCTGCTGCACGACCTCGCCGAGGCGCCTGAGCGTCTTTTCGCCGGCTGCCGGCAGCTGCAGGATCGTGCTCGGGGCGAGCGCAGCAAGCGCCGCCGCCGCCGGGGCCGGGTGGAGGCGGGCCGCACCGGAGCCCGTGCGCCTCGGGATCACGATCGCGCCGAGCTCGGCCTCGAGCAGCAGACGTCCGGGGTCGTTCTCGGCCATGAAGTAGACGGCCTTGTCGTCGTCGGGCCGGACCGGGTTTCCCACCAACTCGTCGAGGAAGGGGAAGCGCTCGAGCCCGTCGGCATGCGTCTTGCCCGCGGAGTAGATGCTCGCGATCGAGGCCGGCGTGCCGGCGTCGAGGACGCAGTAGTCGTCGGCGAGCATCGCGAGGCCGGCACGGATCGAGGCGAGCGTTGTCCACGACTTCCCGGAGCCCGTCTTCCCGACGAGGAGCGCGCAGCGCCCGGCGGTCCCGACCGCCGCCGCGTGAACGAGCTCGGAGCCCTGCCGCCCGAGCCACGGATGCAGGACGAGGCGCAGGGGCGCCGCCATCTCGAAATACGGGATCTGGCTCGCCGCGCCGACCAAGTAGATCGCTTCGCCGCGTTCGAGATCGACCATCACGAGCGAGTGGGAGCCCCACTGGAAGACGCTCTGGAAGCGCTCGTCGAAGAAGCCCCTGATCTTCCCGTGCTCGAGATAGTCGTGGTTCGTCCACGGGGGGCGAGGCATGACCGTTCCAGTCGTCTCGCTCTCCCAGGCGTGCACGACGAGCGGTCGCATGCCGGGCTCGGGCGCCTCGAGGTGTGCAAGGGCCCGGGTGAGCGGCGGGACGAGCGCCTCCCCCGCGAATCGCAGCTCGAGGGCGTGGCCGCCGATCCGGTAGCGGCGCGTCGCGATCCCGCCGGCATTCTCCGCTGCCTGCTGCCACGCCTCGCGAAGCTCCTCGAAGAATGCTGTCGCGCTCGGCCTCGCCGCCTGCGCCTCCACGGAGCTAGTCCTCGTCGGCGGCTTGGGCGTGATCGAGTCCCCGGTTGGGCCAGCCCTGCTCGTCGACCTCGTGGATCGGATCGAGCATGAGCAGCTCCTGCATGTCCGTGTACCGGTTGAGGACCGGGTCCTCGAAAGCCGCGGTGCCGTTGGACGGCATCGGTGCCACGGCCGGGGCCGCGGCTGCCTGCTCCGCCGGCGCGATCAGCTTCTGCTCGGCGAGCTCGTCCACGAACCGCGTCACTGCCTCCGCGATCCGGGTGCGATCCGCGTCGTAGCGGCCCGCCATCAGCTCGATCGTCTGGTCGAGCTCCAGACCTGCTTCGACCGCGGCCCAGACCTCGGCGCCCGTCCCGGCGATGCTGAAGTAGGTGCCCGAGTCGAGGTCGACGACGATCACCTCTCCGTCGAGGGTCTGGTGGATGACCGGCGGCGTGTTGACCTTGAATGGCATGGTTTTGGCGCCTTGGGAGGGCGGCGATGGGGGGCGATGTTAGCCTAGCGCCCCGTCCGGGGCTCACCTCACCCGGTTCGATCGTCATGGCAGCAGATAGAACGAGCGTGGAAGGATCGATGACGAGCACGTTCGACCCGTCGGCAGCACTGAGACTGACGCCCGTACCATCGGCCGGCGGCTGCTGGCCGACGGCCGAGCAGACCCACCTCCTGCGTGCCGCCGTGCTCGACGGCGAGGTCGGGCTCGACGGTTGGTTGGCGTGGCGCCGACGGCATACCCTCGAAGCCGCGGATCACATCGCGCACCACCTCTTCCCGCTGATCTCGCGCAATCTCGGCCCGCTCCTGCCCGAGCCCGAGCGGAGCACGCTCCGCGGCGTCTACCGGGCCTCGTGGCTCCGGAATCAACTCTTCTTCGCGCGGACCGAGCCCGCGCTGGGCGCGCTGGAGGAAGCCGGGATTCGAACCCTCCTGCTGAAGGGCGCAGCGCTCGCCGTGGCGAGCTATCCGGATCCAGGGTCACGGACGATGGAGGATGTCGACGTCCTCGTGCCGCGCCGAGAGGCAGACAGGGCCCTCGAGGCACTGATCGCGGCAGGCTGGCACACCGACCCTCGCGGCAGGCTCCGGAGCGAGCACGCGCAGTCGTTGAACGACAGCTCGGGCCAGGCGCTCGACCTGCACTGGTTCTCGCTCGCCCAGTCGGGTGACGACGACGGTTTCTGGGCCCGCTCGGTCGAGATCGGGCTCCACGGCGCGACGACCCGAGCGCTCTGCCCGACCGATCAGCTCCTCCACGTGGCCGCCCACGGCGGCGAGTGGGGTGCGATTCCACCGGTGCGGTGGATGGCCGATGCCGCCGTCATCGAGCGCTCGGCCGGCCCGGCCGGGATCGAGTGGGACGTCTTCGTCGCCGAGGCGATCGCCCGGCAGATGACCGTCATGCTCGCCGCGTCCCTTCGCCATCTCGCAGAAACGGTGCTCTTTCCCGTTCCGCCGGACGTTCTCGACCGGCTCGATGCGGCGCCGAAGGGCCGGCTCGAGCACCGCATACACCGCACGGCCACACGCGCCAACGGCGGGGGGAGCTGGTGGCTCGTCGAGCTCGAGCGGTTCCAGCGCCGCGCACGGCTCGACCCGTCGCTTCGCACGAGCGACTTCCTGAAGGACCATTTCGGCGTCGCGACGCGGCGGGAGCTCGTCGTCCCGGTCACCCGCAAGGCCGCCCAGATCGCGTACGCGCAGACTGCGGGCCGCCTCGCGCGGGGCCCGAGGTCGTAGAAGCCTTCACAGCGGTCGCGGCCCCGGGAGGGCAAGATGGAGTCGTGCGAGCTCGGCTCGAGCTGCTCTCCGTCGGTCTGTTCGCCATGGTTGCGGTGCTCGCCGCGCCGGCCGGGGCGGGAGCGGCTGCCCACCCTCAGATCCGGGTCGGCGTGTTCCCGACCGGGATCGCCGTGAACTCGACGACCGCGACGATCTACGTCGGCAACGGGACGACGGGGACGCTGTCCCTGATCGACGGGCAGACGTGCAACGCCCGGAACACGATCGGGTGCGGACAGCAGGTCACCGCGGTGACGGCGGGGACGGACCCGATCGGGGTGGCCGTCGACGAGGCCACGAACACGGTCTATGTGGTGAATGCCTCCGGCGCCGTGGCGGTCGTGAACGGAAGGCGCTGCGATGCCGCGAACCGCTCGGGCTGCCGCGTCGAGCCGGCGACGGTTCGGGTGGGAGAGTTCCCGCAGTTCCTGGCGGTCGACTCGAAGACCCACACGATCTACGTGGCAAACGGCGTCTCGAACACCGTGTCGGTGATCGACGGGCGCACGTGCAACGCGACGACGACCTCCGGCTGCGGGCGCCCACGTGCCTCGGTCTCGGTGGGCCCTGGCCCCTTTGCGCTCGTCGTGAACGAGGCGACCGACTCGGTCTACGTGACCGACCTCGGGGCGCCGACCGTCTCGGTGATCGATGCGAGGACGTGCAACGCGACCGTCGTCCGCGGCTGCGCCCGGCGGCCGGCCACGATCAACGTCGGACAGACTCCGGGCGGGATCGCGCTCGACACCCGCACGAACACGATCTACGTCACCGGCGAGTCCTCGGACGACGTCTCGGTGATCGACGGCAAGACCTGCAACGCCCGCATCTACACCGGGTGCCGGCAGAAGCCCTTCCACGTCCGGGCGGGGGCGGGCGCGCGCGGGATCGCGGTCGACGAGCAGACGGGCACGGTCTACGTCGCGAACACCTCCGCGAACACGGTCAGCGTGATCGACGGAGGCACGTGCAACGCGAGCGTTCACAGCGGCTGCGGCCAGCGGGCGGCCGTCGCGCCGGTCGGCACGAGCCCGCGCCGGGTCGCGGTCGACGAGCGCACGAACACCGTCTACGTCACGAACGCCTACTCGAACACGGTGACGATGCTGAACGGCCGCACGTGCAACGGGCACGTGACCTCGGGCTGCCGGCGCCCGGTCGCCGTGCCCGGAGCCACGAACAAGAAGCCGTCGAAGCGGGTGAAGCCGAAGGTCTTCAAGGCCTGAGACGACGGAGAAACGAAGCGGCCCCGGGTGGAGTCGAACCACCGCTCGCAGCTTCGAAGGCTGCCGCTCTGTCCGCTGAGCTACGGGGCCGTGAAAGGTGGCGGACGGGACTCGAACCCGCGACCACCGGGACCACAACCCGGGGCTCTACCAACTGAGCTACCGCCACCAAGCGCGGACATCGTATCGGTGGCCGCCTGGCCTGCATACTGGCTGCTGTGACGATCGCGCTCGAGGATGTCCAGACGGCGGCCGCTCGGCTCGCCGGGGTCGCGCACCGGACGCCCGTTCTGGGCTCGCGGACGCTCGATGCCGAGGTCGGCGCGCGGGTGCAGCTCAAGGCGGAGAGCTTCCAGCGTGGCGGCGCGTTCAAGTTCCGAGGGGCGTACAACCGGATCGCGGGAAAGGTGCCGGAGAAGGGCGTCGTCGCCTTCTCGTCCGGGAACCACGCCCAGGCCGTCGCGATCGCGGCCAGGCTGCTGGGCCTCCCGGCGACGATCTTCATGCCCGGGGACGCGCCCGCCGCGAAGCTCGAGGCGACGCGGGGCTACGGCGCGGAGATCGTGACCTTCGATCGCTACGAAGACGATCGGGAGGCACTCGGTGCCGCGCTCGCCGAGGAACGCGGCTTCGACCTGATCCGTCCCTACGACGACCCGCTGATCATGGCCGGGCAGGGGACGACCGCGCTCGAGCTGCTCGAGGAGGCACCCAACCTCGACGTCATCGTCGTTCCGGTCGGCGGCGGCGGGCTGATCTCGGGCTGCGCGACCGCGGCGAAGGCGCTTCGCCCGTCGATCCGGGTGATCGGCGTCGAACCGGCAGCCGGCAACGACACGGTGCTCTCGCTCGAGGCCGGGAAGCCGATCAGGATCGATGTCCCCCCGACGATCGCCGACGGCCTCCAGACCACCCAGCCCGGCGAGTTGACGTTCGAGGTCGTGAGCCGCCTCGTCGACGAGATCGTCACCGTCACCGACGACGAGATCGTCGAGGCGATGACCTTCCTGTTCGACCGGATGAAGCTCGTCGTCGAACCGAGCGGCGCGGTCGGCGTCGCGGCGCTGCTCCACGGCCGCATCGACGTGGGGGGCAGCCGCGTGGGGGTTGTCATCTCGGGCGGGAACGTCGGTGCAGCGCGGTTCGCCTCGCTGCTCGAGACCGCGCAGCCCGCGTGACGGATGCGCCCGGGAGGATTCGAACCTCCGACCATCGGCTTAGAAGGCCGCCGCTCTTCCACTGAGCTACGGGCGCGTCCGGCCAGCGTAGCCGCCGCGCGCGCGGCTAAACGAACCGGAACTGCCTGGCGATCGAGGTGAAGAGCGTCGCCGACTTGAGCTGCGAGGCCTCGATCTGGAAGGCGAGCTCGTAGACGGTTTTCCCGTGTGGGATCAGGTAGAGCTCGAGGCCGTTGTCGACGCCGCTGCCGATCGGGATCGTCCCCTCGATGAACTCGGCCTTGCCGGCCGGGAGGGTCACGATCTTCGGCACGGTGATCTTCGCGCCCTTGTTGGAGGCAAGCTGGTTCGCGAAGACCGCACCGACCGCGGGCAGGCCCTTGGCCGTCACCGCTGTCTTCGTCTTGACGAGGCCGAGCGACACCTGGATCGGAACCGGCTGGGTCTCGCTGTCGGGCCACGCGAAGGCCTGGAACCGGTAGGCCGTCAAATCGGCTCGGCCGGCGGAGGTGGCGAGGATCGCCTTGTAGAACGCAGCGAGCGTCCCCTTCTTCTGCTTGTTCAGGGTCGCGACGAGGGTGTTCACCCCGGCTGTCGTGCGCGGAATCAGCTGCCACGTCTTCGGAATCGTGATCGCGTAACCGCCGGCCTTGTCGACCCAGGTCGTCCCCTTGACGTTCGCAGCCGGAGTGCTCGTCGCCGCGACAGCGGCCAGCACCAAGACGACCGCCAACACTCCTGCCCTAGCCGGTCTCACGTGTCCTTCGTACCATATTCCGCCTGGCCGCAACCTAAGTTTTTCCCGAGGGCCCAGGGTCCACTACGCTGTGCCCGTCCCGGAAGCGAGAGGAGGATCATGGCATCGGAAGCTGAGGCGCAGGGCGACGGCGAAGAGACGAACGCCGCCGTGGAGCCCGAGACAGCCGAGGGCGAGAGCCCGGCCGAAGGCGTGCCCGCCGACGCGGCAGGCGGCGAGGGTGAAGAGGAGGGGCCGCACTGGGTCGAGGTCTGGAACGAGTACGACCCGTCGATGCGCTTCGTCGTGATCTTCCCGGTCGGTGAGAAGCAGGGCGCGACCGCCGGCTCGGCGGCCTACTACATCGTCGAGCCGGGAAAGCACACGGGGCTTCACTCCGACAACGTGGAGGAGATCGCGTTCGTCGCGGAGGGCGAGGGCGAGGTGTTCTCGATCGGGACGACGCAACCGCTCGAGGCCGGGAAGTTCGTCGTCTTCCAGCCCGGGATGGACCACGACATCTACGCCCGGGGCGCCGACGCGCTGCGGATCCTCTCGTTCTTCCCGACGACCGAGATCCTGACGACGTTCCAGCAGGAGATCTATCCGGTCGGCGGCAACATCCTGAGCTCGGCGCCTCCCCAGACGAAGCCGCGCGTGATCGAGCTCGATCCGGAGAACCTGCCCGAGGACTTCCCGTTCTCGCTCGAGGAGCTCGGCCTCACCGAGGTGGACCCGGCTGCGCCGCGCGAGTTGACGATGACCGAGAAGCTGATCGGGATGACCGAGCCGGGTGTTCCGCCGCCGCCGTTCGGGCCCGAGTCGGTGATCGATCCGCACGCCCCGCCGAAGGAACCAGGCGAGGAGCCGGCCGCCGAGGAGCCCAAGGACGAGGAGTAGCGCGGCTCGCTCGCGTTCATGCGGGTGAGAGGACTCGAACCTCCAAGAGCCGAAGCCCACCGGGACCTAAACCCGGCGCGTCTACCAGTTCCGCCACACCCGCGCTCGGTGCCAACCGATCGTACCCGGCTGCCCGCCCGAGCATGTGCTCAGTCCAGGAAGGTCGTGTACTCCTCGATCGCTTTTCGTTCCTTGGCCTCGGGCGTGGTCGCAGGCTGCCCGAGGTGGATGAGAGCGACGAACTCCTCGTTCGGCTCGAAGCCGAGGATCTCCCTCGCAGCCTCGGTCTCGAAGAGCGCCGGGGTTCGCCAGTAGGAGGCGAGGCCCCTCGCATGGGCTGAGAGCAGGACGGCGTAGACAGCGCACGCCGTGGCGAGGAGGTCTTCGCGATTCTGGTACTCGTCGCCCGTCAGCGCGGCGCTTGCGACGACGAGAGTGGGGGCCCGGCCGAGCTTCGACGCCTCGGTCGGTGCGCCTGCGGCGACAAGCCGGTCGAACGTGTCCGGGCCGATCACCCGGAAGCGCCACGGTTCGGTCAGGTGGTGGTTCGGCGCCCAGCGGGCGAGCTCGAGCAGCTCCTCGACCGTCTGCCGGTCGACCGGCTCACGCTCGTAGGCCTTGTGCGTTCGCCGCGTCCGGATTGCCGCCTCGACATCCACGGCGGCACGGTATCCGTCGAACGGACGCCTGGATCGCAACAGGTGTCCGACGAGTGGGTCGAGCACCACGCAGGCGCAGTGTCGAGAGCCGGCCCGTCGAGGGCCCGGCGGCGGCGTCGGTGCCCGCGGAGCCGGCGCAGTTATCCCCGCACAGGCCCCAAGTGCGCGAGGGCGCTCGTTCCTGATTCAATGGCTCGCCTATGGAGGCTCAGGTCGAGCGGCTCGAGGGGGATCGTGTCCGCCTCATCGTCGATGTTCCGGCGAGCGAGGTGCACCACGCCGTCGAGCACGCAACCCATGATCTCGCGGATCGCGTCAAGGTCCCGGGCTTCCGCGCGGGGAAGGTTCCGCCGGCGATTCTCGTCCAGCGCATCGGCAAGCAGCGTCTCTACTCCGAGGCCGTCGAGTCGCACATCTCGAGCTGGTTCTGGAGCGCCGCGAGAACGAACGGCGTGCGCCCGTCCGAGTTCCCCGAGTTCGACTACGAGCTGCCGACCGGCGACGCGGACGGCTGGCAGTTCAAGGCCGAGTTCCCCGTCCAGGGGCCGGCCGAGCCCGCCGACTGGACGAAGCTCGAGGTTCCAAGGCTCGAGCCCGAGGTGGGCGACGAGGTCGTGGAGGCCGAGCTTCGGGCGCTGCAGCAGATCGCGGCGACGCTCTCGCCGGTCGAAGGACGGCTTGCCCGCGACGGAGACGTCGGCGTGATCGACATCGTCACCGACACGGGCACCGGACAGCGCGACTACGTGGTCGAGGTCGGGACGGCGCGGCTCGTCGAGGAGTTCGACGATGCGGTTCGCCATCTGCTCGTCGGCGACAGCCAGGAGGTCGAATGGGGGCCGTCCGACGGTGAGAGGCACACCGCGACCATCTCTCTCAAGGAGCTCTACGAGCGGGTCCTTCCGCCGCTCGACGACAGCCTGGCCACCGCGACGTCCGAGTTCGACACCTACGACGAGCTTCGGGCCGACATCGTCCGCCACATCGGGGAGCTGCTCGAGAAGGAGGCCGAGGCGAAGTTCAGGGTCGCGGCCGTCGACGAGCTGTTGAAGGCATCGAACGTGACACCGGCGGAGCTCGTCGTCGAGGTTCGCACCCGCGACCTGCTGAACGCATTCGTCCGGCAGATCGAGTCGCGCGGGATGGATCCCGTCGCCTACCTCCGTGCGCTCGGGATCTCCGGCAACCAGCTCGAGGAGCGCTTCCGGGAGGAGGCGACCCAGTCGATCGGCACCGAGCTGCTGCTCGAGGGCGTCGCCGACAAGCTCGGGATCGAGGTCTCCGACGACGACATCCGCTCCGACCTGCGCGAGGACGGTGAGAGCGACGAGGACATCGAGGAGTTCATGGACGCCGGCGGCGGCGACCGCGTCCGCTCCGACCTGCGTCTCAAGCGAGCGGTCGATCGGATCGCCGCCGAGGTCACCCCGATCTCGCAGGAGCTCGCGAGCGCGCGAGAAAGCATCTGGACGCCCGGCAAGGAAGAGGGCGCACCCGCGGAGAAAAAACTGTGGACACCCGGCGACAAGGAGTAATGATGAGTCCTCTGATTCCCATGGTCGTCGAACAGACCTCACGCGGCGAGCGTGCGTTCGACATCTATTCGCGACTGCTCGCCGAGCGCATCGTGTTTCTCGGAACCCCCGTAGACGACCAGATCGCGAACCTCGTGATCGCCCAGCTCCTCCATCTCGAGTCCGATGATCCCGACAAGGACATCTTCCTCTACATCAACTCGCCCGGCGGCTCGGTGTATGCCGGACTCGCGATCTACGACACGATGCAGTTCATCAAGCCGGACGTGCAGACCATCTGCGTGGGGATCGCGATGAGCATGGGCTCGCTGCTTCTCGCGGGCGGCGCGAAAGGAAAGCGGATGGCGCTGCCGAACTCGCGAATCCTGATCCATCAGGTGTCCGGAGGGTTCCAGGGGCAGGGCACCGACATCGAGATCCAGGCGCGCGAGGTGATCGGCCTGAAGCGTCGTCTGGAGGAGATCTACTCCGAGCACACCGGCAAGAGCATCGAAGATGTGTCCCGAGATATGGAGCGTGACTTCTTCATGAGCCCGCAGGAAGCCAGCGAGTACGGCATTATCGACAGCGTGATCACGCATCGCGACGTGGCGTCACGCTCGGAGGCGGCGGCCTAGGCGCTTTTTGCCTGGCGAAGCAGCGACATGGCGCGCCCGAGCGACGGCAACGAGCAGCTTCTCTGCTCCTTCTGCGGGAAGTCACAGCGGCAGGTCAAGAAGCTGATCGCAGGCCCCGGCGTCTACATCTGCGACGAGTGCATCGATCTCTGCAACGAGATCATCGACGAGGAGCTCACCACTCCCTCGGCCCTCGATCTCGACAACCTGCCGAAGCCGATGGAGATCTACACGCAGTTGAACGACTACGTCGTCTCGCAGGAGGAGGCGAAGCGGACGCTGTCGGTGGCGGTCTACAACCACTACAAGCGCGTCCAGATGGGTGCCGAAGAGGGCGACGTCGAGCTGCAGAAGTCGAACATCCTTCTGCTCGGGCCGACCGGCTGCGGGAAGACCCATCTCGCCCAGACGCTCGCACGGATCCTGAACGTGCCGTTCGCGATCGCCGACGCGACGGCGCTGACGGAGGCCGGATACGTCGGCGAGGACGTCGAGAACATCCTGCTGAAGCTGATCCAGGCCGCCGACTTCGACATCAAGAAGGCCGAGACAGGGATCATCTACATCGACGAGGTCGACAAGATCGCCCGCAAGGCCGACAACCCGTCGATCACCCGCGACGTGTCGGGCGAGGGCGTGCAGCAGGCGCTCCTGAAGATCCTCGAGGGAACAGTCGCCTCGGTGCCCCCGCAGGGCGGGCGCAAGCATCCGCACCAGGAGTTCCTCTCGATCGACACGACGAACGTCCTCTTCATCTGCGGCGGTGCGTTTGCAGGGCTCGACAAGATCATCGCCAAGCGCGTCGGCAAGAACGCGATCGGCTTCGGCCGCGAGATCTCGTCGAAGCGCGACGGCGACAGCGCCGAGCTGCTCGCCCAGGTGATGCCGGAGGATCTCCTGAACTTCGGGTTGATCCCGGAGTTCATCGGACGCCTGCCGGTGCTCTCGGCGGTCCATCAGCTCCGCCGCGAGGACCTCGTGCAGATCCTCACCGAGCCGAGGAACGCGCTCGTCAAGCAGTACGAGCGGTTCTTCAACTACGACCACATCGATCTTCATTTCACCGACGACGCCCTCTGGTCGGTCGCAGACAAGGCGCTCGAGCGTGAAACCGGCGCCCGCGGCCTGCGGTCGATCATCGAGAACGCACTCCTCGACGTGATGTTCGAGCTGCCCTCGCGCAACGACGTCACGAAGTGCGTGATCACGAAGGAGACGATCGACAAGAACCTCAAGCCGACGCTCGTCACCTCAGCGGGCGCCGCAAGCGAGTCCGGCGAAGAGCTCGCCGAAGAGTCGGCGTAGTACCGCAGCCGCTCAGTTCTCGAGCTTGATCCCGGGACGGCGGCCGGCGACGGCGGCGTCAGGGCGCTTCCAGAGCCCCACGCTCAGTTCGTAGCCCTTCGCGCGCGGACGGGCATCGGGGCGCCACGTGCGGTCGACACTTCGGCGAATCAACTCAGCGATCGACAGCCCGGTGCGATTCGCCTCGGTGTTCAAGACCGCGTACTGGTCGTCCGTGATCGAGATCTGAAGGCGGTGAGTCATGAGTGATGTAGATGTACATCAACATCACCACTGTCCTTTGCACCAGTTCTGTAACGGCAGCGCGACCCGCGCTCCGACACCTTGTCGTCGAAGGCTTCGTTCCGGACATGTCCGGAACGCCGTCTGAGCGGGTTGAGAATTCGCCGGAGCGGGCATCAGTGCGGCATGCCGACACCAGAGAACTGGCCAACCGAAGATCTCACGGTTGCGAACGCTCCCGTCGATGCTCCTATCGACGTCGTCGAACCTCCGATCGAGTCGACGGCTGCCTTTCCGCCTCCGGCGGTCGAACCGTTGCCGCCGCCCGGATGGCGTCCTGACGACCCGCTCGGGATGGGGCTTCTCCTCGGGATCGTCGTGCTGCTCGCAGTCGGGGGCGTCATCGCAGCGTTCCTGCTCACGCGACACCATCGCCATGTCGCCACCTCGACAACGACCACCGTCGTCGTCACGAGCGCAACACCGGCCGCTCCGGTTCAGGCGGCGGCCGTGCCGGTTCCCGACCTCGTCGGCACGAGCAGAGCGGACGCTGTCGCGTCGCTGAAGAACGACGGCCTTGGCGTTCGGCTCGTCACCGTCTCCGGGCCTCCTCCGGCCGGTTCGGTCCTCGGCGAGTCGCCGGCTGCCGGAGCGAACGCGCCCGCACGCTCGATCGTCACGCTGCGGGTCTCGAACGGCCTTGCCGGACAGAGCGCGGCGACGACGACGAGCGCGCAGACCACCACCGCGAACACGGCGACGACTCCGCCGGCGACTCAGACCTCGACCGCGCCCGCGACGACGCCGGCGACGACGCCTGTCGCAACGAGCCCTGCACAGACCACTCCCGCCACGACGGCTCCCGCGACCACGCCTGCCAGTCCGGCGAGCGCGACCGTCCCGGATGTCAGCGGCGGAGACGTCCAGGCCGCGGCCAACGCGTTGAGCCAGGCGGGGCTCCTCGCGAGCATCCAGTACGTACCCGGAGGCGACCCGCTCGGAGCGGTCGTGGCCGAGAGCCCGGCGGCCGGGGCGAAGGCGCCCTCGGGATCGCACGTGACCGTGAACGCCTCCTCGGGCCCGGGGCAGAAGCCGCAGGAGCAGGTTCCCGATGCCTCCGGGCTGACGATCCCGGAGGCGGTCGCGGCGATGCAGCACGCCGGGCTGCGCCTCATCTTCGTCAAGAAGACCGTGACCGAAGCGAGCGAGGACGGCAAGGTCGTCGAACAGACACCGGCGGCCGGGAAGACGGCGCCGAAGAACGCCCAGGTCCTCGTCTACATGGGAGCGTCCCGGTAGTCCGGGGCAAACGAGGAGCAGCGACCCAGCATGGGCATCGGACTCTCACTGATGCTGTCGGCTGCGGGCGCCGTCCTCATCTGGGCGGTGGATTGGAGCTCCGCGTCGTTCGACGTTCGCGCGGCCGGCGTGATCCTGCTCGTGGTGGGGGTCATCGGCTTCTTCCTCTCGCTTGCGTTCTGGGCCTCGTGGGGTGCTCGCGGGATCCCGACGCGGGCAACCCGCCGCAGCGAGAACACGGTCACGGTCGTCGACCGCTGAGCCTCACGGCTCGACACGCCCGTATGCTGAACGCATAGTTCCTGCCTGACCTCACTCCGAAGCGCGCGCCCGGCTCCTACCCGGGCCGGTGTGCTGTGGCGATTAGGCTGGGACTCCGATGATGGAGTCGAGGTACGACCCGCACGGCGTCGAGGCGCGCTGGCAGCAGACCTGGGAGGCCGAAGGGCTCTACAAGGCCGGGGCCGGCGCGCGGCGTGACGAGAGCTTCGTGATCTGCGTTCCCCCGCCGAACGTCACCGGCGAGCTGCACATCGGCCACGCTCTGAACGGCTCGATGCAGGACTGCCTCGTCCGCTGGCACCGGATGCGCGGCTTCGACACGCTCTGGCAGCCGGGGTACGACCACGCCGGAATCTCGACACAGAACGTCGTCGAGAAGCAGTTGATCGCAGAGGGAACGACGCGGCAGGAGATCGGACGCGAGGCGTTCCTCGAGCGAACGTGGGCCTGGCTCGAGACGACCGGGAAGACGATCATGGGCCAGTTCCGCCGGCTCGGCTGCTCGCTCGACTACTCACGCGAGCGCTTCACGATGGACGACGGCTACGTCGACTCGGTGATGACCTACTTCGTCCGCCTCTGGGACCGGGGCTGGATCTATCGCGCAAACCGGATCGTGAACTGGTGCCCCTACCACCAGACAGCTCTCTCCGATCTCGAGGTCGAGCACGTCGAGATGGACGACGCTCTCACCTACGCGCGCTACCCGTTCGTCGATGGAACGGGCTCGATCACGATCGCGACCGTTCGTCCGGCGACGATCCTCGCCGACGTCGCGGTGGCCGTGAATCCCGACGACCCGCGCTACAGGGACGCCGTCGGCAAGGAAGTCGTCGTGCCGGTCGCCGGCCGCCGCGTACCGGTGATCGCCGACGCGCGCGTCGACCCCGAGTTCGGGTCGGGCGCGCTCAAGATCACGCCGGGCCACGACCCGATCGACTTCGAGATCGGCCGCGACCACGAGCTCGAGACGCTCACCGTGATCGGCCCCGACGGCCGCATGACCGCCGAGGGGTTCGAGGGGCTCACCCAGGACGAGGCGAACGAGCGCGTCGTCGCGTGGCTGAAGGAGCACGACCAGCTCGAGAAGCGCGAGAGCTACCGGCACTCGGTCGGCACCTGCGAGCGTTGCCACTCGCGGATCGAGCCACTCGTCTCGCCCCAGTGGTGGTGCTCGATGGACGAGCTCGGACTGCCGGCGATCGAGGCGCTCGAGGCGCGCCGCGTGCGCTATCACCCCGAAAGCCAGCACCGGTTCGCGATCGAGTCGCTCGAGAGCGCGCCCGACTGGTGCGTCTCCCGCCAGCTCTGGTGGGGCCACCAGATCCCGATCTGGACGTGTCCGGATGGCCACCAGACGAGCACCTGGCCACCGCCTTCGGCATGCAGGGAGTGCGGCTCGGGCACCCTCGAACGAGAGACCGACGTCCTCGACACGTGGTTCTCCTCGGCGCTTTGGCCGTTCGCGACCCTGGGTTGGCCCGAGCAGACGTCCGAGCTCGCCCGCTACTACCCGGGCAACGTCAACGTCACCGCCCGCGAGATCATCCGCCTGTGGGAGAACCGGATGATCTTCTCCGGGTTGTTCCTGCTCGACGACATCCCGTTCACCGACGTGATCATCAACTCCACGGTGCTCGCCGTCGACGGGCGTCGGATGTCGAAGAGCCTCGGCACCGGCATCGATCCGCTCGACGCGGTGGCGAAGCACGGAGCCGATGCGACTCGCTACGGGCTCCTGAAGATCTCCTCGACGCAGGATGTCCGCTTCAGCTGGGGGGCGATCGAGGAGGGCGGGAAGCTCGCGAACAAGCTCTGGAATGTTGCAAGGCTGATCCTCCAGAAGGCGGAGAACGTCGAGCCGAGCCTCCAGCCGAGCGCCCTCGAGGAGCGGTGGATCGCCGGTCGGATCGAGGAGACGCGGGCCGAGATCGAGGAGCTGCTGCCGCGCTTCGACTTCGCGCACGTTGCGGCTGCGCTCTATCACCTCACGTTCGACGACTTCTGCGACTGGTACGCCGAGGCGATCAAGCCGCGCCTGTACGCCGACGATCCCGCCGCGATCGCAACCGCGCTCGCGGCGCTCGAGCGCCTGCTCGCGCTGCTCCATCCGGTGCTCCCGCACGTGACCGAGGAGATCTGGTCGCAGTTCCACGCCGAAAGCCGGCTGATCCTCGGGCCGTGGCCCGACGAGACCGCGCCCGACCCGGACGCGGCCGCAGCGATGGAGCGGGTCCAGAGTGCGGCCGTGACCTTCCGCCGCAGCGGCGCCCTCGTTGGGCTCGACGGCGAAGAGAAGCGCATCTTCGACGCGGTCGTGAAGCCGGAGCGGCTAGGCGTGAAGGAAGAGGGAGCTGCCGCCGCCGAGCGCGAACGCCTGCTGAAAGAGATCGCACGGAGCGAATCCATGCTCGCCAACGAGCGGTTCATCGCCAATGCGCCGCCTGACGTCGTCGCGGCGGAGCACGAGAAGCTCGACCGCTACCGGCGTGAGCTCGAGGCACTCGGAGGCGATTGAGCGAAAGGCCGGTCAATCGCCAGGAGAACCTCAGCTGGCTGGCCGAGCTCTCGCCCTGGCCGGCAGAGTTCGGGTTGGGGCGGATGCGCGAGCTCCTGGCTTCGCTCGGCGACCCGCAGCGCTCCTACGAAGCCGTGCATGTCGTCGGCACGAACGGGAAGACCTCGACCACGTTGATGACCGCTGCATTGCTCCAGTCCGCCGGGCGGCGAGCCGGCGCCTACATCTCCCCTCACGTACGTGGATGGGCGGAGCGGATCCAGATCGACGGCGAGGAGGCCGATCTGGACGCCGCGCTCGGCCGCGTCCGGCCGCAGGCCGAGGGCGCGACGCAGTTCGAGGTGCTCACGGCGGCCGCCCTCGCCGAGTTCGCAGCTCGCGACGTCGACGTCGCAGTCGTCGAGGCGGGCCTCGGCGGCCGCCACGATGCGACGAACGTGCTCGGGGCTCGGGTTGTCGTGCTCACGAACGTCGCGCTCGAGCACACCGACGTGCTCGGCGATACGCGGGAGGTGATCGCCGTCGAGAAGCTCGCGGTCGTCACGCCCGGGAGCCACGTCGTCCTTGGCGAGCCCGAGTGGGAAGCCCAGGCTCGCGAGGCAGGTGCGGCCACGGTCGAGCTCGTCTCCGGCTCGAACCTCGCACTCGCCGTCGCGGCGGCGGCGGCGATCCTCGGGGAGCCCGTCGATCCCGCAGCAGCCGAGAGAGTCGTCGTGCCGGGACGGCTCGAGCGGCGTTCCGAGCATCCCCTCGAGATCTGGGACGGGGCGCACAACCTCGCCGGCATCGGCTATCTCCTCGGCCGGTTGCCGGGTCGCGATTACACGATCGTCACCTCGATCCTCGCCGACAAGAGCGCCGGCGAAATGCTTCGGGCGCTGACCGCGCTCGGCGGGACGTTGGTCGCGACCGAGTCGCAGAACCCACGGGCGATCCCGGTCGCGGAGCTGGCCGCACTCGCCGAACCGCACTTCGCGCGGGTCGAGCAGAACCCGGATCCGAGCGCCGCCGTGCGCCGTGCGCGTGAGCTCGCCGGGCCCGACGGTGCGGTACTTGTGACAGGATCGCTCTACTTGCTCGCGGCGCTATCGCTCGATGGCTAGAACCCGTACCATTTCGAAAGCCCGTGGGCGTCCCAGCGTTGTCATCTTTGCTGTCGTCCTCCTCACCCTCTACGTTGGGCTTGCATTCGCAGCGGGTTGGTTGATCGGCCGGTACTTCTTATGACGGGGAGCATCTTCAGCGGCGTCCACAAATTCTTCCACTCGGGCACGTGGGACACGATCGAGCTGGTCCTCATCGCGCTCGTCGTCCTGTTCTGGCTCGCGACGGTCTTCTGGGTGTTCAAGGACGCCCGCCGGCGCATCGAGGATCCGATCCTCATCGCTCTCGCGACGGTGGTGGGAGCGTTCCCGCCGTTCCTCGGCCCCCTCGTCTACATGCTGTTCCGTCCGCCCGAGTACCTCGAAGACGTCCGGGAGCGGCAACTCGAGATCAAGGCGATCGAGAGCCGCCTCGGCGGTCCCGAGGTCAAGTGCAACGTCTGCGGCTGCGAGGTCGAGCACGACTTCCTCGTCTGCCCTGTCTGCACGACGAAGCTCCGCTCGCCGTGCACCGAGTGCAGCAAGCCGCTCGAGCCGGCGTGGCAGGTCTGTCCCTACTGCGCGACCCCCGTGCCGGTCGAAGGCCGGCTCGCGTTGACGCAACGGCCCGCCCGTCGCACCAAAGCTCGCTAAGCTGCCCGCCGCATGGCCGTCGAACGCACCCTCATCCTCGCCAAGCCCGACGCCGTCCAGCGGAGCCTCGCGGGCGAGATCGTCGCGCGCTTCGAGCGGCGGGGCCTGACGCTGCGGGCCGCGCGCCTCGACGTCGCCTCTCGCGAGCTCGGGGCCGAGCACTACGCAGAGCACACGGAGAAGCCGTTCTTCGGCGAGCTCGTCGACTTCATCACGTCGGGCCCGACGCTCGCCTTCGTCCTGGAGGGCGAGGGAGCGATCGCGACCGCCCGCAAGACGATCGGCGCGACGAACCCGGCCGACGCGGATCCCGGCTCGCTTCGCGGTGAGTTCGCGCTCGCGATGCCGAACAACCTGGTGCACGGCTCCGACTCGACCGAGTCGGCCGAGCGCGAGATCGGGTTGTGGTTTCCCGATGGTCTCGCCTAGCCACTTCCGCCGGTACGAACCTCAGCGGGAGACGGTTACCGCGCCGAAGGGGGCGTAGCTTGAGCCGTTCGTCGCGCCCGACCTGGGCCGAGGACGCCGAGCGCAACCGAACCGCCTGGAACGGCATCACCGACTCCTACCACGAGCAGAACGCGTCGTTCATCGCGGCCGGGCTCGCCTGGGGGCTCTGGCAGCTACCCGAGTCCGAGCTCCAGATCCTCGGCGAAGTCGCCGGCAAGGACATCCTCGAGCTCGGCTGCGGCGAGGCGGAATGGTCTCGCGCGCTCGCCCGCCTCGGTGCAAGGCCCGTCGGGCTCGACATCTCGCCCACGCGGCTCGAGCTCGCGCGCGCCGCGCTTCGCATCCAGGGGATCGAGCTTCCGCTGATCGAGGCGCCGGCCGAACAGGTTCCGCTGCCGGATTCGAGCTTCGACATCGTCTTCTGCGACTGGGGGGCGACGAACTTCGCCGATCCCTACGCCGTCGTTCCCGAGGTGGCCAGGCTCCTCCGGTCCGGCGGGCGCTTCGCGTTCTCGGGCACGACCCCGATCTCCTGGGCCGCGTTCGACGATGCGGCCGACACCTGGGGCCTGACGCTCCAGCGCGACTGGTTCGGGATGCTGCGGCACGAGGAAGCAGACGGCATGGTCGAGTTCGCCCTTCCGCACGGCGAGTGGATTGCCCTCTTCCGTGCGAACGGGCTCACGATCGAGCGCCTCGTCGAGATCCGGCCTCCCGAGGGTGCGCGGTCGTCCTACCGGGACGAGGAGCAGACGGCCTGGGCGAGGCGGTTCCCGATGGAGCAGATCTGGGTCGTGCAGAAGCCGTGACGGAGGACGTGCCGGTCGATTGGTCCGAGGACGCGGCCCGCAACCGCGAGCTCTGGACGAAGATCAACTCGGAGTACACCGACGAGCAGGCGGCCGAGAAATGGGCGGAGACCGAGGTCACGTGGGGCATCTGGGGCGTTCCCGACGCCGGGCTCGGCGTCCTCGGCGACGTGAAGGGGCTCGACATCGTCGAGCTCGGCTGCGGTACGGCCTATATGTCCGCCGTCTTCGCGCGGATGGGCGCCCGGCCGGTCGGCGTCGATATCACCCCGGCCCAGCTCGAGACCGCACGCCGGATGATGGCTCGCACCGGGATCGAGTTTCCCCTGATCGAGGCGGACGCCGGGGAGACAGGGCTGCCCGGCGAGAGCTTCGACATGGCGTTCTCGGAGTACGGAGCCTCGATCTGGGTCGACCCGGAGCGATGGGTCCCCGAGGCGGCGCGGCTCCTCCGTCCTGGCGGCCGGTTGGTCTTTCTGTGCGGTTCCACGCTGGCACGGCTCTGCCTGGGCGAGGACGAGGTCGTCGGCGACCGCCTCGTTCGTCCGGAGTTTGGATTGAACCGGATCGAGTGGCCCGACAGCGTCGAGTTCCAGCTTCCGCATGGCGAGCGGATCCGCAACCTCCGCCGTCACGGCTTCGAGGTCGAGGACCTCGTCGAGCTCCAGGCGCCCGAGTCGGCGGAGACGCATCCGTACTACTCCTACGTCACCGCGGAGTGGGGACGGAGATGGCCGGCCGAGGAGATCTGGGTCGCGCGGAGGCGCACGTGATCGTCCTTGCCTCGACCTCGCCGCAGCGACGGGCGATCCTGTCCCAGCTCGGTGTTCCGTTCGAGGTGGCCGCGCCCGCGTTCGAGGAGGAGCCGGGCGGCGATCCGCTCGGGCACGCCGCCGGCAAGGCGCGTTCGGTGGACGGCGCCGGGCGCCCGGTGCTCGGCGTGGACACGGTCGTGCAGTGCGCCGGCGAGCAGCTCGGCAAGCCGGCTGACCTGGCCGAGGCGAGGCGGATGCTCTCGAGCCTCTCGGGGACCACTCACCATGTCGTGTCGGGCCTGTGCCTGCGGACGCCCGAGTGGGAGGAGCTCCATCGCGAGTCGACGCTCGTCACGTTCCGTCCGCTGACGGCTGCCGCGATCGCGGGTTACCTCGAAAGCGGCGAGTGGCAGGGTCGTGCCGGCGCGTACGCGATCCAGGGTCTCGGCGCCTCGCTCGTCGAGCGGATCTACGGCGACTATCTCAACGTGGTCGGGCTCCCGGGCTCCGTTCTCGTGAGAGTGCTCGAGGCCCGCTTGCCGGGCCGGTACTTCGGCTGAGGCCTGAGGCCTCTACAGCGCGAGAAGCACGACCCCGGCGAAGACGACGGCCGAACCGGCGAGTCGCACCGTAGAGACGCGCTCGGCGAGAAACCTCCCCGCGAGGAGCGTCGCGATCACGATCGAGGACGACCGCACCGCCAGGACGGGCGCCGCGGCGCCGCGGCGAAGGGCGAGCAGTCCGAGCACGAACGAGCCGACGTTCGCGACGGCCGCACAGAGCGTCGCGGCTCCGACCTGGCTCCGGATCGCATTCGTGCCGACGAGCGGGGGGTAGACGAGGCACGGGCCGGCCAGCACCAGCACGAAGTAGGTGAACGCGCCCGCGTGCTGGATCCCGACCCGGTCGACGAGCGTGTAGGCGGCGATCGACGCCGCGATCGTGACGATCGCCAGCATCGCGCGAGCATCCGCGCGGCCCTCCGGGCCACGCACGAGCACGACCCCTGCGCCAACGAGCACCACGCCGGCGACCTCCGAGATCGTTGCCCCATGGCCGAGCAGCGCAACGCTCGCGCCGAGCGCCAGCACCGGTGCGATGCCTCGCGTGATCGGGTAGACGAACGAGAGCTCGCCCGTTCGATAGGCGTAGGCGAGCGCGACCACGTACACCGTCTCGAGGATCGTCGAGGCGAGAGCGTAGGGCCAGACGGCCGGCTCGGCGCTCCACCAGATCACGGCGAACGGCGCGGCGATCACGACGGAGAGGACGAACGTCGCGGCCGTCGCCGCCTGAACGTCGCGCGCCCGCGCGACGAGGAGATTCCAGGCTGCATGCAGCGCTGCAGAGCCGAGCGCGAGCATCAGTGCGGGTACAGTGAGCCGCGCTTCCACCATGGGCATCTTCAACTACTTGACGGGCTTCGGCGGCCGTGACATGGCCGTCGACCTCGGAACAGCCAACACGCTCGTCTATGTCCGGGGTCGGGGCATCGTGCTGAGCGAGCCGTCCGTCGTGGCGATCGACCAGTCGACCGGCGACGTTCACGCGGTCGGCCTCGAGGCGAAGCGGATGCTCGGCCGGACGCCCGGGACGATCAGCGCGATCCGTCCGCTGAAGGACGGCGTGATCGCCGACTTCGACGTCACCGAGCAGATGCTCCGCCATTTCATCCAGAAGGTGCACCAGCATCGCTTCGCCCACCCGCGCGTCGTCGTCTGCGTTCCCTCCGGCGTCACCGGGGTCGAGAAGCGCGCCGTCGAGGAGGCGACGCTCTCCGCCGGCGCCCGCCAGGCCTACCTGATCGAGGAGCCGATGGCCGCCGCGATCGGTGCGGGGCTTCCCGTGGCCGAGCCGACCGGGAACATGATCGTCGACATCGGCGGCGGCACGACCGAGGTCGCCGTGATCTCGCTCGGTGGGATCGTCGTCTCGCAGTCCCTTCGCGTCGGGGGCGACGAGATGGACGAGGCGATCATCAACCACATCAAGCGGGAGTACAAGCTTCTGATCGGCCAGCAGACCGCCGAGGAGATCAAGCTCGAGGTCGGCTCGGCGCACGAGCTCAAGGAAGAGGTGCAGGCCGAGGTCCGTGGCCGCGACATGCTGACCGGCCTCCCGAAGACGGTAATCCTCTCGAGCGAGGAGGTTCGCCACGCGCTCGAGGAGCCGATCGCCCAGATCATCGACGCGATCAAGTCGACGCTCGACAAGACGCCGCCCGAGCTCGCCGCGGACATCATGGATCGAGGGATCGTCCTCGCGGGCGGCGGCGCCCTGCTCCAGGGCCTCGACCAGCGGCTCCGGCAGGAGACCCACATGCCGACCCACCTTGCGGAATCGCCGCTCACCTGCGTCGCCGTCGGCTCGGGTCGCAGCCTCGAGGAGTTCGAGGCGATGCGAAACAGCGCTCGGGCCCGCGCGCGGTCGCGCTCCCGCAACGGCCGCGGCCGTTACTAGCCCGACCAGTCCGAAGCGGACGGTTGTGGACGAGAGTTAAGGATGTTGGTACAGACACGTCACGCCTCTCGCCGTAGAATTTGCAGCGTGGGTGGCGGGTCGGCCACCCCACCCGGGCGGGGCTGAAAGAGCAGTCGCCCCGCTCGTGCGCCCGCGACCCGGGGCGCAACCGGTTCCGATTCGGTAGGACCGGACCCCCGCGAGGCGGCCCAGGCCCGGTCCGTGGCGAGCGTTGCCCGCAAGGCCGGTAGACTTCCTTCGCTCGTGCCTCGCAACCGGAACGTCCGCGTTGCGGTCCTGGGCTCTTCCGTCCAGCGCGCCGCTGCCTCCGGCCACTCCTCGACCCGATCGAGCCAGCTTCGGCGCCGGTTCGTCGTGGTGGGGTTGGTCATGGTCTCGCTTGCTCTCGTGACCGTTTCGTTCCGCTCGGCTGCGCTCGATCCGGTCGAGGGCTTCTCGGCGTCGGTGCTCCGCCCGTTCGAGATCGCGGCGAATCGCGTTGCCCGCCCGTTCCGCGATGCCGCCAACTGGACCCACGGGCTCTTCGACGCGAAGGCGCAGAACAAGCGCCTCGTGGCGGAGATCGCCGTCCTCAGGCGCAAGAACGCGGCCCTGACCGGGGCCGAGACCGAGAACGCGGACCTCCACAAGCAGCTGCACTACGTGCATTCGCCGAGCTATCCGAAGGACTACAACGAGGTCGGGGCCCGGGTGCTCTCGAGCCCGTCCACGCTCGACCAGAGCGTGACGATCTCCGCCGGCTCGAACCAGGGGATCGAGCCCGAGGATGTCGTCGTCACGAACGACGGCCTCGTCGGGACGGTCTCGAAGGTCTTCGGGAGCGAATCGCGCGTGACGCTCATCACGGATCCCACGAGCGCCGTCCGCGCCGTCGACGAGAAGAACCTGGCGGCGGTCGGCCTGCTCGATCACGGAACCGGCGCCAACTCGCTCGTCCTCGACGGGATCGGCAAGGACAAGGTCGTCGGCTCCGGCGACACGATCATCACGGCGGGGTCGCAGCAGGACTCGAAGCTGCTCTCGATCTTCCCGCGGAACATCCCGATCGGCTACGTCTCGGGTGTCGGGCGGAGCGACACCGACATCTACACGGAGATCCAGGTGCAGCCGTTCGTCGACTTCTCCTCGCTCGAATCCGTGCTCGTCCTGATCCCGATCCCGAAGCCCACCCACCCTGCCCATCGCTCGGCGCGAAAGACGTGATCCTCGACGTCCTCAAAGCGATCGTGTTCCTGTTCGTGGCGGTGCTCGTGCAGGTCTCCGTGTTCGACGTCTACCAGCCCCTCGGTGGGACCGCGAACATCGTCCTCGTTGCTCTGATCGCCGTCTCGCTGCTCCGCGGCTCGATCTTCGGCGCGCTCGCGGGCTTCGGTGCCGGCTTCCTGATCGACACCGCGAACCTGGGCATTCTCGGCTTCACCTCGCTGCTGCTCACGCTTGCCGGCTTCTGGACGGGACGCTACGGCGAGACGACGGCTCGAGACCGCTTCCACGCCCCGTACACCTCGGTTGCCGTGATCTCGCTGCTCTACGGGATCGGGACGCTCGCCCTCGACTTCGTGCTCGGTCAGCCCGCCCCCGCAGGGCCCTACCTCTCCGGCCTGCCTGCGACGATCCTCCTGAACCTCATCCTCACCTGGCCCGTCTACAGCTTCGCGCGCCGGCTCTTCCCGCCGACCGACGTGCTCGACCGCGTCCACGAGGTCCGGCTCCTTGGCTAGCCAGCCCCGCTCCGGGCGCTTCCTGCCGTCCGATCCACGAGTGGAGGAGCCCTACCGCCTCACGCCGCAGCTCGCGCTTCGGGTTGCCGTCCTCGGCTTCGTCGCGCTCGCCGTGTTCGCGGTGCTGTTCCTCCGGCTGTGGGCACTTCAGGTGCTCTCCGGCAGCAAGTACCGCAAGGAAGCGAACACGAACTTCGTCCGGACGATCCAGGTCGAGGCGCCGCGCGGGCTCATCGTCGACGCGCACGGCCATGTCCTCGTCAAGAACGTCCTCGGCAAGAGCCTCGAGGTGTGGCCCGCGGACCTCCCGAAAGGGCAGGCGGCCCGGAGCAAGGAGCTCGAGGCGCTCTCCACGGTCGTCGACATTCCGGTGAAGAAGATCGTGGCGCTGCTCAAGCCGCACCTCAACGACCCGGCAACCCCGGTCGTGCTGCGCCACGGGATCCACTCCGACCAGTACGACTACCTCAGGGAGCACCAACTGGAGTTCCCGGGCGTCACGACCGCGGACAGCCCGCTGCGGAGCTACCCGTACAAGTCGCTGCTGGCGCAGGTGCTCGGCTCCGTGGGCCCGATCAGCCCGAACGAGGTCGCCGCCGCGAAGCGTGAGGGCTATACGCCCCAGGACGACATGGGGCAGGCAGGGATCGAACAGAGCTACGACCGCTACCTCAAGGGCAAGGACGGCTCCGACCAGCTCACGGTGAACTCCGTCGGGGAGCCGACGAGCCCGGTCACGCCGAAGGTTGTGCCGCTCCCCGGGAACACGCTGCGGTTGACGATCGACATCGGCCTTCAGAAGGCGGCGGAGAAGGCATTGACGGCAGGCATCGCCGACGCGCATGCGGACGGCGTCCCGAACGACCGCTATGCGGACGGGGGAGCGATCGTCGCGCTCGACCCGAAGACCGGGGCCGTGCTTGCGCTGGCCTCGAACCCCACCTATCAGCCCTCGGTGTTCGTCAGTCGCGATCCGTCGAAGCTGGCGCCCCTCGAGAGCACGAAGTCGGCGGAGGCCGCGAACTCGCCCGGGCTCGACCGCGCGATCGACGGCGTCTACCCGCCGGGCTCCGTCTTCAAGCCGGTAACCGCGCTCGCGGCGATGGAAGAAGGGATCCTCACCCCGGACACGCCCATCCAGTGCTCGCCCTACTTCACGTTCTACAAACAGCAATTCTCGAACTGGGATCTCTACGTCAACCAGCCGATGGAGCTGACGCAGGCGCTTGCAGAGTCGTGCGACACCTACTTCTACCAAGTGGGCGCGGACTTCTACAAGCTGAACTCGGACCGGGGGCCGACGCTGCAGCTGTGGGCCTCGAGATTCGGTTTCGGCCAGAAGACCGGGATCGACGTGGGCCCGGAAAGCGCAGGCCTGCTGCCCACACCCGACTGGCGCCGCAAGACGTTCAGCGGGCCGCAGTACTCGGAGGTCGATCGCACCTGGAAGCCCGGTTACTCGGTTCAGCTTGCGATCGGGCAGGGCGATCTCGAGGTGACTCCGGTCCAGATGGCGCGCTTCTACGCGATGATCGCGAACGGCGGGAAGCTCGTCACGCCGCACATCGCGCAGGACGTCGAGCAGCCGAACGGCGATTCGCTCCGCGACCTCGCGACGCAGCAGGCGACCTCGACGGGCGTCGATCCGTACTACCTGAAGGCGGTCCAGGAAGGGCTGTATGCAGGGGCGCACTCGGTGTCCGGCACGTCGTACGGTGTCTTCGGGAACTTCCCCGTCCCGATCGCAGGCAAGACCGGAACCGCCCAGAAGGACATCACGCTGCCGGGCTACCCGCACCCCGTCGAGCTGAACCAGTCCTGGTGGTGCGGCTACGGCCCCTACGACGACCCGTCGATCGTCGTCTGCGCCGTGATCGAGAACGGCGGTCACGGCGGCACCGCGGCGGCTCCCGCAGCGCTGCAGGTCTTCGAGAAGTGGTTCGGCAAGCACGGCACCGTGACCTCCCATCTGAGCGACTGATGCACCGATGACGATCGAAGCTGTCGACCCTCGCGCCCGCGGTCTCAGGAGCCGTTCTCGCGACGATGTCGCCGGTCTCGTCGGTTCCATCCGCCGGATCGATTTCGTGCTGCTCTCGGCCACGATCGGTGTCGTCGCCTACGGCATCTGGGCGATCGGCGGGATCACCCGTCACGATCCGGGCGGGAGCGCCGCCGGGCGGCAGCTCGTCTACGTCGGCGCGGGCAGCATCCTGCTCGTCGCGGCATTCCTGATCGACCCGTCGGTGTACCGCCGGTTCTGGCACGTGATCTACCTGGGGCTCTGCGCCCTGCTCGGCGTGGTGCTGGCCGTCGGAGCCTCGGCGAACGGTGCCGGCCGCTGGATCGCGTTTGGCTCGTTCACGTTCCAGCCGTCCGAGTTCGGCAAGGTGCTTCTCGTTCTCGCGCTGGCGGCCTTCGTCGCCGACCACTCGAAGGAGGTCGGGGGCCCGGGCCTTCCGTTGAAGACGATCGCGCTGGCGCTCGGCCCGATCCTGCTCGTGTTCCTCCAGCCCGACGCCGGCACGGCGATCGTCTATGGCTCCGTCCTCGCCGCGGTGCTGTTCGTCTCCGGAATCCGCTGGCTCTACCTGGTCCTGCTCGGGGCGGCCGGCCTCATCGCCGTCCTGAGCGTGCTCTGGTGGCTCCCCGCCGCGGGCGTGAACGTGCTGAAGCCCTACCAGACCCAGCGCCTCACGGACTCGAACTCCTACAACCTCGTCGAGTCGAAGATCGCGGTCGGTGCCGGGGGCGTGCGGGGCCGCGGCATCTCGGGCGCGAGCCAGACGGCACTCAGCTTCCTGCCCTCGCACGCCACGGACTTCGCGTTCGCGTCGCTTGCCGAGCAGCGTGGCTTCTTCGGCGCGTCGGTGCTGCTCCTCCTCTATCTGCTGATCATCTGGCGGGGATTGAAGATCGTGACGACCGCGCGAGACCTGTTCGGGGCGATCGTCGCCGCGGGAATCGTGTTCGCCTTCCTGGTGCAGGTGTTCGTCAACGTCGGGATGACGATGGGTATCGCCCCGATCACCGGAATCCCGCTGCCGTTCATCTCCGTCGGCGGTTCCTCGATGATCACCAATCTCGCCGCGGTCGGGATCCTGCTCTCGATCCACGCCCGCGGCGGCAGGCGCCGCCAGTGAATCGCACCGTTCCCCTGACGATGCTCCGGGGGATCCGCCAGGTTCGGAGTGCGACCGGAAACGAAGGCCCGATCGTGGTCGCCGGCGCCCGCGAGCTCGTGCCGCTGCTCGTGAAGGAGCTCCGCGCCGGCGGCGACCCGGCCGCGGTCTCCGAGGGCTCGGCGACCTCGCGGGCCTCGGCGCTCGTCTGGATCGGCGACCCCGACGACCACGCGCTGCGCGCCGCATCGCAGGCCGGGACGCCGATCGTCGGTCTCGCCGAGAGCGGATCGCTTCCCTACGTTCTCGACACGAATCTCGTTTTCATCCGGCCGGGGCAGGGGCTGCCCGTCGCCGAGGTCGCGATGGCACTCGCCGGAGTCCTCGGTCGCAACGCGCCAGGCCTCGCCGCCCGGCTGCCGGTTCTCCGCCCCGCGGTCGTCGAGAGCCTGATCCGGGGAACGGTTCGCAAGAACGCTCTGATCGGCGCCGCCGTCTTCGTGCCCGGGGCCGACCTGCCGACGCTGACGCTCAACGAGGCCGTGCTTGCAATCCGGATCGCGATCGCCGCAGGGCGCGAAGCCGACCCGAAGACACTTTTGCCCGAACTGGCGGGTGTTCTCGGGGCAGCTCTCGTCTGCCGCCGGCTCACGCGGGAGCTCCGCTCGCTCCCCGTCGCCCGGCCGGTGCTCAACGGCGCGATCGCCCTCGCCGGAACCTGGGCCGTGGGCGAGGCCCTGCGTCGCCGGCTCGCCTGAGCCAAGACTGCTGCCGTCCGATCGCGGTCCTACCCTCTCTGCAACCGGAAGGAGGACCCTGGATGCCCCTTACGTCGAACCGCGAGCTTCACGAGCTACTTCTGATCGAAGAGGCCGACGCCTGGTTCGAGTACGCCGACGCGACCAAGGATCAGCGAGGCTCGCGCTACGCGGAGATCGAGCCCTGGGCCTGGGCGCGACTCCAGCAGCGGCTCCGTCTCGTTCGTTCGCGTCGCTCTCGGCTGGCGCCGGCGAGCGAAGCTGCATGACGCGCCGCCTGGCCGAAGGCCGGGCGATGCTACCCTTACCGCAGGCAATGCCGCTTCACTCAACATCAGTCCTCAGTTTTTCAAACCCATGCGCGCGCCCGCTCGACGCGAGGCTGCGCGTAGCCATTTCGAAGGAGATTCTCTTTGCCACTACCCTGGTTCCGCCGACAGAAGGCGAAACCGGAACAGGCGCCTTCCGAGGCCGCCGTTCCGACTGTCGAACCTGATCCGCCGATCGCAACGACGCCGCCGGAGACCACACCGGCCGCAGACGGACAATCCACACAACCGAAGAGACGCCGCCGCGGTAGCCGCGGAGGCAGGGGACGCAAGAAGCGCCCGGTGGGCGCAGGAGCTGCAACCGACGCCGCAGCCGAGCGCCCCGCAGAGACCGAGGAGCGGGCGGAGTCTCCGTCCCAGACAAAGCAGCCCACCGAGCGGAAGGGCCGGTCGCCGCGCCCGCCGCGTCGCGCCGCACCGCGCCGCGCGCCGCTGCCGAAGGCCAAGCGCGAGCTCCTGATCTCGGTCGATCCCGGCGAGAAGCGGGTGGCGGTGATCGAGGACGGCGTCGTCGCCGAGGTGTACCTCGAGCGTCCCGAACAGCGCTCGATCGCCGGCAACGTCTATCTCGGCACCGTCGACAACGTGCTGCCCGGGATGGAAGCGGCGTTCGTCGAGATCGGGCTCGAGAAGAACGGGTTCCTCTACGTCGACGAGATCGTCGGCCCCGAGCTCGAAGGGCGCAAGGGCGCCCGCAAGATCCAGGATCTGATCCAGCGGGGCCAGACCGTCCTCGTGCAGGCGGTCAAGGATCCGATGAAGACGAAGGGGGCCCGGCTCACCACCGAGATCTCGCTCCCCGGTCGCTTCGTCGTCTATGTCCCGCACGGCGACGGCCTCGGAGTCTCCCGCCGGCTCGACGACGACGAGCGCAACCGCCTGAAGGCGATCCTCAAGGAGATCGCACCGAAGACCGGCGGCGTGATCGTCCGCACCGCGGCCGAGGGTGCCTCGCCCGAGGACATCGGGCGCGACCTCGAGTTCCTGCAGCGCCTCTGGGCGACGATCGACGCGAGCGCGAAGAAGTCGAAGGCGCCGGCGCTGATCTACCAGGAGGCCGAGCTGCCCCTCCGCGTCACCCGCGATCTCTTCACGGGGGACTTCGAGGGCCTGGTCGTCGACCACGACCGCACCCACAAGCGGATCGTCGGCTACCTGAAGAAGACCTCGCCGCACATGGTCGAGCGGGTCACGCGCTACAAGGAGCGCGAGCCGCTGCTCGAGGCGTTCGGCGTCGAGCAGGAGATCCAGTCGACGCTCAACCGCCGGGTCGACCTGCCCTCCGGCGGCTACCTGATCTTCGACTACGCCGAGGCGTTCACGGTGATCGACGTCAACACGGGCCGCTTCGTCGGCTCCCGCTCGAAGCGCAACGGCCCGGGCCGCCTCGAGGACACGATCACCAAGAACAACCTCGAAGCGGTCAAGGAAGTCGTACGCCAGCTCCGGCTCCGCGACGTCGGCGGGATCATCGTCATCGACTTCATCGACATGGCGAACCCGAAGAACCGGCAGCAGGTCGAGGATGCCCTCCGCCAGGAGCTCGAGCGCGACCGCACGAAGACCTATGTCGTCGAGATCTCGCCGCTCGGCCTCGTCGAGATGACGAGGCAGAACGTCACCGACGGCCCGCGCGAGGTCATGACCCGCAAATGCCCGACCTGCGACGGCGACGGGATCGTCGTGTCCGAGGGAACCGCCGCGGTTGCTGTGGAGCGCCAGCTCCGCGCGCTCGTCGCACCCGGCTCCCGGACGAAGGCCCTCAAGGTCGAGCTGAACGCCAAGGTCGCCGGGATGATCGTGGGCGACGGCGCCCGCCTCCAGGAGCTGGAGGACGTGACAAAGCGGCGGTTCTTCTTCGTCGGCCTCCCCGACACCCATCTCGATCACGTCCGGCTCCTCGAGCAGGGCACGGTCGAGAAGCTCGCGCCGGCGGCGCCCGTCGAGGTCGGCCAGGAGCTCGAGCTGAAGCTCGGCGAGCTCGGTCTCTACGACGCGCATGCCGGAGTCGGCAAGGTCAAGGGCGTCGAGATCGTCGTGACCGACGCGGCGAAGCTCGTCGGCAAGAAGGTGAACGTCCGGATCGTCGCGGTGATGGAGGGCATCGCCTACGCGGTGCTCGCGGAGACCGGCGCGAAGACGGAGCAGCCGATCACGGCCGAGGCCGAGGCCGAGCGGCCGACCCGCGCGAGGCGCCCGACGAAGGCCGAGGCAGCCGAGATCGAGGAGCCCGCCGCCGAGGAGCTCACAGAGGTAGACGAGCCCGAAAAGACCGAGGAGCCCGAGAAGCCTGCTCGCACCAGAAGCACGCGGGCGCGAAAGCCTGCAGCGGCCAAGGCCGCGGCGGTCGAGGCGGATTCCGAGGAGAGCGGCGAGCCGGCTCCCGCACCGAAGCGCCAGCGTTCGCGTAAGCCCGCCGTCGCGGCCGCGGAGCCCGCAGAAGCGGCCGATGGGGAGGCCGAGGTCGAAGGCGACGCCGCGGACGTGACGGAGGCAGATGGCGAAGCTACGGCGACACCGCGCAAGCGCACCCGCCGCGGCACGCGCGGAGGCCGCAACCGCAAGCGCAAGCCGGGAGCCGCGGCCAACGGCGACGAAGCGTCCCCGACCGATCAGGACGAGCCCGAGCCCGAGGACGACGCGGCCGCCGCTGCCGTCGACGGCGAGGACGACACGGACGCCGTCGCCGGCGACGACGACGCGATCGCTCCGGTGATTCACCTTCCAGGTCGCGATCTCGGCCAGAACGGCGACGAGCCGGCAGACGGCGAGACCCAGCCCGCACGCTCGCCGACCCGCCGCGGCTCACGCGGTGGACGCAACCGCCGCCGCAAGCCGGCAGGCGCGGCCGCAGACACCGAGGCGGCCACCGAGAACGGCACAGAAGCGACCGTCGCCGAGCCCGCCGCAGCCGTTGCCGAGGCCGGAGGCGAGGACGAGAACTGGGAATACACGCCGATGAGCGAGTGGGGAGACGTTTGATGAGTCGTTCCTCGACCTCGCGTATCGGTGAGGCTGGCTGCCGTGAGGCCTGCGCCCCGGGCCCGTCAGGTCGGGCGCCGAAGCAGACGATCTCGAGGAGCAGCTCATCGAACCGCTACACTGAACCGCCGCGGGCGTAGAGCGCCCGCGTTTCTACGCTCCGGATCGATTCTCGCACGACCAGCTCGCCCGTTTTGGCACGACCCAACTCTCTTATGGACTACGCGATCATCAAGCTCGGAAACAAGCAGCATCGTGTCCGCGACGGCGAGACGCTCGTCGTCGACCGCCTTCCGGCCGAGGAGGGCAAGTCCTTCGAGCCCGTCGTGCTGCTCGGAGACCTGCCGGTGACCGCGACCGTTCTCTCGCACGAGCGCGGGCCGAAGATCCTGATCGGCAAGTACCGCCGCCGCACGGGCTACAAGCGTCACAACGGCTTCCGCGCCGCCACCTCGCGCGTGGAGATCACGCTCGGGACGGGCGGTGCGAAGAAGGCCGCTGCCAAGGCGGCTCCGCCGAAGGAGGCCCAGGTCGCGGAGACCGTGGCCGCTTCGCCAATCGAGACGACCCCGGCCGAGAAGACCAAGGGTCCCGAGCATTCGAAGGCCGAGCAGCATCCGAAGGTCGAGGCTCCGCTTGCGAAGGCTCCCGAAGGGTACGAGGGGATGACGATCGCCCAGGTCACGGCCGCGGCGAAGGATTGGAGCGTCCCCGAGCTCGAGGCAGCCCTGACCCACGAGGTCGAGACGTCGGCGCGGAAGGGCGCGATCGCAGCGCTCGAGGCCGCGTTGAAGAAAGCCGAGGAACCCGATGGCGCATAAGAAAGGACTCGGCTCGTCGAAGAACGGCCGCGACTCGAACCCGCAGTTCCTGGGGGTCAAGATCTTCGGTGGCCAGGATGTCCGCTCGGGCCAGATCATCGTGCGGCAGCGCGGCTCGAGGTTCCGCGCCGGCCCCGGCACGAAGATGGGCCGTGACGACACGATCTTCGCGATCCGTGACGGCAAGGCCGAGTTCCGTAAGAGCGGCGAGCGCCGTTCTGTCGCCGTCGTCGACGCGGAATAACCGCCGCCGGCGGTAGCCGTGTTCAGCGACCACGCACGGTTCCAGGTGAAGGCAGGCCGCGGCGGCGACGGTGCGCTGTCGTTCCGGCGCGAGAAGTACGTGCCGAAAGGGGGGCCGGACGGCGGTGACGGCGGCAACGGAGGAAATGTCTTCGCGATCGCCGACAAGGACCTGCGCGACCTGCACTCGCTGCAGCGCCGCAAGCTGATCGCCGCTCCGAAGGGAGCAAACGGCCGTGGCGCGCGCAAGCACGGGGCCACGGGCGAGGACATCGAGATCCGCGTTCCGATCGGTACGCAGGTCTTCGACGGTGACGATCTCGTCGCCGATCTGGCGCATCCAGACGCGCGCGTGCGGCTCGCCCACGGCGGCCGCGGCGGGCGGGGCAACTCTCGCTTCGTCAGCTCGACCCGTCAGGTGCCGCGCTTCGCCGAGGTCGGCTTTCCCGGCGAGGAGATCGACGTCGAGTTGCGGCTGAAGCTGCTCGCGGACGCCGCCCTCGTCGGGCTTCCCAATGCGGGCAAGTCCTCGTTGATCACCCGCCTCTCGAATGCGCGCCCGAAGGTGGCCGACTATCCCTTCACGACACTCGAGCCCGTCCTCGGCACCGTCGAGTCACCCGACGGGCGCCAACTCGTCGTCGCCGACATCCCCGGGTTGATCGAGGGCGCGAGCGAGGGCGTCGGACTCGGTCACGAGTTCCTCGCACACCTCGAGCGGGCGCGAAGCCTCATCCACGTGATCGACGCCTCGAAACCGACCGGAGATCAGTGGAGCACGATCGATGCGGAGCTCGCCGCCTACGGTGCAGGCCTCGACCGGCTACCGCAGATCGTCGTCCTGAACAAGATCGACCTCGATCCCGACCCCGAGTTCGACATCACCGACGAGCGGATCACTGCGGTTTTCAAGGTCTCGTGCGCGACCGGTTCCGGGATCGAGGAGCTCCGGCGCGCCCTCTTCACGCTCGTTCCCGAACCGGAGCCGTTCGCGGCCGGAGAAGACGACGCGGTTGCCGACTTCCTCGTCTACAGGCCCGAGCCGAAGGCACGGCGGTGGAGCATCTTTCGAACCCAGGACGGGTATCGCGTCGTCGGCACGCCGCCGAGTGAGGAAGAGCTCGAACGGGCCCTCGTCGCCGCCGGCGTGCGCAAGGGCGCCGCGGTCGAGATCGGCGAGGAGTCGTTCGAGTTCTTCCCGTGATCGGTCTCTTCGGCGGCGCGTTCGACCCACCGCACAACGGCCATGTCGCTCTGCTGGGCCAAGCGCGTGCCGCGCTTGGCCTGGATGAAACCGTCGTGATCGTTGCCGCAGCCCCGGGTCACAAGGCGGTCGAGACCGATGCTTCCGTGCGCCTGCGGCTGGCCGAGGCCGCGTTTCCGGAGGAGACCGTGGTCCTCGACGACCATGCGCGGACGATCGACATGCTGCACGAGCATCCGGAGTGGGAGGGGGCGGTGTTCCTGCTCGGTGCGGACGAGTTCGCGGCATTCCCCGGGTGGAAGGAGCCCGAGGCGCTGCTGGAGCTCGTGCGCCTCGGCGTCGCGACCCGACCGGGCTTCCCGCAGGAGAGCCTCGATGCGGTTCTCGCCCGGCTGGATCATCCCGACCGGGTCGCGTTCTTCGACCTGGAGCCGCTGCCGATCGCCTCGAGCGAGCTGCGCCGCCGCCTCGACGAGGGCGACGACGTGAGCGCGCTCGTTCCGGCGGCCGTCTGGGAGCAGATCGAGCGCGACGGCCTCTACGGCCGCGGCGGCTACACTGGCGCTGCTTGACGTCTATCGAACAGGCTCGCCGAGTTGCGGCGCTGGCACAGGAGAAGCTCGCGAGGGACGTCGTCATCCTCAGCATGGGCCCGGTGTGCAGTTACACGGACTACTTCGTCGTTTGCACGGGCAATAACGCGCGCCAGACGAAGGGCATCTACGACGAGGTGCATGCCCGGCTGAAGCAGGACGACGGCCTGCTCCCGCGCTCGGTCGCCGGCGAGCGCGAGGCGACCTGGATCGTCGCCGACTACCTCGACGTCGTTCTGCACGTCTTCACCCCGGAGGCGCGGGACTTCTATCGCCTGGACGACCTCTGGGGCGACGTCGAGCAGGAGCCGCTCGAAGCGGCAAGCGCCTGAGCCTGTTGTCTGTTTAGGACACGTTCGTCCGGCGTCGGCGCTACGGTTTGTCGTGTTGCGCGAACTGACGAAATCAGAAAGGTGCGATCGCCGAGGTGGCGATCACCAAGGCGGCCATCGAGCTCGGGATCGAGGTCTACCGCCCAGCTGTCGAGGGCGGACGTTACGACCTGATTTTCGGACTCGAGCACGAGTCGTTGCGCGTTCAGTGCAAATGGGCACAGCTTCACCAGGATGTCGTCGTTGTACGTTGCTACACGTCACGGCGCGCGAAGGCAGGCATCGTCCGTCGCGCATACACCGCGGAAGAGATCGACGCGATCGCTGCGTTCTGTCTCGACTTGACCGCTGTTTCTTCATCCCTTTCGAGGCCGTCGGGCGCAGCGTTCAGATCTCATTGCGAGTCTCGCCCTCCCGGAACAAGCAGCGCGTTGGCGTTCGTAACGCAACCGACTTCGACTTCGCCGCTAGACTGTCGGCGCTAATCCCGGGCCCATAGCTCAGCTGGGAGAGCGCTAGCGTGGCACGCTAGAGGCCGTCGGTTCGAGCCCGACTGGGTCCATCGGTTCGTCAGTCCATCATGGTGTGTGTCCCTGAGGGACGTGTGGTTTACTAGTACGCCTGTGCCCACACCGCGGTGGTGACCGCCTTTCGTCTGCAACAGACGCACGCGCCGCCTGCCGGTTGCTCCGCCAGTCGAAGGCACCGAACAGTTGCCGACGTCTCGTCCTTGACCCGCTCCTCGCACTCGCGGCTGCCACACCATCCGGCCGCGACGAAGCCGCTGGCGACGCGAAGGTACTCCACCATTTGGTCATAGCTCGGATCACGCAATGTGCGTCGCTCCATCTCGTCACCGGCTTCGCGGAAGAGGCCTGCCTGGATTTCGTCCAGCCGTTCGGCGACGACCGCGGCCACCCGCCCGAGCGCGATCTGCTCCTTCTCACCGCGATCCCGGCGCGCCACCGTCACTGCTCCGGCCGCGAGATCGCGAGCGCCGAGCTCGATCCGCAGCGGCACGCCCTTCAACTCCCACTCGTTGAACTTGAACCCCGGCCGGTGCTCGGGACGGTCGTCCACCCGAACGCGGACACCCGCGTCACGGAGCTCGTCCGCGACCGAAGCGGCAGCCTGGAGCACCTCGGCCCGGTCCTCGTCGCGGACGATCGGGACGATCACGACCTGCTGGGGCGCGACCCGTGGTGGAAGCCGCAGCCCGCGGTCGTCCCCGTGTGCCATCACGACGCCGCCGACGAGTCTCGTCGTCGCTCCCCAGGAGGTCGCATACGGATGGTGCTCGCTGCCGTCCCGCCCGGTGAAGCGCACGCCGAACGTCCGCGCGAAGCCCTGCCCGAGGTAATGGGAGGTCGCCGTCTGGAGCGCTTTCCCGTCGCGCATCATCGCCTCGAGGGTGTAGGTATCGACCGCCCCGGGGAACCGCTCGCTCTCGGTCTTCCGGCCGCGCAGGACCGGGATCGCGAGCACGTTCTCGATCGTGTCCGCGTACACGTCGTGCAGGATCGTCAGCGTCTCGGCGACCGCCTCGGCCTCGGTCTCGTGCGCGGTGTGGCCCTCCTGCCAGAGGAACTCGGTCGTCCGCAGGAAGAGCCGCGGCCGGAGCTCCCAGCGAACGACGTTCGCCCACTGGTTGTAGAGCAGCGGCAGGTCGCGGTAGGACTGCACCCAGCGGGCATACGTCGACCAGATCAGCGCCTCGGAGGTTGGGCGGACGGCGAGCGGCTCCTCGAGTGTCTTCCCGCCCGCTTCGGTGACGACCGCGACCTCGGGCGCGAACCCTTCGACGAGCTGTCCTTCCTGCGCCAGCACCGAGGCGGGCATGAGCAGCGGGAAGTAGAGGTTCTCGTGGCCGGTCGCCTTGATCCGGTCGTCGAGCTCACGCTGGATCGCCTCCCAGATCGCGTAGCCGTACGGCTTGATCACCATCGCGCCGCGCACGGACGAGTTCTCCGCGAGGCCGGCGCGGCGAACCACCTCGCCGTACCACGCGGGGAAGTCGCTCGACTGGGTGGGCAAAGCTGTCGTGCTCATCGGATCTCCTTCGTCGACGTCGACCGGCGGTGACTGAGTTCGTCGCGGCGCTCCGGGCCGAAGCGGGAGCGCCTACGCCGGGACGTGCACGAACGGCGGCTGCGGGGCAACCGCCGGAACCGGCAGAAGCTCGTCCACGCGAGGCCGCAGCAACGTCATGCCCCGGAGAATAGT